>NZ_CP101456.1:2037545-2716726 GCF_024362485.1 Natronobeatus ordinarius | reverse complement strand
CTCGAGTCAGGAGGGATCGCCGCCGACGATCACCTCGTACTCGGCGACGATCGATTTGGCGAGTTCACGCCCCGTGTGCTTCTCTACGAGGTGATCCTCGAGGCATCGCTTGGGGCTCACGACGCTGTGACAGAGCGGACACTGTACCGGGGGGCGTGAGACCATGGCTAACGGTGTTCGTACCGGCCCAAAAGAGTATGCCTTGCACCTGACGCCGCGTTTTCTTGTCGATCACGCGTCCTCTTACTCGAGGATCCGAAGTGACGCATCGTTACACGAACATCTATCACCGCGTCCGATCGGTCTAATCGTGCCATCCGGCCAGACGCGGGCGGCGACGATGGTTCCGCAGTTGTCACACGTTGCGGCCACTTTGGTGAGGTCGTCCTCGCTCGCCATGGGGACACGACACATTGTTACATGCCACTTTTTCACATAAAACTATCATCCATCACGGAACCGTGGTACTCGATCCAGGCGATCGGTTCGTCGTGGGATCGCCCGCCGCCGAACGGACGACGTTCTAGTAACCGTTGAACGTCATTACACACCCGGTCACAGCCGAGCGGGCAGCCTCGGCCTCGTTGTCGAGGCTGACCGCCAACGGTCGTGACCGGGTGTAAATCGTTTCACCGAGTACTATATGTCGACGGCCTCTCGAGTACTCCCCAATGACGGTCGTCCTCGCTGGCATCGGCGCCGACAGCACCAACCTCGGCGCACTCGCACCGCTGTACGACAACGGGACGTTCGAGTACGTTCCAATCCCGGAAAAGACGGACGAGACCCGGGAAACCGAGACGCTCGGCTCGTGGCGACTCCGATACAGCGACGCCGTCCCGGCGGACCTGACGACACGGATCACTCCCCAGCCCGTTCGGGACGGGAAGACGGTCGTCGCCGGAGCGGACCTCGAGTCCTGGCCACTCCACCACGACCCGAACTTCGAGGCGCTGACCTACGGTGAACACCGCACGAGCGGCTACGTCTCCCGCCTCCGGGCGCTCGAGCCGGGCGACGTGGTCGGCTTCTACGCGGGACTGCGCCGCCCGCGCGGCGAGCGAGCCCACCGGTACCTGATCGGCTACTTCACGGTGAACGAGGTGGCAGTGATCGGACCGGAGACGCCCGCGTCCGAGCGCGAACGGTTGCTCGAGCGCCACGCCGAGAACGCCCACGCGAAGCGCGCTCGAGACAGTGAGCTCTACCTCGAGGGAAAGACGGTGGTCATCGTCGACGGCTGCGAGCCCGGCGGGCTGTTCGACCGCGACCCGATTCGGCTCAGCGACTACTACGTGAAGGAGGGCAATGAGCGGGCTCAGTACTACCTGAGAGAGGAAATCGCGACGGCGTGGGAGGTTCGCGAGGGTGGCGAGAACATGATGTACAAACCGGCGTACCGATGTGCGCTTTCGGGCACCGAGTTCGTCGACGAGATCGGCATCCCCGGCGAGCGGGCGGCCGACGAAGCGTAACGGGGGGTGAGCGCTGGTGACTCGAGGACGAACGCCAGCACCGAACCGCCTGTAGCGCGGCGGAAAGCCGAGCGATTCACTACGGTGGAGCGACTGGGTCGGCTCGACGATATGAATCGTTCGGACGTTCCCTGGATGCAGTATCTCGTACAGTCGGTCGTCGTCTTCGGTGCAGTGCTGGCGTTTCAGTACCTGTTTCGTGGAACGACGACGATGGTCGTCGCGCTCGTGGTCGCCATCGGATTCTTCGCGATGTCGGTCGTCGTCGATCAGTACACCGATCAGTAACCGTCAGCCCCGCCCGACTGCGTCGCAGTACGGTTCAAGCTCGGGGTGAATCGGTGCCAGTCGTGATCGTGGTTGCACTCACAGCGATAGCAGGGATCGCGTTGCTGGACGTCGAGGAGTCGAACCCAATACACTGGTAACCGACACGGTCGCCCCCGAGTGTGATCGCGACGACGCGGGGATCGTCGGTACGTACGACGGTGGAGCAGCCACCCTGTTCTTTCCGGCTCGGACGAACGACGTCGATACCGAGAGCCAGGACCGCTCGAGTCCCGTCGCAGTCGGTGAATTCGAGCGTCAAGACGGCCAATACGCTTTTCTAAATGGCCTGATTATCCATGACGTGGCGGGAGAAGACCCGAACTGTCTGTCGGTGTGGTCCACAGAACCGATCACCGTTGCCCGCCGAATCACTGTAACTGGCCACACTGCAGTGACCCAGGGGCCACGTCAATAGCCACCATTCCCCTGTTTCCTTTCGACGTCGAACCCTGAGCGAGTCCGCCGACTGCCTCTCGTGCCGGCGGTCGTAACTGGGTGCCGGTGATCGTCACGCCGTACAGACGATCGTCGAAAGGGGCTCTGGACCGACAGTCGAGAGATCGGAATCGACTGTTCAGTCGTGGGTCGATGACTCCTCGCGGAGTTCGCGAAGGATGTCGCGGCCGGGTGCGATCAGCTCGTCGAGGTACGCCGCGAGCGTACTCTTCGCGTCGGCGGGGTGAAGTTCGCCCGACTCGAGGTCCGTTGCGAGGGCCTCGTACTCCTCGTAGGTGAGGTCGCCGCCGTACTTCTCGGGTCGCTCGACGAGCACCTCCGAAAAGCGCGGGAAGACGTGGTACTCGAACAGCTCGAGGACGGGGTTCTCGAGGTCGCCTTCTGGGTCGCGCGTCGGCGGACAGAAGGCCGAGTTGACCTTCTCTTCGATCTCCTCGGTGGAGTCTTCCATCGAGATGGTGACGCCCGCGCTCGAGGACATCTTCCCCTCCCCGGTCGTGAGGTCGGCGACGATCGGCGTGTGCAGGCAGGGGCGGGCCTCGTAGCCCAGGCCGGGAAGCTCCTCGCGGTGGAGCATGTGGACCTTTCGCTGGTCCATCCCGCCGACGGCCAGGTCGAGGTCGAGGTACTCGATGTCGAGCGCCTGCATCAGCGGGTAGACGACGTGGCTGACCTTCGCCGTCTCGCCGCCCTGGAGTTCGGCCATCGCCCGCTGGGCGCGGTTGAGCGTCGTCGAGAGCTCGAGCTCGTGTAAGTCGAGGGCGTACTCCTCCTCGAGCTGGTACGTAGAGCCGTAGACGAACTCCGTGCGCTCCTCGTCGAGGCCGTAGGCGAGAAACTGTGCGCGCATCCGTTCGGCCGTCTCGCGAATCTCCTCGAAAGTACCTTTCCCGTTGAGGTAGGCGTGGACGTCGGCGAGTAAGATGACCACGTCCATGCCTGCCTCCTGGCAGTCGATGAGCTTGTTCGCGGTGAGCAGGTGGCCGATGTGGAGGACGCCGGAGGGTTCGTAGCCGACGTAGACTCGCTTTCCTTCGGGATCGGCGGCGAGTTCGCGCACCTCCTCCTCCGTGACCACCTCTTCTGCGTTCCGCGTGAGCAACTCGTAGGCGTCCATGTCCGAACGGAACCGGAGGAGGGATTTATGACTTCTTGAACGGCGCTACCACGTCCGTCGCGAGCGCACGTCACCAGGGTTTCAGCGCCCCGCCGATCGAGTCGCGAGCCGTCCCGGCGAGGTAGCCCGTCGCGGCGCCGACGCCAGCCCCAACCGCACCCGTCGCCGGGCCGCCGAGACCGCCGATCCGGCCGCCCAGTTTCGCCCCGCGGGCCGCACCGCGGGAGGCGTGTTTCGATCGCAGACACGGTGGCTCGAGTCGTGGCATGTCTCAGCCGACGGTCACGATCGTCATACCTGTTTGGATCTCACCGACCACTCTCGGTTGGCCTGAGGTGCTCGCAGTCGCCGGCGGAAATTTCCTCGAGGCCGTCGGCCGTCTCGACGACGAGCGCGCCGGTCGCCGTGACGTCGACGGCGTCGCCTTCGAGGACGTCCTCGGGTAACTCGAGGCGGACGCGCTGGCCGAGCGTGAGCGCGAGGTCGCGCCAGTCGTCGATCACGCCCTCGAGGTCGCGCTGGGCGTGGAACTGCTCGAGCAGTCGCTGGACGAACACCCGACGGTCGAACGCACCGGCCTGCTCGCGGATGCTCGTCGCTCCCGCCGGGAGCGTCTCGGCGTCGATGTCGGCGTTGACGCCGATGCCGACGACGAGCCACTCCACGCGATCGGTCTCGGCTTCCATCTCGGTCAGGATGCCCGCGAGCTTCTCGTAGCCGCCTTCGTCGTCGACGGGCACGACGACGTCGTTTGGCCACTTGATCCGTGCGTCGACGCCGGCTTCGCGTGCTGCGTTCGCCGTCGCGACGGCCGCAGCGAACGTAAACAGCGGTGCGCGAGCCGGCGGGACGTCCGGTCGGTAGACGACGCTCGCCCAGACGCCGCCCGCGGGGGACGACCACTCACGCTCGAGGCGACCCCGGCCGCCGGTCTGCTCGCCGGCGAGGACGACCACGTCCGTCTCGCCGTCGGTCGCGAGTTCGCGCGCGCGATCGTTCGTGCTCCCGATCGATTCGTGGTACTCGATCGAGAACGGAGCCTCGAGGCCGTACTCGATCGCCGGGCCGTTGTATTCGGCCACGCCGACGAGTTCGTAGCCCCTGGGCCCGCTCTCGACCTCGAAGCCGGCTTCGCGGAGTTCCTCGACGTGCTTCCAGACGGCCGCCCGCGAGACCCCGTTGGACTCGGCGAGTTCGGGACCGGGGACGGGGCCGTCGGCGATGGCCTCGAGGATCGATCGACGCGTCTCGTTCATGGACTCGAGAGGAACCGCGACGGGCTTGAATGGAACGGCTTGGCGGCGGGGACGTCGGTCGGTTCGACGGGATGGCGTGTGTCGGTGAGATGGATTGTGGCCCTGCGTGATCGGCGCAACCGCGCGGCAGCTCGCCCGGAACTGACTCGCGGCGTCCCGTCTCGTCCCCACCGGGTGCACTCAGCCGTACATTCGGTCGTCGACGTCGTCGGTTTCGTACGCGTCGTTACTGCGTCGAGAGAGTCCCGGCGTCAGGCCACCGGTGAGGATCACGGCGACGACGATCAGCGCCGACGAGAGGACCACGTAGTCAGAACTGGGGTCGTAGCCCGCCAGTCGGGCACTGGTCGAGACGACGACGATGATGATCGAGAAGACGATCGTCGCGAGGACCACCATCACGGCGATGGCGATGGCGCTCCCGACAAGCGCCGAGAGGAGCCGTCTGATGGGGCGCATAGTCGCGCTTCACAGCCCGCTCACGTAGTGGTTACGCTCGAGGAGCTTAGATGACTTCCTCGAACTCGTTGTGGCCGTGGATGTCGACGCCCTCTCCGGTGATCTCACAGAGGAAGACGCCGTTGCCCGAACCCGTGTCGCGCTCGGCGGCGGACTTGATGCCGCGGGCGGCGATGGTCATCGCCTCCTCGTTGGACAGGTCGTCTTCGTAGGCCTGCTCTAAGTGGCCGTAGGCGAGTTGCATCCCGGAGCCGGTGACGGTGTAGTCGTCTCCCATCACGCCGCCGGCGGGGTCGATGCTGTAGACGTGGCTGCCCTCGTCGTCGACACCGCCGAGGATGGGATGGATGGCGAAGAAGGGGCCGCCGCGGGCGAAGTTGCCCGCGAGCGTCGAGAGCGCCTCCATACTCATGTCCTCGCCGCGGCGAGCCTCGTAGAGGTTGACCTCGGCGCGCAGGCTCGAGATGAACGACTGGGCGCCGCCGACGCTGCCGACCATCGTGAGCGCCGCGGTGGGGTGGATCTGTTCGACCTTCTGGACGTTCTTGTTCGAGACGAACCGGCCGCCGAGGCTGGCGCGCATGTCCGTCGCGATGACGACGCCGTCGGCCGTGGTGATGCCGATGGTCGTCGTTCCGGTCTTGTTCACGGTGTCGAGTTCGGCCTGTGAGAGCTCGTTCTTGGGGAGTGAGCCGATCTCGGGCTCGTAGGGGTTTGGCTCGTTCGACAGCTGGTCGACCGTCCGCGAGAACTCGGAGTCGTGCATGGGCGTTCGCATTGCTCGATACTAACGGCCGGCACAATATAAAAGAGCGGCGTTGACCACCGCCGATTGCGCGATCGGTCGGTGGCGGCGTGGCTCTCGAGCGGCTGGAAGCGACGAACCGGCGTCAGAACGGTTACTCGGCGGCCTGTGCGTTTTCGTACGCCTCCCCCACACGCACGAGGAGGCGGTGGATCGGCAGGGTGACGCCCGCCTGGCGGGCGACGATCGCGACCGGCATCGCGAGGATGCCGAGCACGATACAGAGCTGGTACAGGGCGAACAGTGTCGCGTGATGCACGCGGGATTTCATCGGAGTTCAGTCGGGGGGAGTCCGTGCCCATATATAAGAATTGCTGAACGGGAGAATACATAACGATCTTCTATACCAGATCAGGTCGGCGCAGTCTTGCGATTCAACTACGGTTGTGATCGGCGCAACTGGAGGTTCGCTCGAGTCGAAATACGGTAATTATGATGGAACCAGACTGGATCGTTTCTCATAACTTATGCCCATCATCGACCTCAGGTGCGCGCGGACACGGCCGGGAGTGAGCCCTGCGCGACGTGGGATCTACCAGCACGGCTGGTCGACCGTTCATCGCCCTGCCGTTCGAGTGATGGACGGGTGACCGCCGAACCACAAAGCACGAAACCCCCCGGACCGATCATCAGGTATGAGCAACTATCTCGTCGCGATGGAAGCCGCGTGGCTGGTTCGTGACGTCGAGCAGATCGACGACGCGATTGGCGTCGCCGTCAGCGAAGCCGGAAAGCGACTCAACAGTCAGGGACTGAAGTACGTCGAGGTCGAAGTCGGCGCGACGGGCTGTCCTGCCTGCGGGGAGCCGTTCGACTCGGCGTTCATCGCCGCCGACACCGCGCTCGTCGGACTCGCCCTCGAGATGAAGGTGTACAACGCCGACGGCGAGGAACACGCCTCCCGGATCGCCAAGAGCGAAGTCGGCGGCGCGCTGCGTGACGTGCCGCTCTCGGTCGTCGAGGTGTTCGAACTCCCCGACGAGGACTGAGGCGGCGTCCGGGCACACCCAAACGGTTTTCTATAACCTGCGGTTATTGTACCGCATGGAACTCCCGACGCCCGAGGACCTCAAACAGCGCCGGACCGATCTGGGGCTGACCCAGAGCGAACTCGCCGACCGTGCGGACGTCTCCCAGCCGCTGATCGCCCGGATCGAAGGCGGCGACGTCGACCCGCGGCTCTCGACGCTCCGACGGATCGTCAACGCCCTCGAGGACGCCGAGGGCGACGTCATCCGCGCCGCAGACCTGATGAACGAAGCGGTCGTCAGCGTCGCGCCCGAAGATCCGGTCAGTGAAGCCGCTCGACTGATGGACGAGGAGGCCTACTCGCAGCTGGCGGTCATCCAGGATGGTACGCCAGTCGGCTCGATCAGCCAGAGCGACCTCGCTCACCTCGACGCCAACGCGCGGGACGAGCCGGTCGAAGAACACATGGCCGAGAGTTTCCCAACGGTCTCGAAGGACGCCACCCTCGACGAGATCTCCAACCTGCTCGACCACTACAAGGCAGTCATGATCACCGAGGCCGGCGAAACCGTCGGCATCCTCACGGAGGCCGACCTCGCCGCGCGCCTCTCCTGAGTGCGCCGCTGTGCCGGATCGTCCGCTCGAGCGGCTCCCAGAGACGTGGATCTGCGGGGAGGTCCGCGGCCGTGAACACCATCCCTTCGATCTGGACGAAGTCGACGGCGACGAGCGCCGGGACGTCGCCGTCGAGTTCGACGAGGAACATCCGGTACGTCTCGTCCGTGCCGACCGCCGTCGCTCGCGGCTGCGCTGCCGTCGGGGACGCGTCGACGGTCACCGTGAACTCGAGTCGACCGGCGGGCGAGACCGCCCGCGACCGACATCGTGGGCACCGTCCAGGGTGGACGTCCGTACCGAGGTGGGCGTATTCGTGGCCACACTCGTAGCAACGAACGTTGGTGGGTACCGGATTGCTCATCGACGACTCACTGGCGTTCTTCGTTCGCCCGCGCCTCGAGTAGTTCCTGATAGCGGTTGCGGATCGTCACCTCGCTCACGTCTGCGACCGCCGAAATCTCCGCCTGCGGAATCGACTCGTTGGTGAGCTGTGCCGCGGCGTAGAGCGCGGCCGCCGCGAGCCCGACGGGGTGTTTCCCGCTGTGAACGCCGGCGCGTTTGCCCGCCTCGAGCAGCTCTCGCGCCAGCCGCTCGGCTTCGTCGCTGACCGCGAGCCCGGAGGCGTACCGCGCCACGTACTCGACCGGATCTGGCGGCTCCATCGGGAGCTCGAGTTCTCTCACGAGGTAGCGGTAGGTCCGGGTCACCTCGAGGCGGTCGACTCGGCTCACCGTCGCCAGTTCGTCGACCGATCGCGGGACGCCGGTCTGTCGGACCGCGGCGTACAGCGCGGCCGTCGCCATCCCCTCGATCGAGCGACCCGGCAGGAGCTCTTCCTCGATGGCTCGCCGGTAGAGGACGCTCGCCGTTTCCCGCGTCGACGACGGGATGCCGAGCGCCGAGGCCATCCGGTCGATCTCCCCGAGAGCGTGTTTCAGGTTCCGATCGCTCGAGTCGCGGGTCCGGAACCGCCGGTCCCACGTCCGTAAGCGATTCATCTGCTGGCGCTTTCGCGCCGACAGCTGCCCGCCCGAGGCGTCGCGGTCGCGCCAGTCGATGCGCGTCGAGAGTCCGCGGTCGTGCATCAAGTTCGTCGTCGGGGCGCCGACGCGCGTTTTCGATTCGCGCTCGCTGGCGTCGAACGCGCGCCACTCGGGGCCGTAGTCGATGTTCGTCTCGTCGGCGACCAGTCCGCACTCCGCACAGACGAGTTCGCCGCCGTTCGAGGACGATACGAGCCGTCCACCGCACTCGGGACAGGTCTCGGTGTCGTCCACACGCGGTCGGTCGTCCGGCTCTCCATCGGGCGGTGGTCGCTCGGGTTCCGTCGAGTCCATCGTGTACTGAGTGACCAGTACGCAACGGAGGGTAATTACTTTGATGTACAGAACCGGGGTATCGAAACCGAATTAGGTTTCGTGACGGCGGTCGGCGCTCGATGGTGCTCTGGAGTGATCAATTTTATAACCAGTCGACCTGTACCTCCGGTGTGCCCGAATCCAGCGTGGCCGCCCACGAGCGGCTCGGTCGACTCCTCGCGCCCGATCGCACCGTCGTAGCCGTCTTCGCGATTTCGTTCGGCGTCCTCCTGCTCCGGTTGCTCTTGCTGTTTCCGCCGTTTCTCGGCGACCCGATGGCCCTCTACGAACCGCTGCTGGCCCCTTTCTTCGTGACGATCGAGTTCGCGACGGGGCTGGTTGGAATCTCGAGTCGGCTCGGCGACGGGGTCGCGTTCGGCCTGTTGATCGCGTACTTCTACCTGCTATCGGTGATCTTCGTCCGAACGATCGAGTTCGCGCTCACACGGCTGCAGGCGACCGACTGAGGCCCCTGCCGCCATCTGTTCTCCGAAGCTCAGTCGTGACCCGACACCCGGACCGGCTCGTACGGCTCTTCGAGGTACTCGAGATCAGAACTCGACAGCGAGAGCTCGAGCGCCTCGACCGCCTGCTCTAAGTGTTCGACGCTCGTCGTGCCGACGATGGGCGCGTCGACGGCGTCCTGGTGGAGCAGCCAGGCGAGGGCGAGCTGGGCCATCGTCACGCCGTGGTCCGCGGCGAGTTGCTCGACGCGTTCGTTGATCTCCCGGCCGCCGCCCTCGCGGTAGGGGTGTTCGTACATGCGCTCTTCTGTCGAACCCCGCGTCGTGGCGTCGATCTCCGCGTGCGGGCGCGTGAGGTAGCCCCGGGCCAGCGGCGACCAGGGGATCACGCCGATGCCCTCTTTTTCACACAGCGGGAGCATCTCCCGTTCTTCCTCGCGGTAGACGAGGTTGTAGTGGTTCTGCATCGAGACGAACCGCTCGAGGCCGAGCAACTCGCTCGTGTAGAGCGACTCGGCGAACTGGTGAGCCCACATCGACGACGCACCGATGTAGCGAACCTTCTCTCGCCGAACCGCGTCGTCGAGCGCCGACAGCGTCTCTGCGATCGGCGTGTCGTAATCCCAGCGGTGGATCTGGTAGAGGTCGATCGTCTCCATCCCCAGCCGCTCGAGGGAGGCCTCGAGTTCCTGTTCGATCGCCTTCCGGGAGAGCCCGCCCGAGTTCGGGTCGCCTTCGTCCATCTGGAAGTAACACTTGGTGGCGACGACGGCCTCCTCGCGCCGGCCCTCGAGGGCGGATCCGAGTACGCGTTCTGACTCACCGCTCGAATACATGTTCGCCGTATCGAAGAAGTTGATCCCGAGGTCGATCGCCCGTTCGATGACCTCGTGGCTCTCCTCCTCGTCTAAGACCCACTCGCGCCAGTCGCTCGAGCCGAAGCTCATACAGCCCAGACAGAGCCGGCTGACCTCGAGTCCCGTGTTGCCAAGTGTCGTGTACTCCATGCCGGGCCTACGCCCAGGCGACAAAAAAGCCTAGGTGAGTCGGCCATCGAGGCGCCCGCCCCGCCACACGGCTCGCGATCGGTTCCGCCGGACGGATTACCCCCCAAGCGCCGCGGGTCGGATCGTCTCACCGTGGCGGCGACGGTTGACCAGGTAGACGATCGAGATCGCCCAGAGCGCGACGAGGTAGCCGTACACTCCGTCCCCGGCCGGGTTCACAGATCCCCGGTTCACCGCCTCGAGATAGACGAGCGCGTACGCGGCGAGCGGGACGCCGACGTACACCCACACCCGTGGGAGCCAGCCCGCGTCGGCCTCTCGCGGGGCGGTCGCGTCCATGAAGAGCGCGACGACGGCGACGATCGAGTACAGGACCAGCCCGATCGCCGCCAGTGCGGTGAGGAGGAGCCAGCCGGCGTGGGCCGGAACCGACCACACCTCGAAGACAACCAGCGTGTATCCGAGCACGACCGGCGCCGCAATCGCGTAGAGGGCGACGTGTTTCCACCAGTTCGAGCCGGTTCCATCCCACCCGTCGTCCCCGGACGCGTCGACCGTCCGTCGGTCCCGGTCGAGGCGCGTCGTCACCACGTCGGCGATCAGCGCACAGACCGTGGTCACGAGGACGGTGACGCCGACGCCGAACGCGAGGGCGATCGGCGTGAGGGCGACGGCGAGGACGGCCATCCTCGAGGAGAGTGACCCCAGCGAGGCGACCGTGGTGGCGACGTAGACGAGTACCGGCGCGATCGAGGCCGCGAGGCCGGTCCAGATGCCAGCGCGACGCGTCTCGGTCGCTCGGTCGCTGTACCGGTAGCCGACGAGCAAGCCGGCAAGGAGCAGTGGCAACCCCTCGACCGAACCGCCGAAGACCACGGCGTCGTCGGCCACCGGGTCCCAGGAGAGGACGACGGTGAACGGGACCGACGCGAGCCCGACGAGGATCGCGAACCGCAGCGAGTCGTCGGCCAGCCCATCACGGAGGGTCTGCAACGGGTCCATACCGTCACGTACCGTCCCGGATATCGTCAAACTATCGACCTTTCCGTCCGGCTGTGACGGTCGCGTCACCCCGCCGCCCGTTCTAGTCGACGGGCGTCAGACGACCCCCCGCACGAGCGAGCCGAGCACCGGAAGCCCGAGCGCTGTGGCGACGACCAGGTAACTGACCGGCGTCATCTCGAGGGCAGGCCCCACCGCCGGTCCGAGCGAGGCGACGAAGACGACGAGGACGACGACGCCGAACCCGACGCCGCCCAGCACCGCCCGTGGAAGGCTCCTCGAGACGACGCCGACGAGCGCGCCGCCGAGGACGAGGCCCAGCCAGTGGAGCCAGGCGGCCGCCAGGCCGACGATCACGATCACCAGAAGCGCTGCCGCGTGCGCGCGAGGCTCCGTTCGGACTCGCTCGAGCGGCGCCCGCCCGCTCGTGGCCGACTCGGTCTCCGCCGGTTTGGCTGATCCGGGGTCCGGCGATTCGGCCGTCACGACGACCCCTCCTCGAAGGTAATCGCGACCTCACCAGCGGGCTCGAGCGCCATCGGTTTGTACTCGCCGTCGGCCCACCGGGTGAACTGGTCGTCGTAGTGCGGCGAAAAGTAGTCGCCAGAGTTGCCACCGGGGAGGATCCCCCACGCCTCGCCGCCCGGCTCGACGACCTGTTTCCAGCTCGCCCCGACGGCCGACTCGAACCGGTAGTTGTCCACCGTCGCCGCCGAGCCGTCGGTCGGCCGCTCCTCGTAGTTCAGAAACGGTGCTTCGGAGCCAAACGGGTGTTCGACGGCGCCGGTCGTGTTCCAGTCGCCGTACCGGTCCCAGCCTTCGGCATCGAGTTCCGACACCGTCTCCCGGAGCGCGTCGACCATCGTCTCCGCACGCGAGGCCTCCGTGAAGAACTCGCGCTCTTCGGGGAGGCGCGCGAGCACCCAGTCGTTCGGGTAGTACGACGCGTCGAGCCCCGCGTCCGCGAACGTCGGCTCGAAGGTCGCCCGGCGATAGTGGTGGAGCCAGCGAGCGAACAGCAGCGCCCCCCGTGAGTCGCGGTGCATCCGGCCGTCCCACGCCTCGAGCGTCTCGGCGGCGTCGCCGAGTTCGTCGGCCGCGTCGGCCTCGGAGACCGCCTCGAGCAGGTCGGGGACGAACGCCGCCGCCCGGCCGTCGTGGACGTCGCGCTGAAGGTCGCGGTGGACGCCGGGGTCGATCGGCTCGCCAGACTCGGCGTACGCCTCGAGGAACTCGTCGATGCGCGCGCCGCGGTAGGGGGTCGCGTAGTCGACCCCGATGTAGTGGGCGGGCTCGTCGGCGACGCGCTGGTTGGCCGTCGCGAGGAGGTCGGGATCGATCGCGTGGGGTTGCTCCTCGAACGGGACGAACCCCTCCCAGGAGGACTCGCCGTATGGGGTGAACCCTTCCCACTCGCCCTCACCCGTGGAGCCGTCGAAGAGCCGGTGTCCGGAGACGGGCTCGCCGTCGACCGTCCGGATCGGGAGCTTCCCGGTGACGTAGTAACACGTCCGCCCGTCGGCGTCGGCGTAGACGAGGTTCTGCGTGGGGAGGTCGAAGTACTCGGTCGCCTCGAGGACGTCCTCGAGCCCCTCGCTTCTGGCGTAGGCGTAGATCGCTTCGGTCGTGCGCGTGGCCGTCAGGCCGGTCCAGGAGACGCCGACCGTCCGCCCCTCGCGCTCGAGCACCGGCCCGTGGACGGTCTTCGAGACGAGCAGCGACCGGTCCTCGGCGCCGGCGACGGGCAGTTCCCGCCGTTCGGTCTCGAGTTCGCGCCACTCGCCACGATAGCGGTAGCGCTCGCGATCCTCGCTGAACTCGTAGGTGTAACAGTCGAGGACGTCCGCACCGACGTTGGTGAACCCCCACGCCCCGTGCTCGTTCGCGCCGATGAGGACGAACGGCACGCCGGGGAAGGTGACCCCCCGAACCGACGTCTCGGGCGTCTGGACGTGCTGTTCGTACCACAGCGGCGGCGTCATCAGGGGGAGGTGGGGATCGTTCGCCACGATCGGTCGGCCACTCGAGGTGTGCTCGCCCGAGACGACCCAGCTGTTCGAGCCGACGCCGGGCGGCGACTCGAATCGCGAGAGCCACTCGAGGAGCGCCGGACCGATCGCTGCTCGCTCCGTCCGGTCGCCGGTCGGCTCGTCGTCGCTCGAGCCGGCTGGACTCCCACCGAGTTCGTCACTCGAGTCGGCGGGGGACCCCACGTTTCCGTCGTTCGACTCCGCGCCCCCGCTGAGCCCACCGATCGTCCCCAGCCGATCGGACTCGCGCAGGATCGGGACGTCATGATCCATCCGTTCGGGGTAGAGCGCCGCGGCGAGGTCCTCGCCCAGCCGATCGGCGACGAGTGCCTCGCGAAGCTCGTCGAAGTTCCCCGTCAGCGTCCAGGCGATCTGTTTCTCCATCAGCATCGTATCCACGGGCGTCCACGGCTCTGGCTCGTACTCGAGCAACTGGAACTCGAGCGGGAGCTGTTCGGTCTCGATCGCGGCGTTCACCCCGTCGGCGTAGGCTTCGATCAGGGAGCCCGCCGGCGTCTCGCGCACGCCGTCCCAGGTGGCCTCGGCCGCCCCGACGAAGTCCATCGAGAGGTGGAACTCGTCGTCCTCGAGCGTCGCCTCGCCGACGATCTCCGAGAGCCGACCCCGCATCACCCGCCGCCCGAGGTCGAGCTGGAAGGTCCGGTCGAAGCCGTGGCAGTAGCCGACGGCGAAGTACGCCGCCGCCTCGTCGTTGGCCTCGACGTGTGGGACACCCTCGTCGTCGATCCGGACCGTCGCCTCGCCGTACGGGCTCGCGACCCGTTCGGAGCGCTCCCGGCCGGCGGCCTCCCAGACGTCCCCCGACAGCGGCGCGAACGACTCGAGGAGGCCGCGGGCACCAGATAGTGAGAGCCCGCCGATCCCCGCCGCCAGCGAGCCAACGATAACGGCGCGCCTCGTGCGCTCTGTGACCATGACTCGACACATGGGGAACCGGTCAGTAATCGTTGTCGGCCACCGGCCACGCAATCGTGGTCGAGTTCGTCTCCTACGATCGATCCTCGAGCACGTCCTCGAGTCCGAGCCGCTCGAGCGTCTCCGCGGTCGGCCGACCGTCCGAGTCCCAGCCGCGCACCTCGTAGTACCGATCGAGCATCGCCTCGAACGCCTCTCGGTCCACCGCACGGCCGTCGTTCGGCCCGCCCTCGAGCGGTTTCGTGAGGACCTCGGGGAGGTCGTCGTCGGCCCGCGAGAAGCCCTCGCGCACGTTGAACAGCCGGACGAGCGTCCAGATCCGCTCCCCGGCGCGCTCGAGGTCGGCGGGGTCGTACTCCCGCCCGACCGCCGAGAGCCACGCCGCGCCGAGGTCGACGAGCGCGTCGCCGAAGAAGTCGTCGGCGATCAGACTCCAGAGGATCGCCCGGCGGTTTTGCTCCTCGACGACCGCCGCGACGCGCTCGTCGACCGTCCAGGCGTCGCCGGTGACCGCCTCGACCTCGACCGGCCGGGCGCGACGGTGGCAGGCGCCGCGGTCGCTCGTCGCGTACGCGAGCGCCATCGCGGCCGCCCCCCGCGGATCGTACGCCGGCAACGCCATCCCCTTCACCGACGGGATCAGCTCGGCCCCACCGTACTCGGTGGCCGCCGCGGCGACGCCCTCTGCGAGCGCGTCCCCGACCGGGGTCTCACGGGTCGCGATTTCTTCGAGGAGTTCGCGGGCGGCCGTCTCGTCCCCGAACGAGCGGTCGCGCTCGAGGAGTCCCTCCTCGCTCGCCCGGATCGCCCAGGCGACGGCGTTGCCACTCGAGATGACGTCCATCGCGAGGCGGTCACAGAGCGAGCCGAGCGTGGCGACGGCGTCGAAGTCGTCGATGCCGAGGCCGGCGCCCAGGACGGTGGGCGTCGCCCCCCGTGGCACGCTCTCGCCGTCGTCGCTCTCGACGCGGAAGCCGCCCGGGACCGGATCGTCCGCGCGTTCGCGCTCGCGGGCGGCGTCCTTCGCGGCCTCGATCCCCACGTCCGCCGCTCCCTCGAAGCGACCTTCCTGCCAGCCCCGGGTCGGGAGGACGCCGACCTCGTTGGCGACGTCGACCGTCTCGAGCGTCTCGCTCGCGGCGTGCCAGCGGCCGGTGTCGTCGTCGGCGAACGCCGCCTCGTACCGCTCGCGGAGTTCGCACAGCCGGTCGGTCGGCTCGGGCGGCCCGTCGCGGGCGACGATCGCTTTCAGCCGCTTTGCGCCCATGACGGCACCGGCGCCGCCCCGTCCCGCGTGGTGCTCGCCGCCGTCCGTGGCGATGGTGGCGTAGGCGACCCGATTCTCGCCGGCGGGACCGATACACGCCACGGCGGCGTCCGGGAATCGGTCGTCGGTCTCGCGGGCGTCGAGCCCCCAGCAGTCGTCGGCCGCCTCGAGCGTGACGTCGCCGTCGGCGACCGAGAGGAAGACGGGTCGCGCTGCGCGCCCGGTGACGAGGAGGCCGACGTGCTCGCCGAGCGAGCCTGCGAGTCGTCCCGCCATCGTGCCGCCGGCGTAGGAGTCGAGAAACGTCCCCGTGAGCGGCGACTTCGTCACGACGACGGCGCGCTGTTCGCCGGGGAGGAAGCCGGTGAGCGGGCCGACGAGCACGAGCAGGACGTTCGCCTCGTCGAACGGGTCGGTTCCGGGCTCGAGTTCGTCGTACAGATATCGGGCGCCGAGGCCCTTCCCACCGACGTACGTCCGGAGCCACGGCTCGGGCACCCGTTCGCTCCGCACGGTCTCCGCCGTGAGGTCGACGCGGAGGATCGAGTCGCGCTGTGCCACGTCCGGGTACGTCACGCCCGAGCGACCGTAAGCGTTTCTCGACCCTGCTCACAGCGACTCGGGATCGAGCCGATCGACGACCCCTCGGAGCGCGACGACGGCGACGACCCCGACGAGACAGTAGGCGAGAAGGGAGAGCCACGTCGTCGGCGCCGGATTGCCGACGGCGAGCTTCGCGATCGTGTTCGCCGGGTGTTCCGGCAACAGCAACGCCAGGACGAGCGCGCCGATGACGCCCCCGGAGTAGAGCAGTTGTGCCTGCCGGCGGTCGGGCGCAGTCAGCGCCACGAGCAGGCCGAAGGCGACGACGAACGCGGCGAACGCAGCGACCAGGATCACGAGCGCGAGGACGTTGGCGACGGCGATCCCGTTGAGCACCAACAGGGCGAGCCACGCGACCGCCTGCACCGGCGCGATTCCCGCCGTCGCGACCAGCTTCGAGGCTACCACGTCCGCGAACGATGGCGGCGCGACCCGGAGCAACTCGAGGGTACCCCGCTGGCGTTCCTCGATCAACGAGTCGACGGCGATCGAGCCGCTGATGAACACCGGCAAGAAGAGCAACAGCGGGAGCAACACGGTGTAGGTGAACCCGAAGTACGGACTCGCCTCGACTGCGGGTGGGAGGGGCAGTGGCTGGCGCTCGAGGTGTTCGGCGTTTCGCTCGCGCTCTGTCAGTTCGACGTGCTCGAGGGTTTCCTGAAGCTGGACGACGAGCAGGGTGGTCTCGATCCCTTCGTCCGGGGCGATGACGCTGACGAGGAGCCGCCCGTCGTCGTCTCGATTCGCGTCGACGACCGCGCCGACCGAGCCGTCGTCGAACGCCTCGTAGGCCGCGTCGCGGTCGTACTGCGTTCCGCTCAGCCCCTCGCGCTCGTTTACGGCGGCGACCAGCGGGTCCGGATCGTCGCCCGTGATCGCGACCTGGGCCTCGTAGCCATCGACGCTCCCGGGATCGTACATCGAGACGAACCCGACCAGCAGGAACGACGAGAACGCCGCGACGAACAGCTGGATGGCCAGCGCGAGGACGATCGTCTTCTCAGAGCGCAGCGAGCGCAGTTCCCGGCGGACGATCGACCAGCGCGGGCCGAGGGACGAGCCGTCCTCGCTCGGCGTCGGCGGATTCGGCCCCCGTCGGCCACCGCTCGAGTCGTCCGTTCGGCCTCGAGGGGCGTCGACGTCACGTGACAAGGAGGATCACCCCGATGTTGTAGCCGGCGTGGACGATCGTCGCCGCGGCGAGCGCGAGCGCGTAGACGGTGCGTCCGCGGGTCGCACCGACCGCCGTGATGACTGCCGTGACGACGTGCAACCCCAGGGGTGCGAGAAAGAGCCCGGCGAAGACGAGCGGATCGGTCGTCACGAGGTGGGCGAACGTCTCCGGCCCGAAGGCGGCGACGGCGACCTCGAACTCCTCCAGTCCGACGAACTGGACGACCTGAGTCGCCTTCTCGGCGACGAAGAACGCACTCCCCGAGAGGACCCCGAGGCCGACGGCGACGGTCACGGTCGATTCGAACCGGGCGCGGGCGAAGCCGGCATAGACGTGGAGGCTCTTCGCGAGTTCTTCGACCGCCGCGGCGAAGACGAAGATCAGGGCGAACGCGAGGACTGGTGGGGCGGCGAACAGGAGTGCAACGGCGAGCAACTGGGCGACGAAGACGAAGGGGATAGTGAGCATCGTGAACAGGGGGACGGTCCGCGTACTCGAGAGTCGGCTCGCGATCGTGTCGATCACCTTCGTCGGAATCGGCTTCTGGGCGAACATGTCCTCCTCGCGGTAGCTGCCGACGCCGAACAGGAAGAGCACGACGGCGGTGAGGTACGACGGGCCCGTCGAGAAGAGATACGTCCCGAGCCCGACGGAATCGCCTTGGAGATCCATCACGACGAGCGTGAGCGGCGAGATCAACGCGATCGGCGTAACGTCGGTGAAGATCGCCGGCACGAACGTGTAGGTCGTCAGGAAGACGCTGATCGCCACCGTCACGAACGTCAGTTCCTTGAACGACCGGGCGAACATCGCGCCGGTAAACGTCGCCGCGAGAAAGAGCAGCGCGATCGGGAGCGCCGCCGCCACCGAGACGATTCCGCCGCCGATAGTGACTGCGATCCCGACCACGATCGCGACGAGCGCGAGCAGGTACGGCAGGGTCTTGCCCGCGACGATCTCGTAGCGCGAAACGGGGGCGACCAACAACAGTTCCCCCCGGCGCTTGATGCGTTCGTCCATTATCGTGCTCCCGTAGGCCTGGGCGACGAAGTTCATCGGCACGACGAACAAGAATGCGAGCACGAGCGACTGGAAGGGAAACGGCGGCGAGATCGTCCCCGGCGCGTCGCCATCCGCGGCCACCTCGGCGCTCGCGTTCGGCGCGCGGTCTCCGTCGGCTGCGTCGTCCCGACCATCACCGTCGACCTCGCCGCCCCCGTCCCCACTCGCTCCGTCGTCGGCCTCGGTTGCATCGTCGTCGGCTGCGTCCTCGTCCTCGTCGTCAGCGCCTGCAGTCCCCTCGTCCTCCGCCGCCTCGAGCGCGTCCGCGAGCGACCGACCCTCGTACTCGATCACCACTACGACCGGCTGGGCGGCCGTCTCGTTGGGTTCCTGGCGCATCAGCCGTTCGTTGTACGCCGCGACCGCCTCGCGAAACGCCTCCGCGGCCGGTGCCCCGTTGTCGCCGACCGGTTCGACCTCGTCGTCGCGGATCACGAGGTCGACAGACGCGTTGTCGACGTCCGGGAGCGCAACCGCCCTGAACGCGTCGCTCTCGAGGACGACGTCGTGGTACGGGCTCTCCTCGTCGACGCCGACGACGTAGAGGTCGTCCTCGAGGTTCAGGCCGGCGTCGGCGACCGACGGGCCGACGACGCCGACGACGAGCACGAGCGTGATCACGACGAACACCGTCGTCCGATCGACGGTGCCCGCGCTTCGGGTGACCTCCCAGCGGGCGATCCGACCGGTCCGCTCGAGGACGCCGTGAAGCTGACTTCCGGCCGTTCCGGAGTTGCCAGCGGTGTCGGCGTCGCTTCCGCAGGACCGATCGGCCTCGTCCGTTCGTCCTTCCGCGGTCATGACGTCGCCGAATCGGCCGTTCCGTCGTCGTCGGCGACCTCGAGGAAGATCTCCTCGAGGCTCGGCGTGTGGGTCTGGATGTCCGTGACCTCCCCGCCTTCGTGCTCGACGGTCTCTCTGAGGCGTTCCACGGCGTCCATGTCGGAGACGATGTGGCGGAAGTCGCCGTTCTCGCGGACGCCGCCACCGGCGTCGACGGTCGCGTAGACGTGGTACTCCGTCCCGCCGTGTTCCTCGCGGATCTCCTCGATGGTGCCGCGGGCGACGATCCGTCCCTCGGTCATGATGACGACGCGGTCGCAGACGCTCTCGACGTGAAAGAGGTTGTGCGCGCTGAAGACGATCGTCTTGCCTTCCTCGGCGAGTTCGCGGGTAAACTCGACGACGTAGTTCGTCGTCAGCGGGTCGAGCCCCGAGGCGGGCTCGTCGAAGATGAGTACGTCTGGGTCGTTCACCAGCGCGCGGGCGATAGCGACCTTGCGTTTCATCCCCTTCGACATGTTGCCGATCCGGCGATCGCGATGCTCCAGCTCGAGGCGGTCGAGCGCGGTCTCGATGCGCTCGCTGGCGACGTCGCGAGAGACGGCGTAGAGGTCGGCGAAAAAGTGGAGGTACGACCGGGCGGTCATCTCCTCGTAGAGCGGGGACTCCTCCGGGAGAAATCCGAGCCGGCGTTGCATCTCCGGGTCGCCTGCGGGGTAGCCCGCGACCGTCGCCGTCCCCTCGGTGGGTTCGATCAGCCCGGCGAGCGTCTTCAGCGTGGTCGTCTTGCCGGCCCCGTTCGGGCCGACGACGCCGAAGACCTCGCCGCGGTCGACGGCGAACGAACTCCCCTCGACGGCGACGAATCCTCCGTACTCTTTGCGGAGGTTCTCGACTTCGATCATCGGTCGGTTCGACCGAAGGCGTCAGGTCAGTAAAATATAGCGACTCGAGAGTCTCACCGAGACTGATAGGCGACTGAGTGAACCGGAACCGAATCCTGTCAGTCGAACAGCCCGGTCGAGAGGTAGCGCTCGCCGCTGTCCCAGAAGACGGTCACCACGAGCGGACAGTCGTCCGTCCGACTTCCGCCGTCGGTCTCCGTCGGCGTCCCGAACTGCCCCTCGAAGGCGTCGGGGAGCTCCGGACACTCGAGGCTCGGATCGGCGATCTCGCGGGCGACCCGCCGGGAGACGAGGCTGGTCGCGCCGCTGGACTGGCCCACCAGGATCCCCTCCTCGCGAGCGAGGCGGCGACACTCGGCCTCCGCGTCCTCGAGTCTGACGGTCTCGACGCGGTCGATCAGGTCGACGTCGAGGTTGTCGCTGACGAAGCCGGGCCCCATGCCCTGGAAGTCGTCGTGGCCGGGCTCACCGGTCGAGAGCACGGGGTTGCGCTCCGGCTCGACGGCGACGATCTCGACGTCGGGGAACGCCTCGCGCAGCCGGCGGCCGACCCCCGAGAGCGTCCCGCCGGTGCCGACGCCGGCGACGAAGACGTCGACCTCACGGTCGCCCACCTGCTCGAGGATCTCCGAGCCGGTGGTCCGGTAGTGTGCGTCGGGGTTTGCAGGGTTCTCGAACTGTCCTAGCTGGACTGCGCCCTCGGCTTCGAGCTCGTCCGCCCGCTCGCGCGCGTCAGTCATATCGCCGTCGACGAGCTCGAGGTCGGCTCCGTAGGCGGCCATGATCTGGCGCCGTTCTTTCGACTTCGAAGCGGGCATGACGATCGTGAGGTCGTATCCCCGGGCCGCACAGACGAGCGCGAGCCCGATCCCGGTGTTGCCGCTCGTCGGCTCGACGATCCGGTCGCCCGGCTCGAGCGTTCCGTCGCGTTCTGCCGCCCGGACCATCGCCAGCGCCGGTCGATCCTTGGCCGATCCGCCCGGGTTGAACGACTCGATCTTGGCGGCGATCGTCGCTCCATCGGGTGACGCCACCTGAACCAGCGGTGAACCGATGGTGTCCAGGATGCTAGCCTTCATTCGGCGGCTCTAGGCGATGGAGACGTAAACCCGTACTGGACCCCGGCAGGACGTGCCGACACGAGGTCGCGTCGACGATTGTTCGTCCGTGTGACTATATTCAACTACAGTTTTTAGAATAATAGGTGGTTAATGGTTGTGGTCTTCTACCATTAGTTTAGGTGATTCATATGAATAACTCCATAATTAACCAAAACCTTTTTTACTGAATTGTTGTGAAGTTAACTCATGGCAGGATCCGGGCAGTTCGGTTCGGTGGGGTACAGCAAAGACGTCGATGCGAGCGATGTCGCCGATCGTATCGGCCTCACTGAAGCGGAGATCGAATGGCGAAAGGAGTTCATCGACTTCACCGACGAGGACGTCGAGCGCCTGCGCCGATATGAAGAAACGTTCAATCTTCGTGGTGACGACGTCGCGGAGTTGTTCTACGAAAACCTCGAGAAACACGGTCAGACGCTCGAGATCATGGACCGATCGCCACGAAGCGTCGAGCAGCTCAAGTGGTCCCAGAAGATGTACCTGGTGACGCTCGCGACCGGGGAGTACGACCAGGCGTACTTCGAGAACCGCGCCCGGATCGGGAAGCTCCACGACATGCTCGAGATGCCGATGAAACACTACGTCGGCCAGTACGGCGTCTACTACAACCTGATCCTCCCGATCATCGCAGAGCAGATCCATGAGGACATCTCGGCGTCGATTCGCGCGGCGATCGACCGCCAGGAGGAACTCCGGGACGACGACGGCGGTGGCCGCCTGTCGGGACTGCTCGGCCGCGGAAGCGACGGTGACGACGAGGCGTTCGAGGAGGCGATCGAAGAACTCGAGGACGAACTGTCCGAACGGATCGACGAGCGGATCGCCGAACTGCACTCGATTCTCAAGATCATCAACCTCGACATGCAGGTGGCGATCGACACGTACATCGACTCCTACTCGGACGTCGAAGAAATGCTGGATCACCAACAGCACGTCACGAAGCAGGTCTCCCACGCGATGCAGGACATCACGAACGCCGGGCAACAGGTCGCCGGTGGCGTCGAAGACATCGCCCACTCCGTCGGCGAGCAGTCACAGCAGACCACACAGGCTGCAGCGAGCATGCAAGACGTCAGCGTCGCGATCGAGCAGCTGGCGACGACCACGGACGCGGTTGCGGGTCGCGACGACGAGTTGCTCGGGCGCGTCGAGACCGGCGAATCGCTGTGCGAGCAGGCGATCGAGTCGATGGAACACGTTCGCGAGGACAGCCAACGGGCCCACGACGACGTCGCCGAACTGATCGAGGCCGTCGACGAGATCTGGCACCTCGTCGAAACGATCGAGGAAGCCGCAGAGGAGACGAAGACGCTCGCGGTAAACGCGAACCTGGAGGCCAAACGATCGGATCGAGACGAGGGGTTCAACGTCGTCGCCAGCGAGTTCAAGGAGCTCTCCGACGAGATCAAAACCCAGACGAAAGAGGTCGATGCACGGGTCGAGGGCGTTCGCACGCAGACGGACGAGACGCTCGACGCACTCGAAGCGGATCGAGAGCGCGTGGACGACAACATCCGCGAAGCAATCGAGCTGAAAGACGCCCTCGGCGAGATCCGCGAGAGTGTCGAAGGCTTCTCCATGGAGGTTCAGGAACTCTCCTCGCTCGTCGAGGAGCAGGCCGCAAACACCGAAGAGATGGCGGTAGTGATCGACACGATCGACGACGAAGCCCAGTCGATCAGCGACGAACTGGAAGCCGTCACCGCCGCCATCGAAGAGCAGTTCTCGAAAGTCGAGACGGTCGAGTCCGTCGTCACCGAACTGGCCAGGAAGGGCGACGAACGTGACACCCGGTACACGGCTCGGTCGGCGTAGTTCTCGTCCACACTGATCGGCGTAGTTCTCGTCCACACTGATCGGCGTAGTTCTCGTCCACACTGATCGGCGTAGTTCTCGTCCACACTGATCGGCGTACTGGTGTCGCGAGCGGGGCGGTTAAGCCCTCCCCGACACAATTCGGAGGCATGAGTCTCGAGACCATGCGTCCGACGCCGACGTGGGACGCCGCGTCGTACGAGGATACCGTCGACACTCTGGCCGCCCACCGCGACGAACTCACGTACAAGATC
Source organism: Natronobeatus ordinarius (assembly GCF_024362485.1). NCBI lineage: Archaea > Methanobacteriati > Methanobacteriota > Halobacteria > Halobacteriales > Natrialbaceae > Natronobeatus > Natronobeatus ordinarius. Next base: position 2,693,460 of record NZ_CP101456.1, on the reverse strand, counting down.
TGGGGTGGTGACTGGTGCAAGGACTGTCGTGCACTGTTGCCCGACTTCGGGGCCGCCCTCGAGGCGGCCGCAGTTCCGGACGAGCGGATCGAGGAGTTCGCCCTCGACCAGGACAAGCAGGGACCCGAGGTCGAAGCGTACGACGTCGAGTACATTCCGACCATCGTCGTCGAGCGTGACGACGGCGAGGAGGTGGCCCGGTTCGTCGAGAGCGAGTCCCTCCCGCCGGCCGTCTACCTGGCCGACCGGATCGACGCCGAACTCGAGTGATAGGCACCGCTGCCCGTCAGTTTCGGCCCATCTACCGCACGGTCGTGGTTGCGCCGGGACACCCGTACAGCAATCCGTACGGGTCCGGCCCCGCAGGCACTTAACTCGTGAATCGAGACGCCAGAAGAACTACCCGTCCGACTACCCGACAGTCGGGATGCCTGGCACGCGAACGACCGGCGGACGCCCCGTCGTCCCTGGTCGACGGCCGCTCCGGTACGCGGTCGTTTCTCGGTCACTGGGCCGGCGTTCACCGACCCCTCCGGGGTTGGCGGAACGCTTCGGCCGACCACCGACACGTCGCTCGAGAGCGACCGCCACGTTCAGTGGTCGGTCCCGGTATAGTAACCGTTGAAAGTCAGTGCAACCGGTTGTAACGAGTACTATAGCACGCTGGTGTCCAGATCGGAGCGGCGGTAGCGCCAGTATAACAATGCCGACCTGACGGTGTCGTGAACGTATGCGTCAGCGCTCCGACACCGTCTCGAGACGACACCCATTCGCCGGCGGTCGACCGTCCGTGGACCTCACCAGCATCGGGAGGCGATTCCCACGTCCGCTCGTGAAAGCCGCCGGTTCGGCGTACGTCGCCGCCTCGAGTGCGCTGGGTCGCAACCGGTTCGTCTACGAGTACGACGGCCGGGAGTTTCGGTACGAGTACGCCGACTTCTACTCGTTCGCCTACCTGTACAACTGCATCGTCGACGGCCGGATGCGCCACGAGGGACTCTCGCTCGACCTGCTCGACCTCGAGCCGTCGTTCGACGCGATCGTCGACGTGGGCGCACACTTCGGGGTGTACACCGTCGCACTCGGGGTGTTAAACCCCGAGACGCCGGTGTACGCGTTCGAGCCGAGCGAGCAGAACGCGGCGGTGCTGCGGGCCAATATGGAAGCGAACGGGATCGACGGGACCGTCGTCGAACGCGCCGTGAGCGACGGTGACGGCGAGATCGAGTTCTTCGAGCATCCGAGCGCACACAACGCCCACACGACGGCTCGTCCAGCCGACGCCCGCGAGTTTTCGACCACGCGGACGGAGTCGATCGCCCTCTCACAGCTGTTCGCTGCAGAAGCGATCGACGACGCCTTTCTCAAGATCGACGCGGAAGGCGAGGAGGGCAAGATCGTCGAGGACCTGCTTTCGAACGCGTCGAACGGCCGGCTCAGCGGAATCCTGGAAGTCCACCCGGAGCGAATGCACACGCCCGTCGACGACCTGTTCGACGCGCTCGACGCGAACGGATTCGAGTACGCGATGGTCAAGGCGAAAGCGAAGACCCCCGGCTACTACTTCTCGAACTTCGAACCCGTCGAGGACGTCCTCGAGGCGAACGGGTGTGAGCGGAGGGTGATCGAACAGCGCCCGTAACCGACCGTTCACTCTGCCGTACGGTGTCTCCATCGGTACGGTGTATCGATCGTGATCTTCGGTATCCGGTGAATAACTAATCAGGCATCCGGTCGTCTCTCACCCATGAGGATCGGCTTTTTCAATCCGTCGGCCGGGACGCGTCACGCCGGGGGCATCGCTGTCTACATCCAGCAGCTGGCGGTCGAACTCTCGCGGTCGAACGACGTCTACCTCTACACGCGAGGTGGCGACCTCTCGGAGCTGCTGGTCCAGTCTGACGTGACGGTGGTCGAGACGCCCTCGTTCAACGAGCGCCTCCTCAGTGCGGTCCACCACTGGACGCCGTTCTCGAGTGAGGACTGGGCGACCGCGGCGATGGCAGTCTGGGGGCTGCGAAACGGCCTCTTCGAGCACGTCGACGAGCACGTCGACCTCTTGTTGACGTTCACGTGGATCGACGACCTGGTCGCGTCGAATCTCGTCGACGTGCCGACGGTCTACGGCTTTCACAGCCTCACCGGCGCCGGCGTGTTCGGGCGGGTGCGTCACCACCTCTCGGACGCCGAGTGGACCATCGCGAACGCCGACGACACGGCTCGCCGCGTCCACGAGGTGTTCGGCTACGAGGTCGACGAGGTGATCTATCCGGGCGTCGATCCCGAACAGTTCCGGCCGGACGTCGAGCCCGCGTTTTCGAGCGACGTCCCCGTCGTCCTCTACGTCGGCCGCCTGTTCGAACAGAAGGGGATCTACGACCTGCTCGAGGCGTTCGCCCGTCTCGACGAACCGGCCGCGTTACACGTCGTCGGCTACGGAGAGACTGCTCGCGTCCGACGGCGATGTCGCGAACTCGGGATTGCCGACGCGGTCACGCTCCACGGGGAGCGCCCGCACCTCGAGTTGCCGGGTTACTACGTCGCTGCCGACGTCTTCTGTCTGCCGTCACACGCCGAGAGCTTCGGGATGGTGAACGTCGAGGCGATGGCGTGTGCCACGCCCGTCGTGACGAGCGACCTCGAGGGAATCCGTGCATACCTGACGGACGAAGCGCACGGACTCCTGGTGCAGCCCGGCGATACGGTCGAACTCGCCCACGCCCTCGAGACGCTCGTCGGTTCGCCCGACCGCAGGCGGACGTTCGGCGAGCAGGCACGGGAGGCCGCCCGGCAGTTCACCTGGGAGCACCAGGCACGGCGACTCGAGGCGTTCTGTGCGGACGTCCTCGACGTTTCGCCCGACGATCGGGAGCAGGAACGGTCGGCATCCGAACTCGACGACGTGCCGGACGCACGTCAGCCAGCCGAAACGGTTCGGTAGCAACCGGTCGTCGTCGAACGCGTCGCGTCCGTCGAACCCGTTCTGCGTGCCGTGATCGCAACTCGAGGAGGGTCACCTGACACGGGGGCGAGACAGTCGGTTCGCCTGGCTCGAGGGTGGGACAGCCGGCTCACCCGACTCGAGGACGAGACGGTCGGTTCTCGGCGTCGTTCGAGTCGGTGTTTCCGGGATTCAGCGCTGGAGCTGACTCACCACGGGACGTCGTCGTACCAGTCGCGGGGGTCGGCATCCTCGTCGGGGTAGAAGCTCCACGTCGGCGTGTGCGCGCCGTTGATCGTCGCGTCGACGCCGTCGTCGACCTCGATGTCCGCGAGGAAGCTGTCGTACGCCCACTGATGTTCCTCGCCGTCCTCGAGGACACCCGCGGCGTAGCGGCCGTTCTCACTGACCCACATCTTCTCGCCGCCGCCGACCGGCTGAATCGGGCCGTCGTGAACCTGCCAGAAGTACGCGCCCTCGCCGTCGAACGTCATCGTGTGCTCGCCCTCGAACGACGATCCTCCGTCGTACCACGGAACGTCGTCGTACCAGTCGCGGGGGTCGGCCCCCTCGTCGGGATAGTAACTCCACGTCGGGGTGTGTGCGCCGTTGATGGTCGCGTCGACGTCGTCCTCAACTTCGATGTCCGCGAGAAAGCTGTCGTACGCCCAGCGGTGTTCCTCGCCGTCCTCGAGGACGCCCGCGGCGTAGCGGCCGTTCTCACTGACCCACATCTTCTCGCCGCCGCCAACCGGTTCGATCGGACCGTCGTGGACCTGCCAGAAGTACGCGCCCTCGCCGTCGAACGTCATCGTGTGCTCGCGTTCGGGTTCCTGCTCGGACGCCTCCTCGTCATCGTCGTCGCCGTACCACGGGACGTCGTCGTACCAGTCGCGGGGGTCGGCGTCCTCGTCGGGGTAGAGGTCCCACGACGGCGTGTGCGCGTCGTTGATGGTGGCATCGACGCCGTCGTCGACCTCGATGTCGGCAAGGAAGCTGTCGTACGCCCAGCGGTGTTCTTCGCCGTCCTCGAGGACGCCCGCGGCGTAGCGGCCGTTCTCACTGACCCACATCTTCTCGCCGCCGCCGACCGGCTCGATCGGGCCGTCGTGAACCTGCCAGAAGTACGCGCCGGGTTCGCCGTCGAACCGCATCGTGTGCTCGAGCGATCGCCGCGGGGGAGCCCCGCCGCTGGACCCCCCACCGCTGGCGGCCTCCTCGGCGCTGGTCGGACAGCCCTCAGGGACGAAGTCCCGTGGGTTGTTGCCGTTGCCAGAGTGGAAGCGCACCTCACCCTCGCTCCCGCGAGTGCCGCCGTTGAACGTGTTGTCCCACTGCGTGTTGCGAACGTGGATCGTCCCACCGCCGTGGCCGGCTGAGTGGACGAACGAGTAGTGGCGCCCGCCCATCGCGAAGTGGCAGTCTTCGACTTCGACGGGACCTGGGTTCCAGAGCCAGACGCCGCGGCCGTCGTGGTTGGGCTGATCTCGCGAGCGGGGGTTGCCGTCGTTGACGGCGACGCAGTTTTTGAGCGAGCCTCGCGCGAGGCGGTAGTGGGCGACCCACGAGTTCTTCGAGTAGCAGTTCTCGAAGTGGACCTCGCCGCTCCCGCGCGAGGATGAGCAGTAGAAGGAGTTGTCGCCCATCCCCTCGATGTAGGTGCGCTTGATCTCGACGGTGCCTTCGTGCTCGCCGCCGAGGAAGACACCCAGCCCGGAGCGATGGCCCGAGACGGTGCCGTCGCCGATGTAGATGTTCTCCATCACGGACGTTCCGTTGGGGTCCGACTCGGAGATGCCGAAGAAAGCGCCGCCGTCGGCTGCGCCGCGGAAGCCGACGTTGCGGATCGTCCAGTTGGTGTTGCCTCTCGAGTTGATCGAACACTGCGCGCCGTCGGCTGATACGTCGATGATCTTGTTCTCGAAAACCTCGTTGTCGCCGACGAAGATCGTCTCGTGGCGACCGGCGGAGATCTTGATGACCTCGTAGTCCTCGCTGGCTGCGGCCGTCCCAGCCATGGCGCTCGCCGCGATCCCAGCCGCCGCCGTTCCAGCCAGTTTCAGGTACGACCGACGGTGCAGTACGCCGTCGTTACCGCCGACGCTCGACGAGCGTCCGTCGGATCTTTCCGTCTCTCCACTGTCCGCTACCGAAGGTTCGCGTGCCATACAGTCCGAGTAGCGATACGACAGCCGCATATACGTTGGCCTTAACCAGAGTGTCTGTTTTTATGGAGAATGATTTCCACTGGCCAATATTCGTCAGTACGGATTGTACGTCGGGTCGCGAAATTTTACACGTTAGGTAATCGAAGAAGAGAGACTCATGTTATCTGTCCGATACAATCCGGCTCCGGGGCCGACGTCGTTCCCTACCCGTCGACGAGGTCCCGCGAGGCGTTCCCGACGACGAGCACCACGCTCGAGATCGTTGCCGCTGCGGCGATCACGGGATTCAACAGCCCGACGACCGCGATCGGGAGCACGATCGCGTTGTAGCTGAGCGCCAGTCCGACGTTCCACCGCAGGCGCCGCCGGGCCGCGCTCGAGAGATCGAACGCCGTCGCGACCGACTCGAGGTCGTCGGCAACGATGGCGACGTCGGCGGCGTCGGAGGCCAGCGCGGTTCCGCTGCCCAGGGAGATTCCCAGGTCGGCCGTCGCCAGCGCTGGCGCGTCGTTCGTCCCGTCGCCGACCATCGCGACGCACCCCTCGGCCCGGAGTCGGCGGATCGTCTCCGTCTTTCCCTCGGGCGGGACGCCCGCGAAGACGTGCTCGACCGCCGGGTGACGGTCGAAGAACGTGGTCGCCGCCTCGTCGTCGCCGGTGAGGACGACGACGTCGATTCCCCGCTCGCGCAATCCATCGAGGGTTTCCTCCCAGCCGGCTCGCGGCTCGTCGCCGACGACGATGACGCCCTCGGCCTCACCGTCGCGACCGACGACGACCGGCAGCCGGCCGAAGCCGCGGGCGTCCGCCACCTGCACCGCGATCGAGTCGTCGACCGCCCACCCCCGTGCCGCGAAGAGATCGGGGTGGCCGACGAGCACCGACCGGCCGTCGACGGTCCCCTCGATGCCGGTCGCGTGGCTCTCGACGTCGACGATTCGACGACCGTCGTCCGTCCCCTCGCTCATGCCGCCGTCGGTCCGTGTAGCTCGATCCATCGCCCCGTCCGGGCTAAACGCCGTCGCGATCGCCGCCGCCGCGGGGTGGCTCGCCCGCCGCTCGAGCCGTCCCGCGGCCTCGAGCAGCTCGTCGGGCGCGTCGGCCTCGAGGACGTCCATCCGTCCCGTCGTGAGGGTGCCCGTCTTGTCGAAGACGACGACGTCGATCCCGCGCAGGCGCTCGAAGACGGTCTCGTCGAAGACGACGATCCCACGCTCACTCGCCTCCTGGATGCTCGTCGCGACCGACAGCGGCGTGGCCAGCCCGACCACCCATGGCGAGGCGACGAGCAGCGTGGTCAGCGCGGCGAGCAGCGCACCGACGCCACCAGCTCCGACTGCGAGCGCGCCGAGGCCGACGAGTAGCGCGAGGCCGACGACGGCCGGGACGAGCCGCGCCGCCACCCGGTCGGCGCGCCGCCTGACGCCGTGGTCGGCGCTCTGGAGGCTCCACACGAGCGTCGTGAGCCGGTCGATGCTGCTGGTCGCCGCCGGACCGACCGCGAGGACGGCCGGGCCGTTCGTCACGACCGAGCCGCCGATCAGCTCCTCGCCGGCCCGCTTGCCGATCGGCAGGGTCTCCCCGGTCACGACCGCCTCGTCGACCGTACACGTCCCCTCGAGCAGCCGGCCGTCGATCGGCACCCGTTCGCCCGTCCGGACGAGCACCCGGTCGCCAGGTTCGACGGCCTCGACGGGAACGACAGCGGTCGAGCCGTCCGCGTCGACCACCCGGGCCTCCTCGACCTGCGAGATCGTGAGCTCGGTGAGCTGGTCCATCGCCCGCCGCTTGACCGCCGCCTCGTAGTAGACCGCCGTCATCACGACGACGACGATCGCGATCGTCAGGTCGAAGTAGAGGTCCGTCCGCCGGAGGGCAATCGCCAGCAGGCTGTAGCCGTAAGCGGCCACCGCAGTGACGGCGACGAGCAGATCCGTGTTCGGCCGACGCAGCTTCAGGCTGACGTACGCCCCGCGCAGCAGCGGCATGCCGGTGAACCAGAGCACGAAGCCGGTCAGGGTGAAGATCACGAGGAAGAACATGAACGCCGCCCGGCTCGTGAGTGCGCTGTGGAGAACCTCGAGGATGGCCTCGTCGTAGAAGAACCAGAGGTGCGTCGGGTAGAGGACGGCCACGTACTGCAGCAGGACGAACGTGCCGAAGACGACGCCCGCAACGTACCGCCCCTCGAGCATGTCCCACGCCCGCCGGCTGCGCAGTCCCGTCATCTCCCGGGCGCGAATCGTGGGCCCCTCGTCCTCGTCGGCTCCCGATACCTCCTCGCGCAGGTACGCCGTGTAGCCGGTCCGACTCAGCGCGTCCCGGAGCTCCGGCTTCGAGAGTCGTTCGGGGTCGTAGTCGACCCGCACCGTCTCTGTGACGTAACTCGCCTCGGCGTCGACGACTCCCTCGCGGGCCGCCGCGAGTGACTCGAGGTACGTCTCGCAGGTCGCACAGTGCATCCCGTCGACCCGGAGGAACGTACGCTCGATCCCTTCCGGCCCCGGCTCCTCGCCGGCGTTCGTCCCCGGCTCGTTCGCCCTGGGAACCGATCCGTCCGGCTCCTCGAGCGTCCGGTGGACGTCGCGACAGCCGACACAGCAGAACGCCACGCCGTCGTCGACGACGGCCGCATCGGCCGTCGGCCGTCCGCACAGGTCACACGCGCCGGCCCGAGAGCCGTCAGCGGTCACGGCGACCACCGTTCGCCGCCTGGGATCCCGGTCGCTCGAGGAGCCCGGTGGACGAACTGTCCACGCACATGGATTTCGGTACGCCGACCACTGACAAAAACCGTCCGCTGGGGCGGCGAGCGGGGTCGCCGGGCGATCACCACCGTCTATAACCCCCTCGTTCGAACTCCCGGCATGCTCTGCGAGCGCGTCCGCCCTATCGCCCGATCGTACTTCGACGAGCGCGTCCTCCCCGCACACGACTGGCACCACGTCGAACGCGTCGAGGTGTTGGCCGACCGGCTGACCGCCGAGCGATCCAATATCGACGAGACGGTCCTCGGCGCCGCCGTCTTGCTCCACGACGTCGGTCGCCCCGCCGAAGACGCCGGCGAGATCGACGACCACGCCGCGTGGGGTGCTCGGGAAGCCCGCCGAATCCTCGACGACCTCGAGGTCGACGTCGACGCGGAGACGATCGACGCCGTCTATCACTGCATCCGGGCTCACCGGTACTCGAACGACGTCGAACCCGAGACGCCCGAGGCGAAAGTGCTCTCGGACGCCGACAACCTCGACGCGCTCGGCGCGATCGGCGTCGCCCGGACGTTCGCCCACGGCGGCGAGCTGGGGACGCCGATCCACGACCCCAACTTGCCCGCCGACGCGGACGACTCCGCCGCGGGATGCACGAGCGCGAACCACCTGCAAAAGAAGATCCTGCGGCTCCGCGACCGGATGTACACCGAGGAAGGACGCGCCCTGGCCGAAGAGCGCCACGCGTTCGTCCAGACGTTCGTCGAGCGGCTCGAGGCGGAGGTCGCCGGTGAACGGTAGCTGACGTCGCTACCCGATCAGTCAGCCAGCCGACGGTGGCGCTGGACGATCACGCCGCCGAGGAGCGCCACGGCGAGGACGCCGAACAGCGGTCGAAGGGGATCGAGGTAGGTCATCAGCGCCGACGAACTGAACAGCGCGAGCAACAGCGCGTTGCAGGTCGGACACCCGACAGCTAAAAACCCGCCGACTGCGCCGGCGTACGCGCAGGCGTCGCCGTCACACTCCGGCAGGGTCGACCGCTGGATCACGTAGGCGGCCGCGAGAACGGACGTCAGCGTCAGGAACGCGTAGTCGGTCGGCGTCCGCGGGACCATCCGGACGTACAGCGGGTTTGGAACGAGCCCCGTGACGATCCCGAACAGCACGAAGACGCCCGTACCGACGGCCGTTCCCCGGAGGACCGCCCCTCGAGTGAGTTCCATCGGTCGTGTGTAATTCCTGCACGACTATATGCGTATGGATGTTGCGTTACGTAGTCGACAGCGCGTTTCGTGGTCGACATGTGTCGGTACCTCGAGCCGTCGGCGCCGAGCGCGATCGGAAACGGTTATTGCTGCTCGCTGTCAGGTCGAGCACACCATGGACGACCAACGACGCGTCGCGGCGTTCGTCGAAGCGCACGACCTCGAGTGTGACCCCGAGTACCGGCTGCTCGACCTCGTCTCGGAGGTCGGCGAACTCGCCAAGGAAGTGAACGGATCGACCGGCTACGGATCGACGCCCGAGGACCTCGAGGTGGCGACCGACGAGGTCGGCGACGTCTACTTCACGCTGCTCGCGGCCGCCGACGCCCTCGATATCGACGTCGGTGAAGCGCTGGAGGTCGCCCTCGAGAAGTATCGGGGACGACTCGAGACGGCCGAGACGCCGGGCTCGGGCGAGTGATCGAGGGGGCGTGAGTCGACGGTCCGGTTCGGACACTCGAGCGCTCCGGTTGGGGGTGTCGAAACGCCGGTGGAGGGCAGTCAGAAACCGGGAACCGGGCAGCCGACGAGTCGGGCAGCACGCTGGCGAGAAATAGCTGACTCAGCCGGTGAGCCCGGTGAACGGCCAGTCGCCGCTCTCTGCGTCCTCGTCACTGATGCTCGGGGCGCTGACGAGGACGAACGCGCTCTCTGCATCGCCGTTTTTGATCTGGCGCGTCGACTCCGGCGAGATCCAGACCGCGTCGCCGGTCTCCATCTCGACGTCGTCGTCGTCGATGACGACCGTCGCCGCTCCCTCGATGAGGACGTAGACCTCCTCGTGATCGTTGTCGGTGTGGTCGTGGGGCATGCTGTTCCAGCCAGGGTCACAGCGGGCGATGGTCACCCCGACCTGTTCGGTCTCGAGTGGCTCCCCCAGAAAGTGCATCGCGTTGGAGACCTGCTCGACCTCCTCGTAGTTGACCTTCGTGTACGACATTCTAGTCGTCCTTCGCTCGGGAAATAGTAAAACTAGGTGCTCGTTCTCGTCTCGGGAGTGGACTCGGCGGGAAGTGGACCTGTCGGGATCGGCTCGGCTCAGCCGTCCTGGGAGATCGGATCGAACTCGTCGACGGGCGTCACCGAGTAGTCGACCGTCAACACGTCTTTGGTCGCCCGGACCTTGCCGACGAACGTCGAGATGTCCTCGAGGGCTCCCTCGAGGACGAACAGCTCCATGCAGTAGTGGTCGCCGACGTGGCTGTGGAAGTTCGAGGCGACGAGCTCCTCGTGTTCGTGGCGCAGGTGCATCATCCGCTGTTCGACGGTGGTAGTCTCGTAGTCGAACAGCACGGTGACGATTCCCATGAGGTCGCGCTCCTCGAGGCGGGTGTCCTCGAACTCGCCGAGCAGGTTTCGCGAGGCTTCGCGAACGACCTCGCTTCGCCCGGTGTAACCGTGTTCCTCGGCGAACTGGTCGAGTCGTTCGAGGAGTTCGTCGGGCATCGAGACGCTGACAACTGCCATGTAATAACTCAGCCCTGGTCCGCTATTAAGGCTTATCATCGGGCACCGATTTCGAGCTTGTCGCGGTCACTCGAGCAGTCACTCGAAGTGTGCTACAAGGGCAGACTCGAGGCCGTGACGGTACCGCTGGGTCGGTCCCGACGGGACGGGCTCTTGCGTCGCACGAAACACAACGAGTCACCGCTCGTCCTCGCGCGGGCCTCACGGGCGCACGGCTCCGCACGTCGCCGTGCGCACGACTCGGCCACGCGCTCGAGGGTGAGCCACCACTCCACCCCGGCGGCGCGGGCCGAACGGGTGTGCCGCCGCTTCCTACGACCGAAGTGGAGACGGGTTGGACGGAGGGTGGGCGAACGGCGGATGACCAGGGTGACGACGGAGGGGGTGGGCAAACGGCTGACGAGGCGGGGTGAACGCGATCGGAAGACGGAGTTCGTCGCCCGGTCACATGAGGTAGAACAGCGGGAAGAGGATGACCCAGACGATGTCGACGAAGTGCCAGTAGAGGCCGAAGAACTCCACGGGGCGGTGGTCCTCGAGGTAGGCGTCGATCGAGACGACGCGGTAGAGGAGGAAGAGGCCGATGCACATCCCCAGGATGACGTGCAGGGCGTGGAGCCCCGTCGTCACGTAGTACAGCGAGTACTGGAGGCCGGTGAACCAGTATTCGCCCTCGGCGAACTTCTCGGAGTACTCCCAGGCCTTGACGCCGAGGAAGATCAGTCCGAGTGTGAGCGTCGCTCCCAGGCTCAGCAGCAGGCCGCGTTTGTTCCGTCGCTCGGCCATCACGAGCGCCATGACGACGGTGAAACTCGAGGTGAGCAGGACGTACGTGTTGAGCAGGCCCGGCCAGGCGGCGGGCGGCACGGGATCCCACTCCCCCCAGCCGACGTGCAGGCGCATGAAAATGTACGCGCCGATGACCGCGCCGAAGACGACGACGTCGGAGGCGAGGAAGATCCAGACGCCGAGTTTCGACGACTCGATGTCCTCGAACGGCCAGCGCTCGGCGATCGCCATCTCCGGGGCGTGGAACTCCTCGACGCCGAACTTGAAGAGCGCGACGGCGAGGACCGCGAGCCCGAGGACCGTCAGGGATGGGTAGAGGACTCCGACGGCGCTCATCGGGACCTCGGGGTCCTGGAACGACTCGAACAGCGGCGTGAGTCCCCCGAGCCCGAGGAAGAAGACGAAGAAGCCGGCCGCGATACACACCGGCCAGATGCTGGCGTGGTCCATGTGGACGTCGTCGCCGAACGCCCCGTGAGCCGGACCGGGGATTGTCGCCTCGCTGGTCCCACCGTCGGCCTCGGACGCGCCACCGGAGCCGCCGTCGGTCGCCGTCGGCGTGTCGTCGACGAACTCGAGGCGGCCGCTCGCGTACGTCGGACGCTTCTCGAAGCTCTCGAGCGGCGGGGGTGACGGAACGGCCCACTCGGCGGTCCGGGAGAACTCCCAGGGGTTGTCGGGCGCGTCGGGGCCGTACAGCAGGCTGTGGGCGAGCGTGACGAACACGAGCAGGAACGAGAGGCCGAAGACGAACGCGCCGACGGTCGCGAGCTGGTGGTAGAGGGTGAGTCCCTCGGCGAAGTGAAAGACCCGCCGGGGGGTCTCCCAGGCGAGGAACATCGGGAAGTAGAGCAGGTTGAAGCCGACGAAGTGGGCGGCGAAGCTGAGTTTGCCCAGCGTCTCGGAGTACATCTTCCCGCTGATCTTCGGCCACCAGTAGAACAGCCCGGCGACGAGCGCGGTGACGCCCGAGACCATCACGTAGTGGAAGTGGGCGACGACCCAGTAGGTGCCGCGGAACTCGTAGTCGAGGACGATGGCCCCGAGGAAGACGCCAGTGATGCCGCCGATGATAAAGAGCACGAGCGCACCCAGCGCGTAGAGAAACGGCGTGGTGAACTGCACGCGGCCTTTGACCATCGTGTAGATCAACGCGAAGACCATCAGGTCGAAGGGAAGCGAGATCCCGATGGTCGTGGCCATCATCAGCGTCTTGATCTCGAGGTTGATGGTCGTCAGGAACATGTGGTGCATCCAGACGAGAAACGACTGGACGGCCACAAGGATCATCGAGACGATGACCCACTTGCGGCCGACGATCCGCCGGCCGCTGAACGTCTGGAACGTCTCGAACATGATCCCGAGCGAGGGGAAAAAGACGATGTACACCTCGGGATGGCCGAAAAACCAGAACAGGTGCGCCCACAGCAGACTCGAGCCCTGGTCGGTCGCGAAGTACTGCGTCAGGAGCACCCGGTCGGCACCCAGCATGAGCAACGCGGCGAGCAGCGCCGCGAACGCGAACAGCATCATCCAGACGGTGAGCAGGATCGACCACGTGAACAGCGGCATGCTCCACAGGCCCATCCCCTCCGCGCGGTAGCGGTGGATCGTCGTCAGGAAGTTCACCGTCCCGATCGTCACCGACCCGACGAAGAGCATCAGTGCGAAGACGACGCTGTTCGCGCCCGTCGTCATCTCCATCGCGCCGTGATAGGTGGGGACGTTCAACGGCGCGTACATCGTCCAGCCGCCGGCGAACGAGCCGCCCTGGAAGAAGGAGACGCCGAACAGCACGACTGCGCCGAGGTACATCCAGTAACTCAGTGCGTTCAGCCGCGGAAAGGCGAGGTCGTTCGCCCCGATCTGCAGCGGGACGATATAGTTGCCAAACGCCAGTCCGAGCGGGGAGATGAACAGAAAGACCATGAGCAGGCCGTGGGCGGTCACGTACTCGGTGTACTGCCAGTGGTCGAGGAGTCCCGGCCCGGATGTCCACAGCTGGAGGCGAAACAGGAGCGCGAGGACGCCACCGACGACGAGCACGGCCAGCGCCGTCACGAAGTACAACACCCCGACGTCCTTGTGGTTCGTCGTGACCAGCCAGTACTTGATCGACCGCCGTGAGGGCATTTCCGCCATCAGTCGTCGTCCTCTCGAGCGGTTGGTTCGGGCCACTCGAGTCCGTCGCCATCGATGCACTGCCGGTCGCGAACCACGTGCGACCGACGAGCGACCCTGCCGGTCGTGGTGCGAACGAACTGGAACGGAGGCGCTGGCGATCTGGGAGGTCGACGTGCGGCAATGGGACTCGAGGAGTGCATACGTGACCCCCCGAACCACCGTCCGGTCATTGTAGGTTGGGGTTGCCCGTGCAAGGTCGAGTGTCTCCTGCGGAGACGAACTCGTCGCGCGACCACGAAGGCGAGTGGCCCGACCTAGTCGGAGGCAACATTCACCGCTTTGTCGACCGAGTTCGATCGTCGTTCGGGGGGAACACGGCCGCTGTCGCGGCCGCAAATTCGACGTGTCTCAACTCGAGTCAAGTTTTGCCCCCGTCTCTGCTGAAGTTCGAAATTTGCCGCACAGAGGCCCTGAAACCCGCAAACTTTTGAATGTGCAGTTACAACGCACCTCTATGAACAGCGAATCAACTCGGAGAAAGTTTCTGGTCGGGAGTGTCGCGGTCGGCGCCGTCACCCTGGCCGGCTGCACCGGCGGGGAGGAAAACGGCGACGGGCCGGAGGACACCGAGCCAACGACCGACGACGAATCTGAGGAAGGGGGAGAGCCGGACCACGAGGCCGCCTACGAGGTCTGGGCGCTCGATCAGGGGACGGACGTGGCGTACATCTACCAGCCCCGCGGCGACGGGTTCGAGGAAGTCGACGCGTTCGACATCGGCGAAGACGTCGGCGAGTTCGGGCTCGTGCCGCACATGCTCCACTTCTCGCCGGACGGTGCGTACGTCGCGATCGCTTGCACGGCCGGCGCGCGAACGCTCGTCTACGACGCCGACGAGCGCGAGCTGGTCGCGGACCTCGACACCGGTGCGAGCACGCACTTCGCCGGCTTCACGCCGGACGGCGAGTCCATCCTGGTGGACGTCATCGGCGAGGGGGCCATCGTGCGGGTTGACGCCGACCTCGAGGCCGGCGAGTTCGAGATCGCCGACGAGATCGACGTCCTCGGCGCCGACGTCGTCCAGGAGCGCCTCGAGGAGTTCGAACCGTACGAGAACGGCGACGGCGAGGAGATTCTCTCGCCAATTTGCCACTGGCACGCGAGCGGTCGGTCGTTCCACTCGCTCGGGCCATCCGTCGACAACGGCGGTATTGTCGCCGTCGACTACGAGGCGTTCGAACTCGTCGACGCGGTCAGCCTCGAGCAGACCCGGACGAACTGTGGCACCCTGACCTCACCCGACGAGGAGAAGCTGTTCGTCACGGCCGGCGCACCCTCGAACCACGAGGCGACCGGCGGCGTCGGCGAGTGGTATGTCTACGACACCGAGACGCTCGAGCCGTACGACCCCGAGACCGAAGCACTTCTCGAGGGCGAGTACACGTACGAGGACGTCGCCCGCCCGACCGACGGCTACGACGCCCATGGCTTCTGGTTCACCGAGGACGGCGAGGAGCTGTGGGTCCTGAATCGCGAGACCGACGACGGCCTCGTCATCGACCCCGAGACGCACGAGGTGATCGACGAGATCGACGACTACGGCCCGTCGCCGGACATCATGTGGGGCTCCCCGGACGACGAGTACATGTTCGCCACCTTGCGCGGACCGAATCCGCTCTCGGGGGACGCCCACGCGGCCACCGGCGAGACGCCCGGCTTCTCGGTGCTGAGCGTCGAGGATCGCGAGGTCGTCGAGGTAATCGAACCCGACGAGGGCAACGAGAACAGCGACTTCCACGGGATCGGCGTTCGCGAACGGTAACGGTGCTCGAGCGCGACGGCTCGTATCTGACGGCGTCAGAACTGGTTCCGTCCGAGACCGCCGTCGACGCGAGTGGACTCGAGGACGTGGTCGGCGAGGCCGAGCAACAGGAGTCCGGCGGGCGGGCCGAAGGCGGCGACCAGCAGTAGCGACAGGCGCCCGACCCCGCCGGGGGCCGACAGCCCGAGGTCGGCCAGGATTGCGCCGAAGCCGATCGACTCGGAAATCGTGAACAGTTCGACGAGCGCCAGGACGCCGACGGTCGTGATCGCGACCCCGAGCGCCCGGTAGACGGTTGCCATTCGCTGTCCACTCGTCCGACGAGCGTCGTCCATACCGGCCGTTCGCTCCGCGATTACTTGAGCGTACGGACGACGACCGTCCGGGATGGCAGGTCGGTGCTTGCGATCACTGACTCGAGTCGACGCGCGCTGTGGCGGCCTCGAGGTGTCGTCGTTCGATCAGGACCTCGTCGGCCCGGTCGTTCGCCTCCTCGGGGCCGTACTCGGTCGCGACCTCGCGGATGGCCGTCATCGACGCGTCGCGGACGACTGCTTCTAAGTCCGCGCCGGTGTACCCCTCGAGGTCGGCCGCGAGTGCGGCGAGGTCGACGTCGTCGGCCAGCGGCTTGCCCCGGGTGTGGACCTCGAGGATCTTCTCGCGGGCGTCGACGTCGGGTTCGGGAACGAGCACGTGGGTGTCGAGTCGACCGGGTCGGAGGAGTGCGGGATCGATGAACTCCTTGCGGTTGGTCGCCGCGAGGACGACGAGGTTCGGGTTCTCACTCATCCCGTCGAGTTCGGTCAACAGCTGTGAGACGACGCGTTCGGTCACCTCGTGGCTCTCCCCGCGGGTGGCGGCGATGGCGTCGAGCTCGTCGAAGAAGACGATCGATGGAGCGGCCTGGCGGGCTCGTTCGAACACCTTGCGGATCGCCCGTTCGGACTCGCCGACGTAGCGGTCGATGATCTCCGGCCCGTCGACGCGAACGAAGTTGACGTCGGTCTCTCCCGCGAGTGCTCGCGCGAGCAGCGTCTTCCCCGTCCCTGGCGGGCCGTAGAGCAGGACGCCCGACGGCGGCTCCGTGTTCGTCTCCTCGAACAGCCGATCGTAGGTCAGGGGCCACTCGACGGACTCACGGAGCGTCTGTTTTGCGTCCTCGAGGCCGCCGACCCGCGAGAAGTCGACGTCGGGCGATTCGGCGACGTACTCGCGCATCGCGGAGGGCTCGACGGAGGCGAGTGCCGTATCGAAGTCGGTTTTCGTCACCTCCGGGTCCCGGTTCCACGCGGCCCGTTCGTCCTCGTCGGCCGGTCGGCGGCGAATCGCGGCCATCGCGGCCTCGCTGGCGACGGCGTCGAGGTCCGCGCCGACGAAGCCGTGGGTGCGGGACGCGAGCTTCTCGACCGAGACGTCGTCGGACAGCGGCATGCCGCGGGTGTGGACCTCGAGGATCTCTTTTCGGCCCTTCTCGTCGGGGACGCCGATCTGGATCTCGCGGTCGAACCGGCCGCCACGACGGAGCGCGGGGTCGAGGGTGTCAACGCGGTTCGTCGCGCCGATGACGATCACTTCGCCGCGGCCGTCGAGGCCGTCCATCAGCGTCAGCAGCTGGCCGACGACGCGACTCTCGGCGTCACCGTCGTCGTCACGGGCGGCCGCGATGGAGTCGATCTCGTCGAAAAAGAGGATCGACGGCGCGTTCTCCTCGGCCTCACCGAACTTCTCTCTGAGCCGTTCCTCGCTCTCGCCTTTGTACTTCGACATGATCTCTGGACCCGAAATCGAGACGAAGTGGGCGTCGACCTCGTTCGCGACGGCACGGGCGATCAGCGTCTTGCCCGTCCCCGGCGGTCCGTAGAGCAGGACGCCAGACGGCGGGTCGATCCCCAGCCGCTGGAACAGTTCGGGTTCGGAAAGCGGGAGTTCGATCATCTCCCGGACCAGCTCGAGTTCCTCGTCCAGGCCGCCGATGTCCTCGTAAGTGACGCCCGAGGGCGTCGATGGGGCCTCTGCCTCCCTCGACTCGGCGGCCGCAGCGGACCGACTCGAGGACGCCGATCGCTCGCTCCAGGGGCGGTCGACGACCGCGACGTCGGTCGCGTTCGTGATCTGGACGTCGCCGGTTGGCTTCGTTTCGACGACCTTGAACGGCTCGGCGGCGACGCCTTCGATTCGGACCTGTTCGCCGGCCCGAACCGGTCGCGTGCGAAGCTTTCCGTTCGCGACTCGCTGTGCCAGCCGGACCTCCGCTTCGGTCAGCGACGGCGGTGGCGACAGTGTTACGGAGGTCGCCTCCGGGATGGCGGATTTGTCCCTCGGTCGAACGGTGACGGTGTCACCGACGTGAACGCCGGCGTTCGCACGGGTGTCCGCGTCGATCTGGACGACGCTCTCGGAAACGGTCGGATCGGCCGGCCACATCTTGGCGACGGTCGTCTCCTCGCCCTCGATGACGACGGTGTCGCCACTGAGGACCCCCAGCTGTCGTCGGGCCAGTTCGGGAATTCGTGCGACGCCACGGCCGGCATCGCGTTTTTCCGCGGCGCGGACCGACAGCGTGACGCCACCAGTATCCGACTCGCTCATGGCCGTCAGTATCGTCCCCGCGGCCTTGAGGATTCCCCTGTCCGGTACGACCTCGGCGGATCACCAGCGGGTACTGATCGAAACTCCTGAAAAACGGCTTTGGAGAGCGGCACGAATCGGTTATCGTGATGGTGGTCCAGACCCAGCGTGACGACGGTACCTGGTACGAGTGTGAAACCTGTGGGCTTCTGTTCGACGATCGGACGGACGCGGAGAAACACGAACAGCAGTGTGACGACGACGACCCGACCTACATTCAGTGATCGCCGAGTCGCTCGCGGTGGTCGACCGCGAGTTCGGCGGCTTGCTCGAGCGTGTGCGTCTCCTCCCAGCGGACGCGTTCGCCGTCGCCGTAGGCCAGGGCGCTCTTGAGTTCGTCTCGCAGCACGCCCGACTCGACGGCGAGGACGGTTCCGTCGGCGTCGCCGAGTTCGTAGACGCCGGGTCGATCCGGCGCGCTCGCGACCGTCGTCCGGTCGAGGTCGCGCCAGCCCTTCTGCAGCGGCATCAGGCGTCCCCCACGAGTTCGTAGGCGTGTTCGCTCAGTTCGTCCTCCGCGAAGACGAAGACGCGGCCGTCGACCACCTCGAGGTCGGCCTCGACGAGCACCGAGTAGCCCTCCGTCGTGACCGAAACGCCCGGGAACAGCTCTTCCTCGTCGTCGGCCTCGAGCACGACGCGGCCGACGCCGGTCGACTCGAGGATCTCGTCGTGGGTGTTGCGGTCGTTGACGTAGGTCATCACGCCCTCGACGCCGTCGGGATCGGTGACGAGGACGTGGACCTCTTTCCCGGGCGGCGTTTTGATCGATCCCTCGACGGCCTCGGGGACGCCGTGGTAGAAGGCTTCCCGGCCGTCGAGATACCGGACGACGACGCCACCGTCGACGAGTTCGACCGGGAGCGTACTCGGTGCAACGGTAGAACGGGCGCTCATAGACCGTGATTGAACGCGAATCGGGAAAAACGGACCGTTCGACCGCTGCGGAGTTCGGGTCGATTCGCTTACGTTCCGGGAACCGGTGCCATCGTCACGCCGAAGAACGCGGCGAGCGTGAGGCCACCGATCACGACCACGAGCAGCGGCCACGTGAACGTGGTCTGGCGCAGCAGCGAGCCCGCGTCCTCGAGCATCGCCGACGTCGGCGGCAGGTCGCTCGAGCGAAGGATCGCCAGCTCGAGGCCGAACAGGGTCACCGTCGCCGCGGCCGACATCATACAGAACGGGCAGATTTCGCCGATCGGGAACAGCTGGAGCCAGACGAAGTACGACGAGGCGAGCACACCTGAGGCTGTGATCGGCGTCAGGATCTTCACGATCAGCGGGTGGCGGGTGTCGAGCCACCAGACTGCGAGCCCGATCGTCGTGAGGTAGTAAAACGCCCCGAGCGTCGCGAGCGGGACGCCGAAGACGTAGGCGTAACTACTCGTGACGACCTCGAGACTCCCCGACACCTCGGCTCCGGCCGGGATCTGGGGGATCGCCCAGAAGTGAATCCCGCTCAGGAACGTGCTGACCACCCAGCCGAACACGGCGACGGCCGTGAACAGGCCGAACAGCGTCGATACCCGTGGCGAGTAACGCCAGCCGTACTCGGAGACGTTCGTCGATGCGTTCGACGACTTCGTTTGTGTTGCCATGGATCGACGTTCGAGTCGAGGGTACAAATATATTGTGCAAAGTTCCCAAAGCCATGCAAACGGTGGCTCCGGTCCTTGCCCCTCCTTTGTGGCGGAAAGCCCAGCCTTGAGTCGCAAGGTGCCAACCTGGGGAATAGCCGCACTTGGGCGGTGTTGTGGGTATAAGACACTATAATTCGGGCCCGGCTGCGCTCTCGGCCATAACGGCACCGACCGCCAGCGGTAAATAGGCCGACTGAGCAACTGTGGGTATGGACGGCCGGGCAGTCGCCCCCGCAGCCGGAACGGTGCTCAACGCGCTCGCCACCGGCACCGGATCGGCGTTCGCCATCGATCTCGAGACGACCGCCACCGTCTCGCTCACGAGCGACGGCGTCGTCTCCGGCGAAATCGCCGAGGAGCCCGACGCCGACGCCTCACTGATCGAACGCTGTGTCGACCTCACTCTCGAGCGCTACGCCCCCGAGGCGGGGCTCGAGCGAGCCGACGTCGGGGCACACGTCCGGACCGAGACCGAGGTGCCGATGGCATCCGGATTGAAGAGTTCGAGCGCCGCGGCCAACGCCACGGTGCTCGCGACGCTCGACGCCCTCGAGATCGCCGACGCGGTCGACCGGCTCGACGCCTGTCGACTCGGCGTGGCGGCGGCCCGCGACGCCGGCGTGACGGTGACGGGCGCGTTCGACGACGCCAGCGCGAGCATGCTCGGCGGCGTGACGGTGACCGACAACACGGCCGACGAGTTGCTCGCCCACGAGCCCGTCGACTGGCACGCACTGGTCTACACGCCGCCCGAGCGAGCCTACTCCGCCGACACCGACGTGAGCGCCTGTGAGCGAATCGCCCCGATGGCCGACCTCGTCGCCGAACTCGCCCTCGACGGGCGATACGGCGAGGCGATGACCGTCAACGGCTTCGCCTTCTGTGGTGCCCTCGAGTTCCCGACGGGACCGCTACTCGAGGCCCTGCCCGACGTCGCGGGCGTCTCGCTGTCGGGCACCGGCCCGAGCTACGTCGCCGTCGGCGACCGGGAGGCGCTCGAGACGGTTCGAGGGCGATGGGGAGAGCGAGACGGAACGACGCGACTACTCCGAACACGAACTGACGGGACACGACCGACATGACAGGAAATTCAGCGGAGACGAAAGACGAACTGCTAGATCGAGACGCGACGGAGACCGACCTCGACGAGCTCCGCGAGGAGATCCAGGAGATCGACCGCGACATCGTCGAGTTGATCGCCCGGCGGACGTACGTCGCCGACTCGATCGCCCAGGTCAAAGAAGCCGAAGGACTGCCGACGACCGACGAGAAGCAAGAAGAGCGCGTGATGGACCGGGCGGGCGAGAACGCCGAACAGTTCGACGTGGACTCGAACCTCGTGAAGGCGATCTTTCGGCTGCTCATCGAGTTGAACAAGGTTGAGCAAAGGAGTACTAGATAGCACTAAGCGAGTTTTTGAGAGCGTCTACTGCTCGATCCGCGTTCAGAAATCTTACGATTGCTGTTGAGTTGGTTCATGTCGAATGGTTTGAGCAGTAGGCCGATCACCAGAACCAGCGGACACTACACGTGCAAATACATCACTTGTCTGACTGCGCGTATCGGTCGTACAGCCACCACGGAACATCAAGTACCATAGCCAGTGCGACTACTACTCCGAGTCCAACCAGTAACCCATCCGTGAGTCGAATTGCGAGGAAGACTGCAATACCGCTCACAGCAACTCTTGCCATTCGATTCAGGTTCCAATGGAAAAGGGTGGACCGAAGCGCGGACATACTGTTTGATTAGGTAGACTGAATTATAATCATTCTGCAAACCAAGGAGTGCCAACCAGTACACGCACGCTCTATACTGATCACGGCAGATACGTCAGTCCAGTCCGAGACTCAGTTTCAACGCCCCGTCCACCGCCTCCATCGTCTCCCCGTCGAGGCTTCCAAGCACCGAGTGAATCCGTTTTTCGATGGAAACGACACGAATTTGATCGAGGCGAATCGAGGAATCTTTCTCGAACGGCGACTCCGCTGCTTCAACGAGAACCTCGAACGGATAGCCCCGATATGTCCCCGTCGCAGGTGCAACGATAGTCGTACTAGCATTGTTATTCCCAACATCGTTCTGGACGACTACCGCAGGGCGAGTTTTCTTCATCTCGTGCCCTTCCGCTGGATCAAGCCGAACGATAACAACGTCGCCGCGACGAATTTCCACGTCCTCACTCATTTATCCAGCCCGTCCCACGCCTCGTCCGATGCTCCGTCCCACTCTTCTGCAAACTCTTCCGCACTCTCAGATGCCTCACGGTACGCAGCAGCCAGTTCATCTTCGTTGGGATGGTCAGATTCTACCTCAACAACGGCGACGGTCACACGCTTGTTCGCGTACTCCGTTCCGAGATAGATTCGACCTCGGTCATCGGTTTCGTTAGTTCGTAGGTCCCGAGCATCTACTTTCGTCATGTTACCGACTTGGACCTATTGCTGAATAAGTGTTGCCCACTATTACCCACGAGAGATATTTTCTGTGATTCGTACCATGGATTTCATCTACCTGAACAAGGTTCATCAGCGCGAGAACCGGTAACAAGCAACACTACCATTGTGCACTGTTGTCTCTTCTCTCGATGGCGTCAACGTTTGAGCGCCGAAACACCTACAGTAACACGCTGGTAATACTAGCGTATGTCTGAAGCGACCACGAACAATGGCGACGACGAGATCCTCACGGTGAACTTCAAACTCACACGGTCGTTTCTCGACGAAATCGAAGACACGTGGCAAGGACGGGGATTCAACAGTCGGAGCGAATTCATCCGGTATACCTTGCGTGACGCCGTCGAACATCCCACGTTCGACCGTGACGAACTCGTCGCACTTCTCCAAGCGGAGGAGGATGTCCGTGAACAACGGACGATGAGCGCCGAGGAAGCACGCGAACGATTTGGCACCGACGACACGAATGAGTGACAACGGGTAGACGTGGGAACTCGCAACGAAAGCGCAGGACGACCTCGATGCGCTCACTCCGAACGCGCAGCAACGAATTATCGACAAACTTGACGAAATCGTCAATTCTCCGTGGCGCGACCCACCAGACTACGGTGAACCGCTCCAGAACAGTCCACGCCGTAAGGTGCGTATTGGTGAATTCCGTCTTGCGGTCACTTTCCATCGAGACGAGTACCGAATGGTCGTTGCTCGAATCAAACGGCGCGGCGGCGCGTATACAGCTGACGACGACTGAGCAGAGCACGGGAAACCCCCACGGCGTCGTCCGACGGGCCAGGACGGAGAGTCGCGCATCGGTCGACCGTCGGTTCTCGCCGCCCATAGGGCGAATACGCCACGAGTTCGGATAAACGGTCCCACCGGGTCGTACCTGTCATCGAGAAAATCGGCCGAAATCGAACGCGAACGGATAAACCAGGTCGAGACTCGAGCCCCGGTCGGCCGAAACGCCCGTCAGCGGCTGGGGCTCACTCGAGGACGATCAGCGTATCGCCCATGTCGACGCTATCGCCTTCCTCGACGGCGATCTGGGTGACTTCGCCGCCGCGGGAGGCGACGATGTCGTTTTCCATCTTCATCGCCTCGAGGACGACCAGCACGTCGCCCGCGGCGACTTCCTCGCCTTCTTCGACCTCGACGGAGAGGATCGTTCCCTGCATCTCGGCGTCGACGACCTCGCCGTCGCCCTCGATGGCGACGTCGCCTCCGGCGTCGCCGGTGGCGGCGTCGGGTCGACTGGCCATCGCGCCGCTCCCGTTCGAGGCAGTCGGCAGCGCCGGCGCGCCGCGTTCCTCGAGTTCGACCTCGAAGCGCTTGCCGTTGACTTCGACGGTGAACTCGCGCTCGACGACCTCCTCGTCGTCGTCGGCGGCGTCGGTCGCCCCGGTTCCCCACTGCTCCTGGGCCTGCTCGATGCGCGAGCGGTCGAGTTCCTCGTCCAGATACTTCGTGTCGTGCTCGCCGGCGACGAACGTCTCGTCGGTGAGCATCAGCCGGTGGAACGGGATGATCGTCTCGATGCCCTCGATGTCGTACTCGCGCAGCGCGCGAATCGAGCGGGCGATGCACTCGTCGCGGTCCCCACCCCAGACGATCAGCTTCGCGATCATCGAGTCGTAGTCGGTGACGAGTTCGTCGCCCTGGCGCAGGGCGTCGTCGACGCGGACGCCCACCCCACCCGGCGGATCGTACGTCTCGAGTGTGCCGCCCGTGGCGGGCGCGAAGTCGTTGGCGGCGTTCTCGGCGTTGATCCGGAACTCCATCGCGTGGCCGTCGATCTCGACGTCGTCCTGCTCGAAGGCGAGTTCCTCGCCGGCCGCGACGCGCAGTTGCCACTTCACGATGTCGATGCCCGTAATCTCCTCGGTGACGCAGTGTTCGACCTGGATGCGGGTGTTGACCTCGAGGAAGTAGAACTCGCCGTCCTCGACGAGGAACTCGACGGTGCCGGCGTTGACGTAGTCGGTCGCCTTCACGCCGCGACGGGCCGCCTCGCCGATGCGCTCGCGCAGGTCGTCGTCGAGGGCTGGCGAGGGACCTTCCTCGATCACCTTCTGGTGACGGCGCTGGAGCGAACAGTCGCGCTCGCCGAGGTGGCGAACGTTGCCGTGCTGGTCGGCGATGATCTGGACCTCGATGTGACGCGGGCTCTCGAGGTAGCGCTCGAGGTAGACCGAGTCGTTGTCGAAGTACGCCTCACCCTCGCGCTGGGCGCTCTCGAGCTGGTCTGTGACCTCGCTCTCGTCCTCGACGACCTTCATCCCGCGGCCGCCGCCGCCACCCTCGGCCTTGATGGCGATCGGGTAGCCGTGTTCCTCGCCGAACGATCGGACCTCGTCGGGGTCGGTGACGGGGTCGGTCGTCCCGGGCACGATCGGAACGTCGGCGGCGCTCATCGCCGTCCGGGCTTTGGTCTTCTCGCCTAAGGTCTCCATCGACTCACTCGAGGGGCCGATCCACGTGATCCCATCGGCTTCCTCGACCTTGCGGGCGAACGCGGCGTTCTCCGCGAGGAAGCCGTAGCCGGGGTGGATGGCGTCGACGTCGGCCTTTTTGGCGGCCTCGAGAACGGCGTCGTGATCGAGGTAGGAGTCGGCCGCCCGCGCGGGGCCGACGTTGTACGCCTCGTCGGCGTACCTGACGTGGCCGCCGTCTTTGTCCGCCTCGGAGTAGATCGCGACGGTCCCGACGTTCAACTCCTCACACGCTCGCATCACCCTGACCGCGATCTCCCCGCGGTTCGCTACCAGAACCTTCCGGAACATTCCTGTGTGAACGGTCGCAAGGGCGCTACCTTACTTTTTCGCAAGCGGTTTTATCGGCACGTATTCCAGCCTGTTGGCTGTTCGCACGGTCGGTGACCGTTCGCTCGAGCCGTCGGCTCTCTGTCGATCGACTCGAGAACGGGTCGGTAAGTACTAGAACCGGTCCGTCCGCCCCGCCGCAGTCCAGGGGTTCGTCGGGGCATCCCGCGGGACGCGGATCGTCCGGCGCTGCTGGCTCTGGATCCGGCCGGCGTACGACCACCGCTTGCCGTCCCACGTCTCCTCGCCGGCGGCCGCGGCGGCCGCCGCGAGCTCGAGGTCGCGCACGTGGGCGCCGATGGCGGCGGCGATCGCCGCGGCCTCTTCGTCGGTGGCGTCGTCGGGGATGGTGAGATCGAACGCGCCGGCCGTGCCGGATTCGTCGATCCCGCCGTCGGTCACGGATCGTTCTCGGCTCATCACAGCGGGATGTTGCCGTGTTTCTTATCGGGGTTGTCCTCGCGTTTCGTCTCGAGCATCTCGAGGTCGTCGATGAGCCGGGAACGCGTCTCGGTCGGGAGGATGACGTCGTCGAGGAAGCCCTTGTCCGTGGCGGTGTAGGGGTTGGCGAACTCCTCGCGGTACTCATCGATGAGTTCGTCGCGCAGGGCGTCGGGGTCGTCTGCCTCGGCGAGTTCGTTCCGGTAGAGGATGTTGACGGCACCCTGTGGGCCCATGACGGCGATTTCGGCGGTCGGCCAGGCGTAGTTGATGTCCGCGCCGAGGTTCTTCGAGGCCATGACGCAGTAGGCCCCACCGTAGGCTTTCCGGGTGATGACCGTCAGCAGCGGGACGGTCGCCTCGGAGTAGGCGTAGAGCAGTTTGGCGCCGTGACGGATGATCCCGCGGTGTTCCTGGTCGGTGCCGGGCATGTAGCCGGGGACGTCGACGAAGGTGACGATCGGGATGTTAAAGGAGTCACAGAAGCGGACGAAGCGCGAGCCCTTCATCGAGGCGTCGACGGTGAGCGTCCCGGCGTTGACTCGCGGCTGGTTCGCGACGATCCCCACGGAACGGCCGTCGAGCCGACCGAAGCCGACGACGATGTTCTGGGCGTGGTTCTCGGCGACCTCGAAGAACGACCCCTCGTCGACGACAGAGCCGATCACCTGTGTCATGTCGTATGGCTTCTGTGCGCTCTCGGGGATGATCGACTCGAGTTGCTCGTCCCGACGGTCGGGGTCGTCCCACGGCTCGACCCGGGGTGGGTCCTCGACGTTGTTCTGTGGCAGGTACGAGAGCAGTCGCTTGATCTGATCGAGCGCCTGCTCTTCGTCCTCGACGGCGAACTGGGCGACGCCGGTCTTATCGGCGTGAGTCATCGCGCCGCCGAGTTCCTCGTGGGTGACGTCCTCACCGGTGACGGTCTTGGTGACGCCGGGGCCGGTGATGTACATGTGGCTCGTATCTTTCACCATGAAGATGAAGTCGGTGATCGACGGGGAGTAGACCGCGCCGCCGGCACACGGGCCCATGATGGCCGAGATCTGGGGAACGACGCCACTGGCCTCCTGGTTGCGCCGGAAGATCTCGGTGAAGCCGGCGAGGCTCTTGACGCCTTCCTGGATGCGTGCGCCCGCGGAGTCGTTCAGGCCGACGATCGGGGCGCCGACCTCCATCGCCATGTCCATCACCTTGGTAATCTTCTCGGCGAACACCTCGCCGAGCGAGCCCCCGAAGACGGTAAAGTCGTGGGCGAAAACGAAGACGGTTCGGCCGTTGACCTCACCGTAGCCCGTAACGACGCCGTCGCCCGGGATCTTCTGCTCGTCCATCCCGAACTGACGCGTCTGGTGGGTCCGAAGCTGGTCGAACTCCGTGAACGTGCCGTCGTCGAGGAAGTAGTCGATCCGCTCGCGGGCGGTCATCTTCCCCTTCTCGTGCTGGCGTTCGATGCGGGCTTCACCGCCGCCCATGAGGGCCTCCTCACGCATTTCCTCGAGCTCTTCGATGCGATCTTCCATCGTCATGGATACGCCCTCCGCTGGTGGGTCATTGTGCGGGGGAACGGCCACCGGCACAAAAAACGTTCTGTAACCGCGTAATCCTGCGACGGACCCACCCCACCCCACAGGTAGGGGATACATCGCCTCGAGACGGGCCTCGAGCGGCTTTCGACGCCCCCGCCGGTCGGCGGCTTACTCGTCTTCGAGGGTCGGCGGACTCGAGCGGCCGATGTGGATCTCGTAGGCCTCGACGTCCTCGAGGGCGGCGACGCGGCCGCCGATCGTTACCTCGCCCGCGTCGGTCTCGAGGGTGAGTCCGGCGACTTCTTCGGTCAGCTCGAAGGAGACGTCGACGATCCGGCCGCGGACGACCGTGGCGCTCCCGGTCTCGACCTCGCGACCCTCGATCGTCGCGTAGAACTCCCCGCCCTCGTCGATCACGTCTTTCACGCAGCGGCGGATGGAGGCGTATCTTCGGGGGTACGGTCGTCCCTCGCCGTCTTCCCCGAGCGTCTCGTTCGCGGTCGTCCAGAGGACGGTTCCGAAAAAGCCCGACACCAAAAAGCCGAGCGCCGAGCGGTTGAAGATGACGCCGTAGCGGTCCTGGTCGTCGCGCAGCGCGTCCTGGGTCGCGTAGATCGAGTACTCGCCGTCGGCGACAGCGACGACCGGCGTGGTGATGCCGCGGCGGGCGCGGGCGGTCGTCGCCACCTCGAGGTAGTCGAACTCCTCGGGACTGGGCGCGTCGGCTGCGGGCGTGACGATCAGGTCGACGCTGACGCCGTCGGCGACCGCCCGACGCAGTTCGTCCTCGAACCGGGTCAGCAGGTCGGGCGTCAGCGAGAGTGCGAGTTCGTACTCGGCGTCCTCGATCACTTCCTCCAGGTATCGCAGAATCGTCGACCGTGATTTGACGAGCGAGACGGCTTCCGTCTCCCGCGCCGGGGCGGTGTACCGCGTCCCGAGTTCCTCGACTAGCTCCTCGAGCGAGGACTGAACGTCGTCGAACGCCTCCTTGGGGTCGATCGCGACGATTTTCATGGGCCTCGACTCGCGGAGTTCGACGAGGCCACGGTCACTGAGGCTGCGAACCGTGTCGTAGACGCGTGGCTGGGGGATGTCGGTCCGGTCGGCGATCTCACTCGCCGTGAGCTGTCCGTGCTCCAAGACGGAGAGGTAGGCGTCGATCTCGTACTCGCCGAGGGTGAACCGGTCCCCGACGCGTTCGACCGTCGAGCGCAGGTCGTTCTGTGTCATACCTGCGCCTACGCACTCAACCGATAAATGATTTATTATACAATGAGTAACACTCCGTTTCGAAATTGGGTTGTTTCTTGGTCGGCCTGTGGCCGGTCTGCGACGTCCCTGCGGCCCCCGGTCGAACTGGAAGCGGGCGGGTCGACGTTCGCCCGAAAGTATAACCAACGGGGCCAAGAGAGTCATCGCATGCGTGAACTCGTCCTGCAATTGAACGAGTCCCGGGTCGTGGGTCGACTCGAGGGGGCTCTCCCGGACTCGGGTGAGACGCTCGAGATACTGGTCACGCTGGCGCAAGCGCTCGTAGTCCTCGTCGTCGGTTGGTACCTCTCGAAGGTCGTCGTCCGGCTCACCGGCAGGACGGTCGCTCGTCGCATCGCCCGGCCGAGCGTCACGCGGACGGTCCTGCGTGGGGTTCGCGTGTTCGTGCTTACGCTGACGCTGGTCGCCGTCGGTGCCATCCTCGGAATCCGGAGCCCCGAGATCCTGCTGTCGGTCGGTGTCTTCTCTGCGGTCGTCGGTATCATCCTCGCACCGCTCGTGGCGAGCGTCATCAACGGGCTGTTCGTCCTCACCGACCGGCCGTTCGAGATCGGTGACCTGATCGAGGTCGTCGACGAGGGCCACCGCGGCTTCGTCGAGGACATCACGATCCGGTACACGAAGATCTTCACGCTCGATAATACGTTCATCGTGATTCCCAACGGCGAGATTCACCTGCGGGACGTGATCAACTACTCTGCCGAGGACGAGCGCACGCGCGTGTCGGTCCAGTTCGAGGTGACCTACGAGAGCGACCTTGAGGAGGCAATCCGGCTGGCCGAACGCGCCGCCCGCGAGGTCGACGTCGTGATCTCGGGCGGGCCGGACATTCGCATCGGCAGCGCCCGGTACTCGGCTGCGCCGACGTGTCACGTCGACGAGTACGTCGATAACGGGATCCTGTTGACGTTACGGTTCTGGGTGAAACACCCCTACCGACTGCTCGTCGCCCGATCTCAGGTCCAGCAACGTGTCTGGAGCCGATACGCCGACGCCGACGTCGAGTTCGCCTATCCGCACCGACACCACGTCTTCGACGAGACGAGCGGCCGGGCGCGGGTCGCAATGGCCTCGCCGCTCGAGACGGACGGGGACTCGCGAGGCGGTGCGGGATTCGACCCGGGCGACGATCACAACCGGTAACGTCGCGTCGATCGTGGTTCTCGTTGCGATCGGCCGTCCTCACGCCAGTGCGCCCGACGATGCTCGCTTCTCATGCCGGCGCGCCCTCGACGGTGATCACTTCACAGTCGAGATGCCGCCGGAGGTAGGCCTCGATGTTCGGATTGTCCACGAACCGGCGGAGGATTCGTCGCCACCGACTCGCCTGTTTGTGGCCGACGACGACGACGTCGGCGTTCTCGGCGGCGACCTCCTCTAAGATCGACTCCTCGACGAGAAATCCCGACCGAACCACGTACCTGGTGTTCTCGAGGCGGCCGAACGACCGTTCGACCTCGTCTTTCAGGTCGGTCCGGTTCACCTTCCGGCCGTTCTGGTAGAGGTTCACGTGCAGCACCGTCAGCGCCGCGTCTCGCTCGCGTGCCACCTCGATCGCCTTCTGTAAGGTGTACTTCGAGTGCGGGGACAACGGATAGCGGACGGGAACCACGACCAGGCTCATTACGGAAGCGAACGTGACCGCCGTGGGTAAATCTTTCAGTCTAACGGGAGTGATCCCTCTCATCCCGGGTGTGACAGCGTCTCGTGCCGGAGAGACAGTCATTTACTTCGGGCGGCCCAACGCCGGCGTATGCACGCGAAGTCGACCGACGACGGGGAGACGATCTACGTCTCACCCGCCGACGGTGACAAGGGGTCGAAGGGGCCGTTCCTCGTGGCGTACCATACCTCCGAAGGGGCCGAGCGCTACGGCTGGTTCTGTACGAATTGCGAGAGCGTCGACAACGCGATGGACGCGATGGGGCGCATTCAGTGTAACCGGTGTGGTAACTTCCGCAAGGCCACCGAGTGGGACGCGGCTCACGAGTGAGCGTCGGACCCAACCTCGAGCGCCGTCGCTACCGTTCGGGATGTGTCGGTCCGTCGAAGCCATCCCGGACCAGCGGCTTCGCGACGTGCCGGCGAGCACACGGCGGCACCTCGTACCAGCCCTCCTCGAGGTCACGCTCGAGGGCGACCGCGGCTTTCCCGTCGGCGTGGGTCTTGCAGTCCCGACAGCGGTAGCCCTGGTTGCGGCCGGCGCTCTCCATCGTTCGACCGCAGTCGGGACAGACCGGCGTCACCCGTTCGGTCCGCACGAGCTCGCGGACGGCGACCTTCTCGAGTTTACACGTCCCGTCTGAAATCTCGCCGCAGACGGTGAGCCGGTCACCCACGCGAAGCGTACGGACGCGATCACGGAAGCGTTTGGTGGGTTCGAAGGCGACGCACTCGAGGCGGTCGCCGTTCGCGCTGGCGTCACCGCCAGCGTCAGAACTGGCATTCGACGCCGATCCCTCCGCAGCGAGCGTGAAGAAGACGTGCCCGCCCCGCCTCGTTTCCGGTTCCGAGACGACCGTGCCCTCGAGGCGGTAGGCGCCGCCGTCGCGGACGTCGGCGATCGTCGCGTCCCGGAGGTGGGCGTCGGTGCCCTGGTTGGTGACGAACAGCTGGTGGCGGTCGACGGGCTCGCCCTCGATCCGTTCAGCGACGTCGCGGACGGCGTCGGGATCGTCGCCGCGGATCCCGTACAGGATGGGACAAGGCGTGTGCGGAACGCAGACGAGTTCGTCCTCGTCGCGGTCGACGGTGTCCCACACCGTCGGGTACCCCCACTCGGCCGCCGCGAAGACGCTCTCGGCGTCGACGTCCCTCGGGGTGCCCCACCGGTCGGGTTCGCGATAGGAGATGCACTCGTAGGTCCAGTCGTCGAACGCCCGCCACGCGCCGACCGCAGCCAGCGCGCCGATGCGGCCGCGTCCGTCGCCGACGTGCCACGATCGGTAGCCGTGGCGCTCGAGGAGGGCTTCGGCGTCGGCGATCTCGTGGTGCTCCCAGAGTGCATCGCGGGCGAACGTCCGGACGTCGGCAGGAACGGCTGCCGCGTCGCCGTCGGCGACGACGAGACCCGGGTTCGTCGCCTCGTCGCCGTCCGCCGACAGCGACTCGAGTTCCTCGCGGGCGACGTCGAAGGCGACGTCGGAATCGCAGTCGGCGTGGATCGCGAGCGCGGCGTTGCCCCGCGTCTTGTACGGCACGGCCGGGTTGAGCCGCACGAGGAGCAGTCGCTTGACGTTCGCCAGCCGCTCGGCGACGCGCGTGGCGACGTAGGTCGTACACATCCCGAGTTCGCGGGAGTCGGTATCGTCCAGCCCGACGACGGTCATCACCCGGCCTTGACGGTCGAGGGAGTAACGCGTTTCGGGCGAGGTGGGTGTCTCACCACCGGTGTGTCTCGCCGCGGAGGACGCGACCATCTATTTAAACGTATCTTCTACGAGCGACAAAACCGCACGACGTGGCGCGGTGTGCAGCGGGGAAACACTATTATAGAATGAGTTGCTTACATACGCCTATGTCCCGGTCCGCACTGGTCGGAAACGTCACCGCGATGCTCGAGGATGCAGGCTTCACGGTGAGTGACCGGTGTGCGATTCGGCCGAAGAGTTTCGACGTCGCTGCCCGTCGCGGTGACGACCTCGTGCTCGTAAAGATTCTCGGAAACATCGACGCGTTCAACCAGGAGACCGGCCAGGAGATGCGCCGGCTCGGAACCTACCTCCAGGCGACGCCGCTGGTGCTCGGTCTTCGGAGCCGCGACGAGAACCTGAAGCCTGACGTCGTCTACTTCCGTCACGGCGTCCCCGTGCTCAGCCCGGACACCGCGTACAACCTGTTCGTCGAGAACGTGCCGCCGCTGATCTACGCCGCTCCTGGCGGTCTCTACGTCAACATCGACGGCGACCTGCTCGCGGACGAACGCGAACAACGCGACTGGAGCCTCGGCCAGCTCGCGAACGAACTCGGCGTCTCCCGACGCACCGTCTCGAAGTACGAAGACGGCATGAACGCCTCCATCGAGGTCGCGATGGCCTTAGAGGAGCTGTTCGAGGCGCCGCTGACGAGCCCCGTCGACGTCCTCGAGGGTGCAGAGGACGTCCACGACGCCGACCCGATGCCCGACGATCCGCGTGCCGATCCCGACGACGCGGAGGTCGTCACGGTGCTCACCCGTGCAGGCTTTCGGGTCCACCCGACGGTTCGATCGCCGTTCAAGGCCGTCAGTCAGGACGAAGGCGGCGAGGACGAGGTCGTCCTCACGGGTCACTCCGCGTTCACGAAAGCCGCCGAGAAGCGCGCGCGGATCATGAGTTCGATCGGTCACGTCGCCCACACCCGCTCGGTCTA
Organism: Natronobeatus ordinarius; assembly: GCF_024362485.1. Taxonomy (NCBI): domain Archaea; kingdom Methanobacteriati; phylum Methanobacteriota; class Halobacteria; order Halobacteriales; family Natrialbaceae; genus Natronobeatus; species Natronobeatus ordinarius. The sequence continues at coordinate 2,661,032 of NZ_CP101456.1, read as the reverse complement.
CGTCGTCGACCGCGCGAAACGCGACGCCGTCGAAGGAACCGCGCTCGTCGAGCGCGAGGAACTCGCCGAGATGCGTGACGCCGAAGAGCTCCGGGAGGTCATCCGCGAACGCGCTGACCGGAAAGAAGCCGTCTGATTCCCGATCGGCCGATCAGTTCCCGTACGTCTCCTCGAGGTAGGCGACGATGTCGCTGCTCTCGGCCATCCCTTCGACGCCGTGGGCCTCGTCGACGAGCACCGGGACACCAGTCTGGCCGCTCACCGCCTGTACCTCCGTCCGCTCGAAGTGGGGGGCGGGGACCTCGATCACGTCGTACTCGAGGTCGAGCTCCTCGAGTTTTCGCTTGACGCGCATGCAGAACGGGCAGCCGGGAAGATCGTAGAGGATGATCTCTGTCATGGGCGGACGTAGCGACTCGAGTGGTTATAGCCCGTCGATCGGCTGTCGTCTTGCCGGCGTCGGCGAGCTCCGGCAATCGCGCGGGCCCACCCCGGTCTGAGCCCGATGAACAGGAATTTGTCCGCGGGGACGAACGGTCGAGTATGGACACGACCGAGGCGTTCGCCGGGCTCGAGTGCGTAGACTGCGGGGCGACGTTCGACGCGGAGACGGCAGGTCATCGCTGTGGGGAGTGTGGCGGGATCCTCGACCCGACGTACGCGTACGACGACCTCGAGCTGGACCGGGAGACGCTCGCGTCCCGGCCGTTCGACTCGATGTGGCGCTACGAGGAGTTGCTGCCGTTCCCGCGGGAGACTGCGGTGACGATGGACGAGGGTGCGACGCCGCTCGTCGACTGCCCGAAGATGGCCGACGAACTCGGCGTCGAGCGCGTCCTGATCAAAGACGAGGGACGGAATCCGACCGGGACGTTCAAAGACCGCGGGCAGTCGGTCGCCGTGACGGCGGCGCGCGCTCACGGGGCGAGCGACGTCGCGCTCGCGTCGGCGGGCAACGCCGGACAGGCCGCGGCGGCCTACGCCGGCCGGGCGGACCTCGAGTCGCACGTCTTTCTCCCGGCGCGCTCGAGTCACACAACCAAGGCGATGGTGAACGTCCACGGCGGGGAGATGACCGTCTCCGGCGGCCGGATCACGGAAGCCGTCGCGGCCTACGAGGACGCCATGGCCGAACATGACGACTGGTACTCTCTCGGGACGTTCGTCACGCCCTACCGCCACGAGGGCAAGAAGACGATGGGCTACGAAATCCTCGAGCAACTCGAGTTCGACGTTCCCGACGCGATCGTCTACCCGACCGGCGGCGGCGTCGGCCTCGTCGGCATGTACAAGGCCGCGACGGAGTTTCGCGAGCTCGGGCTGATCGACGAGCTGCCCTCGTTTTACGCCGCCCAGGCGAGCGGCTGTGCGCCGATCGTCGAGGCGTTCGACGAGGGCCGAGACGTCCACGAACCCGTCGAGTACCCCGATACGATCTGTGGCGGGATCGAGATCCCCGATCCCGGCGCGAGTCCGTGGATCCTCGAGGCCCTGCGCGACTCCGACGGCGGCGCCGTCGCGACCGACGACGAGGAAATCCTCGAGGCCGCGATCGCCGTCGCGAAGGGAGAAGGACTCGAGATGGCGCCGACCTGTGCAGCGGCCGTCAGCGGCGCCTGGGAACTCGGCGAGCGCGGCGAGTTCGACGGCGACGAGACGGTCGTCATCCTCAACACCGGCTCCGGAAACAAGGAAGCCGACGTGTTGCGGAGTCACCTGATGGGGAAGGGGATCTGACGGGGATCGGCATAGATACACACACTCGCTAATGTGTTCTTCACGTCGATACTCGACTACAAGGCGGAAGCCGAAGGTATCGACGTAACGGCTGAGTCCGAACGCGATACCTCAAAGACGTGTTCGGCCTGCGGAACGAAGGACGGCAACCAGCGTGTTGAACGCGGGTTGTACGTTTGCGAGGAGTGCGATACGGTGGCGAACGCGGACGTGAACGGTGCGGAGAACGTCCGCCGAAAAGTAAACCGTAATATCCCAACGGCGGTCGGGATTCCACGTCGTTTACGGCGTGGAGGGTATCAACGGTCTGTCTCTTTCCAGTCGTCCGGGTCCCCTTCACGGAATTCACCCTTGGCATGGCGCTCGTGAGGCCAGAAGGTGACACCCAGCAGTACGACGTAGAACACACCCACAACGGCAACCACAGCAATCCCGGGGAGACGGGCGATTCCAGCGGTTGTCAGCCAGTCTTGGCGCGGCGCGAACGCTGTAATCCTGAAGATCCACGCGACCAAGAGGACACTGAGCAGCGCAAGGTACACACGCCGGAGCCGGTTTGCGAGTGCTTCGTAGAACGAGACTTTCAGCGTCGGCCTGCGATAGTCCCTGCTCAGTTCCGCTCGCCAGTCGTGACTTTCAGTGCCCTGGGACGGATCGAGGGCGTTTGCGAACAGGTTCTCTTGGATGACTCGAGCACGAGAACGAAAGACGTCGTAGTCTCGGTACCGCCGTGCTTCGATTCCCAGAAAGATGGTGACGACAACGACCCCGATCAGCAAGATATAGTGTGGGTTATCGGTACTCGAAAACGCCCACGTCAAGATTGCTGCCATCAGCGTAACCGCCCACGTCGTCGTCTCGTCGAGGCGCTGGCGCCACGTCCCCACTCGGTCTATCTCTCCGCGATAGGCGTGGGCCATCACCGAACCGAGTCCCGCGCTGTCGTCAACCATTTCGCGGCCGATCTCCCGTTGGTCTGGTGCTGTTGGGTCGAACTCGTCGCTACTCGAATCGGTCATAGAGGAGAGACATCTCCTTGCTCCATAAGCAGGTATGTCGACGGCATAAACTGAGTGTCATGTACTGGAGAACATCGAACAGTATGCATGTGTAATTGACGTGATCGTGTACAGATGGTGCTGAAAAATGATTCGGAGAGAGTCATGGAGACGTTGATTCGGTAAGTACAGATAGCAAACGGCTCGCTACGCTCGCCGTTTCAAATCAGCCGAGGCGTCGTTCGAGACGCGCGAAAGCGCGTCTCTCTGCGGTATGGCGAACGACGCACGAGCGAAGCGAGTGCAAAGTGAGCCATCTGTGCTGTCCGATTCAGTCTCGATGGATCGACGCCCACTACGCATGCGTACGGATCGTCCACTTGTTTATTCACTCAGTTAATCAAAACAGCAACTGCTCGTGAAAATGTTATATATTTAATAAGATTGTGGGGGAAACACATAGTATGGGGGTCGAGATGATCGATGATGATAAATCATTTGACGCTTTGGCTGACGGCCGTCGACGCCAGTTGTTAGTTGAGTTATTAACCCACAATCCGCAACACGTTCCGGAACTCTCTGGAAAGTCACAGGAGATCGCTAAAGCTGACGAGAAGCTCTTCCAACAACATCTGTCCAGCTCCCGAGCGATTCCAGGAGTGGACGAGGGACTTCTTCGGCTGCACTACATTCATCTTCCCAAATTGGCCGACTACGGTTTCATCGAGTGGGACCGAAACGCCCACGTCGTAACGAAAGGCCCACGGTTCGACGAGATGAGGCCCTTGCTCGAGCTATTGATCGACCAGCAAAAAGAAGAGACCGTTGTACTCCTTCGTGAGTGAGAGAGTACGGCGTTCAATGTAGGACCTGGACTGACCGATCACCCTTCACAGATTAACTCTCGTCTCGTGCATCATTCGCGCCTTGTATTCATCAGCCCCAAACTCTCAACTACTGAAGATGGATGAAACAAACCTATGAGTTGCGTTGCTAATCCCTATGAGTCAGCGGTCCATCGGAACGAGCAGACAGAGCGCGGCGCCGAGCCCCGAGATCACCGCGACGAGCAGGAACGCCCCGTCGAAGTAGCCGAGGTCGGCGACGAACCCGACGACCAGCGGGCCGGTCGCCCCGAGGGCGATCTGGACGGTGCGCAGGAGCCCGAGCCCGCTTCCTTTCATGTCCGACGGGAGCGCGTTGACGAGGTACGTCTGGGTGAGCGGTGTCACGCCGAGGAGCGTGCTCGCGACGGCCGTCAGGGCGATCAGTCCCACGACGCCGTCGACGAACGGCAACGCCGTGAGCGCGGCCGTCGAAACGAGCGCGACGCCGAGCAACGACGGCCGCGTGCCGAACCGGTCGCCGGCCGCGCCGGCCAGCGGCTGGACGACGATGCCGACGACGAAAAAGAGGCCGAACAACCCCGCCGCGAATCGCGGCGAGAGCCCCTTCATCTCGACCAGGTACGTCGGGTAGAAGCCGGTGAACCCCTGGTAGACGAAAAAGAGAAAGAGGTGAATGCCCGTCATCAGCACGATCGCCCGCTGGGCGATCCCGCGAACGACGTACCTGAACGTCGAGAGCGAGAGCGTGTCGACCGCGCTCCCCTCGCTCACCGAGCCGGGGACGACCCGAAAGAGGACGACCGCCATGAGGAAAAACAGCGGGACGGTGACGCCGAAGCCGAGCCGCCAGGAGACGGCCGCGGCGAGGACGCCGGCGACGACGGGCAAGATCGCGTTGCCGGCTTCGCCGGCCGAGAGCGTCAACCCGACGGCCGTCCGGTCCCGATCGTCGTAGATCGCCGAGAGGATCGTGAACCGTGACGGGCCGAACAGGGCCGTCGAGAAGCCGAAGACGGCGGTGGCCGCGAACAACATCCATGGCGTGTTCGAGACGGCGACGACCGCGATCGCCACGCCCGAGACGACCGTGCTGATGACGAGCGCGTTCCCCTCTCCCAGCCGGTCGCCGATGATCCCGCCGGGGAACTGGCCGAGCGCGTAAGCGACCCACAGGACGGTGAGCAACAGCCCCGCGAGCGTCAGCCCGAGCGAGAACGTCTCCCGGAGGTACGGGAGCAACGGCGGAAAGACCAGTCGAACGCCGAGCGAGAGAAACCAGCCGCCGGCGACGCCGAGGAGAATCCAGCCGCGACCGTCGCTCCAGAGCTCCCGTGCGACGACGCGGACGTCACCTATCCCTGTCGTACTCACGTACAGATCGACGAATATCGGAAGCATGCCGCTGTCGGTCCCGGCAGGGCCGACTGGTTCTCGCCCGAGCCGCCGTGACTGCCGCAGTGCGAGCGCTTTTCACCCGGACTGACGAAGCGCGACCATGTACTCGCTTGTCGCACTCGACGAGGTCGATGCGCACGAATTCGACGAAACGGGACCGATGCTTCGCTCGATCGGCTACCACCTCCGGCCAGAAGAGATGCGTCCGGCGATCTGGGAGTACGACGCCGGCGAGTCCAATCGGTACCACCGACAGGGTGAACAGGAGGAACTGTACGTCGTCCTCGAGGGGGCGTTCGACGTGACGATCGAGCGCGAGGACGACCGGGACGTGGTCTCCCTCGAGAAACACGACTGTCTCGTCGTCCCGCCGGAATCGTGGCGACAGCTCGAGGCCACCGCGGACGGGAGTTCGGTCCTCGTCGTGGGCGCGCCGAACGTCAAAGACGACGGCGTCCACGAGGAGTGAGATGGGTTGCTGTACCGATGCACCGGCGCAACCGTCCCACGGTCGCGGTTGCGTCGGAACTGACGTACAGCGGTCCGTCTGAGTCGGGGTCGGTTCGCCGCGAGAACTACGACGACAAATACACCGCCCCAGCGACGAGAACGACGCCGAGGAGGACAGCCCCGAGCCCGAGCGATGCGTCACCGGCCAGTACGAACGCGCCGCCAGCGACGAGCCCAGCACCGCCACCACCCGCCAGCACCGGCGTCACAACGCCGGCTCGCCGCGCTGACTGTCCGGCCTCGAGCTCTTCCCGGAGCGCAGCCACCGCGGCTGCGTCGACCTCGTCGCCCGAGTCCCGCGTCGACGTGTCCGATTCGTGCGCCGACTCGAGCGAATCCAGCCGAGCCGTCGCCGTCTCGATGCGCGCTTGGATCGCCTCGAGGGAGCCGTCGACAGCCTCGATGTCGTCGGAGACCGTCTCGAGGGTCTCGGCTCTCGTGTCGGAGTCCGCCTGAAGCACTTCGAGTGCAGCGCGGAGTTCGTCGACGGCATCGGCGGCTGCTGCGTCGTCGGCTTCCCTCGCGATCTCGTTGAGGCGTGATTCGAGCGTCGCGAGATCGTCCGCCGACGCCGGGGTCGTCCGGTCGGCGATCGAGGTCGACAGCGCCGAGACGTCGGCCTCGACGGCCGAAAGCGTCGACTGGACCTCCTCGAACGACGACTCGAGGTCGCCGAGACGCGTCTCGAGGTCGATGGAGCGTTCGTCGACGGCGTCGACGGCCGCACGACTCGCCGCGTCGTCGACGGTGGATTCGAGCGTCTCGAGGTCGGCCGCCAGCGAGTCGAGCGTTTCGTCGACCGTCTCGAGTCGACCGTCGACCCTCTCGAAGTCGCCGTCAATCGAGTCGAGGGCCGTCGATAGCGTCTCAGTGGCGACCTCGAGATCGGAGAGTGACTGCGTTGTGGCCTCGACGTCGGCCTCGAGCGTCGCCGTCGTCTCACCGAGGTGCGTTTCGAGCCGTTCGACGTCGGCCTCGACCGAGGCGAGTTCGTCGCCGGTCACTGCGTTCCCCTCGAGGGTTTCGACCGACTCGCCGAGGGCATCCAGTCGGTCCTCGGCCGACGTCCGAACGTCGTCGAGGTCGTTTTCGATCGAGTCGAGTTCGTCCCCGATCGAGTCGAGTCGCGTTCCGAGGTCGTCCTCGAGTGCCGTCACCGCCTCGTCGATGGATTCGAGGTCGGTCTCGAGCCCGCCGACGCGGTCCTCGACGTCGGCTTCCAGGGTTTCGACCCGCTCGTCCACGCTCTCGTCGAGCCGATCGAACCGCTCGTCCACGCTCTCGTCGAGCCGATCGAACCGCTCACCCACGTCATCGTCGAGTCTGTCGAGCCGGGCGCCGGCTCGTTCTGAAACCTCCTCGATCCGCCCGGAGAGTCCCTCGGCGCGAGTCCGGACCGTCTCGAGCCGGTCGTCGACTCCCGACAGGTCGTCGGCCACGGTCTCGAGGTCGTATCGAACGTCCTCGACGTCGGCGGTGGTCGCTGCAGTCGCGGCGAGGTCGTCGAGTCGGTCCTCGAGTGTGGCTCGCTCGTCGGCGACACGCGCTTCGACCGTCGAGACGGTTCCGGAAACCGACTCGAGGTGGTCCTCGAGTGACCGAAGCGTCTCTCGAATCGCGTCGAGATCGTCCACGAGATCGGCGACGTCCGCGTCGGTTTCGCGCTCGAGGGCCGCGAGGTCGTCGGCGAGCTCCTCGAGTCGATCGTCGAGCCGGTCGACGTCCGCGGCCGCCGCGCTCTGCCGTTCGAGGGCGTCGTGGGCCGCGACGAGTTCGTCGACCGCTTCGGCGACCGTTTCGATCTCCTCGTCGCGGGTCGCGAGGCGGTCGAACAGCCGGTCGATGGCCGCATCCGTGCTGGCGTCGGTGTCGTGCTCGACCGGTTGTTCGTCGAACGCCAGCGTGTCAGCGCGTTCGTCGTCGGCCGACGTCGCAACTGCGGGCGCGTCGTCGTCGCTCGAGGCGTCCGACCAGGTGACGGCTTCGTAGGCGTCCACGTCGTCCCGGGCGGCTGCGAGCGCGCCGCGAGCCGGACAGCGCGCCGGCTCGTCAGCGAGCCGAACGCCACGGATCGAGAAGGGGAGCGTCGCCGCGTCGAACCGTCCGCCGAGGAGAAATTCGACGCCCTCGACGGCGCGGTCGCCACCGACGGCGACCGGGACGGCGATCCCTCGCTCGAGGTCGGCCTCGGCGGCCGCAGCCTGAATCGCGGCGATCAACTCCCCGACGAGGGCGTCGTACGCCTGCGCCAGCGCGCGCTCTACCTCGCCGGCCGCGGCGTTCGGATCGAGCGCGAACTCCTCGAGCGTCGCGGCGACGTCCGTTCGCGAGGTGCCGGTCTCCTCGGCGACGCGATCGACGATCCACTCGCCGCCGCTCGAGAGCGAGACGGCCATCACCGGCACGCCGTAGTACGCGAGGGCGACGCTCGTCGTTCCCGCCTCGATGCAGACGCCGAGCCCGGTGTAGTTGTCTGCCTCGAGCTGATCGTAGATCACGGCGAACCCCCTGGTCACCGCCGTCGCGTCGACGCCTCGATCCTCGAGGATCGCTTCCAGGCTCGTCCGGTGTGCCTCGGCTGGTTCGTCGGCATCGACGAGCGGGCCGGGCGTGGTGTAACAGAGTCGCCCGTCGGCCACGTCGGCGAGCAGGCCGTCGAAGAGCGCCTCGAGTGCGGGTTCGGCGTAGCGATCGCCGATCAGAAAACCGTTCGCGAGCAATCGAACCGGCTCGTCGCCGGTCGACTCGGCCACGGTTGCCGCGTCCGAACCCAGGACGTACGTCGCTCCGTTCCGCTCGATCGCGTGACAGGCGTCGGGATCCACGCCGGCCGACTCGAGCGTCGACTCGTCGGTTGCCAGCGCAATCGGCGGCTCCGACTCGAGCGCCAGGTCGTTGGGCTCCCCGCTGACCGATCGAAGCGCCCCCGTTCCGATGTCGAGGCCGTGTACCATGCCCCCGGAAACCGCGGGCGGCCTCTTGGTCGTTCCCCTCCGAGTACCAGAACTGAAAATTAGCGGTCGGACACCGGTCGATACAGCAGCCGGGGCAAACTCGAGTAAACGTGCGTCGTGTTATCTGGCTGCACGTTTATGGTCGATAGTCACCAACCGAGCGCGTATGAGCGAGGGAATCGACTACGGACAGCTCGAGAAGGGACGACACGTCAACTACTGGGAGCTGGACCGAACGATCCAGCGCGAACTGCGCCGGGTGTACGCCGCCGACGAGTTCGAGTGGGCTGTACCCCGACTCGAGTCGTTCGGCGAAATCGTCGGACACACGATCGCGGACAACGCCGACTACGTCGACGACCACGGACCCGAACTCGAGCCCTACGACGCGTACGGCCAGGTGCAAAACGTCGTCCGCTACCCGGCCGAACTGCTCGAGAGCGAGCGGCTGGTCTACGAGGCGGGCACCGTTTCCGACTCGTTCCGGGCCCCGCCGGGACGGGACGAGCCGATGCCCCTGAGCCACTACCTCGGGATGCTGTACCTGCTGTCGTACGCCGACGGCGGACTCGCCTGCCCGGTGGCGATGACCGCCGGCGCGGCGCTCGTCCTCGAAAAGTTCGACGACGGGTCCCTCGAGCCCTACTACGACGCCCTCGTCAGCCGCGAGCACGACGACCTGATCGAGGGGGCGATGTTCCTCACCGAGAAACAGGGCGGGAGCGACGTCGGGGCGAACGAGACGCGCGCCGCGTACGACGAGTCGGCGGGCTGCTGGCGGCTCACGGGCGAGAAGTGGTTCTGCTCGAATATCGACGCCGAGGGCACGCTCGCGCTCGCCCGGACCGAAGACGCCCCTGCGGGAACCGCCGGCCTCTCGATGTTTCTGGTCCCTCACGGCGACCCGGACGACGGTGTCCTCACGAAGGGGCGCCGCGCCGCGTTCTCGGGAACGCCGCCGGGAGACGCCCTCAACGACCAGTTCTACCGCCGGCTGAAGGACAAGCTTGGAACGATCTCCGTCCCGACGGGCGAGGTCGAGTTCGAGGAGACGCCGGCGTTTCTCGTTGGCGAGGCGGAATCTGGTTTCAAGCAGATGGCCGAGATGCTTAACCTCGAGCGGCTGTCGAACGCCGCCGCGTCGTGCGGGATCATCGGCCGGGCACTGCTCGAGAGCAAAATTCACGCCGCGGACCGCGAGGCGTTCGGCCGCACGATCGACGCGTTCCCGCTGATGCGCGCGGACCTCGTGGATATGGCCGTGGACCACGAAGCCGCCACGGCCTTTACGTTCGAGGCGTCGCGGCTGCTCTCAGAACGCGAGCGAGCCGAGCGAAACGGCGAGAACCGGACGAGCGCCGGCGAGGACGTCGAGAACGTCTACCGGCTGCTGCGGCTGTTGATCCCGATTGCGAAGCTTCGAACCGGCCGGATGGCCGTCGATACGGCCTCTTACGCCATGGAGATCCAGGGCGGCAACGGCTACGTGAACGAGTTCGTCACTCACAGACTGCTCCGGGACGCCCAGGTACTCCCCATCTGGGAAGGCACCGAGAACGTCCTCTCGCTCGACGTCCTCCGGGCGCTCGAGCGCGAGGCGTCCCACGAGCCGTACGTCGAAGCCGTCCAGGCGCGACTCGAGGCCGCCGCCCACCCAGCGCTCGCCGAGCCGGTCGAGGCGGTCGAGGCCGAGTTCGCCGACCTCTCGGCCGCGCTGGCCACGCTGGCGAGCGAAGGCGAAGCGTACGCCCAGCTCTCGGCGAAACGTCTCGCCCACTACCTCTTCGACGTCTTCACCGCCGCCTTGCTGCTCGAGGAAGCCCAGGCCGGCCTCGAGAACGGCGACGCCCGCACGGCCCTCGTCGCTCGACGCTTCGTGGACCGACAGCTCCGGACGCCCGAGGCACGCGGGATCACCACGGGTGATCGGCTCCCCCTCGAGGCGTTCGACGCCATCGTCCGGTACGCGCCGCTCGAGCCCGAAGCGGTCACCGAACTCGAGCTGGCGGATGACTGAGCTGGTGGCGGTTTTCGTCGGTAGCAGACGGGGTGATCGTCACGCTCGGCCGGCACCGTACACGCCGAGGTAGATCGAGACGACCGCACAGCCGATGCCAGCGTAAAAGAGGAGGCTGAACGCCGAGTCGGCGGCGATCGGCGAGGCGTCGCTCGAGACCGCGCCGACGAATCCGATCACGACGAAGCCGAGCGCCACGAGCCGCAGGATCGACGGCACGCTGTCGCTCACGGTTTTCGAGGCCGCCACCTCGTCGTCCTGATCGTGTTCGCCCCCCATCGTGCTACCTCGATCGACGACGGTCAGGATAAAGAACGCTGCGGGTTCGAGGATGGCTTTCGTGGGTAGTGAGTGGTTTTATCCGTCCATCCGTTGAACGCCTCTCGTATGTCTGAGGAAACCGAAATCGAATACGAGCGTGACCTCTCCCGGGACGAGATCGCCGACCACCTCGAGCGCTTCGCCGACCGACTTCGAGGGTCGGACGAGATCGAACTCGAGGTCGGTGACGAGACCGTCGTCGTCAATCCGCCCGAAACCGTCGAGTTCGAACTCGAGGTCGAAGACGAACCCGAAGACGGCGGCGTCGAACGGAGCATCGAGTTCGAACTCGAGTGGATGCGAACGGACGACGAGGAGCCGCTGTAACCGACACGGTCGTCGGTGCATGGAAATCTTTTTTTCGAGCGAGCGAGTATCACCGCGCGTGATTCCGACGGCAGCCGTCGCGTTCGCCGCTCGTTCTATGCGTATGTAGCACCCGCTGTCGTCGGGGGGAGCGCCACGAACTCGGCCGGTCATACGGCCCTCACGTGGCGTCGAAACCCGGACTCGAGGACTCGACGCGGAGTATCGGCTGTCGAGAACGAAATCGGCGGGTTTTACGCCCGTCACCAGAGACACCAACCACATGAGCCACGACGACTATCCAACGGATCGCCCCGCGGTCGTGACCTGCGGGTTGCCGTACGCCAACGGCGATTTACACATCGGTCACCTCCGCGGCTACATCGGTGCAGACGCGTTCAACCGCGCCCTCAAAACCCTCGGCCAGCAGTCGGCCTACGTCTGTGGGTCGGACATGCACGGCACGCCCGTTGCCGTCAACGCGGAGGAAGAGGGCGTCGAGCCGGAGGCGTTCGCGCTGCGCTGGCACGAACAGTACGAAGAAACCTTCCCGCAGTTCGCCGTCGACTTCGACAACTACGGCCACACCCACGACGAGACGAACACCGAGACGACCCAGGACATCGTCCTGACGCTCGAGGAAGAGGGTCACATCTACGAAAAAGAGATCCAGGTGGCCTACGACCCCGACGCCGACCAGTACCTCCCCGACCGCTACGTCGAGGGGACCTGTCCGTACTGCGGTGCAAAGGCTCGCGGCGACGAGTGTGACGAGGGCTGTCAGCGTCACTTAGAGCCCGGCGAGGTCGAGGACCCCCACAGTTCGATCACGGGCAACCCCGCGGAGTACCGCGAGCGCACCCACAAGTTCTTCCGCGTTTCGGACTTCGAGGCGTACCTCACCGAGTTCCTCGACGACCTCGAGGGAACCTCGAACGCCCGCAACCAGCCCCGCCAGTGGATCGAGGACGGCCTGCAGGACTGGTGTATCACCCGCGACATGGACTGGGGGATCGACTACCCCGGCGAGGGGGCCGAGGACCTCGTGCTGTACGTCTGGGTGGACGCGCCGATCGAGTACATCTCCTCGACGAAGCAGTACACAGCACGAGTGGGTGCCGACGAGTACGACTGGGAAGACGTCTGGAAGGACGAGGGCGAGATCGTCCACGTCATCGGCCGGGACATCATCCAGCACCACACCATCTTCTGGCCGGCGATGCTCGAGGGAGCCGGCTACAACGCCCCACGCGCCGTGGCCGCGACCGGCTTTATCACGATCGACGGCAAGGGCCTCTCGACCAGCCGCAACCGGGCCATCTGGGCCCGGGAGTACCTCGAGGAGGGCTTTCACCCCGATCTGCTCCGGTACTACCTGACGACCACGGGCGGCCTCCAGCAGGACGTCGACTTCACCTGGACGGCCTTCCAGGAGAAGGTCAACGGCGAACTCGTGGGCACGGTCGGCAACTTCTGGTACCGCTCGCTGCTCTTTGCCTACCGAAACTACGAGGGGACGCCCGAGGCCGAGGTGTCAGGGGAGGTCGAGAGTCGGATCAACGGCGCGATCGAGGAGGTCCGCGAGGCGGTCAACGACTACTCGCTCCGAGGCGTCGGCCATGCCGCCGTCCGCCTCGCCCAGTTCGGCAACGAGTACATCCAGCGCAACGAGCCCTGGAAGCTCACGGACGACGAGCCCGACGAGGCGGCTCAGGTCATCCGCGACTGCGTCCAGCTCGCGAAGGCCGTCGGCGTCCTCTTAGAGCCGATTGCCCCCGGCAAGGCCCAAGCCCTGTGGGAGCAACTCGGCGAGGAAGGCGAGGTCGCCGACGCCCACCTCGCCGAGGCCCTCGAGGCTCCGCCCCGACACTTCGACGAACCGGGCGAACTCTTCGAGAAGATCGAGGACGACCGCGTCGACGAACTCGAGGAGAAACTCGAGGCGAAGATCGAGGCGGCTGCCGAGGACGCGTCGGAAACCGAAAGCGACGAGACGGATGAGGGAGAAGCCGACGACATGGCAGCCACCGACGACCTCGAGCCCCTGCTCGAGGATCGCATCAGCTTCGAGGAGTTCCAGGATCTGGACATCCGCGTCGGGCGGATCGAGGCAGCAGAAGGCATCGACGGCGCGGACGACCTCGCGCGCCTCGAGGTCGACATCGGCTTCGAGACCCGCCAGGTCGTGGCGGGAATCAAGCGTCTGCACGACCTCGAGGAGCTGCCGGGCACGAAGTGCATTCTGCTGGCGAACATGGAGCCCGCCGAGCTGTTCGGCGTCGAGAGCAACGGGATGATCCTCGCGGCGGGCGAGCAGGCGGACCTGCTGACGACCCACGGCGACGCCGAGCTCGGCGAAAAGGTCAGGTAGGACCGGCTCTCGAGCGGCTGAGCCGCGGCAGTTTTCGTTCAACAGCCGGTCGGCGGTTTTAGCAGTCTAACTCGACCCAGATAACGGATTCGACGTCGAAGACTGTAACGTCCGGATCCGGAACCTCGGGGACGTCGGCCCGGAACGTCTGGTCGCCAGTGAGGATGTAGGCCGAATGTTTCTCGGGACTGTGACCCACCCACTCGGGTTCATCGTCGCCGCCGCCACGATACGTGACCCCACCGACGAGGTGAAGACCGACGACGCTTCCGTCGTCGTTCCATTGAACGTCCCGAACCGCCACGCCCACGCTCGAGAGATGCCTGCTGGAATCGGTCTGCTCGAGATGTGCCCGTTCGATTTCTCGCACTGTAGCAACGATCTCGTCTCGATCAGCCTCCTCGATGGAGTCCGGGAGCGTCAGTGCCGGGGAGTCGTCGTCCGAAGCTACTGGACAGGATCGATCTCCGGCAGCTGCTGGGAGGAGATCGTCTTCGGAGTTCGTGGACTCGTTGGCGGCAGCTGTCGAGGACGGACGATCGGATTCGTGATCGGACTCGTCGTGCAGACAGCCGGAGACCGCGATCGAGGCCGAACCGATCGCCGTGAGGAGGGCTCGCCGCTTCATGGCAATAAATTGTTGAATACATATAAATGCTTTCTGTGAACACAGTCGTACCGGGATCGTATTTCGGTTCGAACCGAGTCCAGGTCGTCTATCGTCCGAGCGCTCGCTTCGAAGACGGGGTTTCCCGCGAAACACGGCTGAACCCGCCCGGTTCGAGCCGTCGGTTCGTTCCCAGACGGACGGGTTCGGACACGTCACACAGAGCGATCGCGGTCCCCACCCACGATTTATCGTGATTCGGCGTGGACGTCCGGTGTGACCACGACCAGACACCGACTCGTGTGGGGCAGTCCCGGGGCTCCTCGAGCCCTGGTGATCGGCGGCTTCGCCGCGCTCGTCCTGGCCACGCTGCTCGCCGTGGTCGCGACGAACGTACTCGAGCCCGCCAATCCGGTCAGGCGGGTGGTCTACGACGTCGGGTTCCCGTTCGTGCTCTTCTACGCGCCGGGGCTCGCCGCCGCGCTCGTCGCCTACCTCAGGTGTGGCGCGGTGACGGGCCTGGCGGTCGGCCTCGTTCCAGCCGCCTTTTTCGCGACGGTCGCGATCGTCGGCGTCGTCGTTGGGCTTCCGGGCGTCGGTGGCGGGGACGCTCCGCTCTGGACCATCACGCTTGCGTTCGCGACGGTCAGTATCGTCGCCGCCGTCGTGGGGTTCGCCGCCGGGACCGTCGTCCGGGTCGTCGTGATGGCCGTTCGTCGGCGTGGCGGTGACGAGACTGGGGCAACCAGTGAGAGGGAGTAGCAGCGCCGATCATCGTTTTGGGTCATTTCTCTCCAGTGGCAGGTCGGATCTGCTGATTCGGTAGTGGGATATCCAAGATCACCGACTGAGGCTCTATTCAGGACCAGACTTCCGAATACGCTGGCTCTTTATCAGGCGATCGGTGCGGTCTTCGGTGGGGGAGACTACATCTGGAAGTAGTCGTGAGCAGTCAGTCGAGGGGTAAGGTTTAAATCCATGCGTAAAGCAGGCTTTACTGTAAAGTGAGCTTTACGGAAAGCTCGCTTTCCACACAATCATGAACGAACCCACTCACTCGACGAATCTCCGGATCAAACGACGACAGCGGTACAAACGCCTGGCGTTCGGCAGTCTGGTCGTCGGTATCACTGGCTTGCTGGTTGCCTCGTACCTCGATCAGGTTCTAGTTGGCGTCTTCATCTACTGGGCGGGGTTCGTCGGGATGCTTGGCGTATGGCAGTTCAGCCCAGTGACGCTCTATGACGAGCGAGACACAGCCATCGAACGCAAAGCGAGCGACTACACCCTCGGCGTGTTCGCCATCGCCGGCGTACTCGCTATACCAGGGTTAGTTGCGCTCGAGGCAGAGGGTATTCTCACCCTCCCGGCTGCGTTCGACGGGATGGCCGTCACGTTCGTTGCCGTCTTCGTACTCTTCGGCGTGATTTACACCGTTCTCCGCCGACACGCATGAAGAACGACCTGCGAGAACGCCGGGAGCGTGAGGGCAAGAGCCAGGCAGATCTCGCCGCCGCTGTCGACGTCACGAGACAGAGCATCAATGCGATCGAACGCGGGCGGTACGATCCGTCGCTGGAGTTGGCGTTCAAGCTCGCTCGCCACTACAACTGCACGATCGAAGACATCTTCGAACCATCACTCGATGACTGACACGAACCAAGACTTCGACAGCAGAACAGAGCGCTCCAGGAATGCGATTCCAGAACGTTCTGGAGGCGAACATACACGTCGAACTCTCCTCGTAGGCACAGGGGCGCTCGTCGCTGGAAGTCTGGCCGGGCCGCGATCGGTCCGGGCCGCCCCGGGTACACAATCGCCGCTCGAAACGCCAGGGGTTCGAGAGCGTGCTGTCAAGAACGCTGATGACTATGACGTTTCACTTGACGGCATCGAGGCTGTCATCGACGAGGAGATGAAGGAAGTGATCGACGACGGCGATGTCGTCGGAGCCACGGTCGCTGTTGTCCACGACGGCGAGTCCGTGCTGACGAAGGGCTACGGCCAGAACGATCCTGAAAGCGGCGAGCCGATCGACGAAAGTACACCCTTCCGGATCGCGTCGGTCACCAAGCCGGTCGTATGGACGGCCGTGATGCAGCTCATCGAGGCCGGCGAAGTGGATCCACACGAGGATGTTGGGACGTATCTTGATTCAGTCAACATCCCTGAGACAATCGACGAGCCGATCACCCTCGCACATCTGGCAACCCATACAGCCGGGTTCGAAGAGCGCAATCAGGGGGTGTGGGTGGACGATCCCGAGGACCGACGTGCGCTAGTCGAGGTACTTGATACCGAGCAACCCAGCCGTGTACGAGCACCTGGAACCGTCAGTTCGTATTCGAACTACGGGACGGCGCTGGCGGCCCAGATTGTCGCTGACGTGACTGGACAGGAAATCGAATCCTACCTCCAAGAGCACGTATTCGATCCCCTTGAGATGCACAATGCATCGGTCGCACAACCGTCGGATCCTCCCGCCACGCAGGGGTACACCGCCGCACTCGGGTCACCGTCTGCTGCTCCAGGCTTAGCGATAGAACTCTGGCCGGCTGGTTCCATGACGGCAAGTGCCACGGACATGGCCCGATTTATGCGAGCCCACCTGGCCGATCCGGAGACGGGTGATCGGGGCCTCTCAACAGGCGTCGTCTCGCGTATGCGCGAGCAGTGGTTTACACACCACCCCGCACTCGATGGGCTCGGCTTCGGCTGGATCGAAGACACGAGCAGAGGCGTTCGGACCCTGTGGCACAATGGCGCGATCCCGGGATCGTTTTACAGCCATCTCGTACTCGTCCCGGGCGCAGATCTCGGGCTGTTCGTTGCGTATAATACGGATGTCGGTGCGGGGGCCGCCGGCAGTCTGGTCGATGCATTCCTCGAGGCGAGCGTCGGACAGGAAGCACCAGCGGATCGTGAATCGGACGGGCCTCCGAGTAGGGCCGATGAACTCGCTGGGACGTTCCGCAGCGTCCGGGTGGCTGAGAACTCACATTCGAAACTGTTCACGACGCTACAGGCTGGACGGATAGCGGTCGAGATTGATGGCGACTCTCTGCTCACCGAGATGGGCGGATCAACGACGAGGTGGGTCGAACGGGAACCGCTCGTGTTCGATCAGGTCGATGGACACGAGACCCTTGCGTTCTCTGCTGATCTCTCTCATCTCTTCGTTGGATCTCAAGCGTTCGAGCGCCCACCCAGATCCGAGTCGTTGGCATACCATGGAGTGCTCGGTGCAGGTGCCGCACTCGGGATGGTCGGTGGAATTGTCGGCCCTCCGGTCGCAAGCGGGATACGACGGCTTCGGAGTAACGACTCCTCGAATTCGATCGACCCCGAATCGGAAGCAGAGGCTCGTGGTGATGGTCACGAGGAAGCGACCAGAAACCGATCGGGCAGTGGGTCGACAACCGACGATTCGGACTCGAGCGAAGCATCCAGCGGATTTTCGGCCCGAGTATCGAGGTTGCTCACGTCACCCAGGATTGCTCGGCGTATCATGATCGCGGCTGCGGGATCCGTAGTCGTCTTCGCTGTGAGCGTTGTCACTGGCATCATTGTGAACCCGACGCTGCTCTCACAGCCACCGCTGTGGTATCAGCTCGCCTTGTTGCTTCCACCAATTGCCACTCTACTGATAGTTGTTTCGATTGGATCAGCCGGCCTGACGTGGCGTGCGGGACTGTGGTCTCGGCGGTCGTCAACCGTCTATACCGTCCTCACAGTGTCGACGGCGATCGCATGCTGGCTGTTGTACTACTGGAATTTCTTCGCCACCACAGGGTAGAGACTCGAAGCGGGCTCAAGATTCACAGCGCGAGTGTTCTACATGATTGGGTTCGGATTGTCAGGGTAGGGCCAGTAAATGAGCAACGGAGCGGCGATCGTACTCACCACTAGCTATCAAAACGGTGTGAGGAACGTGGGATGCGTTTGCAACATGAAGAGTCGGACTTTCAGTGAATCGTGTTGTACTTCGGGTATTTAACGCAGTTTCTATGGTATACTCGGAGCGAGCGCTGTCTCAGCAATCTGCGATCGGCGGTGTTTTCTGCTTGGGGGAATTGGTAGAGCAATCATCGGTGCCACGACCAATGTGTCGAGTTTCGCCCTCTGGACTGCTACCGGAGCTGGTGTCGGTATGTCCTTATCATACATCTATCGGACTGTCCAACAGAAAATAGTAAAACGTTAAGCAGCGACCGTCACCTACACCACGTCGATGGAGTTCGCCGCCTTCGCCGAGCGTGCCGGGGAGATCGAAGCCGAGTCGGCCGACCTCGAGATCGTCGACCACGTCACCGCGTTGCTCGAGGAAGCGAACGACGACCTCGAGGTGGTCGCCCGGTTCGTCCAGGGGCGGGTGGTCCCGGCGTGGGACTCGACGACGCTCGACGTCGGGCCGAGCACGTGCTACGAGGCCATCGCGCGCGCAGCGGGGACGAACGTCTCGGCGGACGACGTCGAGGAGCAACTGGCCGAAGTGGGCGAGATCGGCGAAGTGGCGGCAGGTTACGACTTCGGCGGCCAGCAGGGCCTGTCGGCTTTCACGGGCGGTGGGGCCGACGACCTCACCGTCCGCGAGGTTCACGAGACGCTAACCGACCTCGCGGACTCGTCGGGATCGGGCAGCCAGGACCGCAAGGTAGACCTGCTGTTTGGCCTGTTCAACCGCTGTTCGAGCGCGGAGGCACGCTACCTCGCCCGACTGGTCCTCTCGGAGATGCGCATCGGCGTCGGCGAGGGGACGGTTCGAGACGCCATCGCCGCGGCGTTCGACGTCCCCGCCAGTCGAGTCGAGCGCGCCCTGCAGGTCTCGAACGACTACGGTCGGGTCGCCGTCGTCGCTCGCGACGAGGGCCTCGAGGGGCTCGACGCGTTGGAACTCGAGGTGGGCCGGCCCGTGCAGGCGATGCTCGCCCAGGCCGGGACGGTGACGGGTGCGCTGGAAGACTGGGAGGTGGCGGCCGTCGAGTGGAAGTACGACGGAGCGCGGGTGCAACTGCACCACGACCCCGACGGCGAGACGCGCGTCTTCTCGCGGAACTTAGAGGACGTCACCGACGCGCTCCCGGAGGTCGTCGAGTTCGCCGACGAGCACCTCGAGGTATCGACCATCCTCGACGGCGAGGTCGTCGCGGTCGACGACGCGGGTGAGCCGCTCCCGTTCCAGGAGGTGCTGCGCCGGTTCCGGCGCAAACACGACATCGCGAAGGCGCGCGAGAACGTGGCCGTCCGTCCGGTCTTTTTCGACTGCCTGCACGCCGACGGCGAGGACTTACTCGAGGCGCCACTGACGGAGCGTCACGCCCGACTCGAGTCACTCCTGACCGACGAGGGGTTGTCGATCCTCTGGCACACGGACGACCCAGCAGCGATCGAGTCGATCGACGCCGAGGCGCTCGAGGCGGGCCACGAGGGGATCATGCTGAAAGACCCCGACTCGGCGTACTCGCCGGGTCGACGGGGGAAACACTGGCGCAAGCGCAAGCCCGACGTGGAGACGCTCGACTGCGTCGTGACGGGCGCGGAGTGGGGTGAGGGCCGACGAGCGACCTTCCTCGGCACGTTCGAACTTTCGATCCGTGACGGCGACGAGTACGCGACCGTCGGCAAGGTCGCGACGGGGATCACCGACGAGAAACTGGCCGAGCTCACCGAGCTGCTCGAGCCCCACGTCCGCGCCCAGGACGGTCGCGAGGTCGACCTCGAACCGGCGGTCGTCTTCGAGGTCGGCGCCGAGGAGATCCAGACCTCGCCGACGTACTCCTCGGGGTACGCGCTTCGATTCCCACGGTTCATCGGGGTTCGCCACGACAAGGATCCGGCGGATGCCGACTCGCTCGAGCGAGTCGAGGCCCTTCGGAAGCTGTAATCGGCGTTTGGTGACGGGTCACGAGAATCACCATCAGGCGAGATCGTCCGGTCAGCAGACTTTTCAAATCACCGGACGTAGCCGGGGCAATGGCCGTCGTCTCCGAGTTCGAGATCGCCGCCGACGAGTTCGCCCTCGGCCGGCTACTCACGTCGGAGCTCGACGTTACGGTGGACGTCGAGCGCGTCGTCCCGTCGTCACGTCGCTTCGTGCCGTATCACTGGGTCGAAGGTCCGGACGTCGACCGCTTCGCCGACCACGTCGGGGCGAGCGATGCCGTCGAGTCGATCGTCGAACTCGAGCGTGACAGCAGCCGGATCTGCTATCGGATCGACTGGTGCGATGGGTTCGGTTGCCTCGCGAGCGCGCTCGAGCGCAGCCAGGCGGCGGTCCTCGAGGCTCGCGGCGACGATCGCTGGTGGTTCCGGCTCCGATTCCCGTCACGGGCCGCCCTGTCCGACTTTCACGGCTACTGTGACGACCACGACGTTACCCTCTCGCTCGTGCGGATCCAGCCGACCGAGTCGGTCCCGGGAGACCGGTTCGAGCTGACGCCGGAACAGCGCCGGGCGCTCGAGCTCGCGGTCGAGCGCGGTTACTTCACCGTGCCACGGGGGACCACCCTCTCGGCGCTCGCCGACGAACTCGACGTCTCCACGCAGGCGGCCTCGGAGCGGCTCCGCCGGGGGACGGACGCCGTGCTCCGGTCTCAGTTGCTCGAGAACGGGCCGCCCTGACCGGTCCGCGCCGTCGTGGCCGAACTCGGCTCGCGGGTCGTGACCACAGGTGAGCATCCTTAAGGCCTGCGAGGCGAACCGTAGGCGTATGCAACCGCGCGACCTGTCCGATCACGTCGCATACGAGGCGGGTCGGGGGATCGAGGAGGTCGCCCGCGAACTCGGACGCGATCCCGCCGAGTTCGTCAAGCTCGCCTCGAACGAGAATCCCCTCGGTCCCTCGCCCGCGGCCACGGTGGCGATCCGCGAGGCCGCCCTGGACGCCAGCTCCTACCCGAAAGCCGCCCACGCCGACCTCACTGCCGCCATCGCCGACCGCTGGGAGGTCGAGAACGAGCAGGTGTGGCTCGCCAACGGCGGCGACGGTGCGATCGACTATCTCTCGCGGGCGACCCTCGAGCCGGATGACGAGATTCTCGTTCCCGACCCTGGCTTCGCCTACTACGGCATGAGCGCCCGCTTCCACCACGGTGACGTGGCCGAGTACGCCCTCTCGCGGGCCGACGACTTCGCGCAGACGGCCGAGACCGTCCTCGAGGCGTACGACGGTGAACGGATCGTCTGGGTCACGAGTCCCCACAACCCGTCGGGATCGACGATGCCCCTCGAGGAGATCGACCGACTCGCCGCCGAGACCGACGAGGAGACGCTGGTCGTCGTCGACGAGGCCTACGGCGAGTTCGCCGACGTCGACAGTGCCATCGACCTGCTCGAGGGTCGCGACGGCTTCGACGCTCGGGACGACGTGGCCGTCCTGCGGACCTTCTCGAAGGCCTTCGGCCTCGCCGGGGTGCGCCTGGGCTACGCCGTCGTTCCCGAAGCGTGGGCCGACGCCTACGCCCGCGTGAACACGCCGTTCGCCGCGAGCGAACTCGCCTGTCGCGCCGGCCTCGCCGCCCTCGAGGACGATCAGCACGTCGAGCGAACCGTCGAGACGACCCTCGAGTCGCGCACCGCCATGTGCGAGGGCATCGACGCCCACGTCTGGCCGAGCGAGGGCAACTTCGTCCTGGTCGACGTCGGCGACGCGACGGCGATCGCGGACGCGATGCAAGAACGAGGCGTCATCGTTCGCGACTGCACGAGCTTCGGGCTGCCCGGCTGTATCCGGATCACCTGCGGCACCGCCGAGGAGACCGAACGCGCCGTCGAGACGCTCAACGAGTTGCTGGCCGAGGGAGTAGGCGAGTCCGAGAGATCCGGCGAGGTGACCGATACGTGAGGGTCGCCGTGACGGGTACCCCGGGAACGGGGAAGACGACCGCGACGCGGCTGCTCGAGCCCGACCACGAGGTGATCCACCTCAACGAGGTGCTCGAGGCTGAAGGCCTCTACACCGACGTCGACGAGGAACGGGACAGCGTCGTCGCCGATCTCGAGGCGCTCGGGGCGTGGCTCGAGGGTCGCGACGACGTCGTGATCGAATCGCACCTCGCCCACCACGTCGACGCCGACCGCGTCGCGGTGTTGCGCTGTCGGCCAGCCGACCTCGAGGCGCGACTGATCGAGCGCGGGGAGTCTGACGCGAAAGCCAGAGAGAACGCCGAGAGCGAGGCTCTCGACGTGATCCTCACCGAAGCGGTCGAGAGTCACGGCCTCGAGTCCGTCTACGAGATCGACACGACCGACCGCGAACCCGAGGCCGTGGCGAGCGAGCTCGAGGCCGTGATCGGTGGCGAGCGCGAACCGAGTGCGGGCGAGGTCGACTTCCTCGCGTACCTCGACGACCGATGACGCTCGACAAGCTCAGACCGTACGTCTCGAGCGCGCTCGATCCGTTCGTCCGCGGCTTCGACCGGCTCGGGATGGGGCCGGACGGCGTCAGCGTGCTGGCGTTCGGGATGGCGATCGCCGCGGCCGTCGCCTTCGCCCTCGGCGGGCAGGACCCGATCTGGTACGTCGTCGCCGCCGCCTTCGTCTTTCTGAACGGGTGGCTCGACGTCGTCGACGGCGCGCTCGCCCGCGCGCAGGGCGTCGCCTCGTCCGCCGGCGACCTGCTCGATCACGTCCTCGACCGGTACGCCGACATCGTCGTCGTCGCCGGCATCGCCGCAGGTGTCGGCGACTTCCTGCTGGGCTTCGCCGCAGTCACGGGCGTCGTGATGACCTCCTACCTCGGCACGCAGGCCCAGGCCGTCGGCCTCGAGCGGGTCTACGGCGGCCTCGTCGGCCGGGCGGATCGGCTCGCGATCATCGGCTTCGTGGGCGTCCTCGCCTACCCCCTCGACGGCACTTACGCCGGCTTCACCCTCGTCGGCTGGCTACTCGTCTTCCTCGCCGTCGTCGGGCACGTCACCGCGCTCCAGCGCTTTTACTACGCCTGGCGAGCGCTCGTTTGACACACTGGTGAATTCGAGCGCCGCGGAAGCCGTCGCAGGACAGTCGCCGATGCCCGGCCGCCCGTGTCACAGAGCGCCCATATCCAGCGTTCAGACGATGATCCAGCCGGCCACCACGACGTATCCGCCGACGAGTACCAGCACGGTGGGAACGAGCCAGCGATCCAGCCAGTCGGGAATGCCGTCGGTGGCGACGCGGGAGACGATCACGAACGCGGCGAGAAACACGACTCCACCACCGATCAGGTAGACGACGATGATGAGTGCCAGTTCGGCCGGTGAGAGAGTAACGAAAAACGGGACGAAGACCGCGATGTTTTCACCACTGAGTCCGAGTCCCGCGACGGTGACGACGACGATACGACCGAGGGAGTTCGGCACGACGGGTGACTCCTCGATCGTCGTTTCCGGCGGCTGGCTGAGTAGGCCCCACAGCCCCAAACTGAGGGGAACGACACCCAGCAGGAACGTCCACTCCTGGAAGAGTTCGGCGGCGAGAACCGCTCCGGCGATCGCCACAGCCAGTCCGATACAGAAGCTGACGTAGTGTCCGACGAACACCTCCCGGAGCCGATAATCGTTGTCGGCACAAAACGCACCGACGACGAGTAGGGTGTCGAGATGGGTTACGGCGAACAACCACACACCGACGAGCAGGATCGTTTCCACGAGGTAGCACCCCCGTCACATCGAGGTCGTATAGTGGTTTCTTTCCGCGAGCCTCGCTCGTCGGAGGATGCTGTGATCGGCAATCGGTTTGCCACTCTATTTTCAGGAAAGTTCCTAACGTATTGACGGTTAATAGTACGGTTCACGTCCGTCAGTGTGAGCAGTCACTCCTCCCCGTACCGTTCGGCTGCCGACTCGAATCCCAGCTCCTCGAGCTCTCGCCCCCGTCGCCCCTCGAGTTCGGCGATGGCCTCGGGGTCGGGCGAGACGTCGTCGGTGAGCCGCGCCCACGAGGTGTGGACCTTGGCGTGACACCATCGACAGAGGAAGACCGTGATCTCGTGAGAGCACGTCTCACCGTCTGCGGCGTAGGAGAGGTGGTGTTCCTCGAGCAGCGGCCGCTCACTCGAGTGGGCGTCCAGTTTCTCCTCGAGCCCACAGCGAACACACGCGCGGGTGCGCGTTCTCGAGCGGAAGTGGGGGCAATCGGCCCACGAAGGATCGGCCGATTCGGGGTCGGCGTCGGGCTCGAGGGCGAGACACGCGTACTCCTCGGCGGCGCGCTCGCGGGCGAATTCGGGGTCGTGCCCGTAGTGGTCGAAGGCGTACCGACACGTGCCCTCGCTCGTGAGGTGATCGCAGACGCCCGCGAACGCGTAGGGGTCGTCGACGCCGACGGCGGTGCCACGTGGGGTCTTCTCCATGCTCGGTCGGCTGAGCGTTGGACGGACGGGAAGTTGAATCCTGCGTCGAGTCGGTTGCGGCGTCAATCCGGTGTGACCGCGAGCGTCGGCTCATGCCGATGGGTGTAGCCAGGCGTGTCACCGAACGGGTTCTCAGCGGATCGGGCTCGGTCGTATCTTCGATGACCAGTGTGGTCAGTAGACCTGCGCATGTAACAATAGTCGCAGGTTGTATTCTATTGGGCTGCTCGTAGTCGTTCGGGAACCACCGTGTGCTCCGCTACGAGAGCAACTAGGGTTCCAATAAAAGCGCCGACAATGAGGGCGTGGAAGGATGGGATGAACGGGGGGACGCCGAACGCCAGCACAAGCCCAAGTGTGATAGGAGCGCCTATCATAGCGATTCCAAACGCGACTAATGTCAAACGCTCTCTGTACTGTTCGGAGTATCGGTCACGCAGTAACCATACAAACGGGCCAGCAAGGATTGCGATAACGACCCCAATGCCAGCAATCGAAACCCATGGAACGGAACCACTCTCCATGAGTTGAAAAACGCTCAAAAGAGCAAACATCCCCACAAATGCGAAGACCAGTAATTGTCGCACGAAGGATGAGAGCGACCGAACCATATGTGGATGAACTAGGTTTTAGTATATATCCTTTCGGCACGGAGTCTGAGCCAATTGTAACCTGTACCGACCGTTCGTCGAGGAGTCGTAGGGGGTTGCGAACGATTCTACGACACCTTCACCGTCAGTCTCAGGCGCTCTCGGATCGGGTCGACGTCCCAGCGTCGACCCCGGACTCCGTCTCGCCGTCGGCCGGTCGACCGGACCCCGTCGTCGCGACCAGGTAGACCCCGACGGCCATCACGACGCCACCGAGGAGAAAGCGGGTGCCGAGATTCTCGCCGAGGAAGACCGCCCCGAAGAGGGCGCCGACGACCGGCTGGGCGAAGAAAAAGGCGGAGATCACGCTCGCGCCGACGTACTCCATCCCCTTGTACCAGAGGTACCAGGCGGCGGCCGTCCCGCCCAGTCCGAGGTAGCCGACGGCGGCGACCAGCCCCGGCGTGAACTCGATCGTCCACGGCGAGACGCCCGTCGTCGCGGCCTCGTAGGGGACGAACAGTGCGAGCAGCGGCACCGACGCGACGCTCGAGTAGGCCGCCGTCTCGAGCGCCGAGTAGCGCTCGATCAGGGGTTTGCCCCAGACGGTGTAGACCGCCCAGGTCGCGCTCGCGAGCAACAGCATGAGTACGCCGGTCGTCGCCGCACCGGAGAGCTCGGTGAGGTCGTACTGGCCGGAGAGGACGACGACGGTGCCGGCGGTCGCCAGGCCGATGCCGACCAGCAGTTTTCGAGTGAGGCGCTCGCCGAGGAGGGTGACGCCGAGCAAGACGGTGAGCACCGGCGTGAGAACGGTGATGAGCGAGCCCTGGCTCGCCGTCGTCAGGTCGGTGCCGAGAAACTGCGTCGCGATGGAGGCGGCGACGACCGTGCCGAGGCCGGCGAAGCCGAGGAGATCCCGACGGGCGAACGACGGCTGCGGGTAGCGGAGTCGGACGACCAAGAGGAGCGCGGACGCACCGATCAGGACTCGGAAGAACGCGAGCGTCATCGGGGGGACGGCGTCGAAGCCCCACTTGCTCACGACGTAGAGGCCGCCCCACAGCGCGGCGGCCGCGAGCGGTGCCAGTGCGAAGAGATACGGTGAGATCGACGATCGTGACAGTCCGGTTTCGAACACACTCGTCCTTGCCGTCGCTCGAGCAAGGCTGCTCTCGTTAGGATGTTAACCCCGGTCGACGTGGGGTCTCGTCGGCCGCTATTGCGGGGGAGCATCGCCGTCGGTGGGCGTAAGCGTCTCGAGCGCCGGTTCGAGCAGTTTCGCCTCGGCTCGCCGGAGCGTCTTCGAGACGGCGGCGTCCGAGACTGCGAGGTCGGCGGCGAGTTCGCCGAGCGTCACAGAGCGCGGGACGTCGTAGTAGCCCGCCGTCACCGCGCGGTGAATCGTCACCCGTTCGGTCGGCGTCAGCTTCCGACCGCCCGCGAGCATCGCGGTCCCGACCTCGCCGGCCCGGACGTCCTCGAGGACGGTCGCCGGCTCGAGCGTCCGTCGGTCGCGGACGACGAACTCGTCGCCGTCGTGGCGTCGGAGTGCCTCGAGGGCGGTTTCGGCGGTGGTTTCGTCGTCGAAGCCGACCGCCCAGCGTTCGCGGCCGTCGACGTTCCGGAAGGGGGCGGTGACGTAGCCGTCGTGCTCGACGACCACGCCCATTACGTGGGTCGTCCCCATCGTGATCCGTGCCCGTGCGGTGGCTCCCGACTTCGCGAGCAGTTCGAACGACTGAAGCTCGTCGTGGCGTCGGAGCAGTGACAGGCCCGACTCGAGGGCGTCGCGATCGCCGGCTTCGGCGAGCACGCGGAGCTCGAGTCGGGACCGTTCGTGGTGATAGTGCCAGTGTGGCGTGACGAACGCCACGTCGTAGGCGCCGCTCGCCGCCGTCAGCGGGCAGTCGGCCTGGCGTACCGACAGTTCGAGGTTGATCATACCGTCGGATTGGAACGGGGTCTCAACCGCTTTGCGGTCGAGGCAGAAGCGGGGTCGGCCGCGATCGCGCCGCATCGTCGTCGCGGATCGGTGAGCCGGTTCCGGGTAGGTTGCTGGTCACCTGGCAGCTGGATCCACCGCCGAAAGCACTATGTGGGGCCGTGTCATGCATGGCGTCCACGTCTATGGAGCGAGCACTGCTGGAGGAATTGGACGCACGCGGCCCGGTTACAGTGGTCGCGCTCGCGGAGGCGACCGAACTCCACCCGACGACCGTCGAGCAGTGCTGCTACGACCTCCATCGGGACGGGTACGTGCACACGACGACGAGCGGCGTGTACGACCTCACCGACGCCGGGCGCCAATACCTGACGAATCTGCCGGAGTGACGCTCACCAGTTACGACGGCTACTCGAGAGCGACGATCTCACTGCCGCGACGGTTGCTCGAGGTCGACGAGCGGCCTTCAGACGCCGGCCGTTACCGCGCTTCAGCGAGCGAACGGCCGACGAGCGCGAGTACGAAGACGCAGACGACGACCATCACCGACTGGGAGACGGCGGCGATCGGGCGCTCGACAGTGCCGCCGGTCGCGATCGTCGCGAGGTCGACGACGCCCTGGGCCGATCCGGCGAGCCCGATCAACGCGAGCGCTGCCAGGCCGTAGCGCACCGCTCGCTGGCGATCCGTGTTGAGCCCGAGTCGACCGAGAACGACGAACAACAGGCCGAACAGCGACGGGATCAGCGCCGTCAGGCTGGCGTAGTCGGTCAGCACGTACGCGACTACACCTACGAGCACGAGTAGCGAGCCGGTCCAGACGCCTGCGTTGAACGTCACGTCGTCAGCGGTTGCCATACCGGACCAACGACGCGCGAGAGAGTGTCTCTTTCGATGACGGATCGGCCACTCGAGCGGCCGCGCCGCTCGGCGATCGTCGGTCGAATGAGGAGTATGAGTGCGGACGCCCGCGATTGCCCGGCGTTCCGGCCGGGGGAGTCCCGGTTGCCTCCTCCACCCCGCGACCCGTCGAGCGACAGGTGTCCGGCGGTCCACTGCTCGCTTCCGCGCCTGATGGGCTGTCGCCGATTAGCCACGACGAGTCGTCCCTGCGGACGGTCGTCGTGGCCCGCTGTCCCCGACGGACGAGGCTTCCACGTTGGCTCCCGGGGCCCCGGCCGGTCTGACCGGACGCCCGCGGGATTCGGTCCCCGCTAATGACCATAGCGCGGGTTCTGAGCAGGGCCAAACTGCCCGACCTAGTCCACTTCACCGTAGACGGTACCCTCTTAAGGGCCTTTCGCTCCCGCCGTCGATCGTCGCCGCTCGGCGCGCCACAGAATCATGACCGTCCCCACCGTAGTCGGGACGTATGTCCCTGGGCGAGTGGTCGAGAGCATCGAGCGACCGTCGCTGGTTGGGGCTCCTGATCGTCGTCGTCGGCGTCCTCGCCGCGATCATCGTCCTTCCGTACCTGCAGTACGTCCTGGCGGCGATCGTCCTCGCGTACGTCTTATACCCCCTCAGGCGTCGACTCGAGCCGCGCCTCGGCCGAACCGCCACGGCGGCCCTGCTCCTCGCGCTCGGGACGGTCGCCATCATCCTCCCGCTCGGGATCCTGGTCGCGGTCGCGATCGACGAGGCGGCCGACCTCGCGGAGGTGATCGCAGCCGGCGAGCTCGGCGTCGCGGAGTTCGAAGATCGCTTCGAGGCGCTCGGCCTCGAGGTCGACCTGCTGGCGCTGTACGAGCAGCTTCGCGAACCGCTCGCGATCGCCGCCCGCGGAGTCGCCGACCAGGCACTCGAGCTCGCCGGCGGCGTGCCGGGGTTCCTGATCGGCCTGACGGTCATGCTATTCGTCCTCTACTCGTTGCTTCGGGATGGCGACCGGCTCGTCGCGTGGCTCGGTCGCGTCCTCCCGTTGCGCGCCGACGTCCGTGAGGAACTGTTCGCTCGCGTCGATCGGCTGCTGTACGTCGCGATCGTCGCGAACGTCGCCGTCGCCGCCGTCCAGGCGATCCTCACGACGATCGGGCTCGCACTCGTCGGCGTTCCCAGCCTCACGTTCTTTTTCATCCTCACGTTCGTCCTCTCGTTACTGCCCCTGATCGGCGCCTCGATCGTCTGGGCGCCAATCTCGATCTACCTGCTCGTCGTGGGGCGTCCGCTCGCGGGTGCGCTGCTGTTCGCGTACGGGGCCGTGATCGTGAGCCTCTCGGACAACGCGCTCCGGCCGATCGCCGTCGGTCGCGGGGCGAAGATGAGCGTGGCGACGGTCATCCTCGGCATCTTCGGCGGCGTCGCCGTCATCGGCGTCATGGGGCTGTTCTTCGGTCCGGTCATCCTGGGGACGCTCGATATACTGGTCGAGCTGTACACGCGCGAGCGTGAGCGTTCTACCGGGGTGACGACCGCTGTCCCGGACGAATCCGGTTCTGAACTGGAGCGTCCTCGATCGACACCACGGGGCGAGGATCACGATGCTACCGGCACGAACGATTCGGTCACCGGTGACACCCGGGACGACGCGGGCACCGGGAACGACGCCCCGGCCGGCAGCGACCACGGGGATCGATGACGGCCGCGAACGCGCGTCGGACGTCACGACGGTCCGCATCGCGAACATTCAAACCGTTGGCGTCGCTACGCACGGTTATGGACGATCAGGAACTGAAGCGGCGCGCACACGACCTCGACGTAACCGTCTGGGTCGGCAAAGGCGGCCTCGAGGCCGTCGTCGACGAACTCAACGACCAGCTCTCGGACCGAGACCTCGTGAAAGTGAAACTCCTCAGATCGGCGAGAGCCGGCGGTTCCACCGACGAGCAGGCCGAAACCCTCGCCGAGCGGGTGAACGCGACGATCGTCGACGTCCGCGGACACACCGTCGTCTTGCATCGATGAGCCACGGCGGCCGACTGACGACGACTGCGGGGGTGGACGAGGCGTGACCGTCATCCCGCTCCTCGACGCCGAGGGCGCCGAGCCGACGCTCGGCCCGATCGGAAACGCACTCGACAACGTGCTGGGCGACGCCGCGATCGCCGGGGCGCTCGAGGGCGTGGTCCTCTTCGTCGTCGCGTTCGTCGTCATCTACGCGCTCGGACGGCTGGTCGTCCTGCCGCTGGTCGACCGGGCGTTCGACCGGCGCGAACTGGATGAACACGCTCAGAAACCGCTGCTGATGCTCACGCGATTTGGCGTCGTGTTCGTCGCAGTCGCGGTCGCGTTCGGGTTCGCCGATTACGGCAACTTCCTCGTCTCGATGGCCGGCATCGCCGCGGCCGGCGCGCTCGCGATCGGCTTCGCGATGCAGAACGTCATCGCGAACTTCGTCGCCGGGGTGTTCATCTACACCGACGAGCCGTTTCGGATCGGCGACTGGATCGAGTGGGACGACCACTCGGGCGTCGTCGAGGACATCAGCCTCCGGGTCACTCGCGTGCGTACGTTCGACAACGAACTCCTGACGGTGCCGAACGCCGAACTCACCGGCGGCGTCATCAAGAATCCCGTCGACGGCGACCGCCTCCGCCTGAAGTTCGACTTCGGTATCGGCTACGACGACGACATCGACCAGGCGAGTCAGCTCATCGTCGAGGAGGCCGAACGACACCCAGAGATCCTTGAGGAGCCCGCTCCCTCGGTCCGGCTGACCGAACTCGGGGACTCAGACGTCGGCCTCCAGTCTCGCTTCTGGATCGCCGACCCCTCGAGAGCCGACTTCGTGCGCATCAGAGGCGAGTACGTCACCACCGTGAAAGCGCGCTTCGACGAGGAAGGGATCGACATCCCCTACCCCGTCCGCACGCTCGAGGGCGGCCTCGACCTCCAGGGCTCGCGTCACCTCGCCGAACCGGCCGAGTGACGTGCCCGCCCTCGAGCCCGCTCCCCGGACGCCGATCGTCGACGGCAATCCCGCGTTCGGAACCTACCGGGGATCGCTCGAGTCGACGGCGTTCGAGGCGCGTCGGCGGGGGGCGGGACGACTGTCCTCGATTCTCCGGGAGAAACACTGGCAGTGGTTCGCGGCCGCGGACGACGAGGTGGCGGTCGGCGGCTCGATCGTCGACGCCGGCCCCGTTGGAACCGTCTTCTGCTGGGTCGCCGACCGCACGAGCGGGCGCCTCGTCGACGCCTCGCGGCCCCTTCCCGGCCCGCTCGTCGACCTTTCTTCGCGACCGACCAGAGGGCAGGTCGCGACGGTCCGCCTCGCTCGCGACCCGCTCACGATCGACCGCCGGGGCTCGGCCGTTCGCGTTCGCGGGAGCCTCGACGACGTCGCCGTCGACCTCGCGTTCGAGGCCCCGCCCGCCGACGCCGTGACGGCGATCTGTCCCGTCGCCGGCGGACACCGAGCGGCGCTGAACGTCACCCAGAAGGCGCTCGCACCGCAGGTGACCGGTACCGTCTCGGTTGCGGGACGGTCGCGAACGCTCGCCGACGGCGTCGGACTGCTCGATCACACCCACGGCCTGCTCGCCCGCGAGACGCGCTGGCGGTGGGCGATGGGCGTCGGGGCCGTCGACGGCGAACTCGCCGGCTTCAACCTCGTCTGGGGGTTCAACGACGGTCTCGAGAACGTCGTCTGGCTCGACGGCGAACCGCGAGCGGTCGGCCCGGCGACGCTCGAGTATCCCGACCACCCGGGATCGGCTCGCGGTGGCCGCGAGCGCTCGAGCCGGGAACGAACTGGCGAGCGGGCGTGGCAGGCCATCACGGACGACGGCAGCGTGACCGCCGAGCTCGCGGTCGAAGCCGAGCGCCTCGAGAACGTGACGGTCGGCCCGTTTGCCTCGCAGTACCGCCAGCCACTCGGCTCGTGGGACGGCCGGCTCGACGACCACGAACTCGAGGACGCCTTCGGCGTCGCCGAAGTTCACCGGGCCAGATGGTGAGCACGTGTGGTGCGCTATCGATGGCTGGTCGATCTCTCTGGTGTGGATTGCCACAGACGAGAGGTGGCAGTCTATGATCGATACCCGGACGATGTGTGGAGGTTACTGTTTTCGCAGTCGATACTTCGTTTCCTGAACCGTCACGAACGAGTAGCCGAGAAGGACCAGCGAGAGGATGCTGAGGAGCAGCCCCAGCTCGTCCCCCTCGAGGAGAAAGGGCAGTGCGAGCGCCGCGAGAGCGAGGGCAGCGATCGCCGACTGAATCGAACGGAGGTGCGCCCAGAAGAGCGGATTCTGGTTCAGGTCCATACGCCTACGATGAAACTATCGATCAATAAATGATTGTGGCTACGTCATTTCCGGCGTAACCGCACACGGCGTCGTTGTACCGGGAAACCGACAGCGCGCTCTGTATCACGGGAACAATTGTCATCTCGCCCCATCGTTCACCGGTTCCTCGCCGGCGACAGACGGTTCGTATCTACTCTCCCCTGTCAGTGGATAGGCTGTCTGGCTGTCGGTGCGCCAGCGCGCTATTGCGTCGGTCTCGCCACCGCTCATCCACCGCTTTGAGTTCGATCCGGGTCGCCAGGCCACTCTCGATTCGTCCGTTCGGTAATCGGTACCGATTACCGACTGCTCGCACCTCGTGATCCGAACGGGCCGGTCGGCTACTGGTCGATGACCAGCAACTCGTTGTTCGGCTCCTCGTCCTCCCAGTTCGTGCCAGCGGGAGGTTCTACCTCGAACTCGACGGTTCCGACGTCCTGGTCCGGTGGGAGATCGATACCCGCAGCCGAGAGATCGATCGTCACTTCGTTGTCGTCTTCCGGCGTGCGTTCGATAACGGCACTGTCCATCCGTGCTGAGCCGGCCGTCGCGATCACCGTCGCATCGGTGACTTCGTTCCCGTCCTCGTCGACGACGGAAACGGTAACGTTGGCGTCTCCGGTACCGAGCTCGAGCACGTCGTCGTCGAACTCGACGTCCACTTCGGTGTTGCCCTCGAACGTGTCGACCCCGCCGAGGATCTGGAGCATGATCCCGAGTGAGACCACGCCCACGATGAGCGCGATCACGAGCCTGATCGGCAGCCCCTCGATCGCACGATCGTCGGCGGCGAGCGAACGGGTCGATCGTCGGGAACCAGTTCGATCCTGGATTCGTTGTTCTGAACCCATACCCCCTCTGGCCGGGTAATCGAATTTAAACACCGGGACGAACGTTCAAGTACGATGCCGAGGCTGGCCGTGGACGGACGGCGAGCACACGCTACACAGTGCTCGCTGTGTTGCGTCGTGAAAAGCGCCGAGAGGGAGAGTTGAACTACGCCCGAGAACCTGCGCCTTCGGCGCAGAACCTCGGTCTAGTTCAAATTCCCCGTTCGCGTGTTACGGCGGCGGACCGCTCGCTTCGCTCGCGGTCGTTGTCGCCGTAAAACGCCGAGAGGGAGATTTGAACTCCCGTGTCCGTGAGGACAGCAGATTTCGAATCTGCCGCCTTGGCCGGGCTAGGCTATCTCGGCTCACCTCCAAATACCCGGGTAACGATTTTATCCGTTTCGGTTCGTCGGTTGCGTGTCACACCGTCCCGACCGCACTCGATCGACGAACCTGACAACGAAACGGAAGCCCTATGCCACGCCGGTGTGAGGGCCACGAGCATGGACGTCTCCCAGGCGAGCAAGGAGTGTGCAGCCGTCCTCGAGACGATTAGCGAGGCCGTCATCTGCGAGCGGGAGTTTCTCGAGACGATCCTCGTCGGCGTCGTCGGCCGTGGCCACGTGCTCTTAGAGGACGTCCCCGGGACGGGAAAGACGCTCACCGCCCGGAGCGTCGCAAACGCGCTCGGGCTCTCGTTTTCGCGGATCCAATTCACGCCCGACCTTTTGCCGGCCGACGTCACGGGGACACACGTCTTCAACGAGGAGACGCGCGAGTTCGAGTTCAACGAAGGGCCCATCTTCGCCAACGTCGTCCTCGCCGACGAGATCAACCGCGCGCCGCCGAAGACCCAAGCCGCCCTGCTCGAGGCGATGGAGGAGGGGCAGGCGACGGTCGACGGCGAGACGCGCCAGCTTCCCCGCCCGTTCTTCGTCATCGCGACGCAGAATCCCGTCGAACAGGAGGGGACGTTCCCGCTGCCCGAAGCCCAGGTCGATCGCTTCCTCGTGAAGACGTCCCTCGGCTACCCCGACCAGGCGGGCGAGGTCGAACTCCTCCGGCGGCGCGCCGGCCGCGAAGTGGGGACGCCGTCGGTCGAGCGCGTGCTCGAGCCGGATCACGTCGCCCAGCTCCGGCAGGTTCCGGAGACGGTTCGCGTCGACGAGGACCTCCTCGAGTACGTCGTCGGGCTCGCCCGCGAAACCAGGGTGGACGGCCGGGTCGAGATCGGCGTCTCCCCGCGTGGCACCCAGCGGCTGTTCGAGGCGTCCAGGGCGTACGCGGCGCTCTCCGGTCGTGAGTACGTCACCCCGGACGACATCAAGCGCGTGGCTCGTCCCGTCCTGACCCATCGACTCGTGCTGACGCCCGACGCGACGGTCAAGGCCGTCGAAAAGGCGGACGTGATCGAGTCGGTTCTCGAGTCGGTTCCGGTTCCGACCGTCGACTAGGGATCTATGGTGAAGCGATTCGGTCGCTCGAGGAACGTCCCTCGTCGCAGGTCTCCCTCATAGCGGTGGCGCACCTCGCTCGAATCGGATCGGCCGCCCATGGTGGGTCGTGGGTGGACGACCATCTAAGTCGTGTCGTTCAGCCGGTGTTTTTCATCCCCGCGGCGATTCCCTTGACCGTCAGCCGGAGCGTCCGCTCCTCGACGTCGGATCGCTGGGGCTGCTCGAGGAGGTGTGCCTGCAGCAGGTTCAGCGGGTCGACGTACGGGTTCCGTCGCGCCAGATTTTCCCCCATCCAGTCGCGAACGTGGAGGGTCTCTCGCTCCCCAATCGTCGTGAGGAGCTCGACGGCGCGGTCGTACTCCTCGGTGAGCCGCGGGAAGAACGCCTCCCGGCGTTCGGGATCGGCGAGGTCGGCGTACGTAGACGCGATCTCGAGGTCGGTGCGCGACAGCGAGAGCGCGGCGTTGTCGAGCGTGGTCCGGAAGAAGGGCCACTCATCGTACATCTCCCGGAGCGTCTCCAGCTCGTCTCCCTCGTCTCGCGGCTCGTCACCGTTCGAACGGCCCGAGGAGCGCGACTCCTCGCCCTGGAGGTAGGCGTCGATCCCTGCCGCGACGCCGTACCAGCCGGGGAGGATACACCGCGACTGCGTCCAGGAGAAGACCCACGGAATCGCCCGCAGGTCCTCGACCGTGCGTTCGCCGCTCCGGGAGGCGGGCCGCGAGCCGAGGTCGAGGTCCTCGATGACCGTGATCGGCGTCGCCTCTTCGAAGTACCGGACGAATCCCTCGCTCTCTAAGAGGTCGCGGTACTCTTCGCGGGCGGCGTCGGCCATCGTCGCCGCGGCCTCGAGCCACGCCTCGGGAACCTCTTCACGGGGCTGCTCGAGCGCCTGCTTGCGCGCTCGCAGCTGGGCGTTGAGCATCTGCTCGATGTTGCGCTCGGCGATGCGGGGATTGCCGTACTTCTCGGCGATCGCCTCGCCCTGTTCGGTGAACTTGATCTGGCCGGTCACCGTGCTGTTGGGCAGCGCGAGCATGGCCTCGTTCATCGGTCCGCCGCCCCGCGAGATCGAACCGCCCCGGCCGTGGAACAGCCGCATCGTCACGTCGTGGTCGTCACAGATCTCGCCCAGGCGACGCTGGTTCCGGTACAGCGACCAGTTCGCCGCTAAAAACCCGTTCTCCTTGTTCGAGTCGGAGTAGCCGAGCATGATCTCCTGGGTCCGCCCACGGGCTTCGAGCGCCTGGCTGTAGGCCTCGTTCTCGAACAGCGCCCCCATGATCCGCCGGGCGCCCGAAAGGGCGTACTCGGTCTCGAGCAGCGGCACGACGTCGAGGCCGCTGTGTTCGGGCAGCGAGACGACGCCCGCCTGATCGGCCAGGAAGAGTACCTCGAGAACGTGGCTCGGCTCCTCGGTCATCGAGATGCAGTAGGTGTCGATCGCCTGCACGCCGTACTCGTGTTGCCAGTCGGCGAACTGGGAGAACAGCTCGAGGACGCGCGCCGAGTCGGTCGAGAGCCCCTCGGTGTCCTCGAGGTCCAGCACCGGTTCGTCCTGCAGGATCGCGTCGGTGAGCAGTTCGACCCGGCCGTCTTCGTCGAGCCCGGCGTAGTCGATGTCCTCGCGCTCGAGGGCCTCGGCGATGGCGTCGGTGTGTTTCTGCTGGTGATCGCGCAGGTCGAGGCTCGCGAGCGAGAAGCCGAACGTCTCGGCGCGCCGACGGAGCGGATCGACGTGGGCCTCGACGACCGTCTCCGCGCCGTTCTCGCGCAGGCTCGCGGCGAGGACCTCGAGGTCCTCGATGAACGCCTCGACGGAGCCGTAGCCGCCGGGTCGGACGTCGCCGACGCGTTCGATCCTATCGCGCATCAGCTTGAGCTTCTGGCGGTAGGGCTCACCCGGATACCGCTCGTCCGCCGTCCGGGCGCTCCCCGGCAGCGCCTCGCGGTCGTCAGCGAGCGAGACCTCGAACGCGGGGCCGACGTCGATGCGGCTCCCATCCTGGCTCAGCACGCCCGAGAGCGTCTTGAGCTCCTCGTAGTACTTCTCGAGGACGACGGCTCGCTGTCGTTCGAGCGTGATCGCCGTCACCTCGGGCGTGACGAAGGGGTTGCCGTCGCGGTCGCTGCCGGCCCACGAGCGGAACTCGAACAGCTTGGGCACCTCGAGGGGCGCGTCGATCTCGGCGGCGAGGGCGTCGGCGAGCTCGTCGTACACCTCGCCGACGACGTCGAACAGCGTGTTCTCTAAGTACCACTGGACGTTGCGCGCCTCGTCCTCGGGTTCGGGTTGGCGCTTTCTCACCTGCGGGGTCTGCCAGAGACTCGTCACCTCGGCGTCGACGTCGCGCCAGAGCTGGCTGCGCTCTTTGTCCGTCAACAATCGTTCATCCAGCGTCTCGAGGTGGGTCGCGACCTCCCGGAGCTTCGACTTGACCGTCTTGCGCCGGGCTTCCGTCGGATGGGCGGTGAACGTCGGCTCGATCAGGACGTCCTCGAGGATCCCCTGGGCCGTCTCCGGATCCGTCGTCGCGAGCTCCTCGGCCGCCGCCTCGAGGCCGTCCGCGAGCGTCCCGTCCTGGGAGTCCTGCCTGATCGAGCGTACCCGTTCTCGCTCCTCGGCGAGGTTGACGAGTTCGAAGTACGTCGTAAAGGCCCGGGCGACGACTCGCTGCCGGTGGGGCGACAGTCCCTCGAGTTCGGCCGCGAGCGGTTCGCGGGAGTCGAGGTCGCCCGACCGGTAGTCGATCGCCGCCGTCCGGCAGGACTCGACCGTCTCGAACGCGCGCCGAGAGGTCTGGTCCTCGAGGACGTCCCCGAGCAACGCCCCGAGCTCGCGGACGTCCTGTCGAACCTCTCTGTTATGGAGTCTCATATCACATCCCTACGTGGATTAGCTCAAAAATGCTGGGCATGAGGAAGGCGTAGTGTTCGAAGATCAGGTGGAGGCGTGGCGTTCGGCGGTCAGGTGCCGAACGCGTCGGCGAGGTCTTCGCCGAGGGCGTCGAGTTCGTCCTGCCCCTGTGAGATCGTCGTCGGGAGACTGACGAAGGCGTGGATCTGTTCCGGGTAGTGGCGGTGCTCCACCTCGACGTCGTCGGCTGCGAGGCGTTCGGCGTAGGCGATTCCCTCGTCCCGGAGCGGGTCGAACCCGGCCGTAACGACCGTCGCCGGCGGCAATCCCGACAGGTCGTCGACCAGCAGCGGCGCGGCGTACTCGTTGCGGGCGTGGACCGGGTGCTGGACGTACTGGTCGTAGTACCACCGGACGCTTTCGGCCTCGAGGAGATAGCCCTCGGCGTTCTCCGCATAGCTCTCGAAGTCGTGGACGACGGGCGAGGCGACGGCGGGGTAGAGCAGCCCCTGGTGGACGAGTTTGGGCCCGCCGTAGTCGCGGGCCACGAGCGTCACCGCGGCGGCCAGGTTGCCCCCGGCGCTGTCGCCTGCGACCGCGATCCGGTCGGTGTCGGCGTTGAGGTGTGCGCCGTGGGCGGCGACCCACTCGAGGGCGGCGTAGCAATCCTCGACGGCCGCGGGGAAGGGGTGTTCGGGTGCCAGCCGATAGTCGACCGACACCGTCAGGCAGTTCGCCCGGTTCGTCAGCGCCGCACAGACGGTGTCGTGGGTGTCGAGGCTCCCGACCGTCCACCCGCCGCCGTGGAAGTAGACGAGGACGGGGTACGGCGGCGAGCCCTCGGGTTCGTAGATCCGCACGGGAATCGTCACGTCAGCGGCCGCCGTCTCGGGCCCCGGAATCGAGTACGTTTCTACGTTCGCGACGTCCTCGACCGGCTGGTCGGCGACGAGCGTCTCGAGACGCTCGCGGGCGCTCTCGACCGACAGCGCGTACGTGGGCGGCAACGAGAGCTGGTCGGCGAGCTCGAGCAGTGCCTGTGCCTCCGGATGCGGAGTATCGGCCATGACTGTAGCGATTCATCACTGGAACGTAAAATGTTCGAGCGCAGGTCGCGGTGGACTGCGCCACGGCATGCGAGGTCGAGGCGTTCGGACAGCAACTCGAATGTGTGCGTGATTTGCTAGCTTCAAAACGAGAAGTCGTACTCGAACCGGTGTAGAGGGCGAACACGTCGCAGGCAATGTAATCTGTTTCAAGTATAAAAGTCCATGTGGGAAAATGGCAGTACTTTTTTGGCTGTATGAGAACTACCAGAGTACAATGCCCTCCAGAACGGCATCCGACTCGAACTGGGTTTCGAACATTTTTGAGAAGCCAAAAGGATGGCCGTATAATGCTGTACTCTTGTTTGCGGCAGGTCTTTCTTTCTTCTTACTGTATACTAGAGAGACAGGGGCTTGGATGACGCTTGGATTTGTTTTCATCGTCCTCGCTATCGGTGAATCGGTTCCGTCGGAGCGAACATCGCTCGCAGGAGCCGTTCGGGTCGGCGGGCTTGGACTTGTCCTCCTTGCTGCTGTTATAACTGACTCTGGACTCATTGGGTAGTTACCAATCAATGCGCTCGAGCCGTTCCCGAGTCGATACTACTGGGGCTGTCCTACCGTTGGTGACCGACGGTCGGGATCGGTTCGTATCCGCTCGAGGCCCGTCGAACCGAACGCGATCGGCCCCACCAAAACGTTGGTTACCAGGTCGCAGTGCTGTCGGTCGGCTGTGGTGTGGTGTTCTGCGTCGTGAAGCGTCTCGTCCGACAGCGGCGCGCGGTCATGACAGGTTACGACAGTCGACCGAAAATAGGCAGCTCTACCGGCCGGGTTATCGCTCGTAGGGGAGCGTCACAGTCAATCCACCGTTCTGCAGCCAGACCCTGGCAACGCCGATAGGGATCACATATACCAATAATACGACAGTCTGTGACTCGATACCGTCTACTGCAAACGCAGCAGCCACCAGTATGAAAGTAACAGGTACAAATACGAATAAGACGGTAACGAGGAGTTCGTGAATTGGCCACAGTCCGACTTTGATCGCTTCTGCTGGCGACCGGTTTTGATATGCCTGATCCGCAAGGAACTGTTGCCAGGCACGCAACAGCTGAGTGATACAAATGGCGAGTATTGCAAGAGCAACTGTCGACGAAATCAGCGAGGGTATACTCTGGTTTGTGAGTTGGACTACGGCATGCATGAACGGAAGAATATAGATCGCTCCAACGAACATGTATTTTAAAACCATTCCAACATTTCGATCATACACCGGTGGGAGAAGCGGAACGAGCCGAATTGGGGTCGGTTCTCTCTGCCATTTGTCGCCGTCATGGCCTTCTATCGGTTGTGCCGCAAACAGCGCTACGGTTACGAACAGGACGTGGATGACTGCGATCTCGATTAGGTAGAGGAGGACTATTTCGATAACACTCCAGTTGAAAAATAAAATCCCGATAACAAGGAGGACGTGCGTGATGATTGGAGAAAGATACTCTCGAGAGAGGCCAAGTTCATCGGAAACCGCCTTATCAATTCTTTTGAACATCTCCTGAATATGACATAATCGACTCGTTCTATATGAACCCTAGAGAGATACTCTGGATCTTGTACGCCGAACCCAACATACCAGATGTTTGTCTCACAGAGGTATACGAGGATCGACGGTAACCCCCCTCAGTTGTAGCCGCGCCAGCGCTTCCCGCACTCGGTACACTTGAAAAATCGCGTCGGCGGCTCGTCCGCCGAGGCCGTCTGCAGGAAGGTGTAGTACGCCTCCGTACTCCCACACTCCTCACAGCGGACGTCCGTGGCGATCGGCTTCCCCTCGAAGTCAGCCCCTTCCTCGGTTTCGATCAGCTCCTCGTCGGACTGCTTTTCGGTCGTGACGAACGCCGCCTCTCGAGCCCGGTCGCGCTCGCTCGAGCCGGCGCAGTCGTCGTTCGTACAGACCATGCGGTCGCCCTCGGCTTTCATCATCGAGCCGCAGTCGTCACAGAACTGCATGCCCCGCCCGTACGTCGTCGACCGTCAAAAACGCCCGGCTCCCGACCGGTCCTCGATCCGGGCCCCCTCGCTCGCAGGTGGGGAGAGAACGACCTCGCCGGCGAGCCCCCAGGCCTCGAGCGCGTCCCGGGCGGCTTCTCGCGCCTCCTCGGCGTGGGTGGCGTCGGTGACGCCGTACACCGCGGGCCCCCACGAGGACTGGCCGACGCCGGAGAGAACGGGACAGCCCTCGAGTGCGTCGATCAGCTCCCCCGCTGGCGGGCGGTAGACGCCGCCCTGGGCATCGGTGTACCACGTGCCGTTCTTGCGGCCGATCTCGCCGATCGCCTCGCCGAAAGCCTCGAGTCGGCCCTCCGCGGCCGCCGGGAGCAGCTTCCGGGTGAGGAGGCCGGCGATCTCGTCGGCGACGGTGGGGTCGGCGCGCTCGATCACCGTCCGGATGCTCTCGTCCTCGTCGTCGCCGCTCCGGCCGGGCTCGGCCTCGGGGAGCGCAACGAGAAATCGCCACTCGTTGGGGAGGTGATGCCGGGCGACGACCGCCGGAACCGTCCAGTCGCCGTCGGCCGGCCGGGCGGTCGTGAACCGCCCCGTCGGATGGCCCGCGTCGACGACGAAGCCGCCGCCCTCGAACGTCCCGACGCCGACGCCGCTGCGCCCACCTCGGCCCATCGCGGGCGCCCGCTCGCGAACCCGTGGCTCGCGGTCGTGCGCTCGAGCGACGGCGGCGAGCGTCGCCAGCGCGAGCTGCGTGCCGCTGCCGAGGCCGACGTGGCGCGGGAGGCGCCTCTCGATCGAGACGGCGACACCCGGAACGTCGAGAACGTCGACCGCCCGCCTCGCATAGCGCTCGAGGAGGTCGTCGTCGGCGACGACGTCGGCTGCGGGCGTGGCGGTGACGGTCACCCGCGGCTCCTCGAGGCCGACGCCGAGCCCGCCGTAGAGGCGGTCGCGGGCGAGCGAGAGGTTCTGGAAGCCGACGTGGAGTCGTGCGCCGGCGCTGACGGTCGCCATGGTCGTCGTTCGTCGTCATCCCGAAAGGGGGTTTCGACGGCGACAGTCCGCTGTCGCGGTCGGAACGCTTTATGTCATCGATCGCTGTGACGGTCAGCCGGCGTCACCGCCCACGGGTCGCTCCTGGGTCGCACAGACTCGATCGAGACGCGGGTCAGCTCCGGGAAACGATCGTCACGGTCTCGATCTGGTCGTATCGAACGCTCTTGCCGTCCGGGGGGTGGCCGTCGAGTTCGACGGAGCCGGACTCGATCCCGGTCACCTCGCCCGTCACGGTGAGCTTGCTCCCGCCGCCGCGCTCGTTGTTGCCGATCTGGACCTCGTCGCCGACGGCTACGTGTTTGCGGACGAGTTCCCTGGTCTCCGGCTCGTCGGCCTCGTCGGGGATCGTGAGTTCGGACATCGTTCTTATACGTAAGACTGCTGGCAGGAACGGGCTCGAGGCTGAACGCGCAAGCACCGGCTCTCGGTCGCTGGATTGTCGTGTGGTGTTCAACAGGCGCAGGAACCGGAGTCCGGCGACCGCTCGAAGCGCATCGGGTCGCCACAGTCCGGACACGGCGGCCGTTCCCCGTCGGTGGATCGCTCGTCGTAGACGGGGGTTCGGACCGAACAGTCGTCACACCAGTGGGCGCCAACGATGGTCTCGGTGGCCGTATCGGCCGGTTCGAATGCGCTGCGGATCGATTCGAGGAGGCCCATGCTAGACACTCACGTTCTATCAGGAAAAGCGTACCGTCGATCCACGCCGAGGGTGATAGCCGATGGCACACGTCCAGTATCGTTTTTGAACCGCCGTCCGTCGGTTGGTCCATGAGCGAGCTGTTCCCCGAACGAATCGAGACGGATCGGCTGCGACTCGAGGCACTCGGCCCCGACGCCGTGGACGTCCTCGAGTTCTACGAGATCTGTTCGTCCGATCCGGCAATCGAGGCGATCACGGAGTACGTCACATGGGATCCCCACGCGACGCCGAAAGAGACCCTCGAGTACCTCGAGGGTGCCGCGGAACGGCGAGAGGCGAACGAGGGCGCCAGCTACCTGATCCGGCCGCGCGAGGGGGAAGACGGCGCGGGCGAGATCGCCGGCGACGCGGGGGTCGGCGTCGACTGGGAGAAGCGGACGATGGGACTCGGCGTCTGGCTCCGGAAGCGATTCTGGGGCCGGGGCTACTCGGGCGAGCGCGCGGCGGCGTTGATGAACCTGGCGTTCGAGCAACTCGACCTCGAGCTCGTCGTCGCCGACGCACACGTGGACAACGAACGGTCGAACCGGGCGATCGAGCGCTACACGGAAGCCCACGGCGGCGGCCAGGACGGCCTCTTGCGCAACTGGCACGTCTTCGACGGCGAGCCGGTCGACTGCTACCGCTACAGCGTCTCGAAGGAGGAGTGGGCCGAAACCCCCACGGACGTGACCGTGACGGTCGTCGACTGATCGATGTTCCCCGAGCGAATCGAGACCGAGCGGCTCGTCCTCGAGCGGCTGTCGACGGAGACGGTCGATCCACTCGCCTACTACGAGATCTGTTCGTCAGATCCGGGAATCGAAGCGGTCACCGAGTACGTTCCGTGGGACCCCCACGCGACGCCGACGGAGACGCTGGCGTTTCTCGAGTCCCGCGAGACGGCCTGGTCGGAGCGGACGGCAGCGGAGTACGTGATTCGACCGCACGAGTCCGAACCGGGTGCCGGCGAGATCGCTGGCGCCTGCGGCCTCGGGATCGACTGGGAGAAGCGGACGGGTGAGCTGGGCATCTGGCTCCGAAAACCGTTCTGGGGTCGGGGCTACTCGGGCGAGCGCGCCGCCGCCCTGCTCGAGCTGGCGTTTTCCCGGCTCGCCCTCGAACTCGTCGCCGTGCCCGTGCGAGCTGACAACGAACGGTCGATTCGGGCCGTCGAGCGCTACGCCGACCGCTTCGGCGGGGGCCGGGACTGCCTGTTGCGCAACTGGTGGACGACGGCCGTCGACGAGCCGGTCGACGCCGTCCGGTACACGATCACGCGGGAGGGGTACCTCGAGTCGATCAGCGGGTGACCGAACCGACGACCGGGCTCCGGCGGCCCTGACGATCCCTGCATGATAGGGATTGCTAGCGCATACCTGCGTCTCCAGGCGCAGGTCGAGCGATAGGCAGAGACGGCCCCGTTTTTGTAGTGACGCTGGGTGGATTTCCCTCGTTTACTTTCACTCCGCATGGCTGACGTATATGGTTCCCCGAGCCGTAGTGATGGATACAGAACGGATGCCTGAAGTCACGAAGACCCTGGAGTTGCGCCTCGTCAACCCTAATGCCCATAAAGAGCGCAAGCTCTGTGAGACCCGCGAGGCATATCAGCAGGCACTTCAGGCAGCCTTCGACGCCGACTGCGCCTCGCAGTCGGCCACAAATGACGTTGTTGTCGAGTACGACCTCTCCGGCTACGCCAAAAACGCCCTCAAGAAGTACGTCCCACAACTCTGTGGCGGCAGCTACGACGCCGACGAACTTCACGACGACCACCCGGTGAAGTTCACCAACGAAGGCGTCCAACTCGACCACAAGCCACAGAACGCCCTCGAGTGGTACGTCAAAATCCCTCACCACGACGATTACAACCTCTGGATCCCGGCACACGTCAATCCAGATCAGCGAGACTGGCTGGAAGCAGTGTACGCTGGTGATGCCGAGATGGGTGAAAGTCGGCTGTTCAAGCGGGATGGGGCGTGGTATCTCCACGTCACCGCCACCCGCGACGTGGAGGAACAGTCTGCGGCGTCTGCCAACGAGCGGACGCCCATCGGTGTGGACATCGGAGAAGCGAGTCTCGTCACGGTGTGTCACCGCGACGAGAGCGGTTCTCCGGTTCGCCCCAAACTGTGGGCCGACGACGGCAAGGCTGTTCGTCGGCTCCGCAAAACCTATTTCACCGCTACGCGGCGGCTTCAGAAGCGTGGTAGTGAGCGAATTGCAGAGTCCTACGGTGACGCACTGTGGGACCAGATCGATGACGTGGT
This sequence comes from Natronobeatus ordinarius, assembly GCF_024362485.1. NCBI lineage: Archaea > Methanobacteriati > Methanobacteriota > Halobacteria > Halobacteriales > Natrialbaceae > Natronobeatus > Natronobeatus ordinarius. The sequence goes on along the minus strand of NZ_CP101456.1, from coordinate 2,616,664 downwards.
CCACTGTGTGACCCGCGAGGTCGTGGAGTACGCCGAGTCCGTCGACAATCCAGTGTTGGTACTGGAAGACCTGACGTATATCCGTGAGAACATGGACTACGGCGCGTACATGAACCGGCGGTTGCACGGGTGGGGCTTTGCGAAGCTCCACGCACAGATTCGGTACAAGGCCGCCGAAAAGGGAATCCCCGTCGAGACGGTGAATCCCCAGAACACCTCGAAAGCATGCCACGCCTGCGGCGAACACGGCTACCGACCACGACAGGCAACGTTCCGTTGCTCGAACGCCGACTGTTGGGTCGGTGAGTACCAAGCCGATGTGAACGGGGCGATAAACATTGCAGACCGCTACCGTAGTGGAGAGAGCCACCGCCAAAACGACCGGGCTCCCCGGCAGAAGGCTGGTGACGATGACTCGGCTACGGATGGGGCCTCATTGACCGGGCCACAAGACAGCCATGCCGTTCGAAAATCGTCCGGCGATTTTCGAGCCAATCAGAACTCTCCGAGTTCTGATGACGATGCTGAACCCCAGCAGGTGACGCATGGAACGAATGCGTCTTAAAACCTTAGGGCCGCTACGCCTGGCCTGAAATCCCATGGTGGGATTCCCCCGCGTTCACGCGGGGGAGGAGGTCAACCGCCACGTTCAAGCCAGTTCCCTTCGACGGTCGAGCTATGACGAGAACAGTCTGGATAAAAGCCGACGATAGCGTCGGCGACTGGGACACCCGACGGGCGCGGATCACGACCGCGCTCGAGGCGGGCGCCGACTGGGTGCTGGTCGACGAGTACGACGTCGCTCGCGTCCGCGAACTCGGCGAGATCAACGTCGCCGCGTTCCGGACCGACGGCGACGTGACGGTGATCGACGACGCCGAGGAAGACGAACCGAACGCACGACCCGACGCCGTCGTCGTCGGAAAAGACGGCGAGGGCGACGGCACGATCGATCTCCCCTCAGACTACTCGGGGTCGGCCGACCTCTCGACGATCCGGCGCGAGAGCGAGACCGACACCGGCGCGTACGTTCGAATTCTCGCGAAAGAGTACGAGGCATTCGCCGAGGCTGCCGCCGTCGACGCGGACCACACGATCGTCGTCGGCGAGGACTGGGCGATCATCCCCCTCGAGAACCTGATCGCGCGCATCGGCGAGGAGACCGACCTCGTCGCGGGCGTCACGAGCGCCGAGGAGGCCAAAACGGCGTTCGAGACCCTCGAGATCGGATCGGACGCCGTCTTGCTCGACGCCGACGATCCCGACGAGATCCGCCGGACGGTCGAGGTTCGCGACGCGGCCGAACGCGAGACGCTCGACCTCCAGTTCGCCGAAGTGGTCGAAATCGAGCGAGCCGGATCGGGCGACCGCGTCTGCGTCGACACGGGGAACTTACTCGAGCACGACGAGGGGATGCTCGTCGGCTCCATGAGTCGGGGACTGGTGTTCGTCCACGCCGAGACCGCCGAGTCGCCGTACGTCGCCTCCCGACCGTTCCGGGTGAACGCCGGTGCCGTCCACGCTTACGTTCGGACGCCCGACGGCGGCACGAAGTACCTCGCCGAACTCCAGAGCGGCGACGAAGTCCAGGTGGTCGACCTCGAGGGGCACACCCGCGAGGCGATCGTCGGTCGGGTCAAGATCGAGAAACGGCCGATGTTCCGGGTCGCCCTCGAGACCGCCGACGGCGATCGGATCGAGACGTTGCTCCAGAACGCCGAGACGATCAAGGTCGCCACTGTCGAGGGCCGAACGGCGGTGACGGATCTCGAGGCCGGCGACGAACTCAGAATCTACTACGAGGACACGGCTCGACACTTCGGCGAGGCGGTCGAGGAGTCGATCATCGAAAAATAACGCTAGAGCGCGTCTTCTTCGGCCTCTGGGTCGGCTTCCGGCACGAGAGGCTCCGTACACCAGTGACAGAACTCGAGGTCTTCATCGAGTTCTTTCCCGCAGTAAGGGCAGGAGGCGCCGTCGCCGTCGCCGGTGGCGCTGGAGGAAAAGCCCATCGCCCGGAAGCCGGCGTCGACCGCGGCGAACACGACGATAAACGAGAGGACGAACCGGTCGATCCGTGAGAGTTCGGCCGTCGCGACGTCCATGGCGGCCGCCATCGAGCCGGCTGCCGACAGCTGCTGTGTCGGCAAGAAGACGTAGAGCGCCGAGACGAACAGGCCAGCGAACAACAGGGCACGAACCCAGTCGCGAAGCAGGGCGTGACCTGCCCCGGGTAAGAACACCGAGAGGCCGGCGGCGGCCAGCGCGCGAAGCCAGGTCATTGTCGATACAGACCACTCGTTAGCGAACGGGGTTAATACTCTCGTTTTGATTCTGGCACTGGTGACACTGTGAATCAGTGATCGGTCGGAACGAACGCCGAGCCAGGCGGTGACGACGCAGCCGACCGGAACTCGACTCGAGCGTCTCGCCACGTGGTATATTAACACATAATACTGTGAATACACATTCTCCGAAACACCCATATACGAGAGAGTCGGTACCGTGTATCACGATGAAAACGCAGACTATGAAAGACGTCAGTCACACCCCTCCGAACGGAGAGTCCGTGACGAACGTCTGGCATCGAGGAACCGAAGACGACTGATCGCGCTTGCGGACGAGCCTGGACCGACTAGCGACTGCCGATGATCGTGAACGATCCTGATCGCGCGATGGTCGAGAACGAGTATCGGACCTCCGTCCTCGGCCAATCGTTCACCTGAATGGACACCGTTACGGCCGTCGCTGCGGGCGCGGTCGTCAGCGGGGACAATCATTATACCGTATCCAAGACCAGTGAGCGCATGGCAATCGTCGCCGCAGTCGACCGATCCGACCGCGCCAGCACCGTCATCGCGGAAGCTGCCGAACTGGCAGTCGCGTTCGGCGAACCTGTTCACGTCGTCCACGTGATGACTCGCTCTGAATTCGCCGACCGCAACCTGGCGAACGTCGAAGAGAGCGGAAAACCGGTCGAGATGGATCGAATTCGCGAGTTCGCACGGGACGTCGCCGCCGAGGCGGCCGAGGAGCTCGAGGTACCGTTCGAGGCGGTCGGGCTACTGGGAAAACCAGCCGAACGACTCGTCGAGTACGCCGACGAACACGACGCTCGGTACGTCGTCATCGCCCCTCGGAAACGGTCGCGAACCGGGAAGGCGTTGTTCGGGAGCGTCGCTCAATCGATCATCCTGAACAGCGATCGACCGGTCGTCACCGCCACGCAGTAGTACCGGCGTGCTCATCGAACGGTGCCACCGAGCGGTCACCACCCGTCGGTGACGCGTTCTGACGCGCTACGCTTCCTCGAGTGTCCGGACGGTCAGCACCGGCACCCTCGCGTTCGGGACGACCCGCTGGGAGACGCTGCCGACGACGAGCCGTCCGAGCGTCGACTTGCTCTCTGTCCCCATCACGATCAGGTCCACGCTGCTCTCGTCGGCGTGTGCGAGAATCTTTTCGTGTGGCTCTCCCTGCACGACCGTTCGCGTGGCCTCGAGTCCCGACTCCTCGGCGCGTTCGGCGATCTCGGCCGTCGTTCTCCGTCCGTGTTCGTCGAACGACTCGCGAACCTCCGGCGCGTTTGACTGGACGTCGACCGCGTAGAAGGCGTGGAGGCGGGCGTCGAACGCCGACGCGAGCGCCAGCGCGTGCTCGACTGCGCCGCCAGATCCCGACCAGCCGTCGGTCGCGACGAGCACGTCGTCGATCGGCCGCGGGACATCGGCGACGCCGCCCCCGACCGTGAGCACCGGTCGGGACGAGTCACGGATCACCTCGAGGGCGACGCTGCCGACCAGTACCTGCTCGAGCCCGGTCCGGCCGTGGGTCCCGAGCACGACCAGGTCGACGTCCGCCTCCTCGGCGTAGGCGAGGAGTTCGCTCGAGGGGCGGCCTTCGCGGACGGCCGTCTCGACGGTAAGTCCCGCGTCGGTGGCCTCAGTCGCGGTCGCCTCGACGTACCCTTCGTGTCGTTCGCGGTCGGCGTCGTCGACGACCGACAGCACGTGGACGGTCGCGTCGACCGCTCGTGCGACGTCGATTCCCTGCAGCACCGCGTCCGTGGCGACCTCGCTGCCGTCGGTCGCGACGAGTACGTCGTCGTACATATCTGAGGGTACGGAGGCCACCGTCTTGAAACGTCACCTCTCGGAGGATCGCTACACGACGCCGACCTCACCGCCCGCGGGTGGGCCGTCGGGCTCGACGGCCTCGAGGCCGTCGACGTCGTGGACGCCGACGCCGGCCTCGAGCGTCCGTCTCACCACGGCGAGGTCCTCGCCGCGTTCGCCCACCAGCGTCACGCGGGCGCAGAGGTCGACGACGGTGTCGTTCAGGCCGGGCTGGAGGCCGCAGATCTCGGCCTGCTCGACGCGTTCGACCGCATCTATTCGTTCGACGGTACGTGCAGCGCCGTCTGCGAGGCTGCCGGCGGCGTTCACGGGAACGCGCACGACGAGCGTCGCGTCGACGGCTCGTGGCTGTCGTGCCATGACTCCCCCGTCGAGGATCGAACTCGAGGGCGGGCCGGCGCCCGCCTGCTGGCCACCACACCGCCGACCGGCGGTGTACACCGCGGGGGTGTCCCCGCACACCGCACAGTCCTGTCTGGCCGAACGAACGTCAGCGCCGGTCGCACACTGGCCGGGTCGAAACGCACGACCCACGAACCAGAAGCGACGACCGCGGTGAACAACCCGTCCGGCCGGAGAAAGGACCTATGCGGCGCGGACGGACATCGGATACCGGGAGCCCCGTCCACGCACGATCGTCCCGAGCCCGATCGTGGGCTTCGGAACGAGCGACCCATTCCCGGCGTTCGAGAGCGCGCGGGCGAGGGTGCGATTGTGCGTGGTACGGGTCATCGGTTGGTCGTGGTCGCGTGCTGGCGCGACCGTTCGATCACAACATTTGCACGTGGTTACATAATGGTTCCCCAGCCATGCGGGAACGTGTCACAGTCGAGAAGACGCGGCCTTTAATCGTTCCCGGCGGGAACGGACGGCCATGACCGACACCGAGGCATGGTTCGCGGCCGGCGACCCCGACGACCTCGAGGCGCTCGCCGCCGCTGTCCGCGAGGACTCGGCGGACGAGCCACGTGCGTGGCCCCGGCTCGCCGTCGAAGCCGGCTTCGCGGCCGACGAGGAGGCGTACTACGATACCCTGAAGGCGGCGACCACGGCGGCGACTCGAGCGGCCGTCGAGGAACGCGAGCGGGCCGACGACCGCCAGCTGGTCCACGCGGTGCGGGCCATGGACGACTGCCGGCGGACGGCGAACGAACTCGCCGAACGGCTCGCCGAGTGGGCGGGCACCGTAGATCCCGACGCCGAGGTGGGCCTCGAGTACGCCCACGACCTCGCTGCACGCGCTCCCGAGCCCGGCCAGGAACCCCTCGTCTCGCTCGCGACCCGCGTGGCGGACCTCGCCGACGAGGCCGACGACCTCCGCGAGTACGTGGAGACGCGGGCGCCGGACGTCGCACCCAACCTCGCCGCGCTCGCGGGGCCGGTCCTCGCGGCGCGGCTGCTCTCGCTCGCCGGTGGGCTCGAGTCCCTCGCGAAGAAACCCAGCGGGACGATCCAGGTGCTCGGAGCCGAGGACGCCCTGTTCGCCCACCTCCGGGGCCACGCCCCCTCGCCAAAACACGGGATCATCTACACCCACGACGCGGTTCGCGGAACGCGCCGCGAGGATCGGGGCTCGGCGGCGCGCGCCCTCGCCGGCAAGCTCGCCATCGGTGCAAGGATCGACCACTACTCGGGCGACTACCGCCCGGAACTCGAGGCCGAACTCACAGATCGCATCGAGACGATCCAGGCGCGAGCCGACGACTCGAACGGGGGTGGCGACGATGAGTGACGCCGAGCTCCCTGCGGGCGTCGAGCGCCGGGAGATCGACGGCCGGGAGCGACTCGTGACGCGCGGCGAGCCGGTGTACGGCGAGCCAACCGACGGCGAGTGGCGCGCCTGGGATCCGAACCGCTCGAAGCTCGGCGCGATGTTCGAGCTGGGGATGGACACCGGCCTCGAGGGCGGCGAAACGGTCCTCTACCTCGGCGCCGCCAGCGGAACGACGGTGAGCCACGTCGCCGACTTTGCGGGGCCGACCTACGCCGTCGAGTTCGCCGCCCGGCCCGCCCGCGATCTGCTCGAGGCCGCCGACTCGCGCCCGCGGCTGTTCCCCCTCCTCGCGGACGCCCGCAAGCCCGAGACGTACGCGCACGTCGTCGAGGCCGGAGCCGACGCGATCGTCCAGGACGTCGCCACGCGGGGACAGGCCCGAGTGGCCCTCGAGAACCGCCGCTTCCTCGCCGACGACGGCCGGCTGCTCGTCGCGATCAAAGCCAGAAGCGAGGACGTCACCCGTGACCCGGACGCGGTCTTCACGGACGTCCGGGCCGAACTCGAGGACGGCTACGAGGTGCTCGAGGCGCGCCGACTCGAGCCCTACCACGCCGACCACCTCGGGATCGTCGCGCGGCCGCTGTGAGTGTTCGGTGAGATTTCGGTGAGCTTTCGGTAAGTGTTCGGTGAGTGTTCGGTGAGCTTTCTGTGACTCGAGCGGCGTGGTCGCTCGAGTCGTGCCTCGAACACCTCGAGTCGTCTACCGGTGTGGCCGCCGTTCGATACCGGATGGATGGTGTCGACAGCTCCGGATCGCACGAAACGCGACGAGGGGCTGCCCCTCTCGCGCGGGCCTCGCGGGCTCACGGCTCCTCGCGGAGCCGTTCGCATCGCTCGGCCCCCGCTCGAGAGTGAGTCCACCACGCCTCCCCGGCGGCGCAGCGGTGTCGAGGCGCGCCGTCGCTGACGCTCCGGCGCGACTCGGGGTGCGCCGCCGCTTCCCGTGGGGTGGTGAGGGGGGGCTACCGATCGACGGTGTGTTCCCTGACGGTCAGCCCCTTCCGGCCGAGGTGCTGGAGCTGTCGGCGGGCGAAGTCCTCCTCGCGCGTGCCGCGCGTCGCGAGCACGTAGACGAGCGCGCCGCCGGCGGGGCGCATCGTCCGGCCCGCTCGCTGGGTGCCCTGCCGGCGCGAACCGCCGAGCCCCGAGGCGACGATGGCGAGGTCGGCCGTCGGCAGGTCGATTCCCTCGTCGCCCACGCGCGAGATCACGAGCAGGTCCCGTTCGTCCCGGCGGAACGACTCGAGCAACCGCCGGCGCTCGTGGTGGGGCGTCTCGCCGGAGAGGAACGGAACGTCGAGGGCGTCGGCGAGCTCCCGGCCCTGCTCGAGGTAGTCGACGAAGACGAGTGCCTTCGAGCCGGGGTGGGACGCGAGCAGGAATCGAATCTCGTCGATCTTCCCGCGATTCGAGGCCGCGATCTGGTACTTCTCGCGTCCGTCGGCCGATCCGTACGCGTTTCGTTGTTCGTCGTCGCCCCACGGCACGTACCGGATCTCGAGTTCGGGTTCGGCGACGAAGCCCGCCTCGAACAGCGCCTCCCAGTCGGTGCCGATCGGCGGGCCGACGAGGGTGAAGATCTCGGCCTGGCGGTCGTCTTCCCGGATTGGACTCGCGGAGAGACCCAGCCGGTGGCGGGACTGCAGGCGGGCGCTGCGCGAGTAGACGTCGCTCGGCACGTGATGCACCTCGTCGAAGACGAGCAGTCCCCACTCGCGGTCGTCGAAGAGTGAGCGGTGGCGGTCCATCCCGGCGATCTGGTAGGTCGCGACCGTCACCGGACGGACCTCCTTGCGGCCGCCGTGGTACTGGCCGACCTGGTCGGGCCCGAGGCTGGTATACTCGAGGAGGCTCTCCTCCCACTGGCGGGCGAGATCGCGGCTGGGGACGAGCACGAGCGTCTCGCCTTCGACTTCGGCCATCGCACCCATCGCAGCCACCGTCTTCCCGCTCCCTGGCGGCCCGACGAAGACGCCCTCGCCGCCCTCGACGAACCGGTCGATCCACTCGCGCTGGTACTCGCGCGGGCGCAGGTGGAGTTCCATCGGGAGCGGTTCGCCGCGCTCGAGGTCGCGTTCGTCCTGGACGGGGTAGCCCGCCTCGTAGAGGATGCGCTTGATCGCCGCCTCGGAGCCCTCGCGCACCCAGTCTTCGGTTTCGGAGATCGGCGCGTGGACGTGCTCCTCGTCGAGCTTCTGGCGGGCGACGTTTCCCATCACCGCCGGACTCTCCGCCTCGAGGACGGTGTAGCCGTCGGGGTGGGTGCGCAGCCGGAACTGGTTGGCGCGGTCGAACTGGCTCTCGACGTACGTCTCGAGTTCGGGCGAGCGCTGGCCAAGCGCCTGGCGCATCGTGCGAACGAGTGCGTCGAACGACTCGTGGGGGGCGCTCCAGACGTCCTCGGGGCGGACGACGTAACGGTAGCCGCCCTCGCCGTTCGCGTCCGCGAGGTGGGCGAACGACGACAGCTGCGCGCGGGTGAACTGATCCGGCCGGTCGACGACGATCTCCCGGCGCTTCGGGAAGACGACGACGCGCTCGCGGTCGGTGAGGTCCTCGAGTTCGCTCGGGTACCAGACGACGGGGTCGGCCGAGACGGCGAGCCGTTCGACGTCGCCGCGCTCGGCGAGGGCCTCGAGGGCCTCGCTCGCCACCTCGTGGGTGCACTCGAGTTCGCGCGCGACGGCGCCGGCGGTGACGACGGGGCGGCCCTGGCGCTGGCAGACGTCGTGAAAGGTGGAGAGGGAGATCGGGACGTCTTCGTCGCCATCGGCAGCGGGGTCGTCGGCCGCGGAATCGTCTGCGGCTGGGTCGTCGACGTGGTCGTCAGTGCGGTCGTCACTCGCGTCCTGGTCCGGGGGAAGACGGTCGTCGGTCACTGGCTGATGGTATCGGCCTCGGGGGTAAACGGGTTACGCTCGGGGGTGGGTAGCCGTGATCTTGCGCCTGCTCCGCAGATACCCATCCCGACGCCGACCTCACCGTCCTCCACGTCGGTGGCGTCCCATCGATGAGGATGGACGATGCGGTGGGGCAGACGCTCGAGGACAGCAGCGAAGCTGCGTCCGAACGCGCCGAACCGGCTTTCGACCGCGCGCCCACACGATCGGTAGCCACGACGTAGATCGAGACCGCGCAGTGGGCCGATTGCTGGTCGGGAACGTCGCCGAGACGGTGTCCGACTCAGATATCGGGTCCGATCGTTCGTTGACGGAAGCCCTCAGCCGTCTACTGGTCTGATTTGTTCTCGGTCGAGTCCTCGATGATCTCTTCAACTTCGTCCTCCCGGGGACGCCGATCGACGCGTTCATCCACGGCCTGAACCTGTGCCTGGACTTCTTTGACCTGCTTTTCGACCGTTTCACCGATAGTCTCTTCGACCGTTTCACCGACGGTCTCTTCGACCGTTTCCTCGACCGCTTGCGTCATCCAGTCAGGATCGAAGCGGGCCATCTTCCAGACCACGTGGACGACGTACGCCGAGAAGACCCCCAGCCCGAAGGCGAGCCCGATGCCGAACTCGAGCGTCACGATCAAGACAATTGCGAGGACGATCAACACCCCGTAGGCGAGGTCGACGATTGCGTCGACGTGGATCGGGTTCAGCATCGACGACCCGTAGCCCCGATCGATCGAGAGGGGTCTCGGTGATAACCGACGTGTCCGCCTCGAACAGATCGCTGAGTCGATTCAGTTCGCCGTCGCTCGCGTTGCCACACGCATTCCCGATCGAAGCACATGATGGTGTACGTAGGGGGCTCACGATTGAAATCCTTTGGCAGAGAGGCGCGCTGACAGCGGCCAGTCGTCAAGGATTCGATCGTCGTCCCTCGACGAGGTGATCGGCTTGCATCGGTGCAGATCGACGCATCAGGCGGTGAAATCGGTCGTAAACATCACCCCATCGACGTGTCGTGTCTCTCCCCGTCGAACGTCTCGAGGATCGCCGCCTGACACTCCTCACCCTGCGGGTTCTCGACCACGACGTCGCCGCCGCCGGGCACGACGGGCGTCCCCTCGGCGAACGCCTCGACGCTCGTGAGGACGGGCCCGAAGGGAAACTCGCCGAACTCCTCGGTGACGGCGATCGTCCGTTCGCCTTCGACACCGCCGACCGGCTCGCTGATCGTCCCGACCAGGTCCTCGTCGGGTTCCTCCCACCAGATCACGTTCAACAGGACGTCGGCGACGTCGCCGGTCACGCGAACGGTCTCACAGTCGAGGAAGTCGAACGTCCACTCCCTGGGGTCGGCTTTCGGCTCTTCGTCGTTCCGATCGTCCGGCTCGGCCGCGAGTGAGCGAATCAGGCGCGCCCAGGCGTCGACGCGGTCGCCGTCGATCCGGTTCCCCGCCGCGACCAGTTCGCCCTCGTGGGCCGTCGCGAGCGACGCGACGACGCTCGAGTCGGCGGCCTCGAAGTCGGTTCGATCCGGCGTTCCGACCCAGGCTCGCCCCGCTCGAGCGCCGCCGGCGACGAGCCCGCGGCTGCTTCGCGCCACGCTGAACGCGGGCGTCCCGTCCAGTTCCCTGAACTGCCGTCGATCGCCGTCGGCAGTGTACGCGGCGACGAAGCCGTCCCCCTCGAGAGTGATGGCTGCCCTCGAGCGCGCCCGGGCGTCGAAGACGGCCCCTGCCGAGCCGACGACCAGGAGGTCGTAGCCGACGCCCTCGTCGCTCACCGCGAGGTCGTTCGCCCGCGTCGGGCCGGCGGTCTCGAGCGCGACGTCGTCTTCCCACCGGACCGAGCCGCGCTCGTCGATGCCGACGACCCAGGCCCGCGAGCCACCCTCTGGCGGCTCGTAGTGCCCCGAGAGCACGTAGCCGTCGTCGACGGGCACGATCCCGGTGAAGACGTCCTGTCTGACCGTCTCCGCGAGGTCGCGCTCGGTCGCCGGGATGCGCTCGAACCAGTTCAGCGAGCCGTCGGCCGCGACCGAGACGAGCCAGCCGCCCCCGCCCAGCATGATCCCCGGGGACTCGATGCCACAGAGCAGGTAGCCGTCGTCGGTCACGACGCCGTCGGCGAGGTAGCTGTAGGCGGAGGCGTCCTCGAGGCTGGCGAACGATCGCTCCCAGCGTACCTCGCCGTGCTCGTCGACGCGGACGAGCCGGCTGACGTAGACGGCAGGGCCGTCGTAGTAGGTCCAGCCGACGAGCAGGAAGCCGTCGTCGGCGGGCAGCGAAAACGCGAAGCCGTCCTCCGGGATCGGGCCGACGACCTCGTCCTCGAGTGCCTCGAGCTGGTCGGGGGAGGGGTAGCGCCGTTCCCAGACGACGTCGCCGCCGGGAGTGAGCTTCGTCGCCGTCGCCACCGCCGGCCCGGTGTCGTCTCGGGCCGTTCCGACGAGGAGGGAGCCGTCGTCGGTCGTACGGACGTCAGCGTACGTGTTGAACGGCCCCTCGTCGGCCGTCAGCTCCCACTCCTCGACGGCTCGGTCTTCGACCTGTCTGACAGGTTGATCCTCGGCCCCGGTGAGGCACCCGGCCACCGGGCCGACCGTGACTGCCGCCGCCGTCGCGAGAACGAAGTGCCGCCGGTCGACGTTCGACATGGCCCGGCGTTGCACGACCCTACGCATCAATCATTTTTCAGTTCCACGAGAGGGTTCGGCGAACGGACACGAGTAGCGACGGGCTATCGTTCGGAAGGGGTGACGTACGCAACCTCGAGCCGTGATACGGAGAACGTACGCGGATTCGATCGTTGTGCAGCGAAATCCTACGCGACCTCAAGTCACGGTGTAATTCCACCTCTGTACGCCTCGAGTTCGCGGTGCGCACAGTCGGAGAACGTGAAGGTGAGCTTCCGGCCGCGGCCTGCCGTCTCGGGCAGGACCGCGCCACAGCACGACCAATGGTCGTAGCCGGAGTCCCAGGCGTACGCGCTGAGCATCGGCGTCGCGACGACCGCGTCGCCGTGCTCGTAGGCGCTCCCGTGTCCATGACGCAACCCCAGGGCGTGGCCGACCTCGTGGACGAGCACCTGCATGACCCGGTCGGCCCTCGAGTACGGGACCGGGTCGGGACGGCCGTCCGGGAACGACACCGTCTCGAGAAATCGCGCGCCGCCGACCGACGCGACGTGAGGGATTCCGAAGCCCGTCGGCGCGTCGCGCACGTCGCCGTCGGTAACGAGGAGATTGACGTCCGAGGCGGGGTCGACGCCTCCCAGCCCAGTCGCTCCCGCAGCGACCCGCGCGGGCCACTCGCCACGGATCGTCACCGACGCGCCGTGTTCGATCTCGACGGGGACGACACCGCCGTAGGAGACGTCGACTGACCAGCGCTCGACGTCGAGGGCAAACGCGAGATACGCTTCGATTCGTTCGACGACGTCGTACTCGGCGGCGCGCTCGGAGAGCCAGAATCGAACCTCGAGCTCGTCGACGGGGGCTCGAGTCGCGTACGCGAGCGCGCTCAGCGAGCCGACTGCGCCGACTGCGCCGAGGAACGTCCGTCGGTTCACGCGTCCTCCTTCCGAGGCGTCGCTCCAGTACGTTCGTCTTCACATGCGCAGCCGTTATCGGCGTCGGCCTACGGGACCGTTCGCCGCACGTCGACGGCGCGGGGTCCCGCCCGGTCGAGCCGGATCCGGATCCAGTCTGGGAGGTCGTTGAAACCCGTCGGCTCGAGCAACACCAGCTCGTCGTCGACCCCCACGAGGCGGCGATCGGTCGTCGTCTCACGAATGCACGGCCGCCACGCCCCGGTGTGGAGCCGTCGCTCGACCTGCCAGCCGGTGTAGTACCGGCCGTTCGATCCCCGGTACACGCGTTCGTCGTCCAGTCCGTTCACTGGTCGGCCACCTCGCGTGCTCGACCGTCGTCCGCCGTGGGAGTGTTCGGCCCCACCATCGTACCTGATCGACGGTACCGAGTCCGAATCTATCACCGATCGGGTGTACATGCGAGACTATTAATACACGATTTCGTGACTGTCCGGAAGCGGTGGGAGTCGCACCGATTGCACTCGAACACGAGGGTCTGTGGTCAGCGGACGGCCGCCATCGATCTGCACTCGATGCGGTCGCTCTCACGGATTGACGCGTCGAAAACGGCGGTCGGTCGGAAACGAGCCGTGCGCTCTCCTCGCTGGGAGCGACTCGAGTGGCGATCAGTCGTCCTCGAGCGCGTCGGCGATTCGCTGGAGGGCGCGGTTGGCGTCGCGGACCTCGTCGCGGAGCTGTCGGACCTCGCGGACGAGTTCCTCGTTGCCGACTTCCTGTCCTGCTGCGCCGCCGGGGCCGCCACCCATCATGCCGCCCATCATCTGCGCGAAGGGGTTCCCGCCACCCATGCCGCCCATGCCGGGACCACCGCCACCGCCGAACGGATCGTCGGGTCGGTCGTCGCCCTCCTCGGCGCGCTTCTCGCGGATCTCCTCGACGCGCTCGCGGAAGGACTTCTCCTCGTCGTCGTTCGACCCCTCGTCCGCACCGGTGTCGTTTTCGTCGGTCATGACTCCGACTTCAGCCGCCCGCCGGAAAAGGATTGCCATACGTCTGAGTGGCAGTGTCGACTGACGCGGCGCTAGCCCCCGGATTCCGTCGGTTCCGGTGGCCCACGCTCGAGTCGCTGCTCGAGGAATTGCCGTTCGGCTTCGGTAAGATCCCGGCCGCGGAATTCCTCGAGCCCAGCGCGGTAGCGCTCGCTCGCCGTCGGCGACGGCTCCCGGTCGCCACCGTCGGCGTCGTACTCGAGGACGAGTTCGGCGATGCCCGTCGTCTCTCCGGTGTAGGCGAACCCGGACCGGTGGAGGGCCTCGTAGGCGTAGGGGTTGTTGACGGCGATTCGGAGACGCTCGTAGCCGCGCTCGAGTGCGCGGTCGCGGACGTACCGCAGCAGCGCCGGGCCGAGTCCTTCGCCGCGGCGGTCGCGGTCGACGGTGACGTACCGGAGCCAGAGGGTCGTCTCGTCGGTTCGATCCTCGTTGAACGCGACCGCAGCGACGACGTCGCCGTCCTCGCGGGTAACGGCTTTCCCGGTGGTCGTCATCACGAATTTGCCGGCGTAGCTAAAGCGCTCGTGATCGAGCCGGAGCTTCGGTCCGTCCGGCGGCCAGCCCAGTATCTCGTGCTCCACGGGCGTCGTTCGGCCGGGGGCGCCGTAAACGTTCACGGTCGTCGGCCTGTCCCCGTCCGATCCGTTCGCGATCCCGCGAAGCGGTCACGTCGTCGACCCGGGGTGTGCCGGTCCAACGCTTTTGCATCGCTTCGTCCTAGGGCGAGCACATGAGCGCCGAGTCCGATACAGAGCAGACGACGGGGTTCGGAATCGAGAGTCGCTACGGCTGGCCGATCGGCGGCGCACTGGGCGGGGTGATCGGCGCCGCCGCGTTCGGCCTCCTGCTCTGGCTGTTCGACCCAGAGTTCGTCGAGGTCGCCATCCCCGGCATCTACGGCATCGAGGCCACGGGGATCACCGGCTGGCTCATCCACCTCGTCCACGGGGCGGTCCTCGGCATGCTCTTCGGATTTCTGGTCACCCGCAGACCCATCCTCGGCATCCTCAGAACGGACGTCGAGACCGACGCCATCGCCGGCCGCGGGAACTGGGTTCGCCTCGTCGCCGCCGGCTTCGTCTACGGGCTGGCGATCTGGGCGATCCTCCCGGTGACGATCCTCCCGCTCTGGGTCGAGGTCTTCGGCGCGGCGGCCGCCGGCGGCTTCCCGACGCTCGTCGTCGAGAGCATGCTCGGCCACTTCGTCTTCGGGATCGTCCTCGGACTCGTCTTCGCCGTGACAGTCGACCTCCGGGACCGCGGCGCATCCGAACCGCTCGAGGAGTGACGGCTTCGTCGACGCGTACACGAAGAGTGTTATCACGGCTCGGAGCGACAGTGAACCCGTGCAACTCCGCGGCCCACTCTCCCGGTCGACGGTCGAATCGTTCCTCGAGTCGACGGCGGTCCCGCTGCGACTGGCTTGCCACCGGCCCGACGGCTCGCTCTGGATGCTCTCGCTGTGGTTTCGCTACCGCGACGGGACGCTCCAGTGTGCCACTGGCGCCGACGCCGACGTCGTCACGTTCCTCGAGCACGATCCCGCCGTCGCGTTCGAGGTGTCGACGAACGATCCGCCCTACCGGGGCGTCCGCGGCAACGGAACGACCACTGTCGAGCCAGATCCCGAGAAGGTCGTCCTGCGGGAGTTGCTCGAGCGCTACCTCGAATCGACCGAGACGCCGTTCGCCCGTCGACTCCTCGCCGACGACCGCGAGGAGGTGACGATCACGATCGACCTCGAGACGGTCTACGGCTGGGACTTCTCCGGGCGGATGGCCGACGCGCTCGAGGAGTGAGCGAACCCGTGGCTGCTCGAAGGGGGGCGGAGGATGACTACGGGGCGCGAGTGCACTACTGTAGCAGCAAGAGAAATAGCACTATATTTTTGACAGTACTCAGAATAGTTAGAGGCATGACAACCGGAGACGGATCGGGTACTTCAGAGGTGCGATTCAGAAAGCGTCTTGTGAGGGTGATCGTTTCGATCGTCGTACTGACCGGTGTGACTGTCGTTCTCGGGTACGGCGGCTGGATTGTCTTGACGCTCACCGCCAAGATTAGCGGATACGATCCGGAGACAGCCGACGGCGAGTTGCTTCGTGAGCGGTTGTTGGTGTGGCCCGACCGCAACAGAGAAGTAATGCGCTCTAACGGAAGAACGAGTCTTCCGTTGAGACCGTAGCGGATAAGCGGCATTCCTCCTCTGAATCGGTCACGTCGGTTCTAACAGTCATCAGGAAGTTCATCCAGAGTCTGCTGGATACACAGCGCGGACTGACCGGCCATAATCACCCCCGACATCTATTATTTTGTAGACGAAGTATGTTTTTCTTCGCTTGAATAAACATCAGTGACAAAACCGCTTCCACCTGACCACCTTATAATTGCAAATACGCGTGGTTGGTCTCTAGAGATCTCTCCGATAGTATTGATTTCAACAGTTCTATCGTCATTAGTTACACGAATTGTGTATCTGCCGGGATCGGTAACCGGTTCCCATATGGCAACATTTGTTTTCTCACCATATCTTTCCGAGAGGGAAACGGTTTCGGTGAATACATCTGACCCCGTCTCGCTGATTGAGAGTTCCAGATCAACAGGCTCATCTGATGTGTTTTGAAGAGTGATATTATCCACAAACGCTTCTGGCTCGTCCTGCCAACTGAGGCAGCCAGAGAGGCCAGAACTACAACCCAGAAGAACCATCATTTGTCGGCGGCGCATTATTGCTCTTCAGCACCCAAACGGCAAATAGCTGTTTATGTCAAATGGCGTGTGCCTGCCCTACATGCAGCATGTAACCCCTGGCAGATACCGGATAGACTGACGGTCTTACTGCTGACGCTCCCATCCGCGCTGAACGCGAGCAGGATCAACCGTACGTCCGCCGAACGTACGCCGAGAGGTCGTCCACCAGTTCGGGGTCGTACGTCCAGAAGCCGTCGTACTCCCCCTGCGACCGCTCCTCGGCCAGCAGGGCACACTTCTGGTCGTCGTCGCCGTCGCCGTCGAACGCGAGGAACCAGTAGTCTCCGATCTCGCCGTCGTCCTCGAGGTGGACGGCGACGTCTGAGCGCTCCGGGACGGTGCTGTCGTCACGGACGTAGACGTGGACTTCGAGGGCGGTGTCGTCGACGAGTGCGTCGTAGATCGGGCGTTGCTTCTCGAACGCCGCTGGCCGCTGAAACCCAACCAGGAGCGTCCCTCGACCGACGCGCCACGCGCGGTTCTCGATCTCACGCGAGGCCGACAGGAGCTGGCTGCGGTCGAGCGAGACGAACACAGAGTTCTCGAGGATCTCGAACAGCGTTCGATAGCCCTCGGAGAGAATCGCCGGGTCCCAGGGTCGTGGAACCGGCGGCTCGAGGAGCTCGCGGAGCGTCTCGATCGCGATGGCGCCGACGAATCCCTCGTGGTCGTGGACGACGACGAACCCGTCGACGTCGCCCGGAAGCGATCGGGTTTCGACCGCCACGTTCCGGCCGTCGAAGTACGCCTCGACGTCGGGGTCGTCGCTCGAGTAGACCGTGAGCCGCTTGCGCCTCGTCTCGACCGTGGCGCGGAACTGTTCGAACGTCATCGGAAGGTGGCGAACTGGCGAGTTCGCGGGCTCGACGGTCGTCGGTCGTCCGGTTCGAGAGATTCAGGAGCCATGCGTGCTGGTTTCCCACTCGAGTCCGCGTCGAACGAACGACGGGACCGGGTCCGTCCAGTTCGCACGCGTGACGAACTCCCCGTCCCGGTCGATCAGGCCCACGTCCTCGAGGAGCGGGAGGTGCTGGTGAACGAGGGCCGCGTGGAGTTCGTCTCGGTCTTCGCGGGTCGCGATTCCTGCCTCGAGGTGCGTCCAGCCGGCGATCACGTCGGCGAGTTCCGTAGTCGAGACGGACTCGTGCTCGAGGAGGAAGTAGAGCGCGTACCGTCGGTGACGATTCCGGAGGGCGACGAAGAGGTCGTCGTCGATTGCGTCGACCGCCGTGCTCGACCCGCCGTGGTTTCGTCCGTCGGCCATCGGTGACTATTCTACCCTCGTAACTGTAATGATTGTCCCTGATCGAGTGGCGTTAGGAGCTGGATCATCTCCTGGGCCGACGCACGCCGCCCGGGACGTCGGCGTTTCGTCGTCGAGTTGGTGGCCCGTCGATCACTCCTCGAGTGCCGACTCGGCCGTTTCGGCAGGTTCAGAAACTTCCGTTAAAGTCAAACGACCGGCCACGAAAGGGTGTGACATGAGCAGCGAACAGGAGCAACGGTCCATCCGGTGTCTCGTCGCCAAGGTCGGCCTCGACGGCCACGACCGCGGAGCCCACGTCATCGCACGCGCGTTTCGAGACGCCGGCTTCGAGGTCATCTACTCCGGGCTGCACAAGGCCCCGGAGGACATCGTCCAGGCGACGGTCCAGGAGGACGTCGACGTCCTCGGCATCTCGATCCTCTCTGGCGCGCACAACACCCTCGTCCCCAAGGTGATGGAGGGACTCGAGGAGTACGGCGCAGCCGAAGACACACTGGTGCTCGTCGGCGGCGTCATCCCCGACGAGGACAAGGAGGGACTCAAAGAAGAGGGCGTCGCCGCCGTCTTCGGCCCCGGAACGTCGATCGAGGAGACCATCGAGTTCGTCCGGGAGAACGTCCCCGAGCGATGAACGCCGACGACGAAGCACTCCTCGAGGACCTCCTCGAGGGGAACCACCGGGCGCTGGCGCGAGTGATCTCAAAGATCGAGAACCGTTCGCCGGGTTATCGCGACCTCGTCTCCGAACTCTACGCACACACCGGCGAGGCAGACGTCATCGGGATCACCGGTAGTCCGGGGGCGGGGAAATCGACACTCGTCGACAAGCTCGCCGAAACCTACCGCGAGCGCGGCGAGACGGTCGGTGTCATCGCTATCGACCCCTCGTCGCCGTTCACCGGTGGGGCGGTTCTCGGCGACCGCATTCGGATGGCCTCGACGATCGGCGACATGGACGTCTTCGTGCGGTCGATGAGCGCCCGCGGCACCCTCGGGGGGCTATCGACGGCGACCGCCGACGCCGTGAAAGCGATGGACGCCTTCGGGAAGGACAAGATCATCATCGAGACCGTCGGCGCTGGCCAGAACGAGATCGACATCGTTCGCACGGCCGACACCGTCGCCGTCCTCGTCCCGCCCGGTTCGGGCGACTCGATCCAGACGCTCAAGGCGGGCATCCTCGAGATCGCCGACGTCTTCGTCGTCAACAAGGCTGACCGACCCGGTACGGATCGGACGGTTCAGGAGCTGCTAGAGATGATCGAACTCGGCGAGGGGACCGGCATCGTCGACGTCGGCCACCACGGCGCCGACGCGATGGCCGACCACTCGTGGGGCGATGAGGACGCGGCCGAAGACGCGGACGACGGGACGTGGACGCCGCCGGTCGTCGAGACGGTCGCGACGAAAGGCGACGGAATCGAGACGCTCATCGGCGAACTCGCCACCCACCGGTCGTTCCTCGAGGAGACGGGACGGCTCGCCGAACGGACGCGGCTGCGCTACGCCGAGGAGATTCGTACCCTGTTGCGCGAGGACGTCCACGCCCTCCTCGAGGACGAACTCGAGCACGCCGGCGGCGTCGCCGAACTCGCAGAGGCCGTCCGGCAGGGCGAGACCGACCCGTACACCATCGCGAATCGGGCGCTCGAGCCCGTCGAGGAGTGTCTCGGCGACCTCGAGTCCGGCCCGCTCGAGCGGACCTCACGGTAGCCGCCACCGGCGCGTGAACGCCTCGGCGGGGTCGATCTGTCGCCATCCGCAGGACTAAAGCCATCGCCGTCGAATCGGGGGTATGAAGCTCCGAACGGCCTTCGGTCTCGCAGTCGGTGCAGTCGGTGCAGCCGTCGTCGGCGACCGCGTCCTGCGGCGACGCGCTGGCGACCTGGAAAACCCACTCCCGGGCGTCGAGCGAACCTATCGATGGCGTGGAATGAACGTCGCGTACACGGCGGCTGGCGACCCGGATGACCCCGACGTGCTCCTGTGCCACGGCGTCAACGCGGCGGCGAGCAGCTACGAGTTCGAGCCGATCTTCGCCGCCCTCGCCGAGAACTATCACGTGATCGCAGTCGATCTGCCCGGGTTCGGCCGGTCGGATCGCCCACCGCTGGTCTACTCCGCCGACCTCTACGAGGAGTTCGTCAGCGAATTCGCCGCGGACGTGACCGACGAACCGATCGTCGTCGCCTCCTCGCTCTCGGCGTCGTTCGCGACCGCCGCAGCCCACGACACCGACGTCGCCGCACTCGTCCTGATCTGTCCGACTGCCGAGACGGCCGACGACCGACCCTGGTTGCGAACGCTCGTCCGGACACCCGTCGTCGGCCAGACGCTGTTCAACCTGCTCTCGAGCGGTCCGTCGATCCGACGCTTCCTCGCCCGTGACGGCTACTACGACGGCTCGAACGTCGACGACGCGGAGGTCGACTACGCCTGGCGCAGCGCCCACCAGTCCGGCGCTCGTTTCGCCCCCGCCTCGTTCGCCTCCGGGCTGCTCGATCCGGACTTCGACCTCGCGACAGAGCTCGCCGCCCTCGAGATCCCGGTGACGCTCGTCTGGGGCCGTGACGCCGAACTCGTACCGCTTCGAAAAGGACGGGAACTCGCCGAAGCTGCCGACCTCGAGCTGCTCGTCGTCGACTACGCGACGCTGCTTCCCCACGCCGAACACCCGACGGAGGTCCTCGAGGCGCTCGAGACAGCACTGGCTCGAGCCGAAGAGTAGCGACGTTCCGACGCACCGAGCGCGTCAGCTCGACACGTTTGTTACCCGGCCGTCCGGTCGATTCAGCAGTCCGTCGTGACGAACGACCAGCTGGCGTCCGGCCGAACGATACCCGATCAGTACTCGGTTCCCTTTCGTGCCCGTTGCCCGGCGTCGATCGGGTGTTTCTCCTTGCGGACGTTCGTCACCAGATCGGCGTCTTCGAGGACGTACGCTGGTCGCTCGTGTCCGCCGGTGAGCACCAGTTCGAGGCCCTCCGGTTTCTCACGAACGAGCTCGAGGACGTCCTCGGGGTCGATCAGCTCGCGGTTGGCTGCATAGAGGATCTCATCGAGGATCAGCATGTGGGCGCCCTCCTCGGGGTCGGCTTCGAGGTCCAGTGGCGCCGTGAGATCGACCTCTCTCGCGCCGTCGACGATCTCGCGGGCGCGCTCGAGGCCGCCTTTCGCTTTCGCTTCGTGTTCGTCGTCGTCGGAGCCATCTACAAATCTGTGCCAGCCGTAGTTGCCAGTGTTCTCGTAGCTCAGTCCCGGTATTTTTGCGATTGCATTGTACTCTCCACGGACGTCCTCGACGCTCGAGGCCCCGCCTTTCATGAACTGCAGGAGGTGGACGCGGTAGCCGTGGCCGGCCGCACGGATGGCCATCCCGAGTGCGGCGGTCGTTTTCCCCTTGCCGTCGCCCCACCAGACCTGGGTCTGCCCGAACTCGTCGGGGGCGTCGGGTTCGATCTCCCTGGCAACGGGGGTCCGTCCTTTACCGGGCGTTCGTTCGATCGGGTCTTTCGGGTCGGTGTCGTCGGTCATAGTCATCGTTGGTAGGTGGTCGTCTTCGTCTCGTCGTTACAGTCCCTCGAGGAACCGATCGAACGCCCCGCTCTCGGCGTGGACGTGGACGTACGTTCCGAGCGAGTCGTACTCGGTCAGCCCGTCGTGGTCGCCGTCGATCCCCTTCCCGCGGACGGTCTCGAAGCCGAAACGGGCGTCGCCGTCGACGTCGGCACTCGAGTAGTGAAACTCGTGACCCCGAAGTCGCTCGCCCACGTCGGCGGTCAGCGTTCCGTCCACGGCCTCGAGTTCGACGTGATCGAGTGCCTGATAGCGGTCGTGCATGGTCACGTCGGCGGGCAAAATCGAAGCCATCGTGTGGGTGCCCCCCTCTGCGGTCGTGAGCGTCTGGGACATCGCCATCAGGCCACCACACTCCCCGAGGACCGGAAGCCCCTCGCTCGCTCGCTGGCCGAGTTCCTCGAGTGTGCCGGCCGACTCCAACTTCGCGGCGTGCAGTTCCGGATAGCCACCCGGAAGGTAGATACCGTCACAGTCGGGGACGGGGTCGCCCGCGAGCGGCGAGAACGTGACCAGCTCCGCCCGTTCGCGGAATCGCTCGAGGGTCGCCGAATACCGGAAACAGAAGGCTGCGTCGTCGGCGACAGCGACTCGAGCGTCGACGGCGGGACCGGGTTCGGGGCTCGCGGCTGGCGCTGGCGGCTCGCTCGCCACGCCGGCCAGGCGCTCTGCCTCGAGCGTCTCGGCGGCCTCCGCCAGTGCCTCCTCGGGAAGCGCGGCCTCCTCGCCCATGTGCAAGCCGAGGTGACGGTCGGGGATCTCGAGGTCCGGTTTCGGTGGAATTCGGCCGAAGTACTCGAGGTCGTCGGGCAGGGCGTCGCGGATCCCCTCCTCGTGTCGGCCACCGTGGGCGCGCTGGGCGACGATGCCGGCGACCTCGACGTTACGGCCGATCTCCTCGGCGTAGGCCTGAAAGCCGAGTGCAGTCGCTGCCACGCTCTCCATGCCGGCTTTCGCGTCGACGACGAGGACGACCGGGAGACCGAGGGCCTCGGCGACCATCGCCGTACTCGAGCCGTCGCCGTCGTACAGTCCCATCACGCCCTCGACGACACAGACGTCGCCCTCGCCGCGGGCGTAGTTGCGCCGGACGCCCTCCTCACCACAGAGCCACAGGTCGAGGGTACGAGAGGGCCGGCCGGCGATCGCCTCGTGGTGGCTCGGATCGATGAAGTCCGGCCCGGCCTTTGCGGGCTGGACGGAGTGGCCCGCGTCCTCGAGTGCCCGCACGATCGCCAGCGTCGTGACGGTCTTGCCGACGCCGGAGCTGACGCCACCGAGGACGAACCCCGGCGGGCCACCTGCTCCGGTCATTCGATCGCGACCTCCCGGCGAACCGCGAGCACGACCAGGTCAGAAAAGGGCGTGTCGTCCTTTCCGTCGCCACCTGCGTGCTCGGAGAGCTCCCCGAGCGTAGAGCGGTGGATCTGTTCGTCGTCGTGGGTCAGTTTCTCGAGTACCAGCGCCTCGAGGTCCGGGTCCGCGCCGGCCTCGAGCAGGAACTCGGCGATGTCCCCGGGCATGATGTCGTAGGGCCGGGGGAGCACGAGCAGGTGGCGCTGGCCGACGGCTTCGGCGAGACGATCCATATCACTGGAGACGTCGCCACGCTTGTGGAGGGTGACGAACTCCGAATCCTCCTTGGGTGTGCGGGCGCGACTCGCCGCGAGTTGAATCGAGGAGATGCCGGGGATCATCCGTACCGGAACGTCGGGATCCTCGCGTTCGACGGCGTCCTGGACCTTCCCGACGAACTGATAGCCCGAGTGGTTGGGGTCGCCCATCGCGACGGCAGTGCCCGACTCGCCGGCAGCGACCCGTTCGGCGAACTCCTCGAGGGCCTCGGCCTCGTCTTTATAACCACAGGTCATCAGGTCGGCGTCGGTACACTCGGAAACGAACTCGACGACGGTCGTAAAGCCGACGACGACGTCCGCCTCGCGGATGGCGCGCTCGCCACGTGGGGTCAGGTACTCGAGGTTGCCCGGTCCGACGCCCACGGCGTAGACGGGATCGTCCGTCGCTTCGTCGATATCCGGCTCCGCCGCCGCAGCAGCGAACGTCGCCGGGTCGGGGCCTGACTCGAGGTCGTACTCACCGCTCATCGCGCTTCCTCCACATCCTCGCTCGCCCGCACCTCAGCCGTCAACTCGAGGTCGAGTTCGTCCGTCCGGACGTCTTTCGCGACGTGGATCAGTTCGTTCGTCAGCGCGGCTGCGAGGCCGCTACCACCGCGCCGGCCGACGTTCGTAATCGCCGGAACACCGTACTCCTCACTGACCTCACGAATCCGCTGGCGGCTCTCCTCGGCCTTGACGAAGCCAACGGGGGTCGCGACGATCACGGCCGGACGGGTGCCGTTCTCGATGCAGTCCGCGAGTGCGAAGGCGGCCGTCGGGGCGTTGCCCACCGTCGCGATCGAGCCGTCGTAGACGCCTTCCTTGTCGAGCTCGAACACCCCCGAGGCGGTCCGGGTCATCCCCGTCTCTTTCGCGAGCTCGGCCCCGTGGCCGATCGCCTTGTGCTTCTCACAGTCGTGGCCGCGGCCGGTGATGCCTGCCTGGGCCATTGTGATGTCCGTGACGATGTTCGCTCCCTCGAGGATGGCTCTTGCACCCGCGCGGACGGGAGCGTCCTCGTCGTCTCCGAGGTCGTCCCCGCCGGTAAAGCGGATCAGGTGCTGGAACTCGATGTCGCCCATCGAGTGGACCGATTTCTGCCGGATCCGGTCTGCGAGCGTCTCGTCGGGGACGAACTGCCGGACGATGTCCATGCTCGTCTCGGCGATGTCCATCGCCTCCTGTGTCGTTGCGCCCAGATCCGCGTACTCATTCTCGTATTCACCGTCGGTTTCAGTCATCGTTAGTCACTCCTGCAACTTCGTTTGTCGTTCGTGCTTCCAGGTCACCCTCCACGGAGAGGTTGATGTCCCGGAGTCTGTCCTCGATCTCTTCGTTCGCGTCCCAGAGATCCCGGTCGATGGCCTCGAGTAACGTCGCCGTGATGGACTCGAGGGCCCACGGATTGACGTCTTTCATCCATTCCTGGCGATCCTCGTCGAAGGCGTAGGCCTCGGCGACGTCCTCCCAGAGACGGTCGCTGATGACGCCCGTCGTGGCGTCCCAGCCCAGCGTGACGTCGACCGTCGTCGAGAGGTCGCCCGCGGCCTTGTAGCCGTGTTCTTCCATCGACTCGAGCCAGTCGGGGTTGAGCACGCGAGCGCGCATCGACTTGCGGACTTTCTCCTCGTTGGTGTAGACGTCCACGTTGTCGGGATCGCTCGAGTCGCCGACGTACGACGCCGGCTCTTCGCCCGAAACTTCCGACACAGCCGAAATGAAGCCGCCGTGGAAGGCGTACCAGTCCGAGGAGTCGAACTCGTCCTGTTCCATCGTGTCCTCGAGCTTGACCGTGGCGTCGACGCTCGAAAGTCGCCGCTCGAACGAATCGTGGGCATCAGAGACCCGGCCGCGCGAGCCCATCGCGTAGCCGCCCCACTGGACGTAGACGCTCGCGAGATCCGACCGATCGTCCCAGTTACCTTCGTCGATGGCCTTGTTCGTCCCGGCTCCGTAGCCGCCGGGTTTCGTCGTGAAGACCCGGTCCATGACGGCGTCGCGGGCCTCGTCGCCCTCGAGGTCTTCCTCCTCTTCGAGTTCGGCCGCCTCTTCCTCGACGTGTTTCTTGACGTAGTTCATCTCGTGGGGCTCGTCGAGGTCGACCACCGCGTCGACGGCGTCGTGGATAACCCCAGCCGCGGCGGGGAAGGCGTCCCGGAACAGTCCCGAAACCCGGGTCGTCACGTCGATCCGCGGTCGGTCGAGTTCCTCGAGTGGGATCGGCTCGACGTCGTCGATCCGGCCCGCGTCGGTCCAGACCGGCTCGACGCCCATCATTGCGAGTACCTGAGCAATGGTCTCTCCACGGGTGCGGATCGTGGGGGTTCCCCAGGCGACGACGCCGATCTCTTCTGGATATTCGTCGTTCTCGTTGTAGTGGCGCTCGAGGACGCCCTCTGCCACCTCTTTTCCAACTTGCCAGGCGGCTTTCGCCGGCACCTTGCGGGGGTCGAGCGTGTAGAAGTTCCGCGCGGTCGGCAGCAGGTCGACGCCGCCGCGGGTCGGTGCGCCCGACCCTCCTGGCGGGACGTACTCGCCCTCGAGGGCGTCCGCAGTCTGTGGGATTTCCTCGGCGGCTCCCTGGACGCGGGGCTGAGCTTCCTCACAGATGAACGCCAGCGCCTTCCGCAGGTCGTCGTGTGCGCCCGGTTTGGCCTTCGCGTCGCCGATGGTCTCGAGGTCGACGATGAGCAGGTTGATGTTCACTTCATCGTCGGGGCCCCCCTCCAACTCGGAGACGGGAACGTCGAAGTCGTGTTCGGCGAGCGTCTCGATCAGTTCGACGCTTTGCTCGTAGACGATATCGGCGGCCTCGGCGTAGGTCATGCCGAGATCCTCGTCGTAGGTTCCCGGCGAGGAGAGCATGGTCTCGTAGTCGACGCCGAGTGCGCCCGCCACACTCTCACGGAGACTCGGCGCGCCGGGATTCTCGAGGCGCGTGAGCGCGACGAGGTACTCGACCAGTCGCTCACCCTCCGGCGGCTCGCTCATCGTGTGTAAGCCCATCCGGATTTGGGTTGTCTTGACGTCGGTGAGGTACTCGTGGATGCGCTCGACGAGTTCGTCGATGTCGACCTCGTCACCTTCGACGTCTCCCTCTGCCAGACTCGAGCCGGCCTCGTCGGGTCCGCGGACGTCTGCCTTCTCGTCTATGGTACCAGCGATGCCGAGTTCCACCGCGAGGTCCAGTTCTTCGACTTTCTCCCGGAGGAGGGCCTCGAGGTGCTCACCATCGTCGCTTCGGGCGTCTTCCATCCCGGCCTGGCGGTACTCACTCGCCAGTTCCTCGAGTTCGGCCAGGTCGTCGTAGGTCCCTGCCGCCCGCATGACGGGTGTGAGGTAGTCGACGATGGCGGCGTAGGATCGCCGTTTGGCCTGGGTCCCCTCGCCGGGGTTGTTGACGATGTAGGGGTAGACGTTCGGCAGGTCGGAGACCAGGGCGTCGGGGGCGCTCTCGCCGTTGAGCCCGACGGTCTTTCCGGGAAGCCACTCGAGGCTGCCGTGGGTGCCCAGGTGGACGACGGCGTCGGCCTCGTAGTGCTCGCGCAGCCAGGCGTAGAAGGCGTAGTAGTCGTGTGGGGGCTGCAGATCTGAGTCGTGGTAGACCTTCGAGGGGTCCATCCCGAAGCCACGCGGGGGCTGAACGGTCACGAGAACGTTGCCACACTCCATGCCGGGGATGGCGAACGGTCGTTCCGGTGGCTCGCCCCACTCCTCGATAATGTGTTCCTGGAAACGCTCGTCGGCGTCGGCGAACCACTCGGCGTACTGGTCGGGGGAGACGACGTCGACGCTCAGCTCGCGGACGTCCTCGGGGGCGACCCAGCGGTCCTCGAGGGTGAGCTGGGAGGTCAGCTCCTCGATCAACGCCTGGCCGTCGTCGGGGCGGTCCTCGAGATCGTAGCCGCGGGCCTCGAGTTCTTCCAGTAAGTTGATCGTGCTCTCGGGGCTGTCCAGTCCGAACGCGGTCCCGATGCCGTCGTCACTCGGCGGGTAGTTGTGGAGGACGACGGCGACCTTCTTGTCCTCGTTCGGGGTGTGTCGAAGCTGTGCCCAGTTGACCGCCAGGGAGGCGACGTGCTCGACCCGATCTTCGATCGGGAAGTGCTGTTTGGGCACGCTGCCGACGCCGGCCTCGTCGTCCATGCGCTCTTTCCCGCTGATCGGATGGGTGATGACGTTGCCGTCGAACTCCGGCAGCGCCACCGAGAGGGCGAGTTCGAAGCCCATCACGCCCGTGTCACTCGCCTCGTAGCGCGACCGCGAGCGCATCGTCGTGATCGCCTGCAGGACGGGAACGCCCAGTTCCTCTAAGAAGATGTCCTCCGTTCCTCCCTCGTCGCTCGCCGACCGACCGCGCTCGCTCATCCCCAGCGAGAACATAAAGGAGCTGACGACAGCATCGACGATCGGTCCGTCCTCGTCGCTGAACCAGTTCTTGGCGACCCACTCGGCGTTCTCTTGACCCTTCTCGTCGGTCGCGGGATTACAGAAGGCGGGCAGGACGTTCACGCCCTTTTCCTCGAGTGCGCGGACGAGCGCGTCCACGTAGCGGGTGTTGGCGTGGGTCCAGTGGGACTCGTAGAACCAGACGCCCACCGTCGGTTTGTCGGAATCGTGGGTCTCGAGTAACTCCTCGTACTCGACGGCGGGGTAGTCAGGGTGGTAGACGCCCTCCGTCGGCAGTTCGACGGGGTCGTCGACCTCGCCGTCGTACTCGCCGTACTCGCCGGCGAGATAGCGACAGCAGTGCTCGAGGTTGACCACGCCACCCCGCTCTAAGTACTCGTAGACCTGCTCGCGGTCGTCCTCGGAAACCGTCGTGTCCTCGAGTGCGTACGCGTCACCCGTCGCTTTCACGACCAGCGGGACGCCAGCCTCCTCGAGGCGGTCGGTCGCCAGGTCGTAGCCCGGCATGCTGTCTTCAGCCCCGTGGAGCCAGAAGACCGCGGCGTCGACCGACTCGAGTGCGTCGAGGTAGGCCTCGAGTTCGGCTTCGTCTTCGAGGTCGCTCTCGGAGCGAACCACCAGGTCGATTCCCTCGAGTCGGGTCGCAGCCTCCTGTAGCGCGCCCAACTCGTTTTCCGTCGCAGTGTATAGCCCGATCGTCGGCATCGATAGTAAAGCATTATTTCGGTACTACAAATAAGGTTTCACATCGACATGGAGCGTCACCGAACGCCGTTTCCGGCGATCGTCGGACAGGAGGAACTGAAGCGGGCGCTGTTGGCCGTCGCGGCCAACGACGCGCTCGACGGGCTGCTCGTCCAGGGGGAGAAAGGGACCGCCAAATCGACGGCCGTCCGTGGACTCGTGGACCTACTGCCCGAACAGGAAGCCGTCGCGGACTGCCCCTACGGCTGTCCGCCCGACGATCCGGCCGGCCAGTGTGAGTCCTGCCGATCGCGTGATCCCGCGGATCTCGAGGTCGAGACCCGTCCCGTCCCGCTGGTGACGCTTCCGCTCGGGGCGACCCGCGAACGCGTCGTCGGGACCCTCTCGGTGGCTGACGCGCTGGAGGGCGAGGCCGAGTTCGACCCCGGCCTGCTCGCCCGCGCCAACCGGGGCATCCTCTACGTCGACGAGGTCAATCTGCTCGAAGATCACCTCGTGGACGTCATCCTCGATGCGGCCGCGAGCGGGGTCAACCGCGTCGAACGCGACGGCGTGAGTGTCTCCCACCCCGCCGAGTTCACCCTCGTCGGAACGATGAACCCCGAAGAGGGAGACCTGCGCCCACAGCTTCGGGACCGCTTCGCCCTCCAGGCAACCGTCGTCGGCTGTCGCGACCTCGAGGATCGGATCGAGGTCATCGACCGCGCCCTCGAGCGAAACGAGGACCCGGAGACGTTCGTCGGGGAGTACGACGAGGAGACCGCCGCCCTCGCCGAGGAATTGCTCGAGGCCCGGACACTCCTCGAGGACGTTTCTCTCCCCGCCGATTTCAAACGCGACATCGCCGAGCTCTGTCTCGAGGCGGGCGTCGACGGCCACCGCGCCGACATCGCCATCGCCCGCACCGCCCGGACGCTTGCCGCCCTCGACGGCCGAGGGAAGGTGATCCAGCCCGACGTCGAGGAGGCCGCCCGGCTGGCACTTCCCCACCGGATGCAGAGCCGCCCGTTCGAGGACGCCCCCGATCCGGAGGACGTCCTCGAGGATCACTTCGACGACGAGGACGATCAGGAGGACGAGGGGGGAAACGACGACGGTGAGGCTGAGGCCGATGAGCCGGCGGACGCAGATGGTGACGACGAAGCGGAAACCGACGAGCGCACGGAGGACGACACTCGAGGAGACGACGAGGACGACGGGGATGATCCCGGCGACGGTGACGACGACTCGAGTGGCTCCGGCGGTGGCGGGGGCGGGGGCAGTGGATCGAGCGGGTCCTCGAGCGAATCCCCTGCCGACGACGACGGAGAAGGGGACGACGGGCCGGATAACGACGAGGACTCTCCCGGCGAAGGCGACGACGAAGAGGAGGCGACGCCCTTGGTCCCGGGTCAGCGACGAGCCGAGATCGGCAATTCGGGAAGCCCACCCATCGAGGACCTCGAGGCTGAAACAGCTGCCTCGAGTGACGGCTCTCGCGCTCGGGTCGAGGCATCTGACCGGGGCCGTGGCGCACGGGTTCGGACCGAACGCGCAACCGCAGACGAGGCCGCCGACGCGGCCGCCTCGATCCGAGCCGCCGCGGCAGACGGCCGAACGCGCGTCGAGGAAGGTGACCTGCGCAAGTCAGTCAGGCGGTCTCGAGCGGGCACGCTGATCGTCTTCGTCGTCGACGCCAGCGCCTCCATGCGTCCGGCGATGGCCGACGCCAAGGGGACGGTCATGAGCTTGCTCCAGGACGCCTACGAGCAACGCGACGGGGTGGCGTTCGTGGCCGTCGCGGGCGAGCAAGCCGAGGTCGTCCTGCCGCCGACCGACAGCGTCACCCTCGCCGCTCGTCACCTGAAAGAACTCCCCACCGGAGACCGGACGCCGCTTCCATCAGGTCTCGAGGAAGCCACCCGGATCGTCACGCGAGCCGACGCCGACGCGAGCCTCGTGGTCGTCGTGACCGACGGCCGGGCGAACGTCGCCGAGGGGAGCCCGACGGTAAAAACGCGGGAGGCGGCCCGTCGGCTCGCTCGAGCCGACTGCGAGACCGTCGTCGTCGACGCGAGTGACGATGGCGATCGGACGGGACTGATCGGCGTCCTCGAGGGCGAGATCGGCGGTCGACGAATCCCGCTTTCGGAGCTGTCGGCCGAACGGGTAGCCGAGACGGCTGCAGCCGTCGAACACGGCGAATAACTAAAAATCGAGTTCTTCTAGACGGTCTCGCGTCCGCCGATCAGTGCTCGAGTCGCCACGTGTGGAGCCGATACTCCCCTCGAGTGACCCCCTCGTCGTGGTACTCGACGGGTTCTTCGATCACGGCGAGTCGATCCCCGGCGAGGTCGCCGGCACTCGAGATCCCCTCGATCGGGTGGGTCTCGAGTGGCCCCGACTGGGCCTCGAGTAGATGCACGGCGTGGGTCTCGGCGTCGCGCTCGCGGAAGTTCTGTGCGGAGGGGATCGCCACGAACTCACCGGAGGCGAAGACATAGCGGGCGAAGCCACGGACGTCGTGTGACCAGGAGACCTCGCCGGACTCGGGGTCGACCCCAACTGCGGTGTGTTCGTTCGGATGGCGGCCGTCGGGATCGCGGGTCTCCTCGGCGAAGGTGTTTCCAGTGACGAAGACGGCCGTGCCGTCGGCGGCGACGGCGTGGTTCGGGTAGGCGTAGACCGTCTCGCCCTCGAGGTCGCGTTCACTCGCGAGGTCGACGCGCCAGATCTCTCCACAGTTCTCGTCGAGGTGGTAGCCGTATTTGTCGCCGTGGCTGGCGACAGCGATGCCCGCCTCGGTGAAGGCCACGTCGCCGACGCGACGCTCGCCCGGCGTGCCGGGGTCCCAGTTCGCCACTTCCTCGCCGGTCTCGAGGTCGAGGACGACGAGGCCGTGGTCGTGATCGTGGTTGTCGGGACAGCGGTTGTACGCCACGGCCACCCGTTCGTCGTCGACGTCGAAAGCGATCGGCGAGGCCCGGACGTCGAAGGTCCACTCGAGGTCGCCCTCGCGGTCGAAGCCGTAGACGACGCTCGACCACTCCTGGACGTCGCCGTCGCGTTCGTAGCGGCGGGCGGCGGCGACGATCGTTTCGCCGGCAACCTGCACGTCGACGACGAACGGTTGGGCGAAGAACGTCTCGTCCGCGGGCGAACCGACGTCCTCGGCCGTGACGTACTCCCACAGGAGGTCGCCGGTCTCGGTCGAGAGGACGCAAATTCGTCCCTCGGGACCGCGTTCGCCGGTTACGAGGATGCCGTCGTCGACGTCCATCGAGACGACGTAGCGCTCGTCGTCGCCCTCGACTGACCACCGCTCTTCTGCCTTGCCCTCGGCGAGGTCGGTGGCGATTACACGCCCGCCGGCGAGACCAGCGAAGACGGTCTCCCCGTCGACGGCGACCGCCGAGCGACGCCAGTTGTGTCTGCTCGCGGCCGGGCCGAGGTCGCCCAGAGAGAGGCACGTCTCTGCCTCGAGGACGCCATCGTCGTCACTGTCGTCGGCACGCGGCGGTTCGTTCACGCTCATCACTCCTCGATCGGGAACGCCTCGTGGAGGGTGTGGTGGGTTTCACCCAGATCCTCGAGGAGGCCGTCGGTTCGTTCGCGGAGCCGTCGGATTCGCTGTTCGGCATCCCGGACGGCGACGACCCGGCCGCGGAGGTAGGCGCCGTGTGGGTCAGTTGAGTCGGCATCCGAGGCTTTCTCCTCGAGATCGACCAGCGCCGCGTCGAGGTGACGCTGGATCTCGTCTAACGTTTCGGCGTTCGCCAGCGCTGCGATCGGGCCGTTTTCCTCCAAGGCGTCGCCGATCTCGGCTTCGGCGTGTTGTTTGACGTGTTCGTCGACGGTGCCGTTGACGTTCATTAGTGCGAGTCTCAGTGCTTCGAGTTCTGCGCAAGCCATTGTTCTGTTAGTGTGTTATGTCGTCTGCTCGGTCACAGCGTCTGCTGGACCAGATCGGAAACGATGCGGTCCCGTTCGAGGTGGGACGAAACGATGCGTTCAGTGTCCTCGGGGGTGACGCCGCCGTACCAGATCCCGTCGGGATAGACGGCGACCATCGGCCCCTCGCCACACTGGCCGAGACAGGAGCTCCGGGTGATATGGACGTCACACTCCTCGGCGTCGCGGGCCTCCTGGCGCAGGCGCTCGAGGACGGTCGCCGCGCCACTGGCCGCACAGGTCTGGTTGGTGCAGACGGCGACGTGGTTCTCGGGGGCGTCGTGGACGTGTGGGTCGTCTCCGACGTTCTCGCGGTCGGCGTGTTCGGCCTGGTGGACGAGCGAGCGAAGCATTGCGCGAGCGCCACCCTGGTCGTCCTCGTAGCCGTCGAGTTCGACCTTGTACTTGCAGGTGTCACAGGACATCTCGACGCCGTCGGCGCGAGCCTCCCGGAAACGATCGGCGAGCACCTTCACGATGCGCTCGTCCGTGCCAAGCGGATCGCCCGCCCCCGCGGCGACGTAGGGGTACTCCGCGTCGAAGTCTGCCGCCCCGTCCCGGATCCGCTGGGTCAACACGCCGTCGCCCAGCATGTACGGCAGGACGACCACCGCGTCGGGGCGCCCCTTCGCGACGGTGTGAAGGGCGTCCTCGAGTCGGGGCTCCGTGACCCCGATGAAGGCCGTCTCCACGCGGGAGAA
Source organism: Natronobeatus ordinarius (assembly GCF_024362485.1). NCBI lineage: Archaea > Methanobacteriati > Methanobacteriota > Halobacteria > Halobacteriales > Natrialbaceae > Natronobeatus > Natronobeatus ordinarius. The sequence continues at coordinate 2,584,292 of NZ_CP101456.1, read as the reverse complement.
CTCCCGGCCCTCGTAGAGCAGCCGGGAGAGTTTGTGCGCGTCGGCGTTGGCGTCCGGATCGCTCGAGCCCCGGGCACAGACGACGACCGCGACGTCGTCGTCCTCGCGGTCGACGCCGAGATCCTCCTCGACGGCGCGAGCCCGTTCGTCGAGCAACTCGACGAGTGCGGGGTGGACGCCCAGGTGGGCCCCGCAGTGAAGCGCCAGCTCATCGTATTTCGCTCGAGCGGTCTGGACCGCCAGTGGCACGTCGTTTTTGACGTGGCTCGCCCCGAACAGCGACAGGGGGACGACCGAGAGGTGCTCGCAGGTCGGCGCGAGCCCCTCGATCGCCTTGGGGATCGACGGCTCCGCGAGTTCGAGGTAGGCGACGTCGACCGGAACCTCGACCCGATCCTCGAGCATCGCCGCTAACTCGCGGACCTGCTCGTTTGACTTCTCCCGCCGCGAGCCGTGGCCGACGACGAGGACGGCGTCGTCCTCGAGTGTGTCCCCGACCACCTGTCCGCTGTTCTCGGTGCTCATACGTTTTCAGCCTGCTCGAGACTTCGCTGGAGCTTCCGTCGGCGACTCGGTGCGTACAGTCCCGTTTCGTCGCTCTCGTCGTACACCCAGGTTCCAAAATCGGGGGCGGCCGAATCCTCGAGCCCGAACCAGTAGCCCCCGGAGGAGGTCTCGCTTATCTCGCCCGTTGGGGCTTCCACGGGACAGCTCTCGAGAAGGTCGTCGATGACCTCGAGCAACGCTCGGTCGTCGGCGACGAACGAGATTCCGACGGTGCCACTCGAGGACTTGAAACAAACCGTGCCACAGCCCTCGAGCAGTCCCCGGAGCAGTTCACGCTTGTGAGCCGAGAAAGCGCTAAAGCGGTAGTTCCCGCGGCCGTCGACCGGGAGGCCGAGGGGACCACTCGCGCCGTAGAGGTCCGAGCCGTCGATCGAGACCGTGTACTCCTCTTCGGTCCGGGTGATCGAGGTGTCGTGGGCGTACTCGCGGGTGGTCGTCTCGTGTGCGAGGTCGGCAAAGTCGCCGCCTGCGATGGCCGCGAGGACAGCCGCGCTCTCCTCGTCGTTCGTGACGACCTCGAGGCCCTTCGCGGTGACTGCGCCGCTGCCGGCGACGTGGCCCCAGAGGTACGCTGTCGCGGGGTGGCCGGCAAGCAGGTCGGCAGGGGGATCGAGGGCGACCCCTCCCTCACGACTCATTCGTCCACCTCCCGAACCTCGATCGCGTCGACGGGACAGGCCTGGGCGGCCTTTTTCGTGTCCTCGATCCGGTCGTCGTCGAAAGTGGCGACGACCCGACCGTCTTCGACCGTGACGGTCTCCTCGCCCGTCGCGTCGTAGATCGGGTCGGCGTCGGGGTCGACCGTCGCCAGGCCGTCTTCGTCCTCGACGAATCGCGGATCGCGGGTCAGGCAGGCGAAGATGCCGTCACAGGCGTCCTTCTCGAGGGTGACTTCGTATTTTGGCATGTGGTGTGTTGGGTTCGTGGTCGGGTCCTCAGTAGTCGTATTTCGTCTCGTAGCCACGCGGGGTGACCATCCGGTCGTCCCAGACGTACGTTTCCTCGTTGCCGACGACGATGGTCGTCGTCATGTCGATGATCTCGCTTTCACCGAGCTCTTCGAGTTCGCCGAGTTCGGTGATCATCACCTGCTCGTCCTCGCGGCCGGCACCGTGAACGATGCCCACGGGCGTGCCGGGATCGCGGTGCGTGAGGAGAATCTCACAGCACTTCTCGAAGTTCTCCCGACGCTTGCGGCTCCAGGGGTTGTAGATCGTGATGATGAAACTCTCCTTTGCGACCGAGTGCAGCCGGGACTCGATCTCGGGCATCGGCACGAGGTGATCGGACAGCGAGACTGAGACGGTGTCGTTCACGAGGGGGGCACCCAGACGGGCCGCACACGACTGTGCGGCGGGGACGCCCGGGATAACCTCGAAGTCGACCATCGAGGCCGTCGCACCCTTCGACTCGAGGATCTCGAGTGCCAGCCCCGCGAGCGCGTAGACGTTCGGGTCGCCGCTGCCGACGATCGCCACGTCGTTGCCCGCGAGCGTGCGGTCGACCGATTCCTCTGTCCGGGAGACCTCGCCACACATCGGCGTGTCGTAGATGTCGTCGGCCTGCTCGACGATCTCGTCGGGCAGGAGCTCGATGTAGGTCGTGTAGCCGACGATGTGCTCGGCCTCGAGCAGTGCGTCTTTCGCACGCTGGGTCATCCCCTCCGGATGGCCGGGGCCGAGGCCGACAGCCATCAGCTGGCCGGGCTCGCCGTCGAAGTCGTCGACGGTCGCGCCGACTTTCTCCTCGGTGCTCTCTTTCTTGCTCGAGGCCCCACACTTCGATCCCGAACTGCTCGAGTCGCTCGAGCTCGAACCTGAGGCCCCGCATTTCGATTCCGAGGACGAGCTCGAGTCGTCGCTCTTCGACGCGCCGCACTTCGAGCCCGAAGCGGAACTCGAGGTCTCGCCGCCGTCGGTTTTCGCGCCACACTTCGAGGTCGATTCGTCGGAGTCGGTGTTGGTGTCAGTCATGGTTATCAGAAATCGTCGACGTCACGCCCGCCACGCGGGGTGACCAGGTACGTTCGATCGTCGTTGCTCCAGGTTTTCGTCTCGTGGTTGCCGATGATGAGCGAGGTGCCCATTCCCGAGACTTTGTCGTCGTGATTCACAGCGTCGCCAAGCGTCGTGACGAAGTGACCCTCGCCGTTGCGGCCGGCGTCTTCCCGGCCCGCGTCGTTGACGATCGCCACGTAGGCGTCGTCGGTGCGTTCCTCGCGGACGATCTCGACGGCCTTCTCGTAGTTGCGCCAGCAGTTGTAGAGGACGATCACGAAGTCGGAAATCGCCGCGGCACGCAGTTTCTCCTCGATCTCGTCCCAGCCACGCCACTTATCGGACAGCGAGACGGTACAGAAGTCGTTACACAGGGGTGCACCGACCATCGCCGACCCGCCGAGTGCGGCGGTCACGCCGGGGACGATCTCGATTGGAATGTCCGTCGCTTCCTCCTCTTCGGCCATCAGAAAGAGGAGGTCGGACTTGCCGTAGACGGAGGGGTCGCCACCCGAAACGTGGGCGACGTCCTCGCCCGCGCGAACGCGCTTGAACGCCTCCTTCGCCAGTTCGATCTGGCGTCCCATCGACGACCGGACGATCTGCTGTTCGTGGCCGTCCTCGCGATCGCCTTCGTCTCGCGCTGCGGTGTCAGCGTCTCGAGTGACGAACCCGTCGTCATCCACCTCGTCCTCAGGTGGCAACGTTCCGTCCTCACGGAGGAACGACTGGTAAAGATTCGAGGCGATCACGCAGTCGGCCGTCTCGATGACCTCTTTGGCTCGCTTGGTCATGTGGTCGGGCAGGCCGGGGCCGATGCCGACGACGTAGAGGGTGCCGTACTCGTCGGGAGTGCCGGCAGATTCGTTGCCCGAACTCATCGGCCGATCGCCACCGTTACCTCGTCCTCGTAGCCGATCTTCTCGAGTACGAGTTCGTTCTCACGGCCACCGGCGATGGCTGACGCCTCCGAGACGCCCGGCCAGCCGATCAGTTCCTTCGACTTCGAGGGGGTCGGTCCCTCGTGCTCGAGCAGCGTCCCCTTCTCGAAGGCGACGACGCCGAGGCCGAGTTCGTCGGCCGCGGCGAGCAACCCCTCCTCGTCTTCTTTCCGGGTCGCCGTCGCGACGAACTCGACGTCCGCTATCTCGTACTCCGTTCGCTCGAGGGCGGTCTCCCAGGCTTCCAGGAACGTCTCTTTCTTCGCCCCGGAGACACTTCCGGTGCCGACGACGACGCCATCGTCCTTGTTGCGCTTGAGGACCGTAACGTCGTCGCCGACCAGCACCGCCTTCGGGCCGTCGAGTCGTGCGACGGGACCGAGTTCGTCGTCGAGGACGGCGAGGTTCGTCGCCACGGTCGAATCGCCGTTGACGACGTGGGCGTCCATCGCCTTCGCGCGGGCCTCGACGCCCTGCTTACCCGCCGCCTCGCTCGCGGTGGTCATCGCCGGGATCGCACCCATCGTCGCGAGATCCTTCGCGACCTGGTTCGCACCGTGGTGGCCACCCGTGATCGGGATCGCCCAGGTCAGTTCTTCGTCGATGACGACGATCGCCGGGTCGTCCCACTTGTCCTCGAGTAAGTGGGCGGTCTTTCGCATCGCGATGCCGCTCGCCATCAGCCCGACGAAACAGTCGTACTCGCCCCAGTACTCCTCGAAGACGTCTGAGTGATACTCGAGGATGTCCACCGAGTCGTAGCGATCGTCGATGCCCTCGACGATTTCCTCGGCGGTGTCCATCTTCCGCTTGAAGGCGATGATGGCGATCTCCTCGGCGACCTCGCCGTCGCTGTCGGGGGTCGAACAGTGACCGCCGTCGCGGTCTGATTCCGAACTCATCGTGCCCCTCGGCTGGGAACGGTTCTCGTTCGAACGCTCATGCTCGACAGCAGACAGTGCTCACTAATACAATCTACGTTTCTAATTAACAAGTTGAGTTTAGGAAAAGCGTTGTTTCCTAGGCCCAAGCTGTGTTTCACTCCCTCGTCGGTGACTGTTCCAGTTGCACCCCGATGACTCGAGGTCGCCGACAGCCAGTTCGACGAACGGACTCGAGTGGCCGTCTCGCTGCCCTATTCGTGATCTCTCACCCAATCAGTCTTGGTATTACAACTTTCGAAATTTTCATTATAGGTTAGGAGGTAGCAAGCAACCACATGTCCAAGCGCAGACAGACGCGCCGCCAGTGGCTCGCGACGTGTGTCGGATCGACCGCCGCGATGGCTACTCTCGCCGGCTGCACCGGCGGTTCGGACGACCCCGACACATCCCCACCGGAGGACGACCCCGGCGTCGCCGACGACGACAGCGACTACGGCAGCTGGCCGATGATCCACTACAACGCTGCCAATCGACTCTCGGTCCCCCACGACGGCCTCGACGGCGAACCCGAAATTCTCTGGACTGCCGAACTCGAGGGGACCGTAAGTCCACCAGTCGTGTACGACGACGTCGCGTACGTCAGTCACGGAAGTGGCTTCTACACCGCCCTCGATCTCACCGAACGCGGCGATACCGTCTGGGAACACGAAACGGGCGAGCGAGGCACGCCCGCCGTCTCGGATGCGGCCGTCTTCGTCGCCGGTGACGGTGTCGAAGCGCTCGATCACGACGACGGTGACGTTCTCTGGAACACCGGCCACGACGAATCGGTCGAATCACTCCGGATCTACGACGACCTGCTCTACGCTGGCCTCGAAGACCGTGTCATCGTCCTCGACGAAACCGGTGAGGAACGACTCGAGATCGACGTCACTGAGACGGTTCAGTCGCTTGCGGTTGACGACGAACGTGTTTACGTTCGATCTCGTCCAGACCTGGATGAAGACGACTTTGTGATAGCTGCGTATGATCTCGACACTGGTGATTCGATTTGGGAACACGAAATCTTTCACGCACAACAGTGGTTCGATGATCGTCTGACCAAAACATTCCCACTTGTTGATGGATTAGTGTATACTGTTGATCGTGAATCGCTTATCTCGATCAATGGGGAAAGTGGCGAATTACAAACAGTTGCTGAATTCGAACAGTCTTCGTGGAATCGACCCACTATACATGACGACTGTGCTTATATTCGGATAGACGAATTAGTAGCATATGATTTTAACCAAGGTCGGAAGTCACCTACGTGGGACCCTGAAATAAACACTACTTATCCTGTTGTAGTCGCAGGAGATTCGGTCTACACCATACGAAGTACGAGTTTTTCGGCACCACCAGATATTACGTCAGTAGAATACGAAACGGGAGCTGTTAATTGGGAAGCCCAACCACCAGAATTAGACGAGGCTCATTTTCCGGTGGTCCTAAACGAACTCATCCTTTTATCAATTGATGATCCAGGAATTGTAGCATTTGGCTAATACTTTTTGTTTTCATACCAGTATATATGCCCTAAAGGGTTAAAATTGTTCGGGAAAGGTGGGTATGAAGATCAGCTATGAGGGTCATCACACATAGAAGTATCGGACTCTGCGTTCGGGCCAACATCTTCCCAGGTCTCGGAACAGAATGTGGTTCCATCTAGCGATCCCTGGCCATCAGCAACCGCAGGCACCGGCCCACCGCGCTGAACGACGGCTCCGGGCATCACGACGATCACTTCCGTCTCCGTCTCGAAGTCGATCGCCTCGTTCTTCCCGACCTGCACCGTTTCGCCGTCGGAGAGTTCGACCGTTATCGGACGATGTTCGGCGACGTAGGTGAGCCGATCGCTGTCAGCAGGGTCGCCGATGGTCGAACTGACTTCGAACCGAGAGTACTCGCCCCTGACGTCGACGGACCAGGTGTTGATCGTCGCGTACCACTTATTCGGTATTGCGAACACGACCGGCAGTCCCGGCCACGGCATGCGATTGTCCGTCTGCACCGCCATCGGATCGTGGTGGACGTCCTCGTCGAACTCGAGGTCGAGGACGCCTGCGTCTTCCGGTCTGATCGCTGAATCACGTTCGCGATTGATCGAGGTCGTCGTCAGGTACGTCGGCGAGCCGGAGACTTCGTACTGGGCGTCGTCGAGTACTGGTGAGCCCTCGAGGTCGATCGGCTCGGGATCGAAGTCGGCGTTCGCGAATCCCTGCACGAAGTCGAGTGCGTCGTCGAGATAGCCGAGTCCGGCCCCGTCACCGATATCGTCGAGTTCGGATTCGACGGCGTCCAGTTGCTCGTCGTACTCGTCGTCGAACTCCCCGAGCCAGTAGTAGATACGATCGAAGTACGCCTTCCGAATCTGGGCTTTCGCCTTCTCTTCGGGCGTCTCGTACGGTCCCCCGTCGTCGACGTACTGGTCCTCGAATCGGGCCTGAATGTCCTCGATTGCCTGCTTCGGTGGCGTCTCCCCGTCGGTTAGTTCGGCGACCTCGACGCGGAGCGGGTCGTCGTTCCACTCGGCGGTGAAATTTCCGTGCACGGTTTCGAGCTCTTCGGTCAGCGCGTCGATCACGGCCTGCCGTTCACCCGGGATGACGTCGTCCGACTCGAGCACCGTGCTCGACTGCTCGAGAACGCTCTCTTCGGCCGCGGATTCGAGGCCGTCTGGATCGCTCGACTCGAGTGCAGAGGTCAGTTCGCTCTCGATGTCACGCTCTGCAGTGTCGTAGGACTCCGCGCTCGTCACTTCGACGAGCGCGTTCTCGAATCCCGTCTCGAAGGTCACGTCGTCGTGGTGGCCGTAGTCGGTCTCGATCGGGTTCGATGCGACTGGGAACTCGTTGGTTCCGGTGTAGTACTCGCCCCCTGCGTCGAAGCCGTACGAGCCATCGATCGTCGTCTCCACCTCGACGTCGACGGTGTCGGTGGTGGAGACGGTCGTGTATTCCGTCTCGTTTCCGGTGGTGTCCTTGTAGCCGTGGACGACGCGCACCTCGACGGCGGCCGTTCCGGAGAGTTTGTGAATCGTTCGATCGTAACTGTCGCCCGCTCGGATCGGCGTGTGATCGACGTCTACACTCGCAACGCCGCGAACTGACTCGGAGTCGCTATCCCGGTCGCGTTCCCAGTCACTTCCATCGGGTGGGCTGGGCGTGGGTAGCTGGCCGGACGAAGTGCTCTGGTCGGTCGTCACGTCGATTCGATAGAGTTCGTCGACGATGTCTCCCGGGCTCCGTTCGTACTCGCCGTCGGGGACGTCGTACATGTACTCATCCGGCATCTCCCTGTCTTCCATCTCGGATTCGATCTGCTCGGCCTCCGCTTCGAGGTAGTCGACGACGTTCTCGCCCTGGTACTCGAGTAGCGTGGCCTTGGCGACCATATCGACCGGGACCTCGATTTCGTAGGTTGCCGCGTCCATGCTCTCGATGCCGTCCTGGATGAGGTCAGAGAGTGGTGGCACGTCCGGGAGGTCGCCAGTCGCTTCGTCACCGAACACCCAGTCGTTGATCAAGCCGCCGTCGTCACACACCTGCTCTTCGAAGTCGACCTCCTCGTTGAAGCCGATTATCGTGTCGTTTTCGTCGCGTTCGACGATCTCCTCGAGGTCGTCTTCGAACGTGACGTTGTCGCTCGGAACCATGTCGTTCAGGTCTGCCTCGAGTTCGACGTCGCTGATCGTCGTGGCGAGGTCGAGGCTCGTACAGACGTACTGGGGACGCATCGTTCGATCGGCGTGTGGATCGCGGGTGCCGAAGACGTCCTCCTGGACCGAGAAGATAGCGTGGTTGGCGAGCACTTCGGTGTGGTCGGTATCGATGACCTCCTCGAAGGCGTGATCTTCGGGTCTGGTAGTCTCCTCGCCGAATCGGTCCCAGCTCGCTTTCAGGTACGCCATCGGATACAGTCGAAGGGCGAGCTCCTGGCCGAGTCCGTCGGGGTCGGTCGCATCGGGTGCTCCTTCGCTGTCGAAAAATCCTTTGTTGAGTTGTGCTTCGTACTCCGTCATCCGTTCGTGCAGTTCGAAGACCGGCGAGCCTGCGCTGACGCTGAGCGATCGCGTCTCCGTCGGGAGTTCTTCTCCGCCGACGACGCCGTCGAATTCGACGCCGTGGACGGTCGCGTGAATCGTTCCCTGCTCGACGTCCTCGTCGAAGTAGCCGATCTCGAGGTCGACCCGGTCGATGGCCTCGTCTGGATCGATCTCGCCGTCGCCGGGGTCGCTCGAGACTGGCGGGAGTGACACTGTCGACTCGGCGTCCGGGCCGACGGACTGGCCGGCGGCAGGCAACCGATCGGCGGCTTCGAGGTAGACGAGCAGTTTGACGTACTTTCGGAACGCCTCACGGTCGTCGTCGGCAGCCGAAATCGCATCGATATCGCTGCCGGCCGTCGTGTTGATCGGTGCTGCGCCCGCCTGGTGCGTCGCATCGAGTACCGCGGTGCGAAGCTCACTTTGTGCGGCGGTCACGCTCCGGTCGAGCACGAGTTCAGCGTCACGGTCGATCACCGGATCGGGGCGCTGTTCGAGCACGGCGATGATCCCGACGCTCGAAACGAGTAACAACACCGCGATCATCGCGAACGGAATGCGTGCGCGGTCGTCATCTGCAATCGATATGCTCCGATTCGGTCGGTTACGGCCTGTCATCGGTTCTATTTCGGGCCCTGTACGGCTCCGTTCGGTTGCCAGCGGTGACTGTTCACGTTCATATTATCGATCCCAGGTTTGTACGGTGATCTTGATCGTTCCGGTCGAGACGACCGCGTCGAACTCAGACTCGAGCGCTTCCACCTTTTCCTCGGTCGGAACGTCGTCGTCGAGTTCGGCGTACGCCTCCTCGATTTGCTCGCCAGCCGGACTGTCGCGCATGTCGTCGGCGATCACTGCGGCGAGTCCCTCGTCGTCGCCTGCGGTCCCTGCGAGTGCTTCGTTCGCCGCGATGGCGTTGGGTGACGTTCCGGTCACGTGGTCTTCGACGTCGGCCCCGGTGGCGTCGGCGAGCGTTCGGTAGTTGTACAGCGTCATTGAGTTCTCGGTGAGCGTCGACTCGAGGGTGTACTGCGTTGCCTCGGGCGGGAAGTAGCCCTCGACCGTGGCGTGGGCGATGTCCTCGCCGACGAGGTCGAAGCCGTCTTCGATGCCGCTCCGGCTGGCACTGCGCTCTTGCCCGTCGACGAACGACTCGGCAAGCGTCTTCGCCTCGACCGGAGGAACGGTGCTCGAGACCGCCATCGTCGAACTCGAAACGTCGGCGGTGCGCGGTGGTCGGTCGCCGGCGGTGGCCGTGCCGTTGATCGACGCTCCTTCGTAGGGTTCCCAGGTTGCAATTGCGTAGGTTCGGCCCTCACTGCCGACCAGCCGATCGCGGATCGCCGCGTCGACCGACCGTTCGACGTCGTACCCGTAGGCGAAGGGCTTGGTATCGTTTATCTGGAGGTTCACCAGCGCAGCCTCGCCGAGCAGATCCGCCGCCGAGCCGTAGGTCGTGATCTGGTAGAGTTCGCCGATTTCGTCGGGGTCGAGGTCCGGGTGGTCGTAGTGTTTGCTGTCGGTCGTCGCGTTGCCAGCCTCGTTCTCGGCTCGCAAATCGTACGTGATCGTCACCGTCGAACCGGACAGCGTCTGGATTGCGTGATCACCGCGGTCCCCGCCGATCGACTCGTCGTCGCTGTGGAGGTAGACGCCGATCAGTAACACGCTCGTGCTGACGATCAGCAGCGCCAGTGCGACGTCCATCACCGTCGAGATCGCCCGATCGTCGGTCACCATACCGACACCTCGAGCGTCCCCGACCGGACCTCGGCCGAGCTGACGACGGCGACCGGGATCGTTCTCGTGGCGACGGACGCGTCCTCGGGTGGTCCCTCCGACTCGAGGTAGCGCTCGAGTTCGGCGACCTCTGCCGGTCTCGTCTCGTGTGGATATCCCGACGGGAAGGCGGCCTCCGCGACCGTCCGTTCCTCGCCCCCGTCGATTGCGGTCACGCGAACGTAGACGGTCGCGCCGGCCGGAAGCGACTGGTCGGTGACTCTATCGTAGAGTTTGGCGTCACCGTCGTGGGTGGCGTGAAAGACACCGTCTTCTTCGATCTCGTCCCAGATACGATCGATCGCCCGGTCGGCGGTCGTAGATTCCGACGTACCGGGAAGGGTGACCTGAACGTACACCGCGTAGATGCCGATACCGACGACGAGCATCGACACGGCGACGATCGCCGCGATCGGCTCGGTCTGGGCTCTAGACGATGACGAGTGTGACATAGTAGTTCCCTCCGTCGTTGAGGCCGATTAGCAGGTGGTCGTGATCGAACTCGACTTCTCGTTCGATTTCGTTTTCCCATACCTCCAGATCGTCGATCTCCAGGTCGTCGTCCTCCCACGTCTCTTCGGTCAGTTCGCCGTCTTCCTCGAACGTAACGCTGAACGTGACGGGTTCGTCGCCAGGCTGGCGGAGGTTCGAGGAGCTGATCTCGATCGGGATCTCCCCCGAACCGGTCGTGAATCGTTCGCTGTCCGATTCCTCGAACTCGCCGGAGCCGGCGTAGTCGCCTGTCACCTCGAAGTGAACGTCTCGGCCTTCGACGCCATCGTATCGCAACGTCACTTCCCGAACGTTGTCTCTGATCTCGCCTTCGCCCGGCAAGCTATCGGTCTCTGTGACCTCCACTTCGGCAGACTCCGACAACGGCTCGAGTTCGTCGATTCCGGCGTCGATCGTGAGCTGTCGGGCGTGGAGTTCGCCGTTCGCCTGGAGGGCGTTGCCGGTGTTCTCGTCGAACGCTGCTTCGACGTCCTGTTTGAATACGGCGAACGCGTGCGTATCACCGTCCTGAAGTTCCGTCTCGTACTCGTCTGCAAATTCCGCACCGTGGACGAGGTTCTCCAACCGTTCGTCACCGTTCACTGGGACGACGATTCCGTACGAGAAACTCGCGTGTGACGTTCCGTGGTCGTTCTCCATGGTGATGGTCTGGCGGTTGATCGTGACCACGTCCGCATCGTGGTCGTAAGAGGCGCTGGCTGTGAGTTCACTCGCGGTTGCTCCTTCGATGGTGTTCGCTGCCTGTTCTGCGTCTGGGGGAGGTCCCGTCGAGACTCCCAGCGCGAGGCCAGCGAGCGCGATACTGACGATCGCTACTGCGACGTAGACGTACCACGCGTCGGCTGGTGCCTCCAGATCCATACCGGGTTTGATTCCCGTTCGTATATAAATTCAAACAGCTGGGAACTAGGTCCATTCGACATCTTCAGATAAAATCGCCACCCTGTTGGGCACGATCAACCGATATCGACGATGGCGACGTCGATCAGCGCGACGGTCAGCGTGAACAGGATCATCGACGATACCAGGGTTCGACCGATGTGATAGCCGAACAGCGTCCGGTCCATTCCGTGTCGAAGCGCGTACGACAGTGGTGTCATGATGAACGCCAGGAGGATCAAGTAGACGGCCACGACGATCCCGAGTCCGTCGACCGCCAGCGTCGTTGCGTCCTCGAACCCATCGGCCATGCTGAAACTCTCCTCGGTAAGCATCCCTGCCATTCCGACGGTCGCACCGCCGACCATCGGTCCGAAATAGGCGGCGGTGTTGTCGAGCGTGCTCGTCACCTGCACGAGTGCGCGTTTCGTCTCCGCCTCGACTTCCTCGAGTTCTTCCAGGTGGTCGGCCATCGAGACGATCGCTCGACCGGCTGGCTTCCCCTCGTCGCCGGCGATTGCGAGGAGCGCCGCCATGCTGTGTGCTCGCTGACTGGGGACGTCCCGAAGCGCCCCGTACGTTCCGAGGAACGCTTCCTCGACGCTCGTGTGAAGCCGACGCTGGACACCGGCGGCGTGGGTGAATACCTCGCCGGTTTCTGCGGGAACGCGGTCGGCGGCCAGTTCAATCGCTGATTCGACGGATTCTCCCTCGGCGACCTGTCGCCCGACGATGTACAGGGCGTCCGTCAGGTGTTCTTCGACGTCTCTGACGTAGTGACGCAGTGTGAGGATCGGGCTGTAAACCGAAAGTAACGCGACTCCGAGGCCGACACCGAACGCGACGACCGTCGAGAGATACGCTGGGCCGAACGCCGCTACCGTGACGTAGACGACGCCACCGGCGACGATCCCCCATCCGGATCGCAGCCAGAGTCGGTTCGGTAGCGCCGGATGGTCCCGGTCGATTTTCGGCGGCGGGAACGCGACCGGCCGGCGGACGAGCAGCCACAGTGCCGCGCCGATCAGCGAGAGCGGTAACACGATGTTGTAGAGGAGGACGAACATCCAGATGTTGAGGTTGACTCCGGCCAGCGGGGCTGCGGGCACGAGCGCGATGAGCGCGAGCGGTAGCAGGATGCCGAACGCGAAGAGCATGGTCGTCGGCGCCCGGATCGACGCCGTGAACTCGGCCATCTGGCTGCGGGTCCCATCGAGAATCGCGGACAGCGACCGGTCGAGCGTGCGACCGCGTTCGCCCTCTGGAGCGTCCTGTGCAGTCGCGAGAAGCGTCGACGACCGCCGGAGCGCCGGAAAGTACTCCGCCCACTCTTCGGCGAACGACAGCAGTCCGGCGTGGGGGGTCCCCTTCGCTCGATTGAAATGGGCGCCGAGACTCCGTGAGAGTGGTCCGTTGCCGGTTCGCGCGGCGAACCGCACGGCGTTCTCGAGCGACGGCTGGATCTGCATCCGTAACACCGCACGGCCGATGAGGTTCGGCGTCTCCCCCAGCGCTTCAGTCCGGCGAAACGCCGCTGCCAGGTGTGGCCACGAGTGGACGGCGTGGACCGCTGCGAGCGATCCGGTGAGGACGAACACCGCGACGAAGAATACCTGAACGTCGTACAACAGCAGGGGAAGCGGCACGAGTGCACCGACCACTCCGGCACCGTACCCCGCCCTGACGATCGTCTCGGCCTCGTACGGGGCCTCGATGAACCGGATCGATTCGACGAGTTCGTCGCTGGCCTCCACGTCGTAGGGATACAACCTGGCGAGGACGTGTACGGCCGTCGTCGTGAGTGACACAGTCGTCACCTCCGGGTGGTGTACTCGGCGGCGACCTCCGCCGGTGTGATTCGTCCGTCCGCTGCGAGCGTTTCCATCAGCTCCGTTCGCTCGGCGATCGCTCGCCTGACGTCGGCGTACGCCTCGGTTGGACCGGCCATCGCGTTCACGAATTGGCTCTCCCCTCGATCGATCCGTCCGGTCGGCGCCGCTCGCGTTCCGTCGAGTTCGTAGAGCGGCTCGAACCAGATCTCGTCGCCGTTTCCGAGCACTTCCTCGACGCGGGCGACGCGTCGGCTGCGTCCCTCGGGCGTCCGGTACGCCTGGACGGTGACGACGAGATCGGTGGCACCGAACGACGACGGCTCGACTTTCAGATCAGAGACGACGCGCTCGTAGACGTCGGCGGCACCGTCGCCGTGGATCGTTCCGAGGACGGCGTTCGCGTTTGCACCGACGCGCATCGCCTCGTAGAGCACGCGCGCTTCTTCACCACGGATCTCACCGACGACCAGTGCACCGTCGCCCAGGCGGAGGGCTGTTCGGAGCGCGTCCGCCGGACTGATCTCCGGACCGTCGCCGGTGCCCGTCCGGAGTGCCTGGACGTCTCGACCGACCGACTGGAGCGGCCCGACCGGCAGCTCCGGCGTGTCCTCGATGATCACCGTTCGCGTCTCCGGCGGTACCTCGTAGAGCAACGTCCCGAGCAGCGTCGTCTTCCCGGCGCCACGGGTGCCGGCGATCAGCGCGGCCGCGTTCCGCTCGATCGCCGTCGAGAGGAAGCCCGCCACCTCGGGCGGCATCGTGTCGTTGGCGACGAGCGCCGGCAACGTGAAGCGGTCGTCCGACTGTTCACGGAAGGCGAAGCCGATACCCGCGGCGACCGGATCCGTGACGCCAGCGATCCGGAGTCCTCGGCCGTTCGCCAGCGACGCGGTCGCGTCGATCGTCGGCTTCGCCCGTGAGAACGCCCGACCGCTGGTCCGCCTGACCCGCGAGGCGAGCGCCTTCGCTCCGGTTTCGGTGAGGTGGACGTTCGTCTCCATCGCCATCCCGTCGAGTTCGACCCGCAGCGGGTTCGCCGCCACCGGCGAGGTGACGTAGACGTCGGTCACGTCCGGATCGGCGAACAGATCCTCTAAAATACCGTAGCCGTCGGTGTGTTTCTCGAGTATCGACGTCACCGTCGGGTCGACCGGCTCCTCCGAGACGTACTCGATCGCCCGCGACGGCGCCCGGTCGCCGTCGACCCATCCCTCGGCGATCGCCTCGTAGCCGTCGACGAGCAGCTCGTGTCGTTCCGGCGACAGCGTGAGGTCGACGACGTCGAGTGCGTACAACGGGAGTTGCCCCTCACGTTCGTAGACTCGGACCGTACTCCCGGATTCGAGCTCCCTAACGTCGACGAGCCTGGCCGTCTCGTCGATCGATCGATCGACGTAGTAGTACGCGATCGCTAACCCGACGAGCGGGGAGAACGCGTCGGGATAGTCCGTGGCCGTGCCGACGGCCTCGAGCAGTCCGGACTCGACGGCCACGTCACCAATCACGTCGACTCTCGACTCGAGTCCTCTGGCCGCACCGAGGGGGTCCCGGGCGACGTCGCGTGCGAGGACGTCGTCTCGGTCCCCGAGCAGTTCGACGAATCGGCCGGCTGCGCCGAGAATCGACGCCCCGTCGCCGTCGTATCGGTGTTTCAACCCGTTCGAATGGACGACGATCGCCTCCGCCTCGCGCGCTGTGAGTGCCTCGACGACGGACTGGCGACAGTCCGCCGACTGGACGAGATCGCCGCTACACGCCGAGGCGTCGACGAGGAGCGTGCGGTCGTCGAACGCTAGCTCACAGTCACAGTGTCCAGTCGAATCGTCGTCGCCGAGCAGGCCGTCGAGACCGATCGTCGAGAGGAAGTCGTGAATCGAACGGGCGCCCCCCTCCAGTGACATGCTCTATCTGGGATCGGTCTCTGGTTTAAAATTATACACCAGTACGAGAGGCGATGCGACAGTCTTCACGACCCCTGCCTCTCAAAAATGTGGTCGTCGACGGTACGCATCGACGCGAGGTGGAGCGGTGCTCCGGTCGCCGTCGGTCACGTCTGGCGAGACTGCGACCCCGATGGGGCCGCGAGACGGTTCACGGTGTCCTGATCCCGCCTCACGACGACCGTTATTCGACCACCAGTAGCTCGTCGTTTGCTTCGTCGTCCGTCCAGTCCGTGCCCGTGGGTGGCCGAACTTCGAATTCGATGGTGCCAACGGCCTGATCTGGTGCGAGTCGGATGTTCTCGTCTGCGAACGTGAACTCTGCTTCGTTAGAATCCTCTCCAGTGTGTTCTACTATCGCGCCGTCCATCCGCGCGTCGCCCGCCGTCGCGATGACTCTCGCATCGGTGACGTTGTTCCCGTCTTCGTCGACGACGTACACGCTGAAGGCGCTCGTATCGTCGCCGTCAGAAAGGTCGAGCTCCGCGCTTTCGAACTCGACCTCTACTTCGGTATCGCTTTCGAACGTATCGATTCCACCCAGGATCTGCATCATGATCCCGAGTGAGACTACACCGACGATCAACGCGATCACGAGTCTGATCGGCAACCCTTCGATCGCACGGTCGTCGTCGGCTAACGATCGGCTGAATCTGGGCGAGCGGTTCGTCGGTTCAGTTCGTTGATCAGTACCCATGCCCCAGTTGGTCCCACCATCTAACTTAAATTTTGACTCAAAAGTTAAAGTACGACCGCGGGGCAAGCATCGGTATGAGCTTTGTCATCGGTCGGGGGGTCGACGCCGAACCGACGCAGGTGGGACATCTGGGCCGGTATCGCGCACTCGACGGCAGCGAAGGTGCCGAGTTGTACGTCGACCTGGACGGACCCCACGCGATGCTGATCGTCGGCAAACGCGGCTACGGCAAGTCGTTCACGCTGGGTGTCGTAGCGGAGGAACTCGCGCGCGCACCAGGGGTCGCACCGGTGATCGTCGACCCGATGGGCGTCTTCTCGACGCTCGACGATCCAGCAGACGGAGAACCGGTTCCCGTCGAGCTCATCACGGAGCCGGCGATCTCGGCCGACGTGCTCGATCCCCGGTCGTGGTGTGCACTGCTCGGTCTGTCACCCGAGAGCGGCGCTGGCGGGCTCGTCTGGCAGGCAGCACAGGAAACGCGAACGCTCGAGGAGATGCAGGTGCACATCGAGGAGGCCGATGCACCGGACGTCGACAGACGGGCGGCGAGCAACCACGTCTCGCTAGCCCAGTCGTGGGGGGTGTTCGATCCCGACGGCCTCGATGCCGAAACTCTGGCCAGCACGGCCGTCTCCGTCGTGGACGTCTCCGGACTCGACACGGCACCGATGAACGCGGTCTGTCGCGGCATCGGTGAAGCGCTCTACCGTGCGCGGGTTGACGAGACGATCGATCGGCTCCCGTGGCTCCTGATCGACGAGGCCCACACGTTCTTCGACGGCGTCGCGGAGTCGGCGCTGCACACGATCCTCACGCGCGGTCGCGCCCCGGGAGTCAGCCTCGTGCTCGCGACCCAGCGACCGAGCGCTGTCTCCGAGATCGCGATCTCACAGTCCGACGTGTTGATCTCTCACCGCCTGACCGCACAGGCAGACCTCGAGGCGCTGTCGACCGCCCAGCCGACGTACATGAACGACTCGCTCGACGAGCGACTGCCGACCGATCCCGGGGAGGTGGTCGTGATCGACGACGCAACCGAGACGATCCACGCCGCACAGATCCGGTTCCGTGATACGCCACACGGTGGAGGAAGCCCGAGTGCACGCGAAGTGGCAGGACTCGAGTGACGGTCGGACACCGACGTCGATATCACCGAATCGGTTGACGTCGACGTCGGATCGCGGCGCTGTCGAGGTTTAAATGTGATCGAGCAGAAAGCAGGGATATGACCGACGTCGATCGGCTCGAGCAGCGTCTGTCGGCCGTCGAGCGCGTCGTCGTCGACGGCGACGTGGCGCTCGACGAACTGGCGACGCTGGCCTCACTGTCGGAGACTGTCTCGACACTCGAAACGCGTCTCGAGGAGCACGAGCGCCGACTCGCCGATCTCGAGGCCGCGGTCCAGTCGATCGAGGGATACGTCGGGAACGTCGAGTCGATCAACGACGACGTGGAGCGACAGGCAGCCACGGCGGTCGCGACGGTCGACCGACTCGAGCGTCGGATGGAGGCGCTCGAGGTCGAACTCGACGACCTTCAGGGCGGGATTCTCGAGGGCGAGCGAGAACGTGACGAAGAGACCGTCGCTGAACGCAACGGGTCTGTCGGTACCGAACGCGACGAGAGCGTCACGCTCGGGTTCGAGGCAGGCGAGGCCGGGAAACCGACGCCGGAGCAGTCAGTGAGCGAGCTCTTCGGCTCGGATCGCGGGTCACGAGCGACCGTCGACGACGGTGTAGACAGACCGTCGTCCACCGCGAACCAGTCGGCAGTCGACTCAGCACTCGAGGAGGACGAGCCGTCTGAACCAGCCCGTTCGGAGGGTGATGGCGGAACGAACGACGGCTTGCTCGACGCACTCCGGTCCCGGCTTTCATGATCCGCTACGTGCTGGCAGCCTTACTCACGGTGGCAATCCTGTCGCTCGCCGCGGTCGCGATCGACGCCGGTGGAAGCGACAACACCGAACGGCAGGTGCAGACGGCGATTGCCGACATCGAGCGGAACGCCGTCGCGTTAGCGGAGCACGAGGAACTTTCGCCGACGGGACACCCGGATCCACAGCGGGTCGTCGAGGTGTCGATCCCGGCGCGGTCGCTCACGACCGAAGGCGTCTCACACGTCGAGATCGAGCCGCTCGAGGAGGCAGACGCGAGTATCGCCAGATACGTCCTGGACGACGGGACCACGAACGAGGAGCTCGTCGATCAGCGAATCGTCTACCGTGACCCGACGGACAACCGGACGACGGAACTCGGCGGTACCGGGACGCAGCGTCTCAGGCTGGTGCTCTTGCCGGACGAAAACGGTGAGCCGGTCGTGGTCGTCGAGCCGCCGGAGACCGACGGCTTCGTGTCCTCGACGTAGCGGACGAACCGAGTTCGCGAGCGCGTCGGGAGCTGATACTACTGGACAACAGTCAGTACCCACTCGATCGGGCTGTGGCCGGCCGTCGGACTCGCTGACGGCCGGTCGCGTGCGATCGATGGGTGAACCGTTTTGTCCGGTAGTACGAGATCGTGGCCGTCGAAACGAGTGACACCGAACTGACGTTCACCGACGACTACTGTGAGGCGTACTGGTGCGAGCAGGGGTGCGGTGGCGTTCAGTGGCTCCGCTTGTCGTCACGGCAGTAACTGGCGACCAGGATCAGCCATGATTACTGTTACTCCGTGGCAATCATTGCCGTAAAACAATAAGTACGGTCGGGAATCAAACCGGGTGATGGCCCCGCTGATTACGGACGACGGGACGCGACTGGTGGCTCTCGTAGTCGTCGCACTCGGGATCGGTCTCGTCCTCGCCGGCTCGGCAGCCGCCGACGAGGCCGCTGAACTGGAATCGCTGGACGGTGACGGTACCGAAGACGACCCCTACGTCATAACCACTGTCGAAGAGTTACAGGCGATGAACCAGGATCTCGAGGCCCACTACGTTCTCGGGAACGATATCGACGCCAGTGAAACCGACCGCTGGAACGCTGGCGCTGGCTTCGAACCGATCGGCGATGGCGAGTACGGGGATCGAACGAGAACGCCGTTCAGTGGCACGTTCGATGGACAGGGTCACACCATCACTGACCTCGCTATCGACCGACCCGGCGAATCTCACGTGGCCCCGTTCGGTGAGAACGATGGCACAATCAAGAACGTTCGGTTCGAGAACGTCGATGTGTTCAGCAGTGATCGCAACGTTGCCGGCGCCGTTGCAGACAACCACGGCACGATCAAGTCAGTCTCGGTGACCGGGTCCGTCGAGGGACAGGACCGCTGGACGGCAGGTCTCGTCGCTCGCGGAGATGAGGGCGCCACGATCGAACGGTCGATGGCCGACGTCGAGGTGACCGGCGACGAGTATGTCGGTGGACTGGTCGGCGACAACAGCGAGCAATCGATCGTCCACTCGTACGCAACTGTGACTGTGGAAGGGAACGATCGAGTGGGCGGACTAATCGGGTGGAACAATGCAGACGACGGAGTGAGAAACAGCTACGTAACTGGCACCGTCTCGGGAGAGAGTGAGGTCGGCGGTCTGGTCGGCT
The DNA here is from genome assembly GCF_024362485.1 of Natronobeatus ordinarius. Classification (NCBI taxonomy): domain Archaea; kingdom Methanobacteriati; phylum Methanobacteriota; class Halobacteria; order Halobacteriales; family Natrialbaceae; genus Natronobeatus; species Natronobeatus ordinarius. The sequence goes on along the minus strand of NZ_CP101456.1, from coordinate 2,564,635 downwards.
GGTTCGCCGGTCCCGTCAGCGACGGATACGTCGCCGTGGACGTCACTGGCGATGATACGACCGGGGCGTTGGTCGGCGCCGAATACCATTCCAGGTACGTGAGTGATGGGACCGTCTCGAACGTCTATTACGACACGAGGCGCTCCGCTCTCGACTCGACCGGTGAAGATAGCGACTTCGGAACCGGTCTTCGAACCACCGAACTGACGGGTGCCGACGCCGAACGGAACGTGGACTTCGACTTCGACAACTTCTGGACGGCCACCGACGAGTATCCGGTCCTCGAGTGGCAGGTCGAAGCCGTCGACCTGTCGGTCTCCCAATCCGCCATCGGCGAGGGCGAAACGACTCCCGTCACCGTCGAACTCACGCTCGACGACGGCTCGACGGTTACCGCTTCGGAGGTCGCCGACTACGACTCCGAAGCAGCCGTCGCGTCCGTCTCGGAGGGGGTGCTCGAGGCGAACTCGGTCGGTGAGACCGAGATCACGGCGACCGTCGCTGGCGAGAGCGATACCGTTACCGTCGAAGTGCTCGAGCCGCCGAACATCGCGTTCGTCGACGCCGAGTTCGACGTCGAGGCTGCCGTCGAGGGCACGACCGTCGGCCTCGATGCGACCTACGAGAACACCGGCGGTCCCGGCTCCGAACGCGTCAGCGTTGCGGTGGGTGACGAAGACGTCACCTCGACGCAGCTCCAGCTCGGGGCCGACGAAAAAACGACCGAGTCAATCGAGTGGACCGCAGCCGAGTCCGGAACCGTGACGGTCGACGACGAGCCTTACGGTGAACTGACCGTCGTCGACGCCGAAAACGTCTCCCTCGAGGCGATCGAACTCCCCGACGAAGCCGCCGAAGGCAGCGAGTACGAGATCGGCCTCGAGTTCGCGACCGACCTCGACACGCCTGTCCTCGAGACCGTCGAACTCCGCGTCGACGGCGACCGCGTCGCGACGGAGGTCGTCGAGATCGACGCCGACGGCTCGGCCGACCCGATCAGCTACGCACACGACGAGCAGGGCACGGCGACGCACGTCGTCGAACGGCACAACGAGACGGAGACTGGTATCGTCGAGATTCTCGAGCCGGCCGAATTCGAAATCGAGGACCTCGACGCCCCCGAGTCGGTCGAGGAGGGTGAGCAGGAGACGGTTTCGGCAACGGTGACGAACGTCGGCGGCGGCGAGGACGACGCCGAACTCGAGCTCAGGATCGACGGCGAGGTTCAGGACACGCAGACAGTCACGCTGGATTCGGGCGATTCCGAACCCATCCAGTTCGACGTCACGTTCGACACCGACGGCGACGTCACCGTCGGAATCGCGTCGCCGGACGACGAGCGTGAGGTCAGTGTCGCCGTCGAAGCGGCTGGCGACAGCGCTGCGATGGCAACCGGTGACGATGCCGGCGCCGACGACGACAGTATCCCTGGACTCACCGCCGTTGCTGCCGTCCTCGCGGTTGCGCTCGCGCTCGCCGCCGTCGCTCGGCGCCGGTGAACGACGGCGAGGTGACGTCGGAGCGCTTGCTCGAGTCGCTCGAAAACTGAGCGCCTCCGGACTGCTGTACTGATACTGCCGGAGAAAACGGTTCACCCATCGATCGCACGCGACCGGCCGTCAGCGAGTCCGATGGCCGGTCACGGCGCGATCGAGTGTTCACTGACTGTTGTCCAGTAGTATGAGTTCTACAGTCTCTCAGGATTGTGTTCAGCCGGAAGTGGAGCGTCCGGAGAGCCGTGCCTGTGCTCGTTCGAGTCGGTCCGCGACCGATCGGAACGCCTCGACTGCCTGTGCGTCGGGCGCGTGATCGCGGACTGGCATCCACCGGGCCTGTGCGTCGGCGACCGCCTGTTGACGATCGACGCGCGTTATCTCGACGCCGAGTGCTCGACCGAGTCGGTCAGCGACCTCCTCGTGGGCCTCGCGGTCGGTCTTGTTCAGAACGGCGGATGCGACCGGCGTCTGGAGCGCTTCTGTGAGTCTGTACGCCCGGAACGCGTCGACCAGTGCTGCCTCGTTCGGCGTCGTGACGAGCACTGCGAGGTCGGCGTTCCGGAGTTCGATTCCGACGTCACGGGCGAGTCCCGCGGGACAGTCGACGACGACGCGCCCCCACTCCCGTTCGACGCGTCGGAGTACCCGACCGAGTTCCTCGAGGTTCGACGCACGGGCTCCAGAGAGCGTTCGCCCACAGGGGAGGAGCGTCACCGGACCGACGTCTTCGATCGCGTCGACCGGCTCGACGCGGCCGGCGAGGACGTCGTGGAGGTCGGGGCCAGTACCTGGTGGGAGGTCGGCGGTCGCCAGATCGGCGTCGACGACGACGGCGTCGAGTTCGCGGCCGAGGTTCCACGCCGTCGTCGATTTGCCGACGCCGCCTTTTCCTCCCGAGACGGCGACGATCATCGCTCTCGTTCGAGCACCTCGTTCGTCGGGCGCCAGTCGTCGAGGTCGGCGAGCACCGTCTCCGGTGTCCGATCGCCGACGGCCACGCGGCGGTCACTCGAGACGACCTCGACTGCGGGATCGACCGGCTGCGCCGGGCTGGCGAAACCGATGCCGCGGCTGCGATCCGGTCGAATCGTCGTCTCCCAGACGCCGTCGTTCCACCGTGGATCGACGACGCCGTTACGGCGTGGCGGCCAGACGGGGCCGTCGAGCAGGCTTCGCAGACGGACGGTCTGTGGCGTCGACTGCGTGTTCCTGACCACGACCGCGACTCTCGTAACCTCCCTCGTCCGTTCGGCGTTCGTCTCGACCTCCACCATACTGCTACTGTGATCGTACCGAAATTTAAACTTCTACACCGATCCGGTCGGCTCTCCGTCGGCCGGCGCGCCGTCGAACGCTTCCAGGTCGTCCGGAGAGGCGAGGAGCCAGAGCTCATCACCCGCGGTCAGCGTTTCGCTGTCGTCGGGGAGGGTGAGGAGGTCGCCGTCGCGGTCGATAACGAGCACCTGTCCGGGTAACCAGCCGGCGAACTCGCCATCGAGTGGTCCGTCGGGTTCGACGGTCGTTGCATCGACCGTCTCGTCGACCGTCCGGAGTGTCGAGGCGAATTCGTACCCGTCGGTTGGATCGTCGGGACGGGTGACCAGTCGGTAGCGTTCGTCGGCCGAGAGCGAAGCTGCGGCGTCGGCGTCGACGATGACCGTCGCGATCGAACCGTTGGCGCTCCGGAGTGTCCCGGTCGCGACCAGTCGGCTCTCCTCCTCGGCCGACCAGATCTCGACTGGATCGCCGAGGGTCGCGTCGTGTGCGGGATCGGCGCTGATCGCGAGCGCGACGGTCCGTGGCGGAAGCATCGAACCCAGGCCGGTGGGTCGGTGGCCGACGAGGACGCGGTCGACGGTTCCATCGTCTGCCATCGTGACGTTGGCGTACCCGACGTCGTAGTCGCGCTCGAGGTGGCGTTCGATCCGGTTGGATTGCTCCGAGACGGCGAGTCCGTGTGGTAGCCTGACGGTCGTTCCGGACAGCGATCGACGCACCGACGCATCGATCGGCCGATAGCCGTCCGCGTCTTCGATGGTCTCGGGAAGCCCGACGTCGATGGCGAGCCTCGCGGATCGAACCGCGTCGGCCGCCTCACCGCGTTCGTCGATTCTCGTGAGGTCGACGACCTGACAGGCGATTCGGTCGCCGAGGCGGCCACTGGCTGACGCGACGAACCCACTACTCGCGAACACCGCGAGCAGATAGCCAGCGCTGAACTGGTGATCGAGGGGAACGTCTCCGACGAGGGTGCTCGAGCCGAGAACGACGTACCAGAGGTAGCCGGTAACTACCGAGAGGCCGACCAGAACTGGCATCCCGTCCGGGGATGCCCTGGTCGTCATCCACCGGTATCCCGCTGCCACAAGCAGGCCGACGACTGCCGCTACCAGCGTCGTGCCGGCGACGCCGATTGCGGCCTCTCGCAACAGCCCGATGAGGTCCAGACGGTCGAGCATCACTCGCTCACCACCTGCTTGGGTCCTGCGACGAACGCCCGATCTCCCCCGGTTGCGTGTTCGTCACCGACGGCGAACTGCCACCCCTCGTCGTCGTGCACCCCGAGCACCTCCATGGATGTGATCGAATCGGCATCGGGACCGTCGATCACGGTTACGGGCTGACCGGCCGCTTCAAGGAGCGCTGCCACCTCGAACTCGTGGTTGTCACCATTCGGCAGGACTGCGATACGGTGTCTCGTTCCCTCGAGCAACCGTCCGGCGTCGGACGTCTCGACGGCGACCGTGAGTTGCCCCTCTCCACCGTCGAAACCGAGATCCGCGGTTCGATGGGTCGTCGCGAGGGTGTCGGCGTCCGATCGACGCTCCTCGGCCGGATCCGACCCGTCGACCTCCGTCCCGACCGAGAGCACCGTCGCGCGGACGGCAGTTTCACCGGTCTCGACCGCGACGGTGTCGCCGGGTTCGATCCCGGTCGGGAGGAGTCCGGACACCGTCACCGCCCGGGTTCCCGCCGGGAGCGTCGTGGCCACACCTTTGGCCGGTGGGGCAGCAGCGATCGTCGCCCGGCCGCGTCCGTCGATCGAGACCCCGACGAGCGAGAGGTCGTACTCGGCCTCGAGACGACACTCGAGCCGACGCTCCAGTTCCGAGAGCTGGAGGTCGGCCGGGAACCGCCAGGCACCGTCCTCGAGGGCGGTGCGCAGCGCGGGGGGTAACGGCGGGTAGCCCTCGAACTCGCGGATCGAACCGGTCGGACGGATCGTCACGTGCCCCATCGCGTCGACGGCGTCGATCGCGTCCGCCGAGAGGACCTGTCCCCTGACGATCGGAACCGTCCGGTCCTGTGGAAATTCGGTGGCGATCCGGTTACCGTAGCTCACCGCGACGACGCCGAGCAGGCCGGTGACGATCGCCACCATCGAGAACCGATACCCGTGTGAGAGGCCCGCTCCTGGGTCGATGACGCCCATCGCGACGGTGAGTGCGACCGCGACCGGGACGGTGACGACGCCGGCACCGGCGGGAAGCGGACGGTTCCGAAAGACGGTCGCGCCGATCGCGGTCAGTCCGACTAGTATGGCGGGAACGAATCCAGTCAGCAGGCCGTACGAAACGCCGACCAGTGACTCGTATGGAAGCTCGGTCATCGGTTCTCTTCGTTCGGGTTCGGCGGTGATTCGATCGGCGCCACGCCGTTTCGGTCGGCGAACTCGAGTTCGATCGTTTCGGTGAATCCCGCGTCCGGACGGTACTTGGGCACCGTCAGGTAGTGTTCGACGTCGGTGCCGACGCCGGGCGCAACGGCCTCGAGTTCGAACACCGCATCGGCGGCGCGGAGCGTTGCCGATCGATTCGGGGAGTCGTCGAGACAGTGCAAGATAGCGAGGCCGTCGGTCTCGTCTATCCGCGCCGTAAGCGCGTCGAGGAACGAGACGTACGCCGACCTGTTTCGTCTCTCTAACCCGTCGATCGGGTCGACGATCAGATTCGCCGCGTCCGGGAGCTTCTCGATCAGCGCGGTCGCCTCCTCGAGCGCGTCTTCACCGGTTACACTCCTGATCGTAGGGGCACCCGATGTGACCGACGCAGACTCCATCGCGCGACGGACGCCGTTGCGCGATCGTTCCGTCGAGAGGTAGAGCGTTCCGCGGACGTCGGTGGCGCGATAGAGGAGCTGTTCTGCCTGGCTGGCCGGATCGGCTACGAGTGCAACGACGGATCCGGCAGGGATCCCGCCACCGAGTCGGCGGTCGAGTTCGTTCGTCCCGGTGGGCAGTCGATCGCCGGCGAACGCCGGTGGTGCTCGGTCGACCGGCGACTGGGCAGACAGTCGCTCGACGATTTCGTCGAACGCCGCTGTGACCTCGTCGTTCACCAGTGGCGATGTCCGATCGGGAACACAGCCTAACAGTGGGACGCCCTCCCAGCGGGTCGCCCGCGATGGGATTTCTGAACGGCGGTTCAGAACGGCCCCGTAGACGGGGACGCCGAGTCGACGAGCCATCTCGATCGTCGTTTCTGCGGCCTCGAGGCTCCGCTCGGTGTCTGCACCGACGACGATTACCCCCGCTGCCTGACGCAACGGATCGACGACGTCCGGGCCGGCACCGGAGGGGCAGTCGATCAACACCTGTGTCCCATCGGCGTCGAGGTAATCGTCGAGTGAGTCGAATTCGAACGGATCGGACGGCTTCGGCGCGGGGACGACGCCGACAGTCGGCGATCGCGGGTGTGGTTGGGCGACCTCACGAAGATCGACGCCGTCGTCGATTTCGGCGAGCGTCGGCTCCCGATCGAGACCAGCCATTACGTGGAGGTTCGGGAGCTGTCTATCCGCATCGATGGCGAGCGCTGGCGTGTCCGCACGGGCGAACGCTTCGGCGAGTCCGAGCGTTACCGTCGACGTTCCACACCCCCCTTTCGATCCAGCGATGGCGATCATGCCGCTATTGTTCCCTTCTTCCCTTTTGAAGTTAGGCAGCAGCGGGGCCTCGAGTGGCCCACCTGACGCTCAGCAGTGGCCGACTCACCGACGGAAGCCGAACAAGTTATAGTAGCCACTGAAAGTCATTGCACACCTGCTCGCGACTCAGCGGCCAGTACTGGCGAGATTCCGTCAGTACTGGCCGCTCTGCTGCGAGCAGTGTGTAAATCGTTTCAGTTGTTACTATAGCGAAGCTGCTTTAGCTCCGATATCCTCGAGTGGATCGTCATCCGCGAGACGTCGGCTACGTCGGCCGCATCGGCCTGTCTCACGTCGACGCCCTGCTCGGAGGCGGCGACGTACAGACAGGCTGCGGCGACGCCGCTTGGGTTCTTCCCGCCCAGGGACTCCGACTCGACGAACGCTTTTGCGTACTCCCGGGCGCGCGCCTCACACTCGCTGTCGAGGCCGAGCGCCGTGGCATATCGAGGCAGGTACTCGAGCGGCGAGATCGGTCCCACAGGGAGGCCGAGTTCCTGGTTGAGTGCGTCGTAGGCCACGAGCAGTTCGTCTCGGTCGGCTCGTGCGACCGTCACGACCTCTTCGATCGTCCGGGCGATCGACTGAACGCGACAGGCCGCGTACACCGCGCCGGCCGAGAATCCTTCGATTGATCGGCCACAGAGCAGGTTTTCGGTCTGTGCCGAATCGAAGAGCGAACAGGACTGATCTTTGACGGTCGTCGGCAGCGACAGCGCCGAGACGATTCGTCGAATTTCCGTGAAGCCGTACGCTTTGTTTCGCTCGGCTTTCGAGGCGAATCGTGCACGGTTGTGCAGCCGACGCATGCGTACCAGCTGGCGTGCATTCGGGCCGCTCACGTCGCTGTCCGGACCGAAGCCGATCCGTGTCGTCAGCCCATTGTCGTGCCGTGAGCGATCCACTGGTGCACCCGTCCGTCGAACGTTCGTCTCCGATTCCGAACGCCGCCACTCCGGGCCGCGGTCGAGTTGGTCGACAGTGTCGACAAGGCCGCACTCGGAGCAGACTTTCTCGCCGTCGACCGTCTGGAGTGAACCCCCACACGCTTCGCAGGTGTCCGCTGCTGTACAATCATCGGTAGATTCGGCACAAGGATTAAGTTCACTCATTATATTATCCATATGATCGAATTTCCGGTGCTAATAGACGGTAATTACTGGCTGTATATAATTACACCTGTTATGGATTATCGGTAGACAGTTTGCGGCCAATGGAACGGGGGCTTGATACGGATCGCTGTTCCGTGTTACCGGTGGTCGTTCGAACGGGGCAGCGATCACCCGGCGTCGGTTCCGGACACGGCAACGGTCGTAGCCGACGCGTGGTCGACTCGGTGTACCAGTGTCGGCTCTCGGCGATCAGCGGTTCGCCCACTCGCCGTAGAGGTAGGACCGTTCGTAGCCCGCACCCGTTACGGCCTCGCCGATCAGGACCAGCGCGGAGGCGCGATAGCCGGCCCCCTCGACCGTGTCGGCGATCGTCTCGATCGTCCCGGTCATCACGTCCTCGTCGGGCCAGGAGGCGTGGTAGACGACTGCCACGGGAGTCTCGGGGTCGTGACCGTCCTCGAGCAGCCGATCCATCGTGTCGCGAACCGCGTGGGTGCCCAGGTAGATGCAGGTCGTCACGTCGCCCATCCCGACGAAGTCGCTGATGTGGTCTTCCTCCTCGGTCAGGGTCTTGCCCTGCGGGCGGGTGAACGCCACGTGGTTGGCGACCTCGTTCAGCGTCAGTTGCGTCCCGAGGGTGGCACTCGCCGCGAAGGAGGAGGTGACGCCGGGGACGAAGTAGGTCGGCACGTCCTCGGCTTCGAGGGCGTCCATCTGCTCGAGTGCGGCCCCGTAGATCGCGGGGTCGCCGCTGTGGAGGCGAACGACCTCCCGACTCTCGTGGTAGGCAGTCGCCATCAGCGGGATCAGTTCCTCGAGATCCTTGCCGACGGAGTTGACCAGTTCGGCATCCGCACAGTATTCGTCCAGCAGCTCGCTGTTGACCAGCGAGCCGGCGTGGACGACGAGGTCTGCGGCCTCGAGCAGCCCCTTGCCCGTGACGGTCAGCAGACCCGGATCGCCGGGGCCCGCACCGACGAAGGGGATCCCCTCGCGGACGTCACCCGCGGTGTACTGGGTCTCACCGTCACTGGATTCCGCGTCGTCGCTCATGCCGAGCCCTCCGATTCGGCGGCTGCGTCTCCGTCCGTCTCCGCTCCCTCGTCGACGTCGAACTTCACCGTCGCGAGGTCGCGCTCGAGGCCGTCCCGCTCCGCATACGCGAGCGTGTAGTAGTCTCGCTCGTCGATCTCTTCGGGATCATCGGTGACGATCGTCTCGCCCTGTTCCATGAACAGTCGCCGACCGAAGCGAACGTCGTAGCCCGCTTCGGTCAGTTTCTCGTACGTGGTCGGTGCGTCGGTGACCTTGAACAGGACCATCCTGTCGGGGCCCGTCGGTGCTGCTCCGTTGGCAGCCTCCCGGAGTGCCAGCCCCGTCCCGGACTCGATCTCGACGCCCAGCGCCGTCGCGAAGGCGGTCATCGCGCTCACGCCGGGGACGACCTCGAGGTCCACGTCGGGGTGGAAGGTATCCAGCGTCCGGCGAAGGTGGCCGAACGTCGAGTAGACGTTGGGGTCGCCGAGCGTGACGAACGCAACGTCCTTCTCGCGCGCCTGTGCTGCGACCGCTTCGGCGGCCTCCTTCCAGGCACTTCGCAACTCCTCTGGATCGCGAGTCATCGGGAAATCGAGGTCGCCGATCTTCGATTCGTCGACGTACTCGAGTGCAACCGACCGCGAGAGGCGACCGGGCGAGTAGACGATCTCGGCGTCCTTGAGGACGCGCTTACCCTTGACGGTCACCAGTTCGCCGTCGCCGGGGCCAAGCCCCACACCGTAGACGGTCACGCCAATCCCTCCGCGTCCCGGCGGCCGACGACCATGTAGACCGGGTTCTGTGAATCGAAACTCGTCGCGCCGACGAGTTCGTAGCCGTGGCTCACCTGCAACTGGACGACCCCCTCGAGAATACCGCGCTCGCGGAAGGCCTCGACGGCCCGGCCGGCGACCTCCAGACGGGCGACGTTCATCACGATCCGGTCGACGTCGGTCTCGACGGCGTGGTCAAGCACGGCCTCGAAGTTGCGACTGCCGCCGAGGAACATGGCGTCGGCGTCTTCGGGCAGGCCCTCGGGCGCCTCGGCTGCACGCACCGTTACGTCGGCGTCGTACTCGTTGGCCGCAAGGTTCTTCTCCGTGACCTCGAGGCGTTCGGGGTTGCGCTCGATCGCAGTCACGCGCTCGACCCGGCGAGCCGCCTCGATGGTGATCGAGCCGGTACAGGAGCCGACGTCGACGAAGTGGTCCGGCGGTTCCAACGCGAGTTTCTCGAGTGTCACCGCCCGGACCTCCGGCTTCGTCGGTCCGGCTTTCGCGTCGTGTGGCAGGGCTACCTGGGGCATTATCCGTACCCTTCGACCGATGCTTAAAAACAATTTTGTTTGTGCTATCGAAAGCAGGTTTTCACTGTTTGGGCTAACACTCCCGATGGCTTACTCGAGGTCGTCGATCAACTCCCACGCCCGTTCTCGAGCCGCCTCCTCGCGGCCGTCCTCGAGTAACGCCCACGTCCGATCGTCCTCGAGGACCGACCAGAGGGCTTCACGGCGCTTCGCTGTCGGTACCTCGTCGGCTGCCTGCAACTCCTCGCGAAGCTCCGCCTGCAGGGCGACCATCGGATCGGCACGCTCGAGCAGCGGCTCGAGCCGCTTTCGGAGGTACTTCGACATGGCAGGGCTCGCCCCGTCGGTAGAAATCGCGACCGTCACTCGATCGGATTCGGCCCGGCTCGGCGTCACGACGTCGCCGCGTTCGTCGACCCGGTTGACCAGACAGCCGGCCTCGCGTGCGGCCGCCGCGAGGGCGTCGTTGAGCCGTTGATCGTCCGTCGCTGGCACGACGAGGGAGGCGCCGGCGACGACCTCGGGGGCTTCGGCGGGCTCGAGCGTTCGACGGACCAGCGTACACTCGAGATCCTCGAACCTGTCGACGAACTCGGACGCAACGACCGTTACGTCGGCCACCTCGGCGAACGTCCGTGCTTTCCGGTGGGCGACGGGGCCGCCGCCGACGACGACTATCGCACGCCCCTCGAAGTCGTGAAAGAGCGGGAGCATCAGGCGGGTTCGAAGGGGACGAGCTGTGCCTCGATCTGGTCCCGGAGCGCAGCCACGTCGCCGACGATCGCCGTCGCGGGCGGTTTCACCGACTCCTCCTCGACCACGTCGACGATCGTCTCGAGCGTCCCGCAGACGACGTGCTGGTCCGCCCAGGTGGCTTTCTGGACGAGCGCGACCGGTTTCCTGCCGTCGACCCCGTGTGAACGCAATGCGTTCACGTTTCGCTCGAGGGTCCGCACACCCATGAGAATGACTAACGTGGCGCCGCTCTCGACGGCCGCCGAGATGGCGTCCCAGTCGAGCGCGCTCTCGTCTTTCGCGGGGGTTTCGTGGCCCGTGATGACGGTAAAGCGCGAGGAGACGTCCCGGTGGGTGAGCGGAATGCCGGAGACGCCAGGGGCAGCGAGGACGCTCGAGACGCCGGGGACGACCTGGAAGGGAACGCCGTGATCGGTTAGATGCTGGGCTTCCTCCCCGCCGCGGCCGAAGACGAACGGATCGCCGCCTTTCAGCCGGACGACGGCGTTGCCCGCCCGGGCGTACTCGACCAGCAGTTCGTTGATCTCCGACTGGGGCGTCTTGTACTCGACGCGTTTGCCCACGTCGACGACTTCGGCACTCGAGGGCAGACTCTCGACCATCGCCTTTCGGACCAGCGCGTCGTGAAGGATCACGTCGGCGGTTTCGATCAACAGCCGGGCTCGGACGGTGAGCAGGTCGGGATCGCCCGGGCCAGCCCCGACGAGGTAGACCGTCCCGGACGACGCACGAGACCGGTCGGGAACCGACGGCGACGAACCACGATCCAGTACTCTCGCCCGAGTTCCGCTCGATCCAAAACCACTGTCGTCCTCCATCGGTAGTAAGGCTAAGTTGTTATAACTTCAATCTACTTGTTTACCGGGCGAGTGGAGTCGACGATTCGCCGCCTAGTGCAGGCAGCCCTTCACGCTCGCCAGCGTGTACACGACGGCGCGGTCCGGGCCGTTTTTATCGGCTGGGTCGCTACAGGCCGTCAATGACGAAGATCGTCGTGGTGGACAACCACGGACAGTTCACCCACCTCGAGCACCGGGCACTTCGCGACCTCGGCGTCGACGCCGAGTTGATCGACAACGACACCCCACCCGAAGCGGTCGACGCCGACGGCGTCATCCTCTCCGGCGGTCCCGACATGGACCGGGTCGGCCGCTCGGCCGAGTATCTCGAGGACGGCCGTCCCGTCCTCGGCATCTGTCTGGGAATGCAGCTCATGGCCGAAGAACTCGGCGGCCGCGTCGGCAGCGGCGACTACGGGGGCTACGCCGACGTCACCGTCGAAATCCGCGATCCCGAGGACCCGCTGATCGGCTCGCTCGCCCCCGAGACCCGCGTCTGGGCGAGTCACGCCGACGAAGTCAAGGAACTCCCCGAGGGGTTCACACTCACCGCGAGCAGCGACGTCTGCGGCGTCGAAGCGATGAGCGATACCGATCGACATCGCTACGGCGTCCAGTGGCACCCCGAAGTCGCCCACACCGAGGAGGGTGAGGCGGTCTTCGAGAACTTCCTCGAGATCTGCGAATCCGCGTAACGACGAGCGGCGACACGCCGGAATCGCGTTTTCTCCGAACTTCGGCTCCCGTCTGTCCGAACCATCCGTCTTCTGTCCCTGTGGATCCCATCGCGACCGATCGTGGTGCGTCACCGGTGCGTTCGATCTCGGCTCGCGACGACGTGTCGATGCGTCGCGTACCCGTAGTCGAAACGCACGGGATCTGCACTGGGTCATACCGGGTCGACGGACTCGGCCGTCGCCCGTAACCGCTCGAGTACCGACGGCCGGCCGCGACACTCGATGGTGACCTCGTCACCCTCGTACGCCACGGCGTCGACGATCGCTCGATCGTACGCCCGCGAGAGAAGCGCCATCGCCTCGTCGCAGTTGGGAAGGCTGAGCGTCACCCGCGCTTCCGGGAGTCGGGATTGGATTGCCGCCGAGAGCGCCTCGAGGTTCGTCCCCTCGAGTACGCTCACCGGGATGGGATCCTGTGCATCGTCCGGAACGAGCGACTCGGCGATCGAGTGACGGCGAGCCAGCTCGCTCGAGGAGAGCCGATCCACCTTGTTCAGGACTGTCACCAGCCGCTCGTCGTCGACGTCCTGGGCGGCCAGGACCTCGAGTGCGACCGTGAGGCGCTCGCGGAACGGCTCCGGTGGATCGCTCGCGTCGACGACGAGGACGACGACGTCCGCTACGGCCGCCTCCGACAGCGTCGAGCTGAACGACTCGACGAGGTCGTGTGGCAGGTCGTCGACGAATCCGACCGTATCCGTCACGAGAACGGGACGACCGCCGATCGTGGCCCGTCGCGTCGTCGTCTCGAGGGTCTCGAACAGGCGATCAGCGATCGACGCGGTGGCATCCTTTTGTGAGCTGTCCACCGGCTTCGAGTCGATTGCCTCGAGCGAGAGGTCGTCTCCGAGCCGATGCAACAGCGTCGACTTGCCGGCGTTGGTGTAGCCGGCGATGGTGACGAGGTCGAATCCCTCCTCGCGACGCCGTTCGCGGAACTGCTCGGTCGGGTCCGGGAGTTCGGCGAGCGTCCGCTCGAGGCGGGCGATTCGGTCGCGGACGTCGTACACGGGCGATCCCTTCTCGGTGCGTTTGTTGAGCAGCCCCTCGTCCGCTGACTCGATCAGCCGCGGGAGTTCATAGCGCAGCGTGGCCAGTTCGACCTGGAGCTGCGCCCGACGTGAGCCGGCCCCTCGCTCGAAAATCTCGAGGACGAGCCGGTATCGATCGACGACGGCCGTTCCCTCGGGCATCGCCGACGCGATCGCGTGGTGCTGTGCCGGCGTGAGTTCGTCGTCGACGACGACGCGAGCCACGTCGTGGCGCTCGACGGTCGCCGCGAGAGAGTCGAGTTTTCCGGCGCCGACGTACGTTCCCGGCTCGGCCGGACCGACCTGGGTCACTTCGGCGACGACGGTCCCGCCGGCGGTGCGGACGAGATCCCGGATCTCGTCGGTCTCGACGGGGGCCGCTTTCGATCTGCTCACCGCGACTGTACGTCTACCGCGTGTTCTCGATGTTGACATTGTGTGTGCTGCGTTCGTGGATACTCGAACTCGGTGCCAGCACTCGCTCGGGAGTGCTGTGGCTGCGTGGTCGAATACGGACCGGGCGGTTCGATCACGAATCAGGCAATTCGATCACGGACCAGGCATCCGGATCGCCATCGGTCGACGCTGATCGCGACGCTCACGACGATCGGACGGTCGGTGCGAGCCCGGCCTAGCGGAAAGAAGTGGTCTCCATGGACCTCGGGACGAAATTCGCGAACCCGATACTAATCTGTTCTGGTGGTGTGTGGAGGGGAGTCACGCGGGGAGTTGGGCCGAAACGGCGGGATCGACTCGAGGCGAGTCGCAGTCGCCGGTCAGACGCAGTCGCCGATCAGACGCAGTCGCCGATCAGAAGCCGACGCCGAGTCTGATCGGCTCGCTCCGAACCCCGCGTCTGGACCTGCCCTGCACCATGCGAAACATAGCGGTACTGTATCAGTCTTCGACGCTCGAGACCCGTGTCCCGTAGCCCGACTCGCCGACGACCTCGCCCTCTTCGTACACCACTTCCCCACGGACGACGGTCGTCGTCGCCTTCCCGACGAACGTCTCGCCCTCGAACGGCGTCACCGTGCTCTTCGAGTGGAGTTCGTGGCGATCCGCGAGCGTCCACTCGTGGTCGGGGTCGACAATCGTGAAGTCGGCGTCGGTGCCGACCTGCAGCGACCCCTTCTGCGGATACATGCCCCAGACCTGGGCCGGCCGAGTCGAGTGGTGGTAGACCCACTCTTCGAGCGTCAGTCGCCCCTCGGTCACGAAGCTGAGCATGACGGGTACCTCGGTCTCGAGGCCGACGAACCCCGAGATGGAGTCCCAGGTGTTTCCGAACGGATCGTCGACGCCCTTCTCATCGTCGGTGTGGGGGGCGTGGTCGGTCGCGATGCAGTCGATCGCGCCGTCCTCGAAGGCGCGCCACAGCCGCGCTCGCTCTTCGGCGTCGCGGATGGGCGGCTGGATGCGCGCGACGTTGCCTTTCTCCCGGAGCACCTCCTCGGTGAACCAGAGGTAGTGGGGGCAGGTCTCGGCGGTGACGTCGACGCCGCGGGCTTTCCCCCGCGCCACCGCTTCGGCACCCGACCCCGAGGAGACGTGGTACATGTGGACCGCCGCGTCGGTCTCCTCGGCGAAGGTGATCATCCGCTCGATCGCCTCGCGTTCGGCGATTACGGGCCGAGAGTGGGCGAAGTCGATCGGTTCGTTCCGACCCTCCTCCCTGAACTTCGCCTCGGTGTAGTCGATGATCTCGCCGTTTTCCTCGTGAAAGCCGAGTCGCTTCCCCGTTTCGCGGACCCGCTCCATCGCCTCGAGCACCTCGCCGTCGGTCGGCGCCGGAACGTCTCCCACTGTCGAGCCGAGGAAGATCTTGAAGCCGGTCGCACCCGCCTCGTCGAGCGCCGGAATCCGGTGGAGGTTCTCGGAGGTGATCACGGCGAACGTCCCGAAGTCGACGTGGGCGCTCGCCTCCCCGCGGTCGAACTTGCGCTCGAGGTGTTCGGGCCGGTCGATCACGGGGTCGGTGTTCGGCATGCCGACGACGGTCGTGACCCCGCCCGCTGCGGCCGCCCGCGTCGCCGACTCCCAGTCTTCTTTGTACTCGAGGCCGGGTTCGCGGTTGTGGATGTGCGCGTCGACGATCCCCGGCACCAGGACCTTCCCCTCGGCGTCGAGGGTTCGGTCGGCGTCGGGAAGCCGATCGCTTCGGCCCACGGCGACGATGGTCCCGTCTTCGACGGCGACGCCGGCGTCGGGGACGCGCCCCGCAGGCGTCACGACGGTGCAGTTCGACACGACGAGGTCGACGGCGGTCATTGCCGGGGGTTCCCGAGCGGCGCGGATATAGCTTGTGTTGCCCGCCGATCCGCCGTCGGCTGCTCGTCGTCTGTATCGATCTGCCCGAGCGTTCTCGGTAAGCACCCGATAGGATCGGGTACGGATGTGATACTAAACGACCGGGGGCTGGAAGCGCTGGGCATGACCGTTCCACCCGTCCACGATCGGACGGTGCTCGTTACCGGTGGCGCTGGCTTCGTCGGAAGTCATCTCGTCGACGCGCTCGTCGAAGAGAACGAGGTCCGCGTCCTCGACGATCTCTCGACGGGCGAGTGCACGCACGTCCACGACGATGCGACGTTCATCGAGGGATCTGTCAGTGATCCGTCGTTCCGCGACCGGGCGATGGCCGGCGTCGACCTCGTCTTCCACGAAGCGGCGATCGTCGACGTTCCCGAAAGCGTCGAGAACCCTCGGGGGACACACCGCGTGAACCTCGAGGCCAGCCTCGACCTCCTCGAGGACGCCCGCCGCGAGGACGCCCGGGTCGTGTTAGCCTCGAGTGCGGCGATCTACGGCCATCCCGAGGCGCTGCCGGTGACCGAGTCGACCGTCAGTGAGCCCACCTCGCCGTACGGCGTTCAGAAACTCGCCCTCGACCGGTACGCGCGCGTGTACGCAGCGTTGTACGATCTGCCGACCGTGGCACTTCGATACTTCAATGTGTACGGCCCACGCCAGCGCGGCCCCTACAGCGGCGTCATCTCGACGTTCCTCGAGCAGGCGGGGGCGGGCCAGCCGATCACGATCGAAGGCGACGGCGAGCAGACGCGCGATTTCGTCCACGTCAGGGACGTCGTCCGGGCGAACCTGCTCGCGGCGACGACCGAGCACGTGGGCGAGGCGTACAACGTCGGCACCGGCGACTCGACGACGATTCGGGAGCTAGCGGAGACGATCCGTGACGCCACGGGTGCGGACGTGCCGATCGTCCACCGCGAACCGCGCGAGGGGGACGTCAGACACAGCCGGGCGGACGTCTCGAAGGCGAGGGACCGACTGGGATTCGAGCCGACGATCGACCTCGAGTCAGGGATTCGCGATCTGGCGGGTCGGGAGTCACTCGAGGGGGACGTCTCGTCCGCGATTCACGACCGCCGTGGATAGCGTACTATAGTACTCGTTGAAACGAGTTACACCCGGTCACAGCCGAGCGGCCAGCCTCGGTAACGAGGCCGAGGCTGGCCGCCGACGTTCGTGACTGGGTGTGCAATGACGTTCAACGTATACTATAATCGAACCGAGATAGACAGACGGGTGGCAGTGACGTTCAGCGGCTCCGATAGCGCGATAGCGATCGTCAGTCCGCCGGGTCGGCCCGGGGCGTCGGAGGACGTCGCCGGGAGAGCGTCGTCGCGAGCAGGCCGCCGGTGGCCGCGAAGACGGCGAGGACGACAAACACGTACGACACCGACGGAGCGTGGGTGAGGACGGTACCGACGATCGCCGCACCCAGCGCACCGATGCCGAAGATTGCGAGGTAGGTGTAGCCGAAGGAGATGCCGCGCGCTTTCGGCGGCGAGTACTTCGCGATCGTCGCCTGCGTGAGCGGCTGCATCGCAAACAGTGAGAACCCGAGGGCGACGCTCATCAACACCAGTTGCCAGAGGCCGGCGCTGGCGACGGGGGCGAACACGAGCGCAATGACTGTCAGCACCGAGAGCATGATGACCAGCCCGCGGTCGGGTTCGATCGAATCCACGAGTCGACCCCCGACGTACTGACCGCCGATCCCGACCATCAACAGCCCCGCGTAGAGGTACTGTGCCAGGTCGAACGCCTCGGCCAGTGGACTCTCCGGATCGAAGACGCCGGGTTCGACGTCACCGATCGCCGTCTCGAGAAAGCCGCCGAGGAGGTCGGGAAGGAACGTCAACATCCCGCGGTAGTAGAGGCCGTTGAGCGCGACGACGACGAAGACGGTGAGAAAGGCGATCGTGAACAGTCGACGCGTGTCGCCGACGACGTCCGCGATCGACCGGCCCTTCGAGGTAAACTCACGCCCACCGCCAGTCCCGACGGCTGCGGTTTCGTCGAAGCTGATGAACACCCCGACGATCGCGGCGATCAGCGCCGGCACCGCCAGCACGCCGGCAACGAACCGCCAGTCGAACGCCAGTAACAACAGCGCCGTCACGAGCGGACCGAGCGCGATGCCGACGTTGCCGGCCATGCCGTGGTATCCGAAGGCACGACCGTGTTCGGTGACGCCGTTGCTGATCAGGGTGAGTCCGGCCGGGTGGTACACACTCGCAGCGATTCCCCAGACGGCCAGCGCGAGGCTGATCGAGAGAATGCCGTCTGCGATGCTCAACAGGAGAAAGGAGACGCCCATCCCGGCGAGACAGGCAGAGATCAACGCGCGTGAACCGTACTTGTCGACGAGAATTCCACCGGGGAGTGCGCCGACGCCGAACAACCCGTACCCGATCGCCACGGCGATCCCGAGCACCGCCTCCGTCGTCCCGAATTCGAGCAACCAGATCGTCATCAGGATCGGGATCGACAGCTCGTAGGTGTGAACCATCGCGTGGCCGACCATCGTGAATCCGACGATCGATCGGTCGTTGTCGTTCATGAACGCCTTCCCCTCCGGAATCGACTTCGCCTGGCAACGTGACGGACGCGTCCGCTCATGTGCAGGGTATCGTACGGTCTCTCGGATAGTGCTTTCCGATTGCCGACAGCTGGTTCGGTGACGACTCGAGTGAGTCTGCGCGAGTGACCGACGCCGTTCAGGTTTCGAGAACGGTATCGGGGACGTAGCAGAGACGGCACGGACTCGTGACGGTCGTCGGCTCCGTCACGTCGAACGATTGCGTTTCCACGAGGGGAGTGGATCGTTTACCGTCGCTCACGAACCGTTATCCAGACTGGCGTCGCACAGCCGGTATCTCCGGCCGTTCGTGGATCGCCGGCTGGATGGTGTATGCCGCCGATAACTAACGGTATGCTCGTCGTTCGTTCAGCCATGGCGCTCATCGATAGCATCGTGGTCTTCGTCGTGAGCCTCCTGATCGGCGCGCTCGGCATTTACGTCGGGGCGAACCTTCTCGTCGACGCGCAGGATTACACGTACGCGATCGTCACCGCGCTGATCGGCGCGGTCGTGTGGGGGGTCGTCGGGTTCTTCCTGGGATGGATCCCGCTGCTCGGGCCGTTGCTGGTGTTCCTCGCGTACCTCGCAGTGATAAACGCCCGATACCCTGGCGGCTGGACGGAGGCGATCGGAATCACCCTCGTCGCCTGGATCGCCGTGTTGATCGTCCTGTACGTGCTCGCCCTCGCTGGACTTACGGCGTTCGACGCCGTGGGCGTCCCGGGCGTGTAGCGAGCACTTTCGGGCGACAACGTCACACTGGCGGTCGCAACGACTGCCGAGGCTTTTTTCACGCACCCTCGTCTCGAGAGACGGTCCGAACGACCAGTGATACGTAATGACCACAGTCAAAGTGATCAAAGTAATGGGAACGTCGGAAGAATCCTGGGAAGACGCCGCTGCCGAGGCGGTAGCGACCGCGAGCGAGACGATCGACGACATCACCGGAATCGAAGTCGAATCCAAGACCGCGGACGTCGAAGACGCCGAGATCGTCGAATTCAAAACGACCGTTCACGTCGCGTTCCCGGTCCACGGCGAATAGCTATCGGAACCGTTGAACGACAGTGCACAGCCGATCACGACCGTCGACGGTCATCCTCGTCGACGAGGTCGAGGCCGACTGCTCGGCTGTGACCGGGTGCAACTCGTGTTAACGAGTACTGTATCCCGAGTCGGTCTCGGGGGCGTCGTCGACCATAACGACCGCCTCCCCGTTGACGACGACGTCGGCTTCGTTCTCGACGATCGTCTCGAGTCGGTATCGGTCGCCACCGAGGCTCTCGACGACCTCGACTCTCGCGGTGAGTTCTTCGCCGATGGAGACGGGGGCGACGAACTCGAGATCCTGACTGAGGTACACCGTGAGCCCAGGTATGCGCGCGAGTGCAGCGCTGATGAGGCCGGAAACGAGCGTTCCGTGAACGATTCGCCCGCCGAAGCGCGTTTCTGTGGCAAACGCGTCGTCGAGGTGGAGCCGGTTGGTATCACCGCTGGCGTGGGCGAACGCTCGGACGTCCTCCTCGGAGATCGTTTTCGAGAACGTGACGACGTCACCAACGTCGATCGCGGTAGGCTCGTCGACCGTCCGGTCGTACTCCCACCGCTCGTGTTCGTGCTGGATCGATCGATCGACGGTGCCGCCGTCCTCGAGCTCCGATTCGGAGTCGTCGACGGACTCTTCGGGAACGCCGAGCGCAGCGAGCGTCGCCCGATTAGCCTCAAGCATACTCGAGACGGCGTGATCTGATGCCCGGTTCCAAGCTCTGAGCGTGTGTGTGAGCGGGGTCATCTGTCTGTCGCGTACCACGTGGAGCCGAAATCGTCGACGGGCGATTCTCCCTGGAATGGTACGTCGATACGGTATCGGCCCTCTTCGATGATAAGGATTTTGCACACAGCTGCCAAAAATTGAGTGCCGGTAAACGGGATATTTCTCTAATTCTATACTTACTGGCTAGAACGCGGACAGATTTGGGATAATCGTCACAAACGTCCAGCGCTGTTTATTCGGGGAGAAGGTGTCAGACGACAGTGCATGAATCGCACGATCATCGTCATCGTCGTCGCACTCACAGTGCTGGTAGCCGGCTGCGGCGGCCCAGGAGACGCACCGGAAGACGAGGACCTACCGGAGGAAGACCCCGGCGACCCCGCTGAAGAAGGTCCCGACGATCCAGACGAAAGAGACGATGAGGTCCCGTCGATCGGCCACAGTAGCCTGACGTCACTGGCAGTTATCTGAGGCCGAAAGTGTGCCGATCGAACGACCTGATATTCGTGATGACTTAAAGATAAAACAATATCAATATTATCTTTACAAAAATGCTTTGTGGCGGGGTAGCGTCGAGAACGAATACTGGCACAGCAGACTGGAGGAGAGGCCGATTATGAGTCCAAATTATGTATAACGTCGCCACCCCGTCGATCGACAGCTCGATTGGCACTCTCGGCCAGGTGATCGAATCGGCGGTGGCGTCCGTTCCGTGTGGCATCGGGTGGAGTTCGATCCTCGCGCTCGAGTTAGGTCCGCACCTGGTTGCCCTCCTCGGCATTGTCGCGCTCGCCCTCCTCGGCGGTGGGTTACTGATTCGAAATCGGTTCGACGAGTCGAGCTCGTCGATAGCGGAAACGCAGTCGGTGGCTCGCGAAGAGTTCATGACGGATCAGGAGAAGATACGACACCTCGTCAGGTCGAACGGCGGGCGGATGAAACAGTCGGCAATCGTCGACTCAGTCGACTGGTCAAAGGCCAAGGTGAGCCGGTTGTTAGCTGATTTAGAGGACGACGGTGAGATCACGAAGTTACGACTGGGACGTGAGAATCTAATCTGTCTCCAGGGACAGGAACCGCCGGCGTCGAAGTCCTCGGATGGGGCGGAAAGCGAGTGACCTGTTTTCGTGTTGGTGAGTGATCGCCAATAGACGTTTACGGATCCGAACGAACGACTGTAATCGTCTTCAGTGAGTGGCATTATTTCCTTTCTCTCCGTAATGGTTGTGTCGGTTTATGCGCCAAAACCACGATGAGCCTATGCCTTCACGGCACAACATGAACGCACGCAATCAGCTACTCGTCGTGGTCATTTCGCTGATGCTCGTGTGCTCGAGTGGGGTGGCGATGGCGGCGACGGCAGCGCCAGCAGCCACGAGCGTAGACGAGCACGACGACGACCCCGACGCACCCGGCGAGGACGAACCCGACACACCGGACGAGGAAGTTGACGAGCCCGAAGAGGAACCGATCGACGAACCAACCGAAGAAGCGCCGATAGAGGAGGTCACGATAACCGTCCACATCGAAGAGCTGAACGTCTTCCTGATCGACGGCCACGAGATGGTCGACGAGGAGATGCCGGTCGAGGATGACGAAGAGTACCCCGACGAGGAGGACGACGTTGAGGAGGAACACATCGACGACCGTGACGGGATCACGATCGAGCACGTCAGCGTCGTCGTATTCCTCGACGATCTAGACGAGATCATCGACGAAGAGATGCCGGTCGACGATGACGAAGAGATGCCGGTCGACAATAACGAGGAGGAAGAACCCCTCGAGAACGACGTCGATGACGAGGAAATGCCGGTCGAGAACGACGTCGATGACGAGGAAATGCCGGTCGACGATGATGCCACGGTCCAGGTTACCATCGAGCGGGTCACTGTCTTCGTGGTCCTCGATGACGTGGCGCCCGAAGAGCCGCCCGTTGAGGAGGAGCCTGAGGTCCCCGACGAGGAGGAGCCTGAGGTCCCCGACGAGGAGGAGCCTGAGGTCCCCGACGAGGAGGAGCCTGAGGTCCCCGACGAGGAGGAACCTGAAGTCCCCGACGAAGAGGAGCCTGAAGAACCCGATGAGGAACCTGAAGTCCCCGACGAAGAGGAGCCTGAGGTCCCCGACGAGGAGGAACCTGAAGAACCCGACGAGGAGCCAGCAGAGTCGTTCACCGTCGATGAACTCGATGCACCTGAGACCGCAGAGCTCGGGGAGACGATCGACGTCACTGCGACCGTGACGAATCCCGGTGACGAAGAGGCAACCCAGGACGTTCAATTCCGGCTCGAGGGGGATCTCATCGACTCCCAGTCGGTGACGCTGGACGCCGGTGAGACTGACGACGTGACGTTCGAGGTCGACACGACCGGACTCGAGGCCGGCGAGTTCGTCCACATGGTGCTCACCGACGAGTTCGGTCAGGTCGCGTTCATTGAACTGACCGAAGAGGACGAGATCGTGGATGACGAAGTTGACGACGAGGACGACGTAGTGGACGACGAGGACGACGTAGTGGACGACGAGGACGACGTAGTGGACGACGAGGACGACGTAGTGGACGACGAGGACGACGTAGTGGACGACGAGGACGACGTAGTGGACGACGAGGACGACGTAGTGGACGACGAGGACGACGAGCAGGCTGCCCTGCACCTGCTGTAACTACGCCGAACCCGACTACCGCGGTCTTTTTTGGTCTATCACGGCGATTAGCAGTCGGCGTGGTCACGTCAACCGCCTCGGGGCTTGTCCCCGGGGCTTGTCAGTAAACTCCGGGCACGAAACGGCGGGTCGGGAGCCGACGACGACGAGCGGGAACTCGCGTCCTCGAGAACGCCTGTTCGACTATTCGGCGACCGTTGCTCCGGAGCCTCGGCGACCGTCGTTCTGGAGGCGGTCAGTTGTCACCGCGGGTCCAACGGGTCCAGGGGACGCGACGGTCACTCTCGTCAGTTAGCTCAACAGACTGTAGAGACTGCTCGCGGCGACGGCCAGTAACACGAGTACGCTCCACATGACGGGATCGACGCTCGAGACGAGTGGGACAGTCGTTGCGGCGAGGACGATCAGCACGAGGCCGAGCACACAGAGACCGAGGTGGAGCTGCAAAATCGTCTCTTGACCATCGGTGTCGCCGTCGACGTACTGGTAGACCTCGTCGAAGTGCGGTCCGGGCTGGATCGTCTTGACCTCCGGGTCGTACTCGATCACGGCGTCCTCCTCGAGCTGTGGGAGGTGTGTCTGCTGGAGCGAGACGTAGACGCTCTTATAGAGGTTGTTGGGGACCGGTGTGGTGTCGGTTTCACCCTCGGCGATCGTCGTCGCGACGTCGGAAACGTCGACTCGCTCTTGATGTTCTGCGAGTAGCTGGACGATCGCCCGTCGCCTGTCGTTGCCGAGAATGTGGAAAATCTCGCTTTCAGCGAGTGATCCCGATCGACTCGTCTGTACAGACATACGTCAAGAAGGAGGGTCGCCCTGCTCGTTGACTCGTTGTAGTTGGATAGCGTGATCAGGACTCACCGGTTAGTGATGCCTCTCATCCTAATCTGAGTTCTTGCCCACCGAGGATGGACTGGAGCTGTTCAGGTGGATCAAGTCCTCGTCGTTTCCACGTGGCTAACATGGTCGTGATCGTCTCGTGAATCTGGACCCCTTCGGCTGAGCGGAGGGTCCGGAACATCTTCCGCAGCACCACTTGCTCGCGCAGAGCGCGCTCTGCGCGATTATTCGTCGAATCGACGTCTGGCTCTGTCACGAACGTCAGCCAGTGGCCTAACCCGTTCCTGATCTTCTCGATCAGTTTCTGAACCTCCTGTGACTCATACTCCTCCCTGATCAGCCCTTCCAAGTGTAACGACGCCTCCGCCCGCATCTGCTCGCGGGCGGAGGCAGACGGGTCCTCTTCGTCGAACGCCGTTAAGTCATCGTGGAGATCGTGCAACTCCGCAGAAAGCCACTCTGCTTCCTCATACCGCTCAGCAACGTACTCTGCCTCCCGTAACAGATGCGCCCAGCATCGCTGGAGTTTCGTGTGGTAGCTCCGGTACGCCGACCAGCCGTCACAGCTGAGCGTCGAGTCCTCGGCGAATTCCTCGCCGAGGACGTCCTCTAACACCTGGCTTCCACGACTCTCATCAACCCAGAACAGCACCTCTTCGTCAGTAACAAACGTCCACGCCCAGTGTTGCTCTCCATCAACAGGAAAGCCCGTCTCATCACAATAGACGACGTCACTCTCCCGAACACTGGCTTTGACGTCTTCATACGCGGGTCGCAGCCGGTCTGCGACCCGCTTGGTCAGGTTGTAGATTGTCCGGTGGGAGATGGGGAGATCGAGCTCCCACTCAAACAACTCTGCCTGCTTTCGGTTTGGAAGTCGCTGATGGAACCTTCCAAGGGCGGTTTGGGCCATGATATTTGGCCCAAACCGCCCGGTTTCCGGGCAGTCAGGATGTTCAGCAACGACCTCGTTTCCACAGGAACAGTGGTGTTTGCCGAGTTCGTACTCGGTGACAGTGGTTGGAATGGGGAGTGGTATATCGATAATCGTCCGTGAGACGTAGCTGTCCGGGTTAGAGAGTGTCTGCTCACAGTCTGGGCAATATCCCCGATCAACTCGAATAGTCTCCTCTGGTTCCGGAGGCGGTCGAGTTGTTCCCTCGTGACCTTCGTCACGTCCTGGAGAGGAGTCGCTGGCGGCGTCAGCGTCGCCGCCAGCGTCGTCCCCTTGGTCTTCGTTCTCTTCCTCGTCGCTGTCATCGTTGCCAGGTGATCCAGCCGCGCCACCCTGCTTACTGGGTGGTGTGTTTGGGTTTTCGTACCACTTGAGGCGTGCTTGCAGATTCTCGATCTGCTGTTGCTGTGCTGTGAGTTGACGACGGAGAAGACGGTTCTCGAACTCTTTGACTACGAGCTGCTGGCGGAGATGCGTACTGTCCTCAGCGCGGATCGCGGAATCTGTCGATTCCGGCGATCCGCCAATCCCCAGCGACACACTTGATTTACCATTGAGAGACCATTCATGAGACTGCTACGAAATCGGTCTGGCAGCAAGTCGCTATCCAACTACGACTCGTTCTCCACCACCTACCGTCATAGACGTACGTTGTTTCTGGAACAGAACATATGAAGCTAGTGCATGACCATTAATGGTGGTTTAAACTGTTCGGTGAGACGACGGGAGTCGACGCGACCAGCGTCGGATAGGACGGTGCCCGACGCCCAGGAACAGGACAAATCGAGTGGTCGTGAGTTCGAACTGTGACAGTTGCGGGCTCAATCTCCCGGGAGGTGTCCGCCAGATTGCATCTCTCGATACGTGGTGCACGCGGGACAGCCGTGGACTACGTCGCCGTTATCCCCGAAGACGCGCGCAAATTGCTGGGTCACGTGCGTTCCGCAGTTACGGCAGCGAGCGCCCGCTGTCGACTCTTCCATCGGTGTCCAGTTGTGGTGGGTTGGTGTCATGGGTTGTCGGTGAAGCTGGTCAGTGCGCGACACTCGAGTGAAACGAGCGAGTGCCGTGGTCGATCGCGCGTGTGGGTTCTGTCCGCTGGCGAACGCGCCCTGTCGAACGCACTCGAGGGGAGATGTCGTCTCCCTCGGTTGCGTGATTCGCCGGGAGAACGGCGACGGCACGTCGGTCGGTCGGACATCATGCTACCGGGGACGTCAGACGTGAATAAAGGACGTAGACTGTTCACCCGAGCGGTGGTTCAAGACGCCTGGTAAATTAGCCGTTTCCCGTCGTGTTCGGACTGGAGTTCCCGTTTCGGCGGGGTTTAACGTCTTCAGGCGTTCGTCGACGTAAACGTGAATTCAGTCGCTTTGTTCTGAGATTCGGCCGCCAAACGATCCGTTAGAATGAATGCTCCCCACCGAAACACCGCGTTTCTCCCTCGAAATAGTATATTTCGTCGGTGTACGACCGCCTTTCCCGATGTAAGGTACGGCGTTATAAAATACCATGTCGGGTTACCAGTACCATCGTTGGAGCACGCCTATGGCAACCGAACCGATCGGAGCAAGACCCCGTACTGGACCCGATTGTGCTCGGAGTACCGAGATCAGCTCTCTCCGAATCCCCGCTGTGATGGGTGAATGTGAACATGTCAAGTCAAGCAAATGACGCCGCGACGGAATCGAATTCGGCTCTCGCACTCGATGCCCTCGGTGATGAATGCGCACGGATCATCCTCGTCGCGACGAGCGAGGGACCACGAACCGCCAAAGAACTAACCGCACGAACCGACAGTTCGTCGGCGACGGTCTATCGGCGGATCAACAACCTCCTCGAAAGTGACCTCATCGCCGAGTGTATCCGGTTCGAAGAAGACGGCTCTCACACGACGGCCTACGAGGCAACCGTCGACCACCTCCGTGTCGACATCGATACCGGGGGGATAGACGTGACCCCGGTCCGATCGGACGAGTAGCGACGTCGGCCGTGATATCGTTCTCGTGAGACAGCGTTCACCCGATCACAGACAGGTGGCGCCCTCGACCCCGTTGCCGAGGCTGGTCGCCGACGTTCGTGGCCGGAGTGTGCACTGCCGTTCAACGGTGCCGCTCTCGTCGACGCTCGAGCACCCGTCGGATCACACACGAGCGAACCGACCGACGAGAACGTTCGACTGTGCCGACACGTTCCCAGTTTTCGACTGTTCGGAACGGATTGTGAGCCGCCGAGTCGATCGGTTGCGGAAATCGAACTCCCCACTCCGACGCGCTGTAACCGATGAAAACGAGGCATTCGACGATCCACGTTCGATGTGTCGTGTTCTCCCTCTGGGCGATCGTGTTGGTTTTGGTGTCACTCATCGAAACGACCTGATTCATTCGACGAAACAGTCGTGAAATGAGCCGTAAAATCCCTGTATGAAGCGGATAACAAATATCCAGTCAGCGGAACGGTCCACGTGATTGAGCAATGCACGACCTCACTGGGTTCCAGCGTGACCTGCTGTACGTGATCGCCGGCGCAGACCGCCCGTCCGGGCAGTCAGTCAAAGAAGAAGTCGAGAAGTACTACAGTTCGGAGATCAACCACGGCCGGCTGTATCCGAACCTCGACACGCTCGTGAACAAGGAGCTGGTCGAGAAGGGACAGCTCGACAGACGGACGAACTACTACGCGATCACCGAGGCAGGTGAGCAGCGGATCGACGAGCGACGCGAGTGGGAAGAGCAGTACGTCGAGTTCTAACCCGGAAGTCGTGCGTGGCGTCCGCTCGAGCGGTGTGGACGTCGATCTCCGGTTACTGGTCGTTGTCCCAGTAACAGAGACATAACAAAGCCGGTGACGAGTGATCGCTCCAACGATTCGAGAATGTCTGATACTCCGTCCGGTGGGAGAGCGAGCCGACGTCGAGCCGTGTGGCTGGCGGTGATCCGGCGATGAGTCTCCGGTCAGCGACGCGGACGCGACTCGGCTACGTTCGGCTCTATCCGGTGGACCTCGCGACGGTGTCGCTCGCGGCGGTCGCCGCCTACTTCCTCGTGACGACGTACGGTTCCGGGAGCACGCTCCGTCTCCTGGTGACGTTTCCGCTCGTCCTGTTTCTCCCCGGGTACGCGCTCGTTTCGTTTCTGTTCCCAGCGACGGCCAGGCCAGCCCGAGAGAACGCGCACAGTGACGCCGAGGGACGACCCGGCGGGATCGACACGGTAGAGCGGCTCGCGCTCGCGGTGGCGCTCTCGCTCGCGCTAGTTCCGATGATCGTGATCCCGCTCGCGCTCACCGAGTGGGGGCTGCACGCAGAGCCGGCCGCAGCCGCGTTCACGGCCGTCACCGTCGGCTTTGCGCAACTCGGCGTCGTTCGCCGGCTGCTCGTTCCAGAGCCCGAACGGTACACCGTCTCACCGCTTGCCGCCCTCGAGCGATTCCAGCGCAGGCGTGAGGAAGGGACGCTCGAGGCGGCGTCGTCGGTGGTGCTCGCGCTCGCGATCGTCGTCGCCGGCGTCGCGATGGCGGGCGCGTTCGCAGCACCGAACTCGGCGACGGGGTTCACCGAACTCGGTCTCTACACGGAAGACGAAGATGGCGAACTGATCGCTGGCGACCTTCCGTCGACCGTCGGGCCGGGTGAGGAGATTCCGCTCACCGTCGTCATCGAGAGCAACGAGGGTGAGACGGTAAACTACACCGTGGTGATCCAGGAAGAGGTGATTGAGGACGGCGAGGTGGTAGAACGGAACCACCTCACGGAGTTCGGTGCGTGGAGCTGGGACGGGGGCGTCGTAAAAGCTGACCGCAACGTCACGCCGACGGTGGACGAGGGAACGGTCCGGATCGCCGTCCTCCTCTACGAGGAGGACGCACCGGCCGACCCGACGAGAGCGAACGCCGACGAAGACGTCTACTTCTGGGTGACGGTCGGAGAGGACGTCGACGAACTGGCGGACGCGATCGATATCGGCGAAGAAACGGGCGATGCAGACGCTGGTGCTGAGGCTGACGGCGACCCCGACGAGGCTACCGACGCGGACGTCGACGATGACGGAACTGCGGATGTCGACGGTGGCGAAGACGAAGCCGATGGCGTCGGTGAAGACGGGGCCGATGGAGACGAGGTCGATGGTGATGACGTGGACGAGACTGATGACGTCGAGGAGGACGAGACTGATGACGTCGAGGAGGACGAGACTGACGACGTCGAGGAGGACGAGGACGACGATGGGGGTGGAGGTCTGGACGACCTCATCGGGTCACTGTTCGGTGACGACGAGGACGACTGATACCGCTCGAGTGGCAGGATCGCGCACTCCGTTTCTCGAGGCTCTGTTTCAGTTCGTTCTGGTTCCAGTCCCTGTGGGTCGTTTGGCCCCTCGGTTGGTTTCGCCCGCTTACTCGCCACGTTGGCGGACGAAGCGGCACGCAGCTGCTCGTGGCTCGTCAGGCCTGAACGAGTAGGTACACTCGGTAGCAGTCAGTCGGATTCACCTGGGAGCCAGCGCTGAGAGGGACGAACTCGTCCGTCACAACGCTGTGGAATCGGTCGTCGACTACTGACGAGAAACGAGAACCACGTCGATTCGACCGCCGCTCGAGCGCGCCCACGGCCTGCTGACTTACCGTCGTGAGGTGGAGCGGGGCAGCCCAAGGCCAGGTCGGCGAGCGGCGTGCTGGGCAGCGGCGACGGCCAGAACGGCCAGGCTCAACAAGAGGGCGACGATCGGGGCGGCCGCGGCCGAGAGCGGCCCGATCGAAAGGGCAGTCAGTCCGAGTGCGAGCGCGCCAGCGACCGAGAGCGACGCGTACAGGGTGTGCCAGGGCCGTTGCCGGTCAGGGCTTCGATCGAGGTACGGTTCGAACGTCTTCACGTTGGGCAGCAACTCGATCCGGTGACCGTCGGGGTCCCAGTCGACGATACCGTGATCCTCGAGCATCGGGAGGTGCGTCTGGTACAGCGAGATGTAGACGCGCCGACGTTGTGCCCGCGTCACGTCGTCGGCGTCGACGTCGTTCTCCCACGCCGCGACCTGTTCGACGAGCGGTGAGAGGTCACACGTTCCACCTCGTTGTTTCAGATACTGCACCGTCCGTCGACGACGGGCGTTGCTGAAGACGTCGAACAGCTCCGCCTGAGTGAGATTCTCGTCGGTCATCGGTCCCCTCGACTTCCTGTGAGCGTCCCCGTGGCGGCAATCATCGATATCTCACACAACCGACTGTGCGGGATACGCACTTTACTATCGGCCAGCTACCCCTGCGCAAGGACGTTATACCAGTTAGACGCAATGAAGGACTCGAGATCCAACGATTCAGGAGGATAACGACGAGTCGGTTCCAGGGGACCGCCGCCTGGCGGTGGTGACTGGATCGTCGATGTAATTCGATGCTACTGGCCAATCAGGTCGGGGATAACAAAGCGCCGTTACCGGATGTATCAGCACGATTGCCCCCTCTGGGTATCGATTTGCCATGACTCAACGGACACGGATTCACGACGAACCTGCTGACCTCGTCACTCGAGGTGATCGTCGATGACCGACGTCGTCTGCGGCGAACGGCCGGCGATCGACGACGGCGCGACGGTTGGCTACGGCGACTTCGAGGAACCGACGCGGATCGGCGACGACGCGACGATCCGTTCGGGGTCGATCGTCTACGGGAACGTGACGATCGGCGACGACTTCACTACCGGTCACGACGTGCTCGTCCGCGAAGAGACCACGGTCGGTGACGACGTGCTCGTCGGGACTAAAACCGTCATCGACGGGCGGACGACGATCGGCTCGAACGTCAGCCTCCAGACGAACGTCTACGTCCCCACCGAGACGACCATCGGGGACAACGTCTTCCTCGGCCCCGGAGCCGTCCTCACGAACGACGAGTATCCCATCCGCACCGAAGCCGACCTCGTCGGACCGACGGTCGAGGACGGGGCATCGATCGCGGCGAACGCGACGATCCTCCCCGGCGTTCGAATCGGCGAGAACGCCTTCGTCGCCGCCGGCGCCGTCGTCACCGACGACGTGCCGCCGGAGACGCTCGCCGTCGGCACACCAGCACGGACGCGACCGCTTCCGGAACCGCTCGAGGGACCCAACCAGCTCGCATGACCGACGTTCCAATCGCCGATCCCGAGGTGAGCGATCGGGCCCGTGAGCGGGTCGACGCGGTCCTCGAGAGCGGCTATCTGGCCGACGGCCCCGAGGTCAGACGCTTCGAGACGGCGTTCGCCGACTACTGTGGGACGGAACACGCCGTGGCGACGTCGAACGGAACGACGGCGCTGCAGACGGCCCTCGAAGCCCTCGGCGTCGAGGAGGGCGACGCGGTCGTCACCTCACCGTTCTCGTTCGTCGCGAGCGCGAACGCGATCCGTCTGGCGGGTGGGACACCCGTGTTCGCCGACGTCGGTCTCGAGACGTACGCGCTCGATCCCGAGCACGTCGAGGCGATCGTCGCCCGTCGCGACGACGTCGTCGGGCTCTTGCCCGTCCACCTCTACGGACTGGCGGCGCCGATGCCCGAACTACTCGAGATTGCCCGCGAGCACGACCTGTTCGTCCTCGAGGACGCCTGTCAGTCCCACGGCGCGGCGATCGACGGTCGGCGCGTCGGGAGCTTCGGCGACGCGGCCTGTTTCTCCTTTTACCCGACGAAGAACATGACGACCGGCGAGGGTGGAATGGTCACGACCGACCATGAGGCCGTCGCCGACCGTGCGGCGGGCTACATCAATCACGGCCGCGACGCGAACGGCGACGGCGGCTACGAGCACGTCGAACTCGGGCACAACCACCGGATGACCAACGTCGCCGCTGCCATTGGCCGAACGCAACTCGAGCGACTGCGGTCGTTCAACGCCGCCCGGCGCGAAACGGCCGCCTACTACGACGAGCACCTCGCCGGGCTACCGGTCGAGACGCCGACCGTTCCCGAGGGGTATCGACACGTCTATCACCAGTACACGCTCCGGGTCGAGGATCGGGATGCCCTCCGCGAGTCGCTCGCCGAGCGCGGCGTCGACTCGGCGGTCTACTACCCGACGCCGATCCACAGGCAGCCGGCCTACGAGAGCGTGAGCGCGGCCGCGACGGAGCTGCCGCGAGCCGAACGCGCCGCCGAGACGGTGCTGTCGATTCCCGTCCATCCGAATCTCACCACCGACGACCGCCACACGGTCGTCTCAGCGATCACCGACCACTACGACGATGAACCCTGATCAGTCCTCGACTCACTCGTCCTCGCTCCGCGCCGGCGTCGTCGGCGTCGGCTCGATGGGTGAAAACCACGCGCGGGTGTACAGCGAACTCAGAACGGCGGATCTCGTCGGCGTGGCCGACCTCGACGAGGAACAGGCCGAACGCGTCGCACGCGAGTACGGAACCGAAGCCCACTCGTTCGACCGACTGCTCGAGACCTGTGACGTCGTCACCGTCGCCGTCCCGACGGCGGCCCACCACGAGACGGTCGGGGCCTGTCTCGACGCTGGCGTCCACGTCCTCGTCGAGAAGCCCATCGCCGACACGCTCGAGGCGGCCCGTGACCTCGAGC
Source organism: Natronobeatus ordinarius (assembly GCF_024362485.1). Taxonomy (NCBI): domain Archaea; kingdom Methanobacteriati; phylum Methanobacteriota; class Halobacteria; order Halobacteriales; family Natrialbaceae; genus Natronobeatus; species Natronobeatus ordinarius. The sequence goes on along the minus strand of NZ_CP101456.1, from coordinate 2,532,722 downwards.
GCCGCGCGCACGAGGCGGGAGTGGTGCTCCAGGTGGGCCACATCGAGCGGTTCAACCCCGCCGTCGAGACGCTCGCGGCGCTGGTCGACGACCTCGACGTGATCGCCGTCGAGGCCGAGCGACTCGGTCCGCCCGTCGACCGCTGTGGAGACGACGGCGTCGTCCTCGATCTGATGATCCACGACGTCGACGTCGTCCGGTCGCTGCTCGGCGCCGATCCCGAATCGATTGCCGCCATGGGTACCGACGACGGCGAGTACGCGACTGCGAAACTCCAGTACCCCGGCGGCGTGATCGCGTCGTTCACGGCGAGCCGCGTCACCCAGAAGAAGATCCGCCGACTGACGGTCACCGCCCGCGAGTGCCTCGTCGAGGTCGACTACCTCGACGGGTCGGTACTCATCCATCGCGACTCGTTCCCCGCGTACGTCACCGACGACGGCCGAAACCGGTACCGCCACGAGAGCGTCGTCGAGCGCCCGCGCGTCGACAACGGCGAGCCGCTACGCCGGGAGCTCGAGTCGTTCCTCGAGGCAGCGAGAACGGGGGCCGAGCCGGCCGTTCCAGCGGTGGACGGCATCCGCGCGCTCGAGACGGCCCAGGCGATCGATCGACTCGTCGCGGCCGATCGAACGCACGTCGCCTCGGGGACCGAACTCGAGGTGCGTTCGCGATGACGGACGGCGAGGCTCCCGTACGGCTGTACGGATCGAACGCCTCCGACGCCCGCCAGCGGGCGGCGTTCACGTCGGGTACGGTTCCCGTCGCCGTCTACGGTCTCGGGAAGATGGGGCTTCCCCTGTCGGCCGTCTACGCCGAAGTGACGGGCCGGGTGACGGGCGTCGACGTCGATCCGGCCGTCGTCGAGGCGGTGAACGCCGGGGAGTGTCGCGTGGTCGGCGAACCCGGCCTGCCCGACCTCGTCGAGGAGCAGGTCCGGCGCGGTCGACTCCGCGCGACGACCGACGGGGTGGCGGCCGCGACCGAGGCGAGCGTGCACGTGATCATCGTCCCGACGTTGCTCACCGACACGCGCGAACCAGACCTCTCGACGGTCGAGTCCGTCGTTCGGGATATTGCTGCCGGTCTCTCGCCGGGTGACCTCGTGATCGCCGAGTCGACGCTCCCGCCCGGCACCTGCCGGGAGGTAATCCGGCCGGTTCTCGAGGAGCAAAGCGGACTCGAGCGCGGCTCGTTCGGCGTCGCGTTCTGCCCCGAGCGGACGGCCACGGGCTCTGCGTTACGGGACATCCGTGGGCAGTACCCAAAAGTCGTCGGCGGCGTCGACGCGGAGAGTGCTCGCGCCGCGTCGCTCGTCTACGGTGAACTCACGCACAACGAGGTCCACGTCGTCTCTGATGCGACGACCGCGGAGGCGGTGAAGGTGTTCGAGGGCGTCTACCGCGACGTCAACATCGCGCTCGCTAACGAGTTCGCCCGATTCGGGGACGACCGTGGCTTCTCGGCACGGGAGGCCATCGAAACCGCGAACCGAGTCGAGTACTGTCACGTCCACGAGCCGGGGCCCGGCGTCGGCGGCCACTGCATCCCGTACTACCCGTACTTCCTGTTTTTCCGGACCAACGAGCCCATGGCGCTCACGCGAACGGCACGGGACGTAAACGAGGGGATGCCCGCCTACACCGTCGAGGTTCTCGCCGACGCACTCGCCACGGCGGGCCTCGAGCTCGCCGACGCCTCCGTGCTCGTCCTCGGACTCACCTACCGGGCTGGCGTCGAGGAAACCCGCGCGTCGCCCGCTCTCGAGATCGTCGAAACGCTTCGCGAACGGGGTGCGGACGTGTACGCGACCGACCCGCTCGTCGATCCGGCCGACTACGGCGCAGAACCCGTCGACGTAGCCGAACTCACCGCCGCCCACCGTTCGTTCGACGGAATCGTCCTCGTCACCGCCCACGAGGCGTTCGACTCGATCGACTGGGACGCCCTCGAGCCCGCCCTGATCCTCGACGGGCGGGACGCCCTCGAGCGCAAGGACGACGACCGACTCACGACCCTCGGCGGCTCGGCGGGGAACCGGCCGCGCGTCCTGAAGCCCGACCACGAACGCCCCGTCGCGCTGGAGCGCACGGACGGTGGGGCCGAGTCGGAGGCGGAACCGGACCGCCGCCAGTGACGCGGTTATCTGCGGCTCCCGTCGAGTAGGCACCCCCAACAGGAACGCGGTCGACGCCGTCCCACCCGTCGTCGACTGAAGCCGCTCGATAACAAAGGGTGAATCCGTCCACCCCTCACCCGATGAACGGTACGACCGACGGTAAGCGATTTCTGAACTCGAGGGATCGGTGGTGAGCCGATGAAGACCGTCGTCCTCGGCTTCGACGCGCTCGACGTTCGGTATCTGGATCGGTACGCCTCCTCGCTTCCGAACCTCACCGCGCTTCGTGACCGAGGGATCGAGGCTCCGCTCGAGTCCACCCACCCGCCGTGGACCGGGAGCGCCTGGCCGTCGATGTACACCGGGGTCGATCCGAGCTATCACGGCGTCTACGACTTCTTCGACTACGACGGCTATCCGGACGAGGGACGGCTCGTCTCGCGGGCCGACGTCCGTCAACCCGCCATCTGGAACTACCTCTCGGCCGAGGGAATCGCCTCGATCGTGTCGAACGTCCCCATAACCCACCCCGCAGAGCCGATCGAGGGCGTGCTCGTCCCCGGCTACCTCGCCGCGGAGGACGAGCCGGGCCACCCCGAAGGGATTCGCGACGAACTCTCTTCGGCGATCGGCGAGGCGTACACCGTCTACTCGAGCGGCGAACTCAGCAGCGACTCCGATGAGAAGTTCGCGGGCTACCTCGAGTTGCTCGATCGCCGGCGACGGGCGGCCCGCTGGCTGCTCGAGAGCCACGACTGGGAGTTCGCCTTCTTCCAGCTCCAGAAGACCGACGCCGTCTTCCACAACTTCGACGACGACGACCACTTCCGGGTGATATACGAGGCCGCCGACCGCCTCGTCGGCGACGTCCTCGAGGTCGTCGACGAGGAGACGAACGTGATCGTCTGCTCCGATCACGGGATCGGCCCCGTCACGGGCTATCAGATCCACGTGAACGAGGTGCTCGCCGAGCACGGGCTCGTCGAGGCGACCGACGAGACTGACGATGGCCTCTGGCTCGGCCCCGAAAAAGCGGCCCTGATGGGTGAGACGGGGGCCGACACCGAGACGGAACCCGATTCGGCGGGGCGAAGCCCACTCGAGCGTACGGTCCTGGCCGGCAGTCGCGTCGCGTCGGGGCTCGGGATCGAGCCGGGCCACGTCTACGGGGTCGCAGAGCGGTTCGGCCTCGAGTCCGCGCTCGTCCGACTCGCCCCCGACGTCGTCCGGGAGGTGGCAGGCAAGAGCGTCGACTGGCGAGCCTCCCGGGCGTACTGCCCGAGCAAGACCCAGCTGGGCGTCCGGATCAACCTCGCCGGCCGCGAACCGGAGGGTATCGTCTCCCCCGACGAGTACGAGGCCGTCCGCGACGACGTGATCGAGCTCCTCGCTGGCCTCGAGACGCCCGACGGCGAGCCGGCGTTCGAGTTCGTCTGCCGGCGCGAGGCGGTCTTCGACGGGCCGTACGCCGAGGACGCCCCAGACGTCCTGTTCCGACCCGCCGGAATGGTCCACACCGTCTCGACGAAGCTCTACGGCCAGCGATTCGTCCCCGTCGACGATCACGATCACCAGGTCGACGGCGTGTTCCTGGGGGTCGGGCCCGGCTTCGCGGACGGGTACGAAGCGGACCGGCTCTCGCTGACCGACGTCGCGCCCGTGACGATGGCGCTGCTCGGCCGGCCGGTACCATCTCGGATGACGGGGACGGTTCCCGACGGGCTGCTCGACGAGCCGGTAGACCGGGCCGAGTACGGTGACGTCCCCTACGCGACCGGCGCCGCCCCCGAGGACGACGAGGACGACGTCACCGAGCGACTCGAGGACCTCGGCTACCTCTGATGGCGGATCGCACGCGCGAGCTGTCGGCGCTGCTCTCGAGTGCCGCCTTGGTGCTGGTCGGCGGGATCATCGCCTCGGTGGCGAAACTCGGCGAGCGGGTGGTGATCGGTCGGCTGCTCTCGCCCGACGCCTACGGCGAGGTGAGCGTCGGACTCGCGCTGCTCACGTTCACGGTGACGTTCGCGCTCGCGGGGACTACCCAGGGTGTCTCCCGGTACGTCCCGCGATACGAGGATCGGACGGATCAGCGGGGCGTCTGGGTCAGCGGCCTGCTGGTGGCGGGGACGCTCGCTCTGGTGGGCGCGCTGGGGCTGTTCCTCGCGGCCGAGTGGCTCGCCGCGACCTTTTTCGAAACGGCCGAAGCGGTGACGTTCGTCCGGCTGCTCGCGCTCGCGCTGCCGTTCACCGTCGGCTTCCGGATCGCTGTCGCGGGGATCAGGGGCTATGAGAACACCGTGTTTCGGACCGTCGCGGAGGACTTCGTCGATCCCTTCCTGCGAATCGGTCTGATCGGCCTCCTGTTGCTCGCCGGGATGGGGATCGTCGCCGCCGGCGTCGCCTACCTGCTCGCGGCCGTGGCGACGTTCCTCGTCGCTCACCTGCTGTTCGCGCGGCTCATGCCGCTTCGCGGCCCGTTCCGTACGCACACGCGAGAACTCGTTCGCTTCTCCGCGCCGCTCGTCGTCTCCACCGTCGTGGGCGTCATGCTCACCCGGACGGACACGCTCATGCTCGGCTACTTCCGCAGCTCTTACGAAGTCGGCATCTACGACGCCGCCTATCCGCTCGCGAACGGGCTGCTCGTCGCGCTCACCGCCTTCGGCTTCCTCTACCTGCCGATCGCCTCTCGGCTCGACGCCGACGACGACCGCGACGCCGTCGACGACATCTACGCCACGACGACGAAGTGGGTGTACGTGCTCACCTTCCCGGCGTTCTGTCTGTTCGTCGTCTTCCCTCGAGACGTGATTCACCTCTTTTTCGGCCCCGCCTACACCGACGCCGCGCTCGTGTTGCCGATCCTCGCGACCGGTTTTTTCCTCTCGGCCGCCGCCGGAAGAGATCGAGAAACGCTCTCGGCCGTCGGCGCAACCACCTGGATCGCCGTCGGCAACGTCGTCGGCCTGACGCTCAACGTCGTCGTCAACCTCCTCTTGATCCCCCGCTATGGCTACGTCGGCGCGGCGGTCGCCTCGGTGACGTCGCTGATCGCCCTCCACGGCGTCATCTGCGCCATCCTCGCGATCCGCTATGACATCACGCCCCTCTCGCCGGCCGCCACGCGGGCGTACCTCTCTCTCCCCGTCGTCTTGCTCCCCGCCGCCGTCCTCCTCTCGCCGTGGCTCTCGGTCTCGATACTCACCCTCGTTCCGTTCCTGGTCGTGGCCGGACTCGCCTCTCTCGCCGTCGTCGGCCTTGCCGGGGGCCTCGAGCCCGACGACGTGGTCGTCCTCGACCTACTCGAGGAGGCCGCCGGATTCGAGTTCCCGTACGTCCGCCACTGGATCCCCGACTCACGGGAGACCGAACCGCTCCTCGCCAGCGTGCGAGCACACCTCTCGACCGGATCCGAGTATCTCACGACCGGACTCGAGCACCTGAGAGAGCGGCTCTCGACGGGCGTCGATCGATCGGCGACGCTGTTGCTCGTCGTGGTAACGCTGGCGGCGGTCGGTCTCTCGAGCGCCGCGAACCGGCTCGGAGATCGACTCGAACTCGACCGCGATCGCCTCGGCGACCGTCTCTCCGCCGATCTCGAGCGCTCGAGGGCGTGGCTCGTCCCTCGTCTCCGGCACGCGGGCAAACGGCTCTCAGACGGGCTCGAGCGCTCGCGGGCGTGGCTCGTCCCTCGCCTCCAGCACGCGGGCGAACGACTCTCGATCGGTCTCGGGTACGCCCGTGCGCAACTGGCCGACGCCTGCTACCGCACGAAACGGGTTCTGGCGGTGGCTCTCGAGCGGACGCGAGAGCGGCTCGCTGCCGACCTCGGCTACCTCAAAGAGCGAGTGTTGGCGGACCTCGAGCGCTGGCGTGACCGGTGAGCCCTCGTCACAGTCGCCGTCCTCGACGGTGGAGAACGGAGACGATACCTGCTGGTAGCGGCCCCCCGAAATACCGCTAAGCGGGGGCTGAACCCGTCGTCGACGCCAGAAACACGTCGATAACAAAGGAACGGGGCGCACACTCCTCGATCGATGACCCGACTCGAGGGTGGGATCGCAGCGGCCGACGATGGACGCGTACTGCGCCGACCGAACACGACGAGGCACGAATGAGGACGGTCGTCATCGGTATCGACGGACTCGGCGTTCGCCACCTCGATCGGGACGCGTCGTCGATGCCGACCATCACCGGGTTGTGCGACCGGGGAATCGAGGCACGGCTCGAGTCCACCCACCCGCCCTCTGTCGGCTGTGCCTGGCCATCGCTGTACACGGGATGCGAGCCCAGCCACCACGGCGTCTACGGCTCGCTCACGTACGACGCCTACCCGAGCGACCCACAGCCTGCCTCTCGCATCGACGTCCGTCGGCCCGCCATGTGGGACTACCTCTCGAGTGAGGGGACGTCCTCGGTGGTGTTGAACGTCCCCGTGACACAACCGGCTGATCCGATGAACGGCGTGCTCGTCCCCGGAGACTCGCCGGCTGGAACCGAACCGGCCCACCCGATGGGGATCCGGGACGAACTCGCCGACGAACGTGGTGATCCGTTCACCGAACCGCCAACAGACGAACGGACAGGCGTCGAGACACTCGTCGACTCGGTCGACCGGCGTCGTCGTGCGGTCAGCTCGCTCCTCGAGCGAACCGACTGGGAACTCGCCGTCGTCCGGCTCGACGAACTCGAGACTGCCGTCGGTGAGGCCGACGACGCGAGCGAACTCGAGCCGCTTTACCAGGCCGTCGATGCGTTCGTCGGTGGCGTCCTCGAGACCGTCGGCGAGGAAACCAACGTCGTCTGCTGTTCGACACGCGGTGTCTCTCCCGTCGCCGGCTATCGCATCGCCATCAACGAAATCCTCCGCGAGGTCGGCTTTCTCGAGCCGACCGACGGCGGCGAGCCGCCGACGCCCTCGTTTCAGATCGGCCAGGGTGACGGTCGCGAGCACCGCGGGCCGATCGAACGGGCGCTCCGGGCCGGCGACCGCGTGATGGCCAGATTCGGACTCGAGTCCACACTCGCCGAGTTCGTCGACGGGTCGTCCGATTCGACCAACGACCGGATCGACTGGTACTCGTCGATCGCGTACTGTCCCGACGAGACCTGCATGGGCGTTCGAATCAATCTCGCCGGCCGCGAACCGTACGGGAACGTGCCGCCGTCGAGATACGAATCAGTCTGTGACGAACTCGTCGAGCTCCTCACGGCCCTCGAGACGCCAGACGGCGAGCCGGCGTTCGAGTTCGTCTGCCGACGCGACCACCTCCACGAGGGGCACTTTTTCGAAGGCGCTCCGGACGTCTGCTTCTTGCCGAAGGGGATGAACCACACCGTCTCGGCGGCACTGTCCGGTCGGCGGTTCGAATCGATCGACACCGTTGGACTCGGGTTCGAAGGGGTGTTCGTGGGCACGGGGCCCGGATTCACGGGGACGGCCCCCACACGCCGACTCTCGCTCGTCGACGTCGCGCCCATTACGATGGCGTTGCTCGGTCGTCCCGTCCCCTCGCTGATGACCGGTTCGGTTCCCGACGGGCTGCTCGTCGATCCGGCGGTCCGGGCTCGCTACGACGACCTCGTCTACGGCGCGGCGGCGACGGACCCGCTCTTCGACGACGGCGACGTGGGAAGCCGACTCGAGGACGCAGGATACCTCTGACGAATCCCGTCGCGGCTCGTGCGTCGGGTCCGAAACGCGCATCGTGCCCCGACCAGCAGGAACCTGACAGGGCATCGGCTCCCGGCCCGCAGGGATTGGACAGCGTTCGTGAACGGTACTGCCCCCCTTCTAAGAGCCCTGTATATCGAGGACCGATGTCTATCACGACGGCAACACCACCTGGGGTACAATGATCGAAACCGATGCGCTGATCGCCGCGATCGCGAACGAGACGCGGCGACAGATACTGATCGCGCTCGCCGAGGCAGGGCCGGCGCGGCCGATCGACGTCGCCACGCTCTGTTCGCGACTCGACGTCGACGACGACTCGAGCACGATGATCCGCATGCATCACGTCCACTTGCCGCTGCTCGACGACCTGGCGGTCGTTCGGTGGGATCGGACGGCGAACGAGGTCGAACCGGGACCGCGACTGAGGGAACTCGGGCCGCTGTTGAGCCACTCCTCTGCGCACCTCGCCCGGCTCTGATACCGGCTGTTGTCAGGCATTCCCGAAAACCGCAAGTCGGCCCGCGATCCGGTACTCAGTTCCGACAGACAGGATGTGCTGGCGATCGACGACCCACCACTGTGCAGCGCAGTGCCCTACTCTGCGCTGACAGCCTCGCGGTCGACGTCCGTCCGTCGACCGTTCAGCCCGTCCGGCTCGAGCTCGTAGAGGACGATGTCGAGATTCGATTTCTCCGCCCCCCAGATCTCGAACAGCGGGCGTTTGGCAGCCCCGTACTGCTCGATCCGGTCGACGGTCAGCTCCGCCGGATCGATCGCCGTGAGCGTGCCGGTCGCGACGACGCTCAGGTAGGTCGATTCGGGCGCCTCGTCGTACACGACGAGGCGCGCCTGCGGTGACGAACCGAGAAACTGGCGCTTCTCGCTTTCCGGCGTCGACACCAGCCGAAGGTAGAACGTTCGACCGGTGGCGTCGTAGCCGTACGAGATCGGAATCGCGTACGGTTCGTCCCCTCGAGCGAGGGTCAACACCCCGGTTTCTCTACGTCCGAGGAACTCGTCGATCTCCCCGTCGGTCATTTCGGTCTCCTCGGCGAGTGTCATGGTCGTATACGTCCAGAACGTTCGCCTACGCTTAAAACTGTCTTATATGGTACTTGGTCCGATCGACTCGACTTCACCGTCCGGACGAGGGTGGGGCTGCTCGTCGCCCCGTCGTGTGTCGAGTCGCTATAGTACCCGTTGAAGAGTTCGACCTTGAGGCAGTCCGCGCGTAACGATGACGATCATCACCGCTGCTGACGTCCGCACCACTGGTCGCGAGCCCTGGCCGGAAGACGGGTACGAGGCAGAGACCCTCGAGGCCGAGCGGGCCCGCGCGACGGTCCAGCCGATCTGCCCTGGCGGTGAGCAGCCGACCGACGCGAAAACCCCGGCGCTGCACGTCGGTGACCACGTCATCGAGACCGTGAGGTCGCCGGGACGACGATGCTCGTCGTCGAACTACCGACTAAGAGCGCCGCCGAGTACGAGTTCAAGAAGAACACCATCATCGCGGATGTGAACCTCGACTACCCTGCGGACGACGATGTCGTCTTGGTGGTGTTCTCGAAGTAGACCGACGTTACCGTCGAACCACTCGAGCGGTACTCGTTCCCACGATCACGGCTGAAGCTCGAGCAGTCGACCCATGATCGTGATCAGTACGGTGACGCCGACGGCGGAGGTGAGCAGTGATGGCGGTCGCGACCACCGCCGACGGAGACGCCCAGGAGACCGTCGACGAGCTCAACGAGCGAGCGCTCACTCAGTATTTGACCGTCCTCGAGGACTACGACCGCGCTCGCGGCGTCGACGGCTTATACATGGTTGTCTCCCAGTCCGGTCGGGTGTACTTCGTCGACGCGCGCCTCGGTGCGTGCGAGTGCCCGGACCACCAGTACCGCAACCGGCGCTGTAAGTACATCCGGCGCGTGGCGTTCGTGATCGGCGCCGAGCCGATCCCGATAGGGATCGACCCGCAGCTTGCACTCCACGTTTCCGGTGAACCGATCTTGGAGTACCCCACCAACGACCGCGATCCCGTGGGTAATCCCGATGAGTGACGCACTTCCCACGACATCCGACAGTGAACCGATCGCCCGTCTACCTGTAAATCTCCTCGTAGTCGACTCCAACGTTCGTCTCGTTGGCGGTGACTTTATGTCGACTCAGTCGATCGCCTTCTATTAGGAATCAAATGTGGTGAGGTTATAATCAGATCACTTCGTATGATCGATCAAGTTGTTTGATCTGGCGGTAACAGTCCAGTATGGTGTCGCCATGGTGACAAGACGATAGAGCAGTCCGTTCTCACAACTATGTGCTTTCTACTGATAAATCTTCTCAACCATACGGTCGAGCATTCTCAAGGCACCAATGTAGCTTAGCTCAACCGTCTCCCTCACGCTAAGATTGACACACCCGTGAGTTCTTTAGTGAGGTTATTTATTCATGACGTGTCGCTACCACCTGGTGCAGCGTCTAGATTCACATCCCATGCCGTACTAGCATAATCAAGGAGAACCATCAAGATTCCATTGTCAGACTCCGTCTCTATATACGTCTGTATGGATGGGGCGACGTCCAAATACGCCCATGTATGCTCGTAATCGAAAAATATCGGAGCCTCGTCTACGCTGCCGGTCTTTTCGAGTTCTACTTGTAAATTAACAGTAGTTTTGTCATCTAGAAGTTGCGGTAGAGTCACTTCTGCTGAGACTCCGGCATTCGGGTCAACGTCTGTTATTTCCATATCCGCCCCATTATACCCGTCGCTATCTGCGTTGTACCAAATGTGGTCGGATCCTAGCAGTGTCCATTCATTGGTGTCCACGGTTATACCACAGGCATCTTCGATAATGGCAGCATCTCTGACTCTGGTCCTCCGGTTAGATAAGGTGCCCGCACCTGTTGCCAACCACCGATCATCTCCACTCATTTCAACAACAGTTAGGTAAAGTTCCGAGGACGACTCTGAATACCGACCCTCAGTACTCGCTTCGTCGTCAGACGCTACTGATTGGGACTCCATCACATAGTTCACGTTATGTCTGTCGAGAAGCTCCTTCACCTGTTTGTGTTGTCCTTTCCTTAGAAGTTTCTTAACTGCCTTTTCAACACCAGCATCCTCTGCCGGTACCGGTTGATTATCTGGTCTTCCAGAGACGGTGGAAATTCCGCCTAGTGCGAACAGTGCGCCAGCCGAGGTTATGACATTTCTTCTGCGCATTGCAACTACATGTTCAACACCTATAGTAATAAGCTTTGCTTATTATACATCTTTTGAGATAGTAGCTATAATTCACATTTCTCTTCTTGAGTTTTTGGATAGGTGATGACTTCAGAGGGTTTGATACTCAGGAAGTAGCCGTAGTAGGCGATATGGCCAGACAGTGCTCGCCGCTGGCTTGATCGCCCCACCAGAACGAGAAAGCAGTTAATCTGCACCAAGACCGTCTCAAACCGTTTTTCGATGGGGTTCCGTTCATGGTAGTTGAATTAACTGCTCAACTTGCGACGGACAAGAGAAGAAAATGGCTGCCAACATCAATCAGAACTTCGGTCTTGATGAGCTCGTGTTTTTCTTCAAGCCGAGAGAGGGGGCCGCCGCGGGATCGGACTCCCCGGCGGCCGAATACAACGATCTCGGGTAGGAATTTCGATTCTGTGTCAATCGCGGAGCACAACTACTTCTTTTCTCCGTCTTCCTCGATCTGTTTCTTGTCAATTACGACGACTCCACCGTCAACGGGTCACTCTGGGCAGTTATACATAAATGACACACGAGATTCAGCTCAATTTGCGTAGGCTGGACGTTCAGCACAAAATAATCCTAGATCGCTTCACACACTCAATAAAGTCTATTCAAAAGGTGGGTTGCTACTTTCCCAGCGACCCACATACCGACTAAAAATGCTGCAGCAACGACTGTTATTCCTACAGCAGAGGTAACAATCCAGTTGAGTAGAAAGAGATTGAGTATCATTACGAGAACCGCGTAAACGACGTACATCACGGGTAGACCAATTACAAAAGCGGAACCGAAATACACCACACTGGGCAGTACCAGCGAGTGATTGCCTTCAGCGTGACTTGTTGCCATGCAGTCATGACTTCAACACGCATCAATATAAAATGCTCGGTCTACCTGGATGGTTGTCAATTCTATACAGTTGTTACTCTGAAATCGAAGATAGTTGGTCCAGAACGAAGCGGACAGTTTTGTCCACCCAACAGTTCACATCTATCAGTATCAGCGGTTCGGAAACTGCCCGAAGACCTGCACCCCAAGAGAAGTAGACCGCACAACAGCCCCGCCTACCACCACAGACGCCAAAGCCCACCTCTATCGACTCCGCTGTTCTCCACCCATCACATTGTTCGTACACTCGGCTTTCGATATGGTCGCGCGTCCAGTGTTGCTGATGTACGACGACATCTACAAGACGGCCCCTTGATTGTGATGGTCTTCGCCGCTTTGAGCGCGAGTCTCGTGACGCAGAACCCGAACTCGCCGCTCGTGCCTGAGATCTTGCCGTCAAGTTCGCCGCAGTACATGGGCTGACACCGAGTCAGCTACCCACGACTGAACAGCAGTTGCTGATTCGATCAGGAAATCCGTGATGATTGAAGTCTCGTATCGGCTCCGGCTTTGTGAAACCGTACTCAGTGCTGGCCAGAGAGTACAACAGCTGTTGAAGCATCCCATTAGCCGGTGTTCTCCCGGTCTTGCTATAGTAACCGTTGAAAGTCATTGCACACCCGGTCACGACCGTTGGCGGTCAGCCTCGTCGAGAGGATCGAGGCTGACCGCTCGGCTGTGACCGGGTGTAAATCGTTTCAATGAGTACTATAGTACTGAGAAGGCGTACTGACTCGGGCGAATCAGCCCGAGTTTGTCGCCGAAATAACCGCTATCCGTATGGTATTTGGCCGAGAAACGCTCGAAACAAGGCGGTCGGGACGACTGGGTCTGTCCCGACAGTCCGAGATGAGGTAACGAGCAGATTCGTCAATACCCGCAGATTGTACAGTGCGACGGCGAACAGAAAGTAGAACAACCGCACCGTGAACGTCGGTGAAGACGTTCTCGGTAAAAACTCCGTGATCTTCCGGTAGGACGTCTCAATACCCCAGCGACGGCGATATGCTCCGGTGAGTGGACAAGCGATCTCGACGTCGGCACTGACGTTAAGATCGCGGTTGGTGATCAGACAGAAATAGTCGTCTCCTCGTGTTCAATGCGGCACGACGACGAGCCGGACTGTCGTCCGGCCCGTCGGCGGGTTTGACCGAGCCATCTCGTACTCTGCGATGAACGTGTCGTTATCGTGCTCGTCAATGAACTGCTGCACCTTTCGCGTTTGCGGTGCACGCATCAGGAACTCAACGTCGAGTTCCTCGAGTGTCAGGGCGAGGTGAACATGGTAGAAGCCACGATCGAGATAGAGTCGGTTGATTTCGACGTACTTGCGGACGTCTGAGATGAGTTGGCAGAGTAGAGTGATCACTGTAACACCTGAATATCGGGAAGGAAGATCTCAATCCAGTCAACAGCGAAGCTGAGTCGTTGACTCAACCGGAGAAACGTCTCGGTGAGAAACTCACGGAAGTGGTCTTTGCCCCCGAAGATAGTTGGTGAGATATCGCGTTTGAGATCTTTCCACAGCGGTTCGATCGCGTTCAACGTTGGCGAGTACGGTGGAATGAAGACGAACTCGATACCGAGTTCATCGTCCCGTTCCTGGGTGAGTTTGGCGTGATGAGAGCCGAAATTGTCGGCCACGAGCAGAATCCTGCCCCGCGTATTCTGCTCGCGGATCTCTTCGAGTGCCTCGACGATCGTCTCCTTGACCAGCCGCTCTTTGTACGTGATCACGCCGTTCCCAGTCAACGCGTAGAAGCCGATCGACCGCCACGGCACTGCTACTAACGGTTTCTTTATCTGGACGGTGCGATCGTACGACCACATTCGCTGGGAGTTCTCGAACGGTTGTGGTCACGACCCATCGAAAGAACCCGAAGACAACTGGATCATCCTCCGAGGTGTCTCGATTGTTCTCGCCGAGCGCCTCGATCAGGCGCTCGGCGAGAATCTCCTCAGCGTCGGCAGGACTTCGAGGATCCATCGGCCGTGGCTTCGCGTAGTGCATTCCTGAGTCCCGGAGCTTCCGGGCGAGATGGGTCGGGTGGTAAGTAACGTCGTAGTGATCTTCGATGAGTGCGTGAATCTCGCGTGGTGTCCACGGCTGGCCGTCCTCAAGCGTGGTACAGATTTCAGCCCACTGCGTGGGGGTATGCTTCGGCGGCCGGCCGCCGCCGAAGCGTGGGCGTAGGCCCTCGACAGCCTTTTCATTCCATACGCGTGTCCAGCGACTACTCGTTGGTTGAGAAACGCCAACAGCCACACCCGTCTGCTATTGAGTCTTTCCGGCGTAGAGATTCTTAACGAAACAAAGTCGCCGGACGAGACGGGTCTCGTCCGCCTTCTGGGCCTCCTCAATTGCCTGGTTTAATTCCGCGTTCGACAGATGCTCAACGACCTCAAACCGACGTGCTCCCGCTATCACGAAGAATACGCTGGCTACGTATTCATCTGTTGCGCTAATCACTCACCTCCGCCAACTCGTCGGTATCGCTCCCCTCCGGGGCTACCGATCCAAGCGTGAATCGGACGCTTGGATCGACAATACAGGCGGTATGAAATTGTACGCGCGGTCGGTTCTCTCCGCTGGATCCGTTGTACAGACGTGAGGAGTCTCTTCGTCCCCGTAATAGAGCCAGTCGTGAACGCCGATTGCGACATCGACTGGCCGAGTAAACACGCGGTTGCGAGCTGCCTCGTCGAGGATTGCATCGCGGACGCGGTCGAACTGGTCGTCGACCGCGCCCGCGTCAAGTCCACGCAAATGATAGAGGGGTGCCCTCACAAGCGGGTTTCGAGCGGTTGTAACGAGTACTATACCCGGAAGCTCTTTGGGCCGGTCGAGAGTCCACTCGAGTATGATCGACGAGACGGTCGAGGAGATCAAGGAAATGCAGACGCACAGCTCCTCGGTAGTCGCCGTGAAGGCGACGCGCGCGCTCGAGGAGCTACTCGATCGGGAGTTCGCCACCGCCGAGGAGTACGTTCGTGACCTCGAACGAAACGGGACGGCGCTCAGGCGGGCCAACCCGTCGCACGCGTCGCTCCAGAACGCCATCCGGAACGTCGTCGACGAGGTCGAAACGGCCGACGCCGCGGACGTCGCCGAAGCGAAAGCACACACCGCCGAAGCGATCGACCGAGTCGTCGCTCGCGTCGAATCCGCGAAGCGCCTGGCCGCAGAACACGCACTCGAGGTTCTCGAGGACGGCACGACGCTGCTCACCCACGACTACTCCTCGACCGTCATCGAGGCGCTCGAGCTCGCTACCGACGAGGGTCGAACGTTCGAGGTCTACGTCACTGAGGCCAGGCCACGGTACATCGGCCGAAAGACTGCCCGGACCCTGGCCGAGATGGACGGCGTCGAGGTCACGCTGATCACCGACAGCGCGGGAGGGTACTATCTCGAGGAGTGTGACCGGATCGTCGTCGGGATGACGTCGATCGTCGGCGAGACGCTCTACAATCGCGTTGGCACCTTTTCGCTCGCTGCGGCAGCCAACGAACTCGACGTCCCGGTCACCGTCGTCGGCTCCGCCTCGAAGATCATCGCCGACGGGTTCGTCTTCGAGAACGACTACCGGCCGGGCAGCGAGGTGATGCCCGAACCCGCCGAAGGGTTCGACGTCCTGAATCCCGCGTACGACGCGACGCCAATCACGCTGCTCGAGAGCGTGATCACCGACGAAGGGCAACAGACGTTCTGACCGTCAGGACCGCTCCCGGTGGCCGAACGTTCGCGGCGAGCCGTCGACCGGTGTCGCCCAGTCGACGGCGTTTCTGAGTACCCGCCTGACGGTCTCGTGCTCGTAGATCGGATACGTCTCGTGGCCGGGCCGGAAGTAGAAGATCCGGCCGCTCCCCCGACGATAACAGCAGCCGCTTCGGAACACCTCGCCGCCCTCGAACCAGCTCGTGAAGACGAGCCGGTCGGGTTCGGGGACGTCGAACGGCTCGCCGTACATCTCCGTCTCCGGGAGTTCGAACCACGCACCGAGCCCGTCGGCGATGGGGTGGCCGGGATCGACGACCCACAGCCGCTCGAGGCCGCCGTCCTCGCGCCACTGCAGGCTACAGCTCGTTCCCATGAGTCGCTTGAAGAGCTTCGAGTAGTGTGCCGAGTGGAGCACGAGCAGGCCCATTCCCTCGAGCACCCGCTCGTGAACCCGTTCGACGACCGCGTCGTCGACCTCGTCGTGGGCGTCGTGTCCCCACCAGCAGAGGACGTCGGTCGACTCGAGGACGTCCACGGTGAGGCCGTGTTCGGGGTCGTCGAGAGTCGCCGTCTGTACGTCGTGTTCGTCGGCGAGTGCGTCCGCGATGGTCGCGTGGATGCCGTCGGGATAGACTGCGGCGACGGCCTCGTCCTCGCGCTCGTGACGGTACTCGTTCCAGATCGTGACGGCAGCCATAGGAGGACCGCCACCTCGAGCGTAAAAACTCGGCCGATCGAACGGCTCCTAATTCGTGATTACGGCTCTCCCCGTCGGATCCGACACCGATCGCAGTGTTACAGACTGCGATAAACATACAAGATTTTATGACATTCGTCAAGAAGAGGCGATTAGTAGGTCACAATCCTTATTTCGATCGCCCGCTCCCCCTCTAGTAATGAATTCTCGGCACCGTACGCGAACGACTTCGAAAGAGGAGATTGACCGCCCGCTCATCGGCCGTTGTTGGCGTCAATCGGGGGTTTCTCGATGATCGGCGCGGGCGTCGGCGTCGGTATCGTCGGACTCGGTGGGATGGGTCATCTCCACGCCCAGAATCTCCGCGAACTCGGCGCCGACGTCGTCGCAGGTGCGGACCTCGTTCCCGAACAGCAGCGTGCGTTCGCCGACGAGTTCGGTGCCCGAACGTACGACGACCACGAAGCGCTCGTGACTGACGACGCCGTCGACGCCGTCGTCGTCACGACGCCCAACCGATTTCACGAACCCATCGCCATCGCGGCGCTCGAGGCCGGCCGGGACGTACTGGTGGAGAAACCCCTCGCCCACACCCTCGAGAGCGCAGAACGGATCGCCGAGGCGGAAGCCGAATCCGACGCCATCTGTATGGTCGGCTTTCACAACCGTCACGCCGCCTCGACGGCGCTGTTCGACGCCCAGCGAGAGCGCGGCCGGTTCGGCGACCTGACCCACGTCGAGGCGAACTACGTCCGCCGGCGCGGCGTTCCCGGTCCTGGCTCGTGGTTTACGAACGACGACCTCGCCGGCGGCGGCGCACTGATCGACATTGGCGTCCACGCGCTCGACCTCGCCCTCCACGTGCTCGAGTTCCCCGCCGTCGAAGAGGTCTCGGGCGTCACCCGAACCACGTTCGGCACGCGCGAGGAGTACGCCGACCCCGACGGTTTCGGCGCCAAGTGGGACGCCCAGGCCGAGACCTACGGCGTCGACGACTCGGTCACCGCATTCCTCAGGCTCGCCGGCGGCCGAACGATCGTCCTCGAGGCCGCCTGGGCGACCAACCGCGAGCCCACCGCCGAGTTCGTCGTCCACGGCACCGACGCCGGCGCTCGGTTCGACGTCGGTGACACCTCCCTCACCATCCTCGAGGCCGGCACCGCCGGCGGCGATCACTACGCCGACGTCGAACTCACCGGCGACGCCACCCAGACGGGGTACAAAGAACAGGACGCGACCTTCCTCGAGGCCGTCCTCGCCGGAGAACCACCAGAGACGAACACACTCGAGGAGGCGCTGGTCGTCCAGCGAGTCATCGACGCGATCTATCGCTCGAGTGAGACGGGACAGGCAGTCCAACTCACCGAACGCGAGGCGGCGCCGCGGCTCGGGAACCGGTAGTACTCGATCCGAAACCGTTACGGGCCCACGCTCGAGCAACGGAACTGATGATCGACGGTAACGAGTCGGATCCGGAGATCGACCCCGACCGGCTCCGGTCGGGTGCGCACCTGGCCGGGGCGGACCTCTCGGGGGTCGGGCTGCACGGCGTCGACCTCTCCGAGGCTGACCTCCGGGGCGCCGACCTCTCGGACGCCGCGTTGAATCGCGCGACGCTGGCAGACGCCAGGCTCGAGCGGGCCGACCTCGCCGGTGCCGACCTGTTCGAGGCGGACCTCTCGGACGCCACGGTGCGCGAGGCGACCCTCACGGACGCGCGGCTGGACTGTGCAGACCTCCGGGGAGCGGACCTCCACGACGCGGCGCTGTCAGGGGCGTCCCTCGGGTGGGCGACGTATTCGATCGACCGGCTGGTCGAGGCGCGGCTCGACGGCGCCGAACTCCGGGGCGCGTCGCTCCCGGGCGCCGACCTTCGCGGCCTGGACCTCTTCAGGGTGACGTTCCGGGAGGCGGACCTCTCCGAGGCCGACCTGCGGGGGACCACGCTCGCCGCGGGCTCGCTCGCCGAGTCGGACCTCGCCGGCGCGACCCTGGCGGACGCCGACGCCGTCGGTGTCGACTGCCAGTGGGCGACGTTTACCGAGGCCGTCCTCGCCCGCGGGGACTTCGCCGACGCCACGTTCGACAACGCGACGCTCTCCGGTGGCGACCTCCGTTCCGCGCGGCTCGCGGGAGCGAGTCTGTGGCGGGCGACTCTCTCGGACGCCGACCTTCGGGGCGCCGACCTCTCGAACACCGACCTCCGGGAAGCGACCCTCGCGGGTGCCGACCTCGAGGGCGCAGACCTCTCGGGGGCGACCCTGGCCGACGCAGACCTGTCGGGGGCGACCCTGACGGACGCGACCCTCGCCGGCGCCACGCTGTTCGAGGCGACGCTCGCGGACGTCGACCTCGCCGAGACGGACCTGACCGACGCCAACGTCCGCGGGGCGGATCTCTCGGGCGCGGACCTCGGGGGGACTGACCGGTCGGACGAGTGGCTCTTGGGCCCCGACCCGTCGAGGGCCGACCTGCTCGCGGTCGAGTTCGTTGACGCCACGCTGCCGGCTGCGGACCTTGCCGGTGCCGATCTGGCCGGCGAGGACCTCTCCGGGGCGACCCTCTCGGGCGCCGACCTCTCGGCTGCGGACCTGCGCGGGGCGGACCTCTCGGGCGCGGACCTGCGGGGTGCCGACCTGTCGGGAGCGGCGTTGACCGACGCCGACCTCTCCGACGCGACCCTGGCGGACGCGACGCTCGCGGAGGCGTCCCTGCGGCGAGCGACCCTCTCGGGCGCCGACCTCTCGGGTGCGACGGCGACCGACGCCGATCTGGGAGGGGCGCATCTCCCGGGGGCAACGCTTCGAAACGCCACGCTTGCCGGGGCGACCCTCTCGGAGGCCGCGCTCGAAGGTGCGGACCTGTGGCGAGCGACGCTGACCGACGCCGTGCTGACGAGGGCGGACCTCACGGACGCGAACCTGAACGAGGCGACCCTCGCGAACGCCGAGTTGACCGACGCCGACCTCCGCGGTGCGGCGTACGGCGGTTCGTACTGCTGGGAGGTCGACCTGACGGCCGCCAGACTCGGCGACGAGCCGGAGATCGAGGGCGTGCTGTTACACCCGTTTCCCTCGGTCGCCGACCTGCGCGAGGTGGACCTTCGGGACGCGAACCTGCGCGGTGCCGTCCTCCCCTCCGCCGATCTCTCGGGGTTCGACCTCGAGGAGACGAGCCTGCGCCGGGCGACGCTCGTGGGCGCGGACCTCTCGGCAGCCGATCTACGGGAAGCCGACCTGGTGGGCGCGGACCTCGCCGACGCCGACCTCTCCGGGACCGATCTCTCGGAGGCCACGCTCGAGAAGGCGACGCTCTCGGGGGCGATTGCGCGGGGTGCCGACCTCTCGCGCGCGAGCCTGAAGAAGGCGTCACTCGAGGACGCGGCGCTGGTCGGCGCCGACCTCTCGAGCGGCTACGCCACCGCGGCCACGTTCTCCGGAGGCGATCTCCGGGACGCGACGCTACGCGACTGTCTCTTGGACGGGGCAGACCTCTCGCGGGCCACGCTGACCGGTGCCGATCTCTCGGGGGTCGAACTGGACGCGGTCACGATCTCCGGGGCGACGTTCCAGTCGTCGACGCTCTCAGCGGACCAGCGACGGCGGGTAGAACGCTCGGACGCGACCCTTCGCGGAAGCGATTGACGCCGCCGTCGAGGGTTCGACCCGTCGGGACCCGGCGCCCGGATCGTCGAGCTCGGGCCTAGTACTCCGCCAAGCGTCGACTGCAGGGTCGAACCGGCCTTCGGCGACGAATTCGACCCTGCAGAGCAGGCTTGGCAAAGCACTAAAAGTGGCGGTACTCTCTCGCGATCTCTTCGTCGATCTCCTCAAACGTCACGACGTGTTCGTCCTCGAGATGGTCGTAGTCGGCGACGAGCCCGTACGCGTCGTCCTCGTTCTCGAACGGGTAGGGATTTCGTCCCATCGGCTGGTCGATGTGTCCCGTCTCGTACTCTAAGACGTACGTCGCCTCGAAGGCGTCGATGAACTCGGCCGTCTCGAACTCGGTCATCCAGAAGCTGGCGACCGGCGCGTCGGGACCGCCGAACGCCTCGGGCTTGGCGAAGTAGGCGACCGCACAGCCAGGCGTACAGCAAAAGCCGCGGTCGCCGTTCTCGTGAACGAGCTGGGCGTTCCACTCGGGGAAGTTCGCCGGAAGCATCGCACAGACTTCACAGCTATCGTCCGGAAAGTCGGCGAGTTCGTCGATCGGGACGTCGTCGTACGACTGGGCGGGCGTGTTCCCGGCGGTACCGCCGTCCGGCTGGGACAGCTCGTCGTCGTCACCGAAACAGCCCGCGAACGCGGCGACAGAACCGACGCCGATCGTCCCGAGGAGCGCTCGTCGGCCGACCGGTGTGTCACCGGTCGAATCTCTGCTCATGGAGTATCCCTCGGTTCGCGAACGGAAAAACCCGTCCGGTACAGGACTCGAAACTACTCGAGGCGTGGCCGCCCTCGTGGGCCGTGGAGACGATATTCAGTGATCGTCAGTGGCCGTGGTCGTCGTCCGCTCCGTCGCCGTCGTCGCGTTCGTCCTCGAGTCGCGGGGCCCGGTAGAACTCCGCGATTTCGCGGTCGACGTCCTCGAGCACGATCACGTGGTCGTCCTCGTTCAGGTCGTCGTACGTCTCGACGTAGGAAACGGCGTCGTCCCGATCCTCGAACGCGAGTGGACTGCCCATCGGCATCGGGAAGTCCTGACGCTCGCGGTCCTGTTCGTAGACGAAGTAGCCCTCGGTGGCGTCGACGAGATCGCCGCTCTCGAAGCTCGTCGCCCAGACGCCGACGATCGGCTCGTCCGGATCGCCGGACGTGAACTTCTCGGGGGCGAAGTAGTACGCGACGAGACAGCCCGTCGAACAGAAGTACTCCCGGTGTTCGTCTTCGTGGACGACCTGCCCGTTCCAGTCGGGGTACTCCGCGGCGGTCATGCTGCAGACGGCACACTGCCGATCGTCGGGGAAGTCAGCCGGTTCGTCGATCGCGAGTTCTGCCTCCCCGGTTTCGTCGTCGGCCGCATCGGATTCGTCGTCTCCCTCGTCGACCGGTTCGTCGTCCGCCTCGTCACCGAGACAGCCGGCAAGGCCGATCGCCGTTCCCGCGCCGATCGTGCTGAGCACCCACCGTCTATCGACCGATCGCTGGTCGGGTCTGGACATGACCGACAGTTGGTCCGCACCAGTCAAAACGCGTCTGGTCCAGCCGTCGAACCGGTCCGTCGGGACCCATCGCCGCCTTCGGAGTGGCGCATTTCCGCGGTCAGATGTGTGAAGGGGCGCCCGCCCCGGCACACCGATCCAGGTACCGTTCGACGAGCGTCGATTCGGCTACTCGAAGGCGATAGGACAGCGTCGATGCTGGCACGTCGAGTTCGTCAGCGAGCTCCTCGAGCGTGATCTCCCGGGGTCGCTCGTAGTAGCCGTTCGCAGCTGCCTGTACGATCGCCTGTTGTTGCGGGCCAGCCAACTCGGGTGCAGCGATCCAGTCTTCGTCCCACTCCCTCGGTGTCCCGACGTGTCCGACGTCGACCGTCACGCCGTCCCCACAGGCCGCGTCGATGCGATCGTACACCTCACGGACTGGCTCGGCAGCCCGAACCAGTAGCCGCCACCGTTCCCGACCACCCTGCTGGCTGTGCTCGGTGACCGTCCCTCGGCGCAAATGTGTCGACACGAGCGAAAGAACGGACGGCTCCCCCGAGAGTTCGTCGACGGCGACGTATACCAGCCGCCGTCCCGGGGCACACTCGAGGGGCGAGTACGAACTCCATCCACGACACCGTCCGTCACCGATCGCCCGTGGGAGGTACTCGCGCTCCTCGAGAACCGTCTGCAGTCGATCGACCGCTTCCGGCGGGCCGGTGAGTCGAACGAAGCGTACGGCCGACCGACGGCCGGTCGTGACGTCAACCACCGACAGCCGAAGCTGTGGCTGGTCGAAAAAGTAGTCTACGACCGGGCCGGTGCCGGGTTCGTAGGCCAGCGTGAAGCTACATTCGCGGAGGCGATCTACTCTCACTGTGTTTTGGGTAGTTCGAGAGTACGTCCGGTCGAACGGTTCGATGTCGAGGCTGGCACGCGTCGGTCGACGTGGATCGTCGACCGTCCCCGATTCGATCAGTGATCGTGGCCGTGGCCGTCGTCGCCGTGGCCGTGGCCGTGGCCGTCGTCGCCGTGGCCGTGGCCGTCGTCACCGTCCTCGAAGAACCGACTGCGATACAGCATCGCCAGGTCCATGTCAAAGTCCTCGAGCGTGATGATGTCCGCTTCGTCGTACTCGTCGAACGCCTCGACGAACGCCACCGCGTCGTCGCGGTCGGCGAACGGCGTCGGGTTGCGCATCATGATGTCGTCGACGTGATCCGGATCGGTCACCCGGACGTAGTAGGCGTCGGTGCCGTCGACGAGGTCTCCGGTCTCGTAGTCGGTGACCCAGACGCCGACGATCTCCGAATCGGGACCGCCGAACTCCTCGGGTGCGGCGTAGTACGCCGAGAGACAGCCGGCAGAGCAGAAGTACTCCCGGTGACCGTCCTCGTGGACGAGCTGGGCGTTCCAGTCGGGATACTCCCTGGCGACCATGCTACAGACGGCACACTCACGCCCCTCGGGGAAGTCGGCCTCGTCGAACGCGAGCTCCCCCTCGCCGTTCGTGTCGTCGGCGTCGCCGTTCGCGTCGTCGCCGTCCGCACCGTCGTCAGTTCCACCGTCGTCGTCCTCATCATCACCACCCAGACAGCCGGCGAGCCCGACCGCCGTCCCAGCACCGATCGTTCCGAGCACCCATCGCCTGTCGACTGTCCGGTCGTCGAATCTGGACATACTTCCACGTTGACCGACAGCTGCAAAAGCCCGTTTGGTTCAGCCGTCGAACAGTTTCGACGATCGAACCATTGGTGCCCGGTCCTGGCCGGTCGGTCTTACTGGCTCTCGAGCACGCGTCGCGTCCGTCGGTGGCGGTGGCGAAACATTGGCTCGAACCCGATCCGCGAGAACGGCTCGAGCACGTCGCCGAGGCCACCCAGCGGGAGTTCGAACTCGACCCGATCGCGAACGATCGTCTCCGGTCCGTCGGCGTAGAAGGCGTGGGTGTGTTCCCACCGGTCGAACGGGCCGTCGACCATCTCGTCGCGAAAGTACGCCGTGCCGTTGCGGCGCTCGCGGGCGGTGATCAGCGAGGTCCAGGACTGGCGCGGCCCGACGCCGAACGGCCGCATCGACAGCTCGATCTCCGCTCCCTCCTCCAGAACTGCTGGTTCCGGCTCGCCGTCGGGGCCGATCACCCCCTCGACGCGAAGTTGCATCCAGTCCGGCGTGAGCGTCTCGAGTCCCTCCACGCGGGAGTGAAACTGCCAGACCTCCTCGAGCGGGGCGTCGACGCGTGTGACGCGCTCGTAACTCGGCATACTCCGAAAGACGCGTCCGTCGGTGAAAACTCACTCCCCTCCTCACGTCGGCCAATCGAGCGGCGTCACTCGACGTCTCGGCGGACGTTACTTCAGCCGTTCCTGCAGGAACGACGGGTGGGCAGCCGTGACGCCCTCGATCTCGAGGATCTCCTCGGAGATGATCTCGCCGAGCTCGTCGCCGTCGCTCGCCCGGACTTCGGCCATCAGCATGTGGTCGCCGCTCGAGGTGTACAGCGACTCGACGTCCTCGAGTTCTTTGAGCGCTTTCGTCGCCTCGACGTAGCGTTCGCTGGCGACGTCCATCCCGACCAGCGCGATCGTCTGGCTCGAGAGCTTCTTCGGGTCGACGTCGGCCGAGTAGCCGACGATGACGCCGTCGTCCTCGAGCTGTTTGATGTACTTTCGCACGGTTGGCTTCGAGACGCCTGCGCGGTCGGCGATCTCCGCGTACGACGCCTGGGCGTCTTCCTCGAGCACCTCGAGGATCCGGTTCGCCGTCGATTGGGTACTCATGTCGTACTATTTTGCTCGCGCGGGAAAATATCTTTTGTATTCGAAAACAACGGACTGCCAGCGGAATGTGGGCGCCGTCGGTCGATTCACGACTGACGGTCAGGAATATTGACGGACGGAGTAGAGTCGACGCTCGAGGGGCAACCGTCGGACTTATTCGCTCCCCCAACCGACGACCACCGATGGTCGACGCCAACCTCGTGCTTGGCCTCTTCTGGGTCCTCTGCGGGCTGGTGATCCTGATTCCTGCCTTCCTGATCGCATTTCGCGGACGGGCGGACCTCCACGTTCACTACGACGAGGACGTCGACCCCGACTACGTCTCGCGACGGGCTGGGTCGACCGCGCTCCTCATGGGACTGCTCGTCGTCGGTTACGGGGTCCACCAGGCGCTGTACGGCTTCTATCCGGCGGCGTTTGGAGGCTTGCTCGCCGCGCTGCTCGTCCTGAGCCAGCTCACCAAACGGTTCGCGCAGGGCTGGGGCGCGGCGTGAACTCGTCTCGTGACGGGCGCGCTCGTCGTGATCGGATCGGGAAAAACGGTCGGTAATCGGGGTCTGCCGGGCTACGTGTGTCGCTCGAGGAGGTCGTAGCTGCGCTCCCACTCGTAGTCGTCGTCGAAGTAGCGCTCGGCCAGTGGCGTCTCGGGTAGCTCGCCGTTGGCCAGCTTCTCTTCCTGGTAGGAGGGGCTCTCCTCGTCGACGTAGTAGCGGCCGGTGAGGACGGTGCCCTCGTGGAGGGCGTCCTCGGTCTCGAACATCATCTCGGCGGCCTCGCGCCGATCGGTGACGTCGAAGTCGTAGTCGTCGGACTCCTGGACGTCGACGTACGGGACGTACTGGCGCGCATCCTTGTTCCAGGTCGGACACTGGGTGAGGAAGTCGATGTGGGCGAAGCCGTCGTGCTCGATCGCCTCCTTGATGATCTCTTTGGCCTGGTTCGGGTTCACGGCCGCGGTGCGGGCGATGTAGGTCGCCCCGGCGTTCAGCGACATCGACAGCGGTCGAAGTGGCGACTTCGCGCTGCCCGAGGGCTGCGTATTGGACTTGTGACCTTTCGGGCTCGTGGGCGAGGTCTGGCCTTTCGTCAGGCCGAAGACCTCGTTGTTGAACACGATGTAGGTCATGTCGTGGTTCTCCCGGGCCGTGTGGATGAAGTGGTTTCCACCGATGCCGTAGCCGTCGCCGTCGCCACCTGCGGCGATGACCTCGAGGTCGGGGTTGGCGAGCTTGGCTGCACGGGCCACGGGCAGCGAGCGGCCGTGGATCGTGTGGAAGCCGTAGGTGTCGAGATAGCTGTTCAGCTTGCCCGAACAGCCGATCCCGGTCACGGTCAGGACTTCGTCGGGGTTCTTCCCGACCTCCGGGAGGGCCTGCTTCAGCGCCTTGAGGACACCGAAGTCACCACAGCCCGGACACCAGGTCGGCTGGGGCTCGAGACCGGGCGTGAACTCGTCACGGTCGATCTCGCGTTCTGCTCCGATTGCGTTGAATGCACTCATGGTCTAGTCACCTGCTGCGGGTTCGATGCGTACCTGTGCGCTCGGCTCCTCGTCCGTCTCGGCGACGTTGACCTCGTAGCCCTCGACGACCTCGGCGGGTTCGAACGGGTTGCCGTTGTACTTGAGAAGACTGGTCATCTTGTCGCCGTAGCGGCCGAGTTCCTTCTGGATCAGGCCACGGAACTGGGCGGTGGCGTTCATCTCGACGACCATCGCCTCGTCGACGCTCTCGAGGAATTCGGTCATCTCCTTCTCGGGGAACGGCATCATATCGGAGACGGTGACGCCTTTGACGGAGTGACCGTCCTCGTTTAGCCGCTCGACTGCCTCGGCGACGGCACCGTGGGAGGATCCCCAGGTGATGATGCCGTAGTCGGCTTCCTCGTCGCCGTAGTAGGTCTGGTTCGAGGGGTGTTCCTCGTCGAGTTCCTCACGGATGTGGGTGAGCTTCTCCATCCGACGCTCCATCTGGATGACTCGGTTCGTCGGGTCTTCCTCGATGTGGCCGGCCGGGGTGTGTTCGTTACCCGTCGCGAGGTAGCGACCACCCTCCTGGCCCGGCAGCGAGCGCGGGCTGACGCCGGCGTCGTTGTCCGGATCGTGCTGGAAGCGCAGGAACTTGCCCGAGGCGTCGTGGGCCGCCTCCGCCAGCTCCTCCTCGGTGAGCGTCGAGCCCAGCGTCGGCTCTGGCTCGCGGTCGAAGAAGCTCACCGGGACGTTCTTGTTCTCGCCGCTGAGCTTCTGGTCGTAGATCACGATCGCCGGCAGCTGGTACTCGTAGGCGATGTGGAACGCGAGCCGGGTCTGCTCGTAGGCCTCCTCGATGTCACCCGGCGCGAAGACCACTCTCGACGAATCGCCCTGGCTCGTGTAGAGGACGAACTCGAGGTCGCCCTGCTCGGGTTTCGTGGGCATCCCCGTCGACGGCCCTGCACGCATCGACTCGACCAGGACGACCGGCGTCTCGGTCATCTCGGCGAGGCCGAGTGGCTCACTCATCAGGGCGAAGCCACCGCCCGAAGAGCCGGACATGGCCTTCGCGCCGGCGTGGCTGGCACCCAGCGCGAGCGCCGCTGCGGCGATCTCGTCTTCGACCTGCTCGGAGATCCCACCCATGTCGGGGAAGTTCTGGCTGAGGATGGTGAAGACGTCCGTCCACGGCGTCATCGGGTAGCCGGCGATAAAGCGACAGCCAGCGTCGATCGCACCGTAGGCGATCGCGTTCGAGCCCGACAGCAGCGCCTGCTCCTCGTCGTGTTCACCCTCGGGAATCCGCAGGTCGTGGGTGAACTCGTACTCGTCGCGGACCATCTCGTAGGTCTCGTGGAGGATCTCGAGGTTGGGCTCGAGAATCTTCTCCGGCATCGCGTCCTCCATCAGGTCCTCGATGTGCTCGAGGTCCATCTCGAGCAACGCCGCGGTGACTCCCACGCCCGCGGTGTTGCGCATGACCTCGCGACCGTGTTCTTTCGCAATCTCGCGAAGGTCGAGGGGATAGACGTGCCAGTCGTTCTCCTCGGCACGCTCCTCGAGATCGAGTTCCGCGACGTCCTCCTCGCTGAGGAGGCCCTCGTCGTAGACGATGACCCCTCCCTCGCGGAGTTCGTCTAAGTTCTCTGAGAGCGGCTTGAGCTCCTCGTTCCCGTAGACGCTCTCTTCCTGCGGGTTCCGGGCGAACGAATCGCCCAGCGCGAGCAGGAAGTTGTAGCCGTCTCCTCGTGACTGTACCTCGTGGCCTGCTGCGCGGATCTCGACGTACGTGTGACCCCCCCGGATCCGTGACGGATAGTGCCGGTGGGTAAAGACGTCCAGACCCGAACGCATCAGCGCTTTCGCGAAGTTCTGACTCGTCGAGTCGATCCCGTCTCCGGAACCGCCCGCGATTCGCCAGATGAGTTCGTCGTCGCTCATAGTAAGGTCCTGGCCCTGTAGACCAGCGGTATTCGAATCTTGTCCCTACCGAACCTAAAGCCTTTGCTATACATTAACAAGGATCTATCGTGAAGAATGTGCGCCCTTGTACCATTTTATCATGATAATAACGCAGGTATCCGACGAATCAGGGTGAAAACGTACACTATCGTACACGCGCTATCTAATTGACCGAGAGGGACACCGACAGCCGGGGAATCGACTCGAGCGGTGAGAACGGGTTACTCGTTGCGGGGGTTGCTCGGGTGGTAGTCGGTGTCGTACTCACCCGGCTTCCCGTCGACGCGGTCGGGGTTGATCCGCCCAGAGAGGAGCATAAAGTCAACGAGCGTCAGCGCGAGCATCGCCTCGACGACGGGCACACCGCGAGGCGGCAAGACGGGGTCGTGACGACCCAGCACCTGCTCTTCTTTGACCTCGCCGGTCTCCCAGTCGACCGTGGTCTGGGACTTCGGGATCGAGGTGGGTGCGTGGAGGGTCACCTCGCCGTAGATCGGCTCGCCGCTCGAGATTCCGCCCTGGATTCCGCCGTGGTCGTTCTCGACCGGTTTCGGGTCGCCATCGGGACCGAACTCCCAGCCGTCGTTGCGCTCTTTCCCCGTGTACTCGCGAGCCTCACGCCCGAGGCCGAACTCGAAGGCCGTCGTCGCAGGGATCGCCATCATCGCCTGGCCGAGCCGCGCCGAGAGCGAATCGAAACGGGGCGCACCGAGCCCGACGGGAACGCCTCGAGCCTCGAACTCGATGCTGCCACCGATGGAGTCGCCTTCTTCCTGATACCCCTCGATTAGCTCCTGCATCTTCTCGGCCGTCTCGGGGTGGGCACACCGAACGTCGTTTTCCTCCGAGTGCTCGAGCAGCTCTTCGAAGCTCACCTCCGGCGCTTCGATCTCGCCGATGGAGTTGACGTGGGCTTTGAGTTCGATTCCCTCGAGGGCGAGCAGCTTCTTGGCGATCGCGCCCGCGGCGACCCAGTTTACGGTTTCCCGCGCCGACGAACGGCCGCCACCACCCCAGTTGCGTGTGCCAAACTTCGCCGAGTAGGTGAAGTCGCCGTGGCTCGGCCGCGGCGCGGTGATGAACGGCTCGTACTTGCCGGATCGAGCGTCTTTGTTCTGGATCACCATCCCGATCGGCGTGCCCGTCGTGTAGCCGTCCTGAACCCCGGAGTTGATCGTGACCGCATCGGGTTCACCGCGGCTGGTCGTGATCATCGACTGGCCCGGCTTTCTGCGGTCGAGGTCCTCCTGAATGTCTTCCTCGGAGAGCTCGATGCCGGCAGGACACCCCGAAACCGTACAGCCCATCGCCTCCCCATGACTCTCGCCGAACGTGGTCACCTGGAAGAGGCGACCGAAACGGTTACCGTTCATTGACCACCCTTCGGTGGCGCGCACACTTATCGGTGCAGGGTTGGTGCAGGAACCGCCACAGGTTCAAATACGATGGCGAGGCCACACCCGGTATGCCGTGACCGCAGCCGTGGCGACGACAGTGGAGCGCGACGCACGTCGTCACGGTATCGAACGCGTCGCCAGTTCGCTACAACGCGCCCCCGTCAGTCGCTCGTCCCATCCTCGACGTACTCCGGCCGCTCGGCGTACTCGATCGGGTCGCGAACGCCGACGCGCTGGAACGCTTGCAGTCGGAACGCACACGAATCGCAGGTTCCGCAGGCGGGAACCTCCGCGCGATAACAGCTCCAGGTGTGCTCGAACGGCACCTCGAGTTCGATCCCGCGGCGGGCAATGTCGGTCTTCGAGGCCTCGACGAACGGCGCCTCGATCGAAATCTTCGTCTCCGGCCTCGTCCCAACCTCGACGACCCGTTCGAAGGCCTCGAAGAACGCCGGGCGGCAATCGGGATAGCCCGAGAAATCCTCGCTGTGGGCGCCGATGAACACCGCCTCACAGTCGTTTGCCTCGGCGTAGGAGACTGCCATCGCGAGCAGGTTCGCGTTCCGGAACGGAACGTAGGTATCGGGAATCTCCTCGCGCTCGAGGTCGGCGTCGGCCACCGCCAGCTCGTCGTCGGTGAGACTCGAGGCACCGACCTGGGTCAGATGAGCCGTTTCGACGCGGCAGAACGCCCGAACGTCGAGGTCGTCGGCCAGCCGACGGGCGCACTCGAGTTCACGATCCTCCGTTCGCTGGCCGTAGGAGGTGTGCAGGGCGTACAGCTCGTAGCCGCGCTCGCGAGCCTCGTAGGCGGCGGTAGCGCTGTCCATCCCGCCGGAGAGGAGGACGACGGCGCGACGAGCGGACGATTCATCGTGGGGGGTAGTACCAGTCGTCATGAGGTTACGTTTCGGGGGCATCGTTCCAGAGATCGACGTGGACGCGCGGAGTATACCTGAATCCGTACTCCAGCGCGAGGTTGGCAACCCGACTGCGGGTCTCGGCGAGCCGTTCGCGGGTGGCACCCTCGGGCATGAGCAGGACGTCCTCGTTCCGGATCGTGACCGAGGCGGCGGCGCGAAGTCGCTCGAGGAGCTCGACGATCTCCGGGAGCTCGTCTCCGTCCGTGACGACGAACTTCAGCTGGAAGCGGTAGCGTTCGACGAGCTGACAGAGAGGCTCGAGATCGATCCGGTCGCGCTCGTGTCGCTCGGCCCACCCGCCGCCCCCATCCTCGTCCGGCCGTCGGTCGGGCGTCGGCGTCGAACTCTCGAGTTTGGGGCTAATCGACGCGAGGTCGATTGGAGCGTCGCGGTAGATCGTCCCGTTCGTCTCGACGGTGACGTGATAGCCCCGTTCGTCGAGCCGCTCGAGTAAGTCGACGGTCGCGTCGTGAATTAGCGGCTCGCCCCCGGTGACCACGACGTGGTCAGGTTCGTTGGCGTCGACGTCAGCGAGGATCGACTCGAGAGGCTGCCAGGCGTGGGTCGGCTCCCAGGAGGTGTGATAGGAGTCACAGAACCAACAGCGGAGGTTACAGCCGCTCGTGCGGACGAACGTCGAGGGGACGCCGACGAGTTTGCCCTCACCCTGAAGCGAGGCGAACAGCTCGTTGATCGGGAGTGCGGGGTCGTCGGTGGTGACGTCCTCGCGATCGACGGTGTCGGTGACGGGCATCGTCAGTGAAGGCCACCGCCGCAGAGTTCGCTCGTCTCGCGCACGGAGACGGCGACGTCGGCGACGTTCTCTCCGAGTGCTGTCGTGAGCTTTTGCTCGAGCACGACGCTCATGACCTCCGCCGTCGGCGGGTGCTCGAGGACGACGACGGCGTCCCCGTCACCCGTGGCTTCGAAGGCCTCGATCAGCGGGTCACCCGCCTCGAGGAGGAACATGTGATCCCACTCGGAGAGTACGTCAGTAATATCGCCTTTGTCCACGACCCACCCCTCGTCGGTCAGGTCGCCGACGACGGTAACCGAGATCTCGTAGTTGTGCCCGTGGGGTCGGGCGCATTTGCCCTCGTGGTGGAGTAGCCGGTGTCCGGTGCTGATTCGGATGGGTCGGTCACGGCCGACGTGGAGGATGCGACGGCTCCCGATCACGTCCTCGCCACTCGGTTGTGCGTCGGCCAGGTCGTCGGGACGGACGCTCTCGAGTTCCTGAGTCATACTCTGGTATTCTCCAGAGATTACTTAGCTCTGACTATCGGTGTGTTACCGTACGTCAGTAGTTACTGATCAGCATCGGCGACTGAGACACGGCAGTCAGGCAGTGTGGTCTCCAAATCGCGACGCGTGAGCACTCGAGGACGTCCGGGACGGTCGAACGGGTCTGGACCGACGAAACGTGTGTTCGGTCAGCCGCGCTGTTCTTCCAGCCGGTTTTTCGCCTCGGTTCGACGTTTGTGCGCGAGCCGTGGCTGCTCGTCACCGAAGTCGATCTCGAGTTCGTCGACCGTCCGACGGTAGATGTTGGTTCGGCGCCCCTCTTCGGAGAGCTGTCGCCCTTCACACTCGAGCAACCCGGCGTCGACGAGCTCTTCGATGCGTCGGTAGCAGGTTGCGATCGGAATTTCGATGTCTTCGCTCAGTGCCTGTGCGGACTTTGGCGTTCCGGCAGCACAGAGGATTTCGGCGCTGTACTTGTTTCCGAGCGCCGAGAGTACGGCTCTCGAGTCGACGTCCTGTCCGTCAGTCCAACCTCCACGTGCCATGATACGCGTAGTAGCCAATTATCAGAAGTGAACCTTACGGTTATCGTGAGTGCCTGCGTTTCGTGACACTCACGTGAGTTGATCGGTGAACTGATCTGGGACGAGGACGACACGGGTTTTACACGGGAACGCGTACGGCGGGCTATGGAGGTAGCGATCGTGACGGTCGGAGACGAACTGCTCGCCGGACGGACGACGAACACGAACGCGACGTGGCTCTGTGAGCGATTCGACGAACGTGGCGTGCGCGTCGAGCGCGTCACGACGCTTCCCGACAGGGTAGCAGACATCGCGCGGGTCGTCAACGAGTATCGCGCGGAGTACGACGCCGTCGTCGTGACCGGTGGCGTCGGGCCGACCCACGACGACGTCACGATGGACGGCGTCGCCGCTGCGCTCGGCCGGCCGCTCGAGGAACACCCCGAGGCCCTCCGGTGGCTCGAGGAGGAGCGAGGCTACGCGCGCGAGGACCTCACCGAAGGGACGGCGCACCTGCCGAAGGGGGCTCGGGCGTTACACAACGAGGTCGGCGTCGCGCCGGGGGCCGCTCTCGAAGGCGTCTACGTGCTCCCGGGCGTTCCGACGGAGATGCGCGGGATGTTCGAGACGATCGCCGACGAGTTCCACGGCGAGCTGATCTATCGCGAGGTCGTGGTCGCGGACGAACCGGAGAGTGCGCTACTCGATCGACTCGAGGCGCTTCGATCGCAGTTCGACGTCACCGTCGGGAGTTACCCCGGCGACGCGGTCCGGATCTCGATTCAGAGTGAGAACGAAGCGCAGACCGAAGCGGCGGCTGCGTGGCTCAGCGAACGGACCGAGAGGAGAGACGACTAGCGGTACAGAACCGCCAGCCAGGCGGCGACGAGCAGCAGACTCAGGATCAGGACCCCCCATCCGGCGATCGCTATCGGGAACGCGGTCTCGAGGACGGCGTGCGTCAGTTCACTCATGTTCGGCGGTGTGTGCCGGGCCCTCTTAACGTTTACAGAATCGACGCCGCCCGATTCGACCGGCGGCCGCTCGAGTGGCGTGACCGAGCGGCCGAACAGTGATATGGCCAGCACGCACAGGAAACGCACGAGAACGAACAGAACGATGACGAACCACTACGATCACGCTCAAATTCAGGAGTTCTGGCAGTACGTCTGGCGAGAGGACGGCGTCTACACGCTTCCCGAGGACGCCGACGATCCCACGTACGTGCTCGGGATGTTTCCGTACACGTCCGGGACGCTTCACATGGGGCACGTTCGAAACTATGCGATCACGGATGCCTACGCCCGCTACCGCCGCATGCGTGGCGACGACGTCCTCCATCCGATGGGGTGGGACGCCTTCGGGCTCCCGGCGGAGAACGCCGCGTTCGAGCGCGACACGGACCCGGAGTGGTGGACCCGGGCGTGTATCGAACGGATGCGCGAGGAACTCGAGTCGATGGGGTTTGGCTACGACTGGTCTCGCGAGATTACGACCTGCGAGCCGGCGTACTATCGGTGGAACCAGTGGCTGTTCACGCGGCTGTACGACGCGGGACTCGTCGAATACGGCTCGGCGATGGTCAACTGGTGTCCGGACTGCGAGACGGTGCTCGCCGACGCGCAGGTTGACGACTACGACGGCGACCCCGTCTGCTGGCGGTGTGAGACCCCCGTCGAGCGGCGCGAGCTCGACCAGTGGTTCTTCAAGATCACCGAGTACGCCGAAGAGCTCTACGACGGGCTCGACGACCTCGAGGGCTGGCCCGACGGTGTGCGCGAGATCCAGCGCAACTGGATCGGTCGTCAGGAGGGCGCCCGGATCGCGTTCTCGGTGCCGGACCACGGCGAGGTGGGCGTCTTCACCACCCGTCCGGACATCGTCTACGGCGCGACGTTCCTCGCGCTCTCGCCCGGCCACGAGCTCGTTGCCGAGTTGACGGCGGCCGACCGCGATCTCGCCGACGCCGTCGACGCCGTCCGCGAGGGACGGGCGGGCGAGGCCGGGTACGCCGGCGTCGAGACGGGGGCCGAGGCGGTTCACCCGCTAACTGGCGAGGCGGTGCCGATCTACGTCGCGCCGTACGTTCTCGAGGACGTCGGCACCGGTGCGGTGATGGGCGTTCCAGCCCACAACGAGCGCGACCACGCGTTCGCCCGCGAGAACGACCTGCCGATCGTGGCGGTGGTCGAACCCGATGCTGGCGCGTCGCCCGTTCCGACGGAGCCGTACACCGGTGAGGGGATCCTGAAAGCCAGTGGAGAGTACAGTGGTCTCGAGAGCGCCGTGGCACGCGAGCAGCTGCTTGAGGCGGTCGAAGAGATCGAGCCACACGTCAACTACCGGCTCCGGGACTGGCTCATCTCCCGGCAGCGCTACTGGGGGACGCCGATCCCGATGGTTCACTGCGACCGGTGTGGTCACGTTCCCGTCCCGGACGAGGAGCTGCCCGTCGAGTTACCCGAGTTCGTCCGGACCACCGGCAATCCGCTCGAGGCCCAGGAATCGTTCGTCGAGACGACCTGTCCCGACTGCGGCGGACCGGCTCGCCGGGAGACGGACACGATGGACACGTTCGTCGATTCCTCGTGGTACTTCCTTCGCTTTCTGTCGCCCGATCTCACCGAAGCGCCGTTCGACGCCGAACGGGCGAACGAGTGGCTGCCGGTGGACCTCTACGTCGGCGGCGACGAACACGCCACCTTGCATCTGCTCTACGTCCGCTTCTTCACGAAGGCACTGGCCGACCTCGGACTGCTCGAGGTCCGCGAACCGATCGAGCGCCTTCTCAACCAGGGAACGATCCTCTACGACGGCGAGAAGATGTCCACCTCGAAGGGCAACGTCGTCGCCCCACAGGAGTACGGCGCGGAGACGACCCGACTGTTCGTCCTCTCGGCCGCGCATCCCGAACAGGACTTCGAGTGGACGGCCAACGACGTTCGCGGGGCCTACGACCTCCAGGAGACGCTGTTCGAGATGGTTACCTCGTTCCTCGCGGCCGACGACGGCCGTGACGAGCGAGTGCAGCGAGACGAGTACCTCGAGCGCGAGATCGATCGGACGATCACGGCCGTCACGGCGGAGTTCGAGCGGTTTCGGTTCCACCGCGTCGTCTCCGAGATCGCCGGACTCGCGCGGCTGCTTCGGCGCTATCGCGAGTACGGAACGCCCCACGACGAGACGTACCGGCGTGGCTTGCTGACGCTTTCGGCGCTCGTCGCCCCCGTTGCACCGCATCTGGCGGAGGAACTGTGGAACCGCCTCGGCGGCGACGGGCTCGTCGCTGAGACGGCGTGGCCCGACCCGGCCGAAGACGCGCCTCGCTACCAGGAAGAGCGACGCCTCGTCGAGACGACGCTCGAGGACGTTCGCGACATCGTCGACGTCGTGACGATCGACGATCCGACACGGATCGAGCTGGTCGTCGCCGCCTCGTGGAAGTATCGGGTTCACGAGCTCGTTCGGAACGCAGAACCCGGTTCCGAAGTCGAGCGGGTGCGCGCCGAAGGGGTCGACGCACCGAACGCTGCGGCGTCGACGTTCGCCGCGGACCTGGCCCGACGGCGCGCAGAGCTCGATCCGGTCCTCGACGGAGAACGAGAACGGGCGCTGCTCGAGCAGGCGTCCTGGCTCGTACACGACGAGTTCGACGCCGACGTGACGGTTCGACAGGCGATCGACGACGGCGAACTGGCTGGGCGGGCGAAACCCGGCAAACCGGCGATTCGAATAAGCTGAGTGGGCGACGTTCGAGCCCAAACGTGCTAGATTCGACGAATGAACCAACTGGTTGAACCGAGAAGGACACACTTATTTTGCACGCATTGGTACGTAGTGCAAACGATGGAAGAGGGGGGAGACCGAATCGACGTCTCGTACCGAACGCCACCGAGCCAGGCGGTCGTCGAGGCCGTCGCGGACGCGGAAGGCGTTTCACCGGAAGCGCTCTGCCCACCGGAGTACGAGACGCTACACGACGTCGTCGATCCGCAGGCGCTCGACGATCTCTTCGCTCCGAAAGCAAACGGCATCGAACGGAACCTGGGTCGGGTCACGTTCGAATTCTGCGACTACGTGGTGACGATCGAACCCGACGGGTCGGTTACGCTCGAGCCGACGCCTTCTGAGTGACGCGTACGTCGGCTCCGTTCGTCCGAACCGACAGCTCGGAGGTGAGTTCCCTACGGTCGGAATCCGAGCCAGTTCGGCGTCTCCGAACGGCGGTAATCGCTCCATTCCAGCCGGTACACGGTTGATAACTCGACGAAGTAACCAGCTACCGCGACCCGGGCGCGCCGCCGGGCGCACGCTCCGGAATCGAGCGTCCTGTGTCTCGTTGCGGTCGACGTCGCCAAAGAAAGCCCCGACTGTCGTCCCCCGATGACTGTCCAGTACTCTATAACTAATAGTCCGGTCGGACTGTCGTCTGCAGACCGATGAAGCGACGCACGTACCTCGCAACGGCGACCGCACTGGCTCTCGCTGGTTGCACGGGCGCGGACGACGATCCAAACGGAGACGACGATGACGATACCGGCGCCGACACCGATTCCGGTGGTGGCTCGAGCAACGGCGGTCCACTCCCCGATCCCGAGCCCCCGGAGGAAGACGTGACGTTCGACGACTTCGAAGACCTCTCGCCCTGGGAGGTCGCGCGGGGATCGCTCTCGGCGGACGAGCGTCGGTCGATCCTCGGCACGCAATCGGCCCGCCTCGAGAGCGACGGTTCGGCCGACCAGGTGCGGATCGTCCGCCACCTCGAGGAACCGCTCGACTGTACGAACTCGAGCCCGGGGCTGGCGGTCGCCACCGATCGGACGGTCGATCCGGTGATCCACCTCTCTGACGCCAGCGGGAACAAGGTCGTCTTCCGCCAGCGGGTCGAGGGCGGCCTCCCGCTCGTCCACCACAACTTCGGAATCGATGGCGTCATCGGCGAGCCGGACATGAGCGCCGTGACCAAGATCGAGATTATACTCTGGCTGGGTGAGGGGGCGTCGGGTCGGCTGTGGGTCGACGACTTCCACTTCGTCTCCCGGCCGAGCACCGGCGCGGTGACGATCCAGTTCGCCGGCGGCTACGAGACGGACTACACGATGGCGCGGCCGATACTCGAGGAGTACGACCTCCCCGCGGCGACGTTCGTCACGCCGGGACGGATTCGTGGGGACGACTCACACGATGGGAATCGGCTCACCGAAGCCCAGCTCGCGGAGCTCGCCGACGCCGGCTGGACGGTCGGCAGCCACACGGCCCACGATTCGATCCTCACGAACGTAGACGAAGCCGAGCAGGAAGCGGAGATTCGCGAGGCCAGCACGTGGCTCGAAGAGCACGGCTACGAGGACGGGGCCCGCTACTTCTCGTACCCCGCCGGCAGGTACGACGAGACGAGCCTCGAACTCGTCGCCGAACACCACGACCTCGGTTTCGCTGGCAGCTACCCGGCCCAGGGGCAGGCGACGAACCCCCACCTCTGTTCGCGCGTCTCGTCACCCGCAGCCGCGGAGGCGCGCCACCTCCTCGCACAGACCATCCACTGGGGCGGACTCACGTCGTTGACCTACTACCAACTCGAGGACGACGGACTCGCGACGTTCGAGCAGACGATGGCCGCGATAAGCGACCTCGAGTCGAGCGGCGATCTCGAGGTGCTCACCCTGGCCGACGTGGAGTCGGCGTACCTCCCGTGATCCTCTCACGCTGCGGTCGTGCGCGACAGTCGACCGTCAGTCGTCGACGCGCACCTTCTCGGTGAACCGCTCGCGGACTTTGTCGATCTTCGGCGCCGCGTGCATCCGGCAGTAGGCGTCCGTGGGATTTTTCTCGAAGTAGTCCTGGTGGTACGCCTCGGCCTCGTAGAACGTTTCGAGCGGCTCGATCTCCGTCGCGATCGGATCGTCGTAGACGTCGGCGGCCTCGAGTTCTTCGACGAACGCCTCGGCGAGTTCGAGCTGGCGACCGTCGTGGGCGTAGATCGCCGACCGGTACTGGCTGCCGACGTCGGGCCCCTGCCGGTTCACCTGGGTCGGGTCGTGGATCGTGAAGAAGACCTCGAGCAGGTCGTCGTAGCCGACGACGTCGGGGTCGTAGGCAAGCTGGACTACCTCGGCGTGGCCCGTCTCACCGGTGCAGACCGCCTCGTAGGTCGGACCCTCCGTGTGCCCGCCGGCGTAGCCGGAGGTCACCTCGTCGACGCCCTCGAGCTCCTTGAGCGCCGCTTCGACGCACCAGAAACAGCCGCCACCGAACGTGGCTCGTTCCATACCGTAGCTGAGGTGCCCGGTGAGGAAAGATGTGACGGCACCGGTTCGAACGCCGGTATCCGGATTATCGATCGCTGGTTCGAGTCGGCCGGCTGCTCGCCACGTCGATCAATCCCTCGAGTCGTCCGTTCGCTCGGACACGGCCGATTCACGATGGGAGTCTGGCCCCGGGCCGTCGGCGAGCGTGTGGGGATCGGCCGGCTCGTCGCCGTGTTTCGCGTCGTCCCGCTCGAGTGCGTACAGCACCGGCCCGGCGACGGCGAGCGCGAGCAAGCCGGGGACCGGCGCCGCCGGGACGAACAGATACGTCAGCAACGCCGCGCCGCAGGAGCCGAAGACGATCGCTGCCCACAGCCGCGGCCGGCCCACGTCGACCCGGCGGGCGTCACGGTAGACGAACGCCGAGAGGCCGACGACCAGTGCACCCCCGACGAGGGCGGGTCCGAGGAGATCCATCATCGCCCGTGGGTTCGAGCCGGCGGGAAAAAACGTTCCGGGAGACCGGCGCTACTCGAGGTCGTCGTAGGGCCAGTCGCCGGTAATCTGCATCCCCTCGGCGAGATCCTGTGCCTCGAGGTCGGCGGCGATCTCGGCGGGCGATCGACGGTCGATCTCGACGTCGTCGCTCGCGAGGTGGACGACGAGATCGGTCAGGAGAATCGCCTGTTCGCGGAGATCACGCTTTTCGATCTTGTCGAGCGTGTCGGCGAAGGTGTGTCCCCAGCCACGGCCCACCTCGTCTGCAGTGCTCATCACGTGGTAGCCCGGGACGCCGTGGGCGACGAACGGCCAGTGGTCGCTGTGGGGGCCGAGCCTCGGGATCGTCTCCACCGGGTGGCCGTGACGGTCGGCGATCTCTTCGACGGCGGCCTCGAGGTCGTCGAAGCCGTGGGTGGTGAACTCGAGCGTCCGGGCGCGGACGACGCCGTCGTTGTTGACGATCGCTTTGATCGTCTCGTGGGCTGTCCGTTCGGCGTGGTAGCTCGAACCGACGAGGCCGACCTCCTCGGCGCCGTAGGCGACGACCTCCACGCGGGTGTCGAGCTCGTCCTCGCGGGCCGCGAGGGCGTTCGCGAGTTCGACGACCATCGCGGTGCCCGCGCCGTTGTCCATCGCTCCTTCGGCGATGTCGTGGGCGTCGACGTGGCTCGTCACGAGGACGCGCTCGTCGGTATCGGGGCCGAGTTCGGCGTGGACGTTCTGGCTCTCGGCGTCGTGGACGTCGGCCTCGACCGACACCTCGACCGGCTCGCCCTCGAACCGGCGGGCCAGCCGGGCGCCGACTTCGCTCGAGACGCCGACGGCGGGAATTTCGCCGATCGGATCGTCCGGCGTCCCCACCGAGCCCGTCGGGGGGAGACAGCCCTCGACGTGGTTCCGGTAGACGAACGCGGCGGCGCCGGCCTCGACGGCGTGGTAGTACTTCTCCCGTCGGTGGACGTATCGGTCGTAGTAGGAGGGAATGTCGCTGCGAACCATCACGACGGCGCCCTCGACGTCGGCGGCTTCGAAGTCCTCGGGGAGGCCGTAGCCGAGGTCGACCAGCTCCGCCGAGGCGGTCCCCGACGGGCTCCGTGGCAGGGCGATACAGTCGAGTTCGAGGTCGTCGGCCGCGATCGAACTCGCCCCGCGCGTCCAGCCCTGAATCTCGAAGGGCTCGAGACGGGCGTTTCGCGCGCCGGCTTCGTCGAGCGCGTCGCGGGTCAGTTCGGCCCCCTCGCGCTCGCCCTCGCTACCGGCCATTCGGTTGCCGAGGTCGACGAGTCGCTCGAGGTGGGTCCATCCGACGTCGCTGGTGAACGTCTGCCCGATCCAGGATACCATACTCCGACGGGTGTGCCGACGGAGCCTAATCCTTCGGGAAGCGGCGGCTCGCGCGGGGAGATCAGTCCGATGCCCGACTGCCGCCGTTGCGGTTGGCTCGGGACGGTGGCGGGACGCCTGCGACGGTCCGTTCGGGCGGCTCGGGGAGGACGCACCGGTCGAGTTCGCGGTTGACGTGTTCGTACTGGGTGGGGGCGTTCGCGAGTGGGTGCGCGGGGTTCTGACCGCTGTCGATACGAGCGGCGCGGAGTTCGCCGAAGCCGTTGACCCGGGCCTGGATCCCTCGCCAGTGGTTGGCACTCGCGGAGGGGATCGAGAACGGGCGGGGCGGCCTCCTGTTGGGGTGATTCGCCGCGAGGACGGCGTTGTTCACGTTACTGGCGAGGTCGTCGTGGTCGACGAGGACGCCGACCCGTGCGTCCGGTGGCGCGCGGGCGGCGAGGACGTCGAGTCCGAGGTGCAGCGCCCGATACTCGGCGACGTTGTTGTCCGGCGGCGTATCCGGCGTCGCGACGCGGGCGACGCGGGTACCGTCACGCGTCTCGATCACGGCGCCAAGCCCGCCACCCGACTCGCGGAACGATCCGTCGGTAGCGACGTAGAAGTCACGGTGGTGGGTGCGCGGAGGATGGGCGATGTGAGGAGTCGGCGACTCGTCGAACAGGTCCCGCAGCGCGGGGCGGCCGTGAGCGGCCATGTTTTAGCAGAGATCGTTGGCAAACTTAAATGTACGGGCGCCTCGCGAGCGAGTTGCGCTCCGGAACGTGAGAGCTGTGCAAGTTAGCACGTAACACCCCACACCTGCTCCCGACTGACCAGTCCTGGAGCCTGTATAATCCAGTATTTATAAGTAGTGTACTCGTCAATCGTATGAGTATGTGTGGCGCCTACAAGGATACGGTAGACCGCCGAGACGTACTACGGTACACAGGTGCTGCGGTGACCACTGCAGGACTCGCATCGTTCGCCGGTTGCATCGGCAACGGCGACGACGATGACGATACCGGAGACGGCGAGGGTGGCGACATCGAGATGGATTCGCTCACCATCACGCAGGGTGAGTTCCCGGACGTCGAGGACCCGAACGACCACATCACGGGGCCGTACTTCAACGTGTACGACCACGTGTACGAGCCGTTGTTCGACGTCACGCCGGGTGAAGAACCCAACCCCCGTGTCGTCGAATCCTGGGATCACGGCGACGACGGCACGGTCGAGCTGACGATCCGCGACGACGTCGTCTTCCACCAGGGCCAGCAGCTGGTGGCCGAGGACATCGCCTTCACGCTCGAGCGACAGATCGATCCCGAAGTGCCGCCGGTCTCCGACCAGGTCGCGGGCCTCGGCTCGATCGAGGGTGCGGAAGCGATCGACGAGACGACGCTCGAGCTGTCTTACAGCGGTGCGCCCCAACTCGCGGAGTTCGAGTTCGGTAACTACCTTCGGGCGCTCAGCCAGGAGTGGTACGAGTCGGACGCACCGACCGTCGACGGCGTCATCTCCGGCGACGACGAGGAGGCGTTCAACGGGACGGGTCCGTTCCAGGTCGTCGAGTACAACCCAGCACAGAACCGGATCGTCATGGAGCCGTTCGACGACTACTGGGGCGAGGTCCCGAGCATCAACGAACTGATCTTCGAGGGCGAAACCTCCGACTCGGGTCGCGTGAGTTCGCTGCTGGCGGACGAAACCAACCTCATCGACAACGTCCTCCCGGACGACGTCGGCGAAGTCGAGGCAAGCGGTGACGCGCGGATCGAACAGGTGACCTCGTTCCGGAACATCTTCCTACCGATGAAAAACGAGGTCGAACCGTTCGACAGCCAGGAGTTCCGGCAGGCGATGAACTACGCCGTCGACAATCAGGAGATCATCGACGAGGTCCTGAGCGGATTCGGCGAAGCGATGTCCCAGCCGGTCCCGCCGGGAATCAACGGCTACAACCCGGACCTC
The DNA here is from genome assembly GCF_024362485.1 of Natronobeatus ordinarius. Classification (NCBI taxonomy): domain Archaea; kingdom Methanobacteriati; phylum Methanobacteriota; class Halobacteria; order Halobacteriales; family Natrialbaceae; genus Natronobeatus; species Natronobeatus ordinarius. Next base: position 2,490,873 of record NZ_CP101456.1, on the reverse strand, counting down.
GATCCGTACCCGCACGACTTAGAAGAGGCCGAGGCGCTCGTCGAGGAGGCCGGCTACACCGAGGACGACCCGGCCGAGATCACACTCACCGCGCCCGAGGGCCGGTACCTCAACGACGCCGACGTCGGCCGGCGTGCCGCCGACCAGATCGACCAGCTCCCGAACGTCGAGTGTGACGTCGACATCGTCCCGTTCGACGTCGTCTCCGACGCCGCCTCTGCCGGCCCAGACGACGAGGAGATCCCGTTCTTCCTGATCGGATGGGGTGTCATCACCGGCGACGCCGACTACGGAATGGTCGGCTTCTTCCACGAGGACGGCGGTGTCCAGACCTTCCAGGACGAGGAACTCCAGAGCGAACTCGAGGCCACCCAGGTCGAAGAGGACCCCGACACCCGGGAGGCGATGCTCCAGGACGTCAACGAGTTGGCTCGCGAGAAGGCGCCGTGGGTCTTCCTGCACCTGCAGGAGAGCATTTACGGCCTCGACGAAGACATCCAGTGGGATGCTCGCGAAGACGAGAGCATCTACGTCTGGGAGATGGACTGATCGGGCGGGGCTTTCACCCGATCGGGTGTCGCGGCACTGAACACCGAAACTATCTTACTCACGAACGCTAAGCCACACTACAGTCGGAATGTCTCTCGCAAAGTTTCTGCTCAGGCGGTTCTTCCAGGGAATTTTCGTCCTCTGGGGCGTCGTCACGGTCATGTTTGGGCTCCGGGCACTCTCCCCCGGGGATCCGGTGAACCTGATCGCCGGACAGGTTCCAGACCAGGCGACGCGTGACCAGATCCGTCAGGATCTCGGACTCGATCAACCGATGTACGTCCAGTACCTGGACTACCTGGGCGACCTGCTGACGGGGAGTCTGGGCTACTCGTACAATCAGCGACGGGCGGTGAACGACATCGTGGTCCAGCACTTCGCCGCGACCGTCGAACTCGCCGTCGCGGCGACGATCGTCGCGATCGTCATCGCGATCCCGCTCGGCGTCGTCAGCGCGACCCGACGCAACCAGCCCGCAGATTACGGGGCCACGCTCGGGTCGCTCGTGGGGATCAGCACGCCGAACTTCTGGCTCGGCCTCATGCTGATCCTGCTGCTCGCCGAGGGTGCCGGCCTCTTTCCAACCTCCGGCCGGAGCGTCGCCTTCCACGAGGGAGTGATCTCGCTCGTCACGACCGGGAGTCCGAGCGACCTGCTCGAGTGGCTCAGGTACATTATCCTGCCAGCGGTCACACTCGGGACGTACTTCACGGCGCTGATCACGCGCCTGACGCGAAGCGGGATGATCGACGAACTCGGGAAACCGTACGTGGCCGCGACGGAGGCCAAAGGATTACCGAACGTCCTGATTCGCTACAAACACGTGCTTCGAAACACGCTGATCCCGATCGTCACGGTACTCGGGCTGCAGCTCGGGACGCTGATGGGCGGCGCGGTGATCACGGAGGAGGTGTTCAACTGGCCCGGACTGGGACAGATGTTCATCACCTCGCTCCGGAACGGTGACTGGCCGGTCGTCCAGGGAATCGTCCTGTTCATCGCAGTCGCGTTCGTGGTGATCAACATCTTCGTCGACGCGCTCTACGCACGGCTGGATCCGCAGGTGATGGACGAATGATTTCTGATCGCATCAGATCGAGCCTGAAAACGGAGTTCAAACAGAGCCTGATGGCCAGAGTTGGGGTCACGATCATCGTCGCGATCCTCCTCATGGGCATCTTCGCACCGGTGCTGGCGACGCACAACCCGCACGCGCAGGGGTACACCGATGACAACGGTGCCTCGTATCCGCCGCTCGGGTTGAGCTACGACACGACGGTCGCCCAGGAGGGTGAGCGAGTGACACACACCGTCGAAGGAACCGGCGAACACGTCCTCGGAACGAACAACCTCGGCCAGGACATCTACTCGCGGTTCCTCTACGGTGCCCGGACCTCGTTACTCGTCGGCATCTCCGGGACGTTGCTCGCGGCCGCGATCGGCGTGCCCGTCGGCCTGGCTGCTGGCTACTTCGGGGGCCGGGTCGACGACGGACTCATGCGAATCGCGGACGTCATGCTGGCGTTCCCGTCGCTCGTCCTCGCGCTCGCGTTGATGGGCGCGTTCGGCCGCGGGACGATTGGCATCCCCGATCCGATCGTGATGGCCGGCTTCGCCGAGGGAATGCCGGAGACGATGACGTTCCCGGGGATGGTGGCGGTCGTGGTCGCGCTCGTGACCTGGGTCTGGTTTGCCCGCGTCGCACGCGGCGAAGCGATCTCGATCCGAAACGAGGCATACGTCAAGGCCGCACGTTCGATCGGCGCGAGCCACCGGACGATCTTGCTCCGACACGTCCTGCCCAACAGCCTCACGCCGATCATCGTACTCGCGACGATTCAGGTCGCGGCGATCATCATCCTCGAGAGTGCCCTCTCGTATCTCGGGTTCTCCGGGACGACGCTCTCGTGGGGCTTCGAGATCCAGAACGGACAGGATCGGCTGCGCACGCAGTGGTGGATCGCTACCATCCCGGGGATCGGCATCGTCCTCGCCGTGATCGGTATCAACCTGCTGGGCGACTGGCTACGGGATGCCCTCGATCCGAACATCGAGGGCGAAGGTGCCGGAGGTGCTGGCTAATATGACCGAGGAACTCCTTCGAGTCGAGGGGCTGAAGACCCGCTTTTTCACCGACGAGGGGCAGGTGAACGCCGTCCACGGCGTCGACCTCTCTATCGAGCGCGGCGAGACGTACGGCATCGTCGGCGAGAGCGGCAGCGGAAAGAGCGTCACCGCCCGCTCGATCATGGACCTGATCGAGCCGCCGGGGGAGATCACCGACGGCGAGGTCTGGTACCACAACGCCGAACTCGCCGCATCGATCGCCGACGACTACCCGGACGCCGTTTCCGGCGACCGCGTCGACCTCCTCCGGGTTCCGCGACCGGTCCGACGGTCGCTGCGCGGAACCCACTTCAGCATGATCTTCCAGGACCCTCAGAGCAGCTTCAATCCGAGTATCACCGTGGGCGAGCAGATCGCCGAGGCGGTGGAGGTCCAGCGACGTGCGACCGCGAACCCCCGGTCGACCCGGGCGCGCTCGAGGGAGTACACGCTGGGCTCGATGGCGCTCGGGACGGTCCTCCCGTCGAAACGGTACGTGACGAAAGCGAGTCGCGAGCGCGCGATCGAGTTGCTCGAGCTGGTCGGCATCCCCGACCCCGTCGAGCGCGCCGACGAGTACCCCCACGAGTACTCCGGCGGGATGCTCCAGCGAGCGATGATCGCCCAGGCTCTGGCCGGCGAACCGGACGTGTTGATCGCCGACGAACCGACGACGGCGCTCGACGTGACCATCCAGGCTCAGATCCTGGACCTCCTCGACGACCTCAAGGAGGAGACTGGCATGACGATCCTGCTGATCACGCACAACCTGGGAGTCGTCGCCCGGATGTGCGATCGCGTCGGCGTCATGTACGCCGGCGAGATCGTCGAACGCGGCACGCTCGAGGACGTCTTCGACGAGTACGTCCACCCCTACACAGAAGGGCTGCTCGGTAGCATCCCGGATCTCGAGGGGGCTGCCGACCGGCTGCAGCCGATCCCGGGCAACGTTCCGAGCCTGCTCGACCACGAGATGCCCGATCGGTGTTACTTCGCCGATCGGTGTCCGAAGGCGATGGAAGAGTGTCTCGAGAAGCCGCCCGACTTCGACGCTGCGGGAAGCGACGAACATGCGACGAAGTGTTACCTCGCGGAGGTCGCCTACGACGAGTCAACGGCGCTCCCCGACGACTACTTCGGGGACGCTTCCGAGCCGGCTGGCACTCACGACCTGGAGCCGGAGCGAGCGAGTCGGCCACACTCGGACGGAGGAACGGAGGCGGCCGACCGGGGTGATCGTCGATGACGGTGACGGACGAGCCGCTCGTACACGTCGAGGGCCTGACGAAGTACTTCTACGAACGAGACTCCATCGTCGATCGCCTCCTGGGTGACGACCCTGTCGCGGTTCGCGCCGTCGACGGCATCAGTTTCGACGTCCACCGCGGCGAAACGCTCGGCCTCGTCGGCGAATCCGGCTGTGGCAAGTCGACGACGGGTGAGACCCTGCTGCGTCTGCAGGAGCCGACCGACGGCGTCGTCGAGTTCGACGGCCAGAACGTCTACGAACTCACGGGCGAGCAGCTCACGTCGTTCCGCCGAGACGCTCAGGTCGTCTTCCAGGATCCGTTCTCGAGTCTCGATCCCCGAATGACGATCGGTCAGATCGTCAGACAACCGCTCGACGTCCACGACGTCGGAACGAAACCAGAGCGCGACGAGCGGGTGCGCGACCTGCTCGAGCGCGTCGGGCTCTCTGCGGATCAGTTCGACCGATACCCCCACGAGTTCTCCGGCGGCCAGCGCCAGCGCATCGGCATCGCGCGAGCGCTCGCGCTCGAGCCGGAGTTTCTCGTGCTCGACGAGCCGACGAGCGCGCTCGACGTCTCCGTGCAGGCGCAGGTGCTGAACTTACTCGACGACCTCCAGGACGAGTTCGACCTGACCTACCTGCTGATCAGTCACGACCTCTCGGTTATCCGCCACGTCTGCGACCGCGTCGCGGTGATGTACCTCGGTGAGATCGTCGAGGTCGGGCCGGTCGAGGCGCTGTTCGCCGAGCCGAAACACCCCTACACGCAGGCGCTGCTCGAGAGCGTTCCCCGGGCGACGACGGCCGAAAAGGAGCGGGATCGCGAGCCGATCACGGGCGACGTGCCCTCGCCACGGGATCCTCCATCCGGATGCCGGTTCCGAACCCGGTGTCCGATGGTGATCCCGCCCGAGGGGGTCGAGATCGACCAACAGACCTACCGCGAACTCATGGATCTCCGCGAGCGGATCGAATCGAGAGAGCTCGCGCTCGAGGCGGTGGGCGAAGACGAAACGTACGCGGTCGGCGAGGACGACCTCGACGCGGGCGACGTCTCTACGTTCGTCGAGACGACCAAAGCACGCCTGTTCACCGACGACCTCCCGGCCCGTCACGAGGCCGTCGTCGACGAGGCGCTCGCGGAACTCGCCGCGGAGAACTGGGACGAGGCGACAGCGACGCTCAGCGAGGAGTATGGGAGCGTCTGCGAACGCGAGAACCCGGAGCTCGGTGGCGGCGAACATCCGGCCGCCTGCCACCTCCATCGTGTTGAAAAGGCAGAACGGACTCACGTCCGGTCGCGCTGACTGGCAGGTGGCTGTCCGATCGTCGATAGCCAGTTCGTCGATTACTAAAACGTCGATCGAAAGAAGATGAGTTATCTATCTGAAGTCGATAGGTGACGATAGCGACCTACAGATCAACAATGTCTGGCAAGTACGACCTCGTTATCGTCGGTGGCGGTATCAGTGGTGCGTCACTCCTGTACACGACTGCGAAGTTCACCGACATCGACTCCATCGCGCTGATCGAGAAGGAACCGGAACTCGCCGCGATCAACTCTCACTGTACGAACAACTCCCAGACGCTACACTTCGGGGACATCGAGACCAACTACACGCTCGAGAAGGCCGAGGAGGTCAAAGAGGGTGCAGAGCTGCTGGCGGGCTACCTGGAGAACTACGACGCCGACCGCAAGATGCACGACAAGCGCTCGAAGATGGTCCTCGGCGTCGGCGACGAGGAAGTCGCCAAACTCGAGCGCCGCTACGAGGAGGAGGGCTTTGGCGACCTCTTCCCGAAACTGCGGGCGATCGGCCGCGAGGAAATCGCCGAACTCGAGCCGAAGGTCGTCGAGGGGCGCGATCCGGGGACGGAGATGCTCGCCCTGCAGACGCCCGACGGCTACGTCGTCGACTACGGCGAGGCCTCGAAGTCGTTCGTCGAGCAGGCCGAGGAGGTCGACGGCGTCGACGTCTACACTGGGACCGAGGTCACGGACGTCACGCCCACGCTCGACGGCTACACCATCGAGACGACTCGTGGCCGCTTCGACTGTGACGCAACCGTCGTCGCCGCCGGCTCCCACAGCCTCCAGCTCGCCCAGGAGCTCGGCTACGGCCAGGACAAGGTGTTACTCCCGGTCGCGGGCAGTTTCTTCCTCGCCCGGGACCTGCTGAACGGCAAGGTGTACACGCTCCAGATGAAGAAACTCCCGTTCGCCGCCGTTCACGGCGACGCGGACGTCCACGACGCCGGCGTCACGCGCTTTGGCCCGACCGCGAAGCTCGTGCCCGCGCTCGAGCGTGGCCGGCTCTCGACGACGAAGGACTTCTTCGACGTCTTCGGGCTGAACGCCGCCTCGTTCCTCAGCTACGGGAACATCTTGGCGGACCGGATCCTCCTCCCCTACGTCCTCAAGAACCTCGTCTACGACCTCCCGAAAGTCGGTCCGAAGGCCTTCCTGCCGCACGTCCAGAAGGTCGTCCCGACGGTCGAACTCGAGGACATCGAGCGGGCGAAGGGCTACGGCGGCGTCCGCCCGCAGATCGTCGACACGAAGCGCCGGTCGCTCGACATGGGCGAGGCGAAGATCCTCGGCGACGACATCATCTTCAACATCACGCCCTCGCCGGGCGCCTCGACGTGTCTCAAGAACGCGATGCAGGACACCCACACCCTGATGGAGTTCTTCGACGACGAGTACGAGTTCGACGAGGAGGCGTTCCGTGCGGACACCATCGACAACTTCCCGCGTGCGAGCGCCGACGGGACCGTCCCCACCGCGGAGACCGACGACGAACTCTTCGAGACGGAGACCACCGACGACGCTTCGGACGCTGACGGTGACGACTCCGACGACTCCGACGACTCCGACGACTCCGACGCAGACACCGTCGGCGACATTCCTGCTGCAGACGACTGATCGAATCCGTCACCGCCCGCCTCCGCCGGACTATTGTTTCGAAGCGAAACACATAGGGCCGCCTGGCGTCACTGAGCGACCGTGAGCCGGTATCGAAGCCTCGTCCTCTTTCTGGTGCTCGCTGCGGTCTGGGGAACGGCGTTCGTCGCGATCAGTGCAGGGCTGAACCACTTCCCACCCGTCCTGTTCGCCGCGTTGCGCTACGACATCGCAGGCGTGGTGATGCTCGCCTACGCCGTGTACGCAGCCGACGACTGGCTACCACAGGGCCGCGATCAGTGGACAGTGGTCGCCGTCGGCGCGTCGTTGATGATCGCCGCCTACCACGCGTTCCTGTTCGTCGGTCAACAGCACACGCTGGCCGCCGTCGCCTCCATCCTGGTCGGTCTCTCGCCGATCCTGACGACCGGTTTTGCGCGCGTACTCACGCCGTCGGACGCCCTCTCGCCGGTGGGTGTCGTCGGCGTCCTCCTCGGCCTCGTCGGCGTCGTCATCATCAGCCAGCCCGACCCGTCGAACCTGCTCTCGACCTCGTTCGTCGCCACCGTCCTCATCTTCCTCGCAGCCGCCTCCTTCGCCCTCGGCGGCGTCCTCACCCGTCGGATCGGCGCCTCGATCGAGATCGAGACGATGGAAGCCTGGTCGATGCTCGGTGGCGCGCTCCTGATGCACCTCCTCAGCCTCGCCCTCCGGGAACCCGTCGACGTCGCGGCGTGGACTCATCCCGAGGCGGTCGCCTCGCTTTTGTACCTCGCGATCGCCGCCAGCGCCTTCGGCTTCCTGCTCTACTTCGACCTGCTCGAGCGCCTCGGTGCCGTCGAGATCAACATGGTCTCTTACGTCGCGCCGATCTTCGCCGCCATCTTCGGCTGGCTCTACCTGGGTGAAGTCATCGACCTGGCGACCGCCGTGGGCTTTCTCGTCATCGCTACCGGCTTCGTCCTGGTCAAACGCCGGGCGCTGCGCGAGGAGTTCGTTCACGTCCGGCGGCTGCGCTCGAGGGGCTAAAACGGGAAAACGTGCGCCGCGTTATCGCATCTCCTCGAGCGAGACGAACGAGCCCTCACTCGCCGTGATCCAGTGAGTGAGGATCTCGTCCTCGTCACAGTCGCGGGGAAAGATCGTACACTCGGTCGGCCTTCCGTCGCGGTCGACAGTCACGTGTTCGAACCCAACGGCGACGTCGGGACCGTCAGAGCCGGACAGCGGCGAGTGTGGCGTCGTGGCCATTGTAATCTACCGTACTACAGATGTTTCTCCTACTGGCGTATATTTCTTCCCATTCGTTTCCAGATCAGTGATTAAGATCTCTAATCGGAGGCTTTTGAGGAGAAATCGCATCGGTTCGTCACAGAAATAGCGTTGGCAAACGTTCGGCGATCGGATCACTCGCCGTCGCGTCCATGTGCCACGATCTCGGTCCGTCCCGTCAGATTGTCGGGGTCGAGACAGAAGTCCACGAACGGTACCTCATCACGCGGCCGCTCGAAGATGTCGACCCGTGGCATCTGGACCGCCCACAGCCCCTGGACGACGGCCGACTCGTACGGTAACTCGTCGACCTCCTCGAGGGAGCCCGTCGCGACGACGCTTTTCCACCCCTCGTCGGTTTCCTCGAACGTGACGAACGAAACCGGTCTGTCGACGACTGACGCCTTCTCGCTCTCGTCGGTGATCGCGAGCCGAAAGTAGAACCTCTCGGCGTCCGCGAAGTAGCCGTAGGACACTGGAACCGTGATCGGGGGCTCGTCGCCCGGCGTCGAAAACGAGAGGATGCCCGTTCCACCGTCGCCGAGAAAGTCGTCCAGTTCGTCTTTCGGGAGCTGCAGCCATCGAAGTTCGTGCATGGTCGAGCGGACGTCTCGAGGCCAGTAAAATTCCCGTACAGGCGTTCCGAACCGTTCGACCCGTGAGACACTCTGCGAGCCGAACCGATACGGCATCGACGACCCGCCACTGGGCAATCGCTCAGCCGAGTTCCTCGCTACCGGGATCGCGGTCCGTGAGGAGGGCGAGTTCGAGGATAAAACTCGAGCACGAGACGATGTCGCCGATGCCGACCGTCCCCGCCGGCTCGTCGACGACGCGGTTCGGACAGGCGGCGACCGTCGGCGTATAGAGCGTGCCGTCCTCGGCTGATTTCTCGACGTGGTCGGCGAGCAACTCGATCGCCTCGCGGCCCTGCGTCGACGGCTCGTATTCGAGTCCCGTCTCGAGGTCTTCGGGGGCCGTGATCTCCCCGCGGGCCGCCTTCGTCGCGGCGGTGACGGCGGCAAACTCGAGTCCGCGCCGGGCTGCCTCCGGCTCGGGGTGGGCGTCCATCACGGCGAGGTGGTACGCCATCGCGTGGAGCTGGATGGCGTCGACGCCGAGTTCTTCACGAAGCGCTGCGAGCATTCGGTAGTGAGTGAGGATCTCGCTCACCTCGAACGGCGTCTCCTCGGTCGGTTCCTCGTCCGCCACCTCGAGTCCCGCGTCCTCGTGGAGCAGGGTGAGCTCGTGGGTGTCCACGCCGATGACGTCTGCCTCGGGTAAGATCCACTCGTACATGCTCGCTCTGAGCTCCTCGTCTTGGGTCACGGCGTACTCGATATGCACGTCGAGGTCGTCGCCGGATCGAAGCCGGCGCAGGACGTCCCGCGCGTGACGGTGTGCCTCCTCGTAGCCCTCCTCGACGTGGTCGGGCGTGAGGTTGTGATAGCCCGCGAGCAACGCCCCGTCGACGACCGCACCGACCTGGTCGATGGTTTCGTCGAGGTCGCCGGCGACCAGATCGAACTCCGGCGGTCTCGAGGCAGCGATGAACCGGGTGTCCGCCGCGGCACGCACGCCGAAGAGTTCGTCCCCGGCCCGGAACTCGAACACCCAGTTGATCTTGGTTCGGTCCGCGTTGGTGAACGCCTCGAGGGGAACGTAGCTGACCTTCCCGTCCTCGACGATCGGATAGCGAACCGCGTCGGGGTGCTCGAACATCGACCGCTGGCGCTCTGAGACCAGGTACGTGAACGTGATCGGCGCCGCCCCGAGCGCGGTCAGCAGGTTCGTCATGATCCCGGCCTGGCCGCCCAGCTGCTGGCTGTCCGGCCTCAACTCCGACTCGAGCGTGGCGGCGAACTCGTCCGTCATCGCCGCCTCGTCGCCGTGGCCGGCCGCCATCGTGTGGGTAATCGCCGTCGCGAGCTCTCGCTTCGACGCGAGCGGACTCGGCGGCGGGTGCGCACCCGGCTCCGGCGGTCGGTCGAGGTACGACGCCAGTTCTTCGTCGACCCGGACGATCGCGTCGACGTTCGCGTTGTACGCGACGAACACCGGCAACTCCTCGAGCGCGGCGACGTCGGCCTCGAGCCGTGCGTGTGCGTCGTCCATCCCGTCGGCTACTCCCAGACCGAGCGCCATAATGGTGTAGCTGTGAAAGGGTTATGGACCGGCCCGTGGGAGTTCGGACGGGAACCGCCCGGATACGCATGCGTGTACACCGATCGTTCGACGGACACGAATCGAGTGACGGACGCAAATCGAACCGAATCGGACGGCTCGAAACCGAACGCCGGAGTCGACCGATGGGAGTGACCACCGATCGACAGACCGCCGAGGGGTACCGATGAACGCCGTCGTCCTCGCTGGCGGCTACGCGACCCGGCTGTGGCCGATCACGAGACACCGGCCGAAGATGTTCCTCCCGCTCGGGGAGACCACCGTCCTCGATCGACTCTACGCCGAACTCGAGGCGGCCGATCGGATCGAGACGGTCTACGTCAGCACGAACGAACGCTTCGCGCCCGACTTCCAGACCCACCTGGAAGACAGCACCTACGACAAGCCACGGCTGTCGATCGAGGAGACGCGCGAGGAAGACGAGAAGCTCGGCGTCGTCGGCGGGCTCGCCCAGCTGATCGACCGCGAAGGGATCGACGATGACCTGCTGGTGCTCGCCGGCGACAACGTCTTCGACTTCGCGATCGAGGACTTCCTCGCGTACTTCGACCGACGGGAGGGGCCGACGATCGCCGTCTCCGACGTCGGCGATCGAGAGCGGGCCACCGCCTACGGCGTCGTCGACCTCGAGGGCGATCGCGTGGTCGGCTTCGCGGAGAAACCCGACGAGCCGCCAGGGACGCGCGTGTCGATCGGCTGTTACGCATTCCCCCGGGAGGCGCTACCGTTGTTCCGGACGTACCTCGAGGGAGGGAACGACCCGGACGAACCCGGCTGGTTCGTCTCGTGGCTCCAGTCCCGGGAACCGACGTACGCCTACTCCTTCGATGGCGCCTGGTTCGACGTCGGCACCCGGAAGAGCTACCTGGACGCCGTCTCCTGGCGACTGGACGGTGAGTCGCTGGTCGCCGACGCCGCGTCCGTCGAGCGCTCGAGGCTTGGACCGAACGTCCACGTCATGTCCGGGGCGACGCTCGTCGACGCCGACGTCGAACGGACGGTGGTCTTTCCGGACGCGACGCTCGAGGGGACGACCGTGCGGCGGTCGGTCGTCGACGAGGGGGCCACGCTCGGCGAGCTCGAGCTCGTCGACGCGATGGTCGGCGCGTACACGCAGATCCCGGGCGGCTCGCTCGAGTGATGGCGGCTGACACAGGACGGTCGGCACTGGAACCGACGCGCGTTACGGCGACTCGGCGCTGACGGGGACGCAGAACACCGGGACGTCGGCCTGCCGGACGACGTTCTCGGTGACGCTCCCCAGGAACCACTGCCCGACGCCCGTCCTGCCGTGGGTACCCATGACGATCAGGTCGACGTCCCGGTCGGCCGCGGACGCGAGGACCACGTCCGTCGGCGAGCCGGATTCGATCGAGCCGGTGGCGTCGACGCCCACCTCGCTGGCGCGCTCCCGGACGGAGGCGACCGCCGCTTCGCCCCGGTGCTCGAGTGCTTCGGGAACCTCGTCTTCCTCGCCGAGCGCCGAGAAGGGACTCGGATCGAGGGCGGACAGTGCGTGGACGGTCGAACCGAGTCGGTCCGCGAGGGCGATCCCCCACTCGGCCGCGATTTCGGCCCCGTCGCTGCCGTCGGTCGGCAGGAGGAACCGCTCGAACGCCACGTCCTCGAGCGCTGGCGCGTCCGCGTTCGGGGGAACCGCGAGCACGGGCGTTCGAGCCGTCCGGAGGACGTTTTCGGTGACGCTGCCCAGCAGGATTCGGTCGATCCCGGTTCGGCCCTTCGTCCCCATCGCGATCACGTCAATCTCGCGCCGGTTGGCGTACTCCCTGATCGACTGGAACGGGACGCCACGCCTGACGGCCGTCGTGACCTCGAGTTTCTCGTCGTGGGCTCGAGCCAGTTCTGCCACTGCATCGACCGCCTCGTCCGCCTGCGCCTCGAGCGACGAGAGCAGGTCGTCGTCGTACTCGGACGGTCCGTGCCCGACCTCGACGACCGAGAGAACGTGCACGTCGGCGCCGGTCCGCGACGCGAGCGCAATCCCGTGTCTCGCCCCCGAGAGCGCGCCGTCGCTGGCGTCCGTCGGTATCAACAGCCGCTCGATGAGCCGGCTCATGAGAGGCTACTCACCGCCTCGGCGGATAATGGTACAGGGGACCTAAGAGATCCGACATTTACGGGGATGGTCGGGGCGGTCACGGGTCGAGGTCCAGCACCTCGAGAAAAACCTCGAGCAACTCGGCGAGCTGTCGCGGGAGCAGGAAGTGCTCGCGGACGTGCTCGCGAGCGTTCGCCCCGAACGTCGCCCGGCGCTCGTCGTCCTCGAGGAGCGTTACGACGCGACCCGCGGCGGTCGAGACGTCGTCCGGTTCGACGAGGTAGCCGTTCTGGCCGTCTTCGATCTGGAGTGGGATGCCGCCCACGCTCGAGCCGACGACCGGGGTGCGCTTCCAGAGTGCCTCCGAGACGACGAGGCCGAACCCCTCGCGGAGTGACTTCTGGACGACGACGTCAGACCGGCGCTGGAGGACGTTCACGCCCTGGTCCGGCAGGTCGGTCAGCACGTGCACGTTCGGGTCTTCGACCGCCTCCTCGGCGACCTGTTCGTACAGTTCCAGCCCCTCGGGATCGTCGCCGGCCATCCCGCCGACCAGCGCCAGCTGGAGGTCCGGAATCGACTCGCGGGCACGACGGTAGATCTCGAGCGTGCCGAACTGGTCTTTCCACGGATCGAAGCGCGACACCTGCGTCAGCAGTGGCGCGTCGAACGAGAGAGGATCCAGCCGGTCGCACTCGGCCGTGACCGCCTCCTCGTCGAGCGACCGGTTCTTCGCCGCGAGCGGGTCGATCGAGGGGTGGATAACGCTCGCTGGCGGGCCGTCGATCGCCTCCCCGTACGCCGCCCGGCTGAAGATCGCGTGATCGGCCCGTCGAGCGGCGTCGGCGACGAACGTCAGGTACGCCTCGACCGGGTCGGTGAGGTCGATGTGACAGCGCCAGACGATCGCCGCTTCCGGCATCGCCTCGCGGATCGACTCGATCATGCCCAGTGGCTGTGGGTCGTGGATCACGACGACGTCGTACGTTCTTTCGAGTTCGGCTGCGTTTTGCTCGTTCACGTCGTGATACGTTGCTTTCATCTCCTCGGTCAACGGCGACCCGCTCCCCTGGAGCCCGTTGTGCATCGCCTTCGTCACCTCGAAGAAGTCGTCGCTGGCGTCCATCACGAGCCAGTTGTCCTCGAGGCCGAGGTCGCGACAGACGGGCACGATCGACCGGAGCAGTTCCGCGACGCCGCCGCCGGTCGCCGTCGAGTTGACGTGGAGGATGCGGGCCTCTCCGAGCGTCGCGGCGAGTTCTCGAAGGTGCTCGAGCCGTTCGTCGTCCGTCACGGCCGCGTACGCCTCGATCGACCGATCCGGGAGCGAGGGCGGGTGCATCGTCGGTAGCCGGCCCTACCACGACGGTACTGGTATCAGTTGTGGGGGTGGAACTCGCCCGCCCGATTTATGGCCGTGCCCGTGGTCGAATCGTCGCATCGATGAGCGACACCGAATTCGTCCAGTGGCTAGAAGCGTGCAGCGGCGCGGATACGGGTGCCGTCGGCGGCAAGAGCGCGAACCTCGGCGAGCTCGCGGGCCTCGACGTGCCGGTGCTCCCGGGATTCACCACGACCGCGTCGGCCTACGAGTACTACGTCGAGGAGACGGGGATCGGGGAAGCCATCGCCGACGACCTCGAGGGGCTCGACGTCGAGAACGTCTCCGACCTGCAAAACCGGGGCGAGCGAATCAGACGGACGATCTCCGAGGCCGCGATGCCCGAGGACCTGTCGTCGGCGATCGTCGACCGTTACGACGCGCTGGCGGCCCGCCTCGAGCTCGACGACCCCGAAGTCGCCGTGCGAAGCTCCGCGACCGCAGAGGACCTCCCCGATGCCTCCTTCGCCGGCCAGCAGGAGACGTTTCTCAACGTCGCCGGCGAGACCGAACTGCTCGAGTCGATCAAACACTGCTTCGCGTCGTTATTTACCGACCGGGCGATCGCCTACCGCGAGAACAACGACTTCGATCACTTCCAGGTCAAGCTCGCCGTCGCCGTCCAGAAGATGGGGCGGGCGGATCTGGCCGCCTCGGGCGTGCTCTTCACCCTCGACCCCGACACCGGCTTCGAGGAGGTCGTCACGATCGAGGCGGCGTACGGCTTCGGCGAGCCGATCGTCCAGGGGGTGGTCGACCCCGACCGGTACGTCGTCTTCAAACCGACGACCGGCATCGTCGAGAAACAGCTCGGCGGGAAAACCCAGCGAATGGTCCGCCGAAACGGCGGCACCAAGCTCGAGCCGGTCCCCGAGGACGAGCGCGACGAGTTCGCGCTCAGCGACGAGCGGATCCGGGAGCTGGCGACGTACGCGACGCGCATCGAGGAGCACTTCGGGACGCCACAGGACGTCGAGTGGCTCGTCGACGGCGACCTCGAGGAGCTGTTCGTCGTCCAGGCCAGGCCGGAGACGGTCCACGGCGCGGCGACGGAGAACGTCATCCGGACGTACAGCCTCGAGGAGTCGGGGGAGGAACTGCTCACCGGCGTCGCGATCGGGAACGCCGTGGCAACTGGTTCCGTCCGGGTGCTTTCGGACCACCGGCAGATGGATCAGGTCCAGGAGGGGGACGTGCTTGTCACCGAGATGACCGACCCGGACTGGGTCCCCGTCATGAAGCGCGCGAGCGCCATCGTCACCGACAGGGGCGGCAAAACGTCTCACGCCGCGATCGTCTCCCGGGAGCTGGGCATCCCCGCGATCGTTCGCACCGGGAACGCGACCGACGCGTTGGCAGACGGAGACCTCGTGACGGTCGACTGCTCGACGGACACCGGACGAGTGTACGCGGGTGAACTCGCGTTCGAGGTCAGCGAGGAGGTGGTGGACGAGATCCCCGAGACCGAGACCGACGTCAAGCTGATCCTCGGCGACCCGGGCCGGGCGTTCGCGCTCGCGGCCCTGCCGGTCGACGGCGTCGGCCTGGCGCGCGAGGAGTTCATCGTCACCTCCCACGTCGGCTCCCACCCGCTCGAGTTGCTCGCACGCGGCGAGGAAGCCCAGTTCGTCGACGCGCTGCGAACCGGCATCGCGAAGATCGGCGCCGCGTTCTACCCCGACGAGGTCATCTTCCGCCTGAGTGACTTCAAGACCGACGAGTACCGGAACCTCGAGGGCGGCTTCAAGTACGAACCCGAGGAGGCCAACCCGATGCTCGGCTGGCGCGGCGCCTCGCGCTACTACGACGACGAGTTTCGGGAGGCGTTTCGCCTCGAGTGTGAGGCGTATCGACAGGTCCGCGAGGACGTCGGACTCGACAATGTCACCGTGATGGTTCCGTTCTGTCGAACGATCGAGGAGGGCGAACGCGTCCTCGAACTCCTCGAGGAGTTCGGCCTCTCGCGCGAGGAGATGGACGTCTGGGTGATGGCGGAGCTTCCATCGAACATCGTCCTCGCGGATCGGTTCGCGGCGCTGTTCGACGGCTTTTCGATCGGCTCGAACGACCTCACGCAGCTGACCCTCGGCGTCGACCGGAACTCAGAACACCTCGCCTCGCTGTTCGACGAGACCGACGACGCAGTGACGAGGTCGATCGAGTCGCTGATCGAGACGGCCCACGACCACGATCGGCCGGTCGGCATCTGCGGCGACGCTCCGTCGACGATTTCGGGGTACACCGAGTTCCTGCTCGAGGCCGGGATCGACTCGATTTCCGTCTCGCCGGACGTCGCGGTCGAGACGATCCTGACGGTTTCTGAGCTGGAGTAAAGTTGCATGACCGATCCCCCGCTCCGGGTTGGCGTCCTGAGCTTTCACGACAGCAAAGAGTCGAAGGCGATCTGTAACGCCATCGAGGCGCTCGGTCACGAGCCCGTCTGGCTCCGTGAGAAGAACGTGCTCGTGCGCTTTACGGACGAGGAGTTCTCCCTGGAGCCAGATGCGGACGTGGTGATCAACCGGCTGCTGTTGTCGACGACGAAACAGCCCGTCGAAGCGGTCGGATTCGCGAACGCGATCGCACACTTTCGGCCGATTGTCAACCATCCGGACGCCGCCGCTCTCGCCTCGCACAAGATCGCGGCCGCCGCCGCGCTCGTCGCCGAGGGCGTCCCCGTTCCGAAGACGGCGCTCGCACTCGGGTCGGAACCACTTTCCCGCGTTCGACCTGAATTCGGTGCGGAACACGTCTACAAAACGATCGTCGGCACTCACGGTGGTGGGGCGTGGAAAGTTCGTCGGACCGACCTGCTCACCGGGACCGTCGGAACGCGCCGGGCGTTCTTGCAGGAACTCGTCGCCACCGCGGGCGAACGGCCACGGGACCTCCGTGTCTACGTCGTCGACGACTGCGTCGTGGGAGCGATGATCCGCTACGCCGCCGACGACGATTGGCGGACGAACGTCGCGCGGGGCGGCTCGGTCGAAGACGTGACTGGCTCCCTTCCCGCGACCGTCGAGTCGATCGCGAAACGGGCGACGGCCGCAGTCGGACTGGACTGTGCCGGCGTCGACCTCATCGAAGGCGAAGACGGCTGGGTCGTTCTCGAGGTCAACCCGACTGCCGGATTCAGAGGGCTCTATCGAGCGACGGGCCGAAGTCCAGCGCCCGACATCGCGGCACTCGCGATCGAACGCGCCGGCGGGACGGTCGCCACCGACCGCGTCACGACGCTCCGGAAGACGCTGGACGATTCCGTTCCCTCCTGTGTTCCGAAGCTCGAGCCATCGGCTGAGAGTGATGCGCCGACCGTCGGCCTCACCGAACGCGTCGTCGTCAGCGGCACGACCGACACGAGAGCGGTGATCGGACGCGCCGATACGGGTCGATCGCAAACGCGCATCGATCTGCAACTCGCAGCGGCGATCGGCGCTGGCCCCATTCAGGTCGGCGATCCCGCGGCAAGCAGGGACGAAACGCAAGGCCATCAGCCGGTCGTCGACGTCGTTGTCGGGATCGCCGGCACCGAACGAACCGTCGATGCGATGGTCGAGGATCGGTCGGCGTCGGCGTATCCGCTACTGCTCGGTCGCGACGTGCTGGGGGAGTTTCGAATCGACGTCGGCAGACGCTACGACGAGCGTGGCGACGACCCGTTCGAGGAGTGATAATGACGGTTGTAACTGTGTACCGGTGATCGCCGTCCCGGTGGGGCGATCACCGGTACGAGACGACAACCATCGTTATGAGAGTCCGCTCGGACGATCGCGATCGGGTCGGCTCACTCGAGCGCCGTCTCGAGTCGGTCGATTAACTCGGTATTACCGACGTGGACGGGTACCCGATCGTGGAGCTCGTCCGGTTCGACCTCGAGGATCGATCGCGTGCCGTCCGAGGAGCGTCCGCCGGCGGACTCGAGGACGTAGCCGATCGGGTTCCCCTCGAACTGGAGCCGGAGTTTGCCCCGGGGACTGTCCTCGAGGGCGGGGTAGGCGAAGATCCCGCCGTAGGTGAGCACCTGATTGACGTCGCCGATCATCGCGCCGCCGTAGCGGAGCTTGTGATCGGGGTTGGACTCGATCTCGCGAACGTACGCCTCGAAGTCCGCCGGCCAGTCGGGAACCCGACCGCCGAAGCCGTAGATGAGGGGCTCGTCGGGCAGGGTCACGTCTTCCTCGACGACGGTGCGCTCGCCGCCGGTGAGTTCGTATTTGGTGACCGTCCCGTCGTGGGCGTAGGCCATCGTCGTGATCGGGCCGTAGAGTACGTATCCGGCGGCGACGAGTGAGGTTCCCGGGGCGGGCAGGGGCTCGTCGTAGATCCCGAACACGGTCCCCATCGTGTTGTTCGACTTGAGGTTCGACGAGCCGTCGAGCGGGTCGGCGGCGACGTAGAGGTCGCCGTCACCGACCTGGGAGATCTCGACGCGCTCTTCGCTCGCGTACTCGGCGACGCCCTCGATCGCGGCCAGCCGCTCGGCGAGCAACTCGTCGGCGAAGACGTCCGCCTCGGCCTGGGTCTCGCCACTGGGGTTCTCCTCGTCGACCTCTCCCCGGCGGCCGACCAGTCCTTGCCGGATCTCGGCCGACGAGCGGGTGATGACGTCGACGACTTCCTCGACGGCGTCGCTCATTCCTCGAGTGCGGCGTCGGCGGTCTCGCCCTCGTAGATGACTTTCTCGAGCGCGTCGAGGATGCGGGTGGGGTCCTCACGCTGCCAGACGTTGCGTCCGACGGCCAGGCCCTTCGCGCCCGCGTCCATCACGGCCTCGACGGTCGAGAGGAACTCGTAGTCGGAGGTCTTCGAGCCACCGCTCATCACGACTTTCATGTCGCCGGCACTGTCGACTGCGTGGGCCATCGCTTCCTTGCTGCCCGGGTACTTGATCTTCGCCACGTCGGCTCCGAGCTCGAGTGCGATCCGGGTGGCGTAGGAGATGACGTCGGGTTTCGTGTCGTTCTTGACCCCCTGACCACGCGGATACGCCCACATAACGACCGGCAGGTCGTGGGCGCGGGCGTCCTCGTGGATCTCGCGGAACTCCTCGGCCATCTCGACTTCGTGGTTCGAGCCGCCGTAGAGGGTGAAGCCGACGGCGTCGGCGCCGATGTCGGCTGCGTACTCGACCGAGCAGTTCACCGCCGAGTCGTACTCACCCATCCAGAGCGTCGACGTCCCGTTCATCTTGAGCAACAGGTTCACGTCGTCTTCGTAGCTCGGGTAGTAGCCCTCGGCGATCCCCTTCTGGACGGCCATCGCCGTGACGGCGTCGTGGGTCGCCGTCTCGAAGACCGTCGAGGGGTCGAGCTTCTCGGGTACCTCCGTGAAGTCTACGGGCCCGTGCTCGAGGCCGTGGTCCATCGCCAGGATCAGTGACTTTCCGTCCCGAACGATCGGTGAATCGTCGATGTTGAGCATTCGGTGAAAGATGCTACAGGACCGTATAAATCTCTGCTGGTCGGCGATGCTAAAAAGTACTCTGCCCAGTAGTAAATCGCTCGAGAGCGGCGTGGGGGACGTCAGCAGTCGACTTGCAGTTCGGACGCGACACCGCTGTCGAGTCGGCCAGATATGCGTGCGTATCGATATTTCTGGCGCTAGTCGGCCGACAGTGCCTCCTCGAGTCGATCCTCGAGATCGTCGAGTTCGGCCAGGAACTCCGCCTCCTCGACGCCCTCGAGTGCGTCGATCCGGTCGGCGATCCCCTGCAGGCGTGAGAACTTCTCGCGCTCGTCGACGCCGGTCTTCTGGACGTACACCTGCTCGTCGACGTCGTAGACCTCATCCGCTTCGAGATCGGTGACGGCCAGGACGACGTCCAGTTTGTCCCGGTCGACGCCCAGCACCCACTCCCGGGGAATCGCTCGCTCGTCGAGGGCGGCCAGCACCGTCTCGTCGTCTTTCGGCCGGCGACGGTCACGGGTCGTTCGCCTGACCGTCCCGAACTGGCCGTGGAGCTCTTGCCCGGGGCCGAGGCGCTCGAGCAACGGCTCCCGCGTCGATCGGCGGAGTCGGTCGGCCCCGCGTTGGACGTCAGAGAGCAGGACGTAACAGTCCGTCAGCGAGTCGGTGTCGAGCGCCGTCGGGTCGGTCAGATCGAATCGCTCGAGGAGGGCGGCCAGCAAGAGCGCGTCGTCGTGGACGCGTTCGGGTGGCGTCCTGGCTTCCGCCGGCGAGCGGAGGTACGGACTCTCGCCGCCGGCAGCCTCCGCAGGAGCGTGCGCGATCGCATGGTCGTCCACGTGGTAGTCACTCGAGAGCGTCACCACGCTGGCGTACGGCTCGACGCCGGGCGGCAGGTCGGCGACGGGGATCGGCCCGTCAGCGAGCCGGTCGACGAACACCTCGAACTGCTCGCGCCAGAGCGACCGTTCCTCGTCGCGCTCTCTGAACCGAACGACGAGCCGGTCGGCTCCCGCCGACTCGATCGTGAACTGCCGGCCGGAGACGGGCGTTTCGAGGGCCGCGCCCGGCTCGAGGGTGTGACACCGCTCTCGTAGCTCGGCCCAGTCGAAGTCGGTCGTCATGTCCGTCCGTTCGACTGCGGGCGCGAAAAAACCGGAGCCCGGCGCTGGCAGCCACGGGGGCGACCGCTGGGTGGCGCACGGGCGAGAGAGAACCCACGATTCAAATCGCAGTCGCGCCAATAGTCGGACAATGGGGAACGCAGCACTGCGCGACGTCGCCGTCATCGAGGAGATCCCGTTTTCCGACCTCGCGGGCTCGATCGTCGCCGTCGACGCCCACAACTGGCTCTACCGCTACCTGACGACGACGGTCAAGTGGACCGCGAGCGACGCCTACACCACGCCCGACGGCACCGAGGTCGCGAACCTGATCGGCATCGTCCAGGGGCTGCCGAAGTTCTTCGAACACGACGTCACGCCTGTGATGGTGTTCGACGGCGGCCCCTCCGAGCTCAAAGCCGACGAGATCGAGTCCCGGCGCGAGCAGCGGGAAACGTACGAAGAGCAACTCGAGGTCGCCCGCGAGGAAGGCGACGCGGTCGCCATCGCCCAGCTCGAGTCCCGGACCCAGCGGCTGACACCGACGATCCAGGAGACGAGCCGCGAACTGCTCTCGCTGCTCGACGTCCCGATCGTCGAGGCGCCTGCCGAGGGGGAAGCCCAGGCCGCTCACGTGGTCCGACGCGGCGACGCCGACTACGTCGGCTCGGAGGACTACGACGCGCTGCTGTTCGGCGCGCCGAAGACCCTGCGCCAGCTCACGAGCAAAGGAAACCCCGAGCTGATGGACCTCGAGGCGACGCTCGAAGAACACGACCTCACGCTCGAGCAGTTGATCGACGCCGCGATCCTGATCGGGACGGACTTCAACGAGGGCGTGACCGGAATCGGCCCGAAGACGGCGATCTCCGAGCTCACCGAACACGGCGACCTCTGGTCGGTGCTCGAGGCTCGCGGCGAGCACGTCGAGCACGCCGACCGCGTCCGGGAGCTCTTTCGGAACCCGAACGTGACCGACGCCTACGAGTTCGAGACGAGCCTCGAGCCCGACCTTCCGGCGGCCCGATCGTACGTCTGTGAGGAGTGGGGCGTCGACGCCGACGAGGTCGCTCGCGGCTTCGAGCGGATCGAAGAGAGCGTCACGCAGACGGGGCTCGACCGCTGGACCTAGCCCTTCCAGGTATCCGTCCCCGGTTCGATTCGCCGACGTCGTTACGAACGTTTGGCCTTGTTGAAACCCTCAATCGGCGATAGGTTTCAGCGGCCGTGCTGAATACAGAGCGCATATCTTGCATCGATTAGTGAACTGCTTTGCCCGGTTCAGAAGTCGGGAAAGTCACCATCACGTTGGCGGACGTATGCAGGTTGGTACGAAAAATCCTCGTCAATAAATTCTCCACCTTTAATTCGTTCTAACTTAGATTGAAGGAATGGTTCATCTAACCGTTCACCATCCGTGACAAGATATGTAGTCACATCGTATTTCTCATTATATTCACTATATGTATCATCCTCAGTGATATGATCTTGAATTGCTTGGGGGACATCTGATTCATCCTCTGGCCGAATGACCATCTGTGTGATGTACCCCGTGTGCGTTACCTCTCCGTCAAGACGGTAATAAATCGGTATTCGACCATGTGCTTCGAGGCCTGCTTTGGCCGAGGTCCAAGGTTTTCCGGCCCGATGTGTTACTTTGGGAAGTTCGACCAACTCTTCCAACCGGGGCTTGTGATTGCTAGCAAGTACTGCTGGATCAGGTCGCTGGCGCATCAACTTTGCTTTCTTCGACCAGTTCTTGCTCGTAGTCGCAGTCGCTCTTCGTTCTTTGGCCCGTTGTTTAGCCTCTGGGAGATGCTGGAGCATTTCGTCAACAGAATTGGTTGCTTCTCCGTCTTCCCCTGAATCAGTATTTTCGGTCATACAACTACTCCTGAACGAGATGATGATAATGTTCCGGTATTTGTACATTTCTCATAGATTCATTACCTCTCTCGGAGTGGGTTACTCTAAATTATTCTTGAAACGTTCCAAGTAACTACTGACGAATGCAAAACTCATCCTCTCTATGCAGCAGACAGCTTCTGACAGAATCTGGGTAGAACGTTCAGCCTCTGCTGAATAGACGGCGCGAGTGCAGCATCACAGAGATTCGCGCTGCTCATACAGTGTCAGGAGCGTCATTTCGGGAGGAATTTCGTGACTAGCTCTTCGTGTTCGTCATCCAATACTAGTATCCAGCCGTCGTTTCCACCTCTGTAGTGGACTGTCTGTAAGACCTGCTGATCGAGGGCTGCTTGGACAGGGGCCAATGCGTCGAATCGGAGCCAATCGCTCCCATGTTCAAATTCCTTCGAATATGACCGACCGTCCGAACGCAGGGTGACACTGATCGTTGTACGTCGCCCGCTATCGTCAGCGTCAACCGAGAGTCGGTAGTCGTCGAGCCCATCTGCACAGTCGATAACGGCACGGAGAAACTCTCGATAATCCGTCCCGTACTCGTAGATCATCTCCGCATCGAGGTGGAACCCCCGGCCGGTACAAAACAGGTAGTCGAACAGGGAATCCCGGAGCAGTGAGAGACTCGTAGGTCGTTTATCCGGCGGGTGGATCCACCCGACCCCCTCGGACGCCTTCTCTCCAATCATAACGCCCATGTAGCGAATTTTGTCGTTCACCTCAATTCGTTCGAAGCCGTTGGGGTCGAGCGACGGATCGACCAGATCTGACCGGAGTTCGTCGATAGCACCAGTGGTCTCGAACTCCTGAAGGATTTTTACGTACGCCGCGTGCCCCACCCCATCGGTAATGGCGTCGTCTATCTCGTCTCTGTATGCTTCTAGCTCTTCGTAGTCCCTGATAGTCGGAACGTAACCGAGGATGAACGTGACGTCGTCAGCGTTGAGGCGCTCGTTGGTCTCCAGTTTTGTGATGATCTCGCCAACGTGTCTCGTGGTCTTATCCCCGCCCGGCATACTCTTTCAGATTGTCCCGGACTACGGATAGCAGTCACGGTCTTTCGACGCGTCGACCTGTCGCTGGATCGCTGTCGACCCAGTAGGTGGTCCCAGCACGTACAGGATTCATCCCGTCCCCGTTTCTGCTGCACCCATCCTCTATATTCAGCACGCCTCTCTTGTCAGGTAGTGAGGAGTTCAACAGAGCCGAACGTTTTACGTGAAACACGTCGACATTTCCACAGGATGGGTGATAGCTACAGGTTCATCGCGCCGGTGTACGCCGATCGGCTGTCGGCGACGACCGTCGAACGGGTCGTCGACCGCTTTCTCGAGGCCGGGTTCGAGTCGACGACGACCGACGCCTGCGTCGAGTACAGCGTCGACTCGGGGTCCGATCCCGAGCGGGAGGTCGCGACGCCCGGCCGGGCCGGCGACGCGATCGCGGCGAACGGCAACGGACACGTCTACCTCTCGCTCGACGGGTTCGAAGCGGGGGTGCACGTCGCCCTCGAGAAGACAGATCCAGCGGAGCCGTCGCTGCACGTGTTCGACCGCGAAGGGGCGCTAGTCGGCGACGACATCCCCGAGTCGGTCGCCGTGCGGCGGGGTGAACGGTTCCTCCAGGCGCTCGCCGGGACCGTGATCGAAACCGATCCGTGGGGGGCGATCGGAACCTTCCTCGACGAGGGCGGGATGAACGTCGGGTACCCGAACGCGCCGCCGGCCGAGGCGACGCTGTCGACGTTGCCGTGGGTGACCGTGTTCGGCCCGGTGTGGTGTGACCACCTCGGCGGCCGGGACCGGCTCCTGGGGGCGCCCGTGTGGGACGCGCGGACGCTCGAGAACGGGTCCGTCGTGCTCCGGAAGACGGAAGCCCCGGACCCCGAGTGGTACGCCAACGATCCGCTCTCGAAGAAGGTGGTAATCGAGCCGACCGACTACGTCTTCCAGGGGTGGACGACGACGGACCCGGACGAACTCCGGGCACAGGAACTCCGGACGTCGCCCCGGGGGTACCTCGACCCGTTTCGGTCGTTCGACGAGGGGGACTACGGCACCGACATCCTCCTGTGTAAACACCACGCCCCGTTCGAGATGGGGGAAACGACGTACGCGGACCGCCTGGACAACGACCTCGACAGCACCTATCGATGCCAGGTGGCGACGGTGCAACGCCGCGGCGAGACGCTGTGGACGACCGGCTCCGACGAGTTCGTCCGCCGCCTCGTCGACGACGACGGTGACCCCATCGGCGACCGGCCGGCCGACGTCCCGCCGGAACGCGAGCTGCTCTCGCTGACGATCCTGCTCGAGGACCAGCGGGAGAACCCACCGTCGTGGTACGCCATCGACGACCCGGGCGACGAGAGCATCAGCGCACGGCTCAACTCGTTCATCGTCCAGTCCCACGAGCACTCCAGTATGTGGTAAGACGAGTGATCGGCGTCGGATTTCGTCGACGCGACGTTTTTACGTATGGGTACCCATACGCAGGCTATGAGCAAGAACATCGCGATCGCCGACGACGTCTACGAGCGGCTGAAACGCGAAAAGGGCGATCGGAGCTTCAGCGAGGTGATCGCGGACACGCTCGACGAGCGCGCCCGACTGGCGGACGTCCACGGCGAAGGCGTCCTCAACCCGGATGCCGTCGCTGCAGCCCGCGAAGAGATTGGCCGCCTCTCGGAGGGGACGCTGTCCCGGCTCGACGATGAAACTCTGTGATACGTCGGTACTCGTCGACATCGATCGGGGCGGCGTCGAAGAGCGCGTCCGCAAACTCGACGCCGAGGGTCGCCACGCCGTCAGCATGGTGACCGTCACCGAACTCCGTCTCGGGATCGAACTGGGGTACGAACCGACCTCCGAGGCGTACCGCGACGCCGTCGACGGGCTCGACCGACTCCTCGCTCGCTTCGAGGTCCTCCCGGTCACCCGGGCCGTCGCGGTCGACGCCGCGGCCGTGATCGCGACGCTGAAACGACGCGGCGAACCGCTGAACGACCTCCACGACGTGTACGTCGCGTCGACCGCCCGCACCGAACGAGTGCCTGTGTTGACGGCGAACGTCTCGCACTTCGAACGGATCGACGACCTCGAGGTCGTCGACTGGACCACGTTCTGATCGCCGCTCGTTCACGGTCCCCGCTCGTTCACGGTCCCCGCTCGTTCGTCCGCGTTCCCATCGCCAGTCGCGTCACTCCTCCGGCCGCTTCCCCGCGAGCACCTCGAGGACGTCGTCGGCGACCGCGTACGTCCGTTCGTCCGGGCGGTCGAGCAGCGACTCGGTTCGCAGCTCCGACAGCAGACTCTGGACGGCGACGGGCGACCGGTCGACGCGCTCGGCGAGCGCCTCGGTTCGCATCGGTCCATCGCAGGCCAGGATCGTGACGACTTCCCGGGCGGTCTCGAGCGAACACCGCGAGTCCGCGCTGGCTCGCTCGAGGCGTTCGCTCACACCCGGTAGCTCGAGCGCTTCGGAGAGTTGCTGGCGATCGTCGACGACCACCCACTCGCCCGCTGCACCGTCTTCGTCGTCGTCCCCGCCGTCCGCGTCCGATCCGGAATCGGTGTAGCCGAGTTCGACTGCGTCGACCTCGGGCTGGATGATCGTCGACTCCTCGTCCGCCCCATTCTCGGGGTCGGCCGTCCGTTCGCGGAGGCGATCGACCTCCGCCTCGCGCTCTGTGAGCTCGGCTTCGAGGCTCTCGAGTTCGGCCTCTAAGACGTCGCGCTCGAGTTCGAGCCCGTCGACCTCGGCTTCGAGTTCTTCGATCCGTTCGTCCCGTCGCTCGAGCGCCGCCTCGGCCTGCTCGAGGTCGGCCGCGAGTTCGTCCCGTTCGGCCTCGAGTTCGACGAGTTCGTCGTGAAGCCGTCTGAGCTGTTCGCTCGAGTCGGGGAGCTGTGACTGGACCGTCTCCGGTTCGCTGAGCGCCTCGGCCAGCTGATTCGCGGCCGTCGAGACGTTTCGAGCGGAGGCGAGCTCGTCCTGGAGGTCGTCGATCTTCGACTCGCGCTGGTCGAGCTTTCGCTCGAGCTCCTCGAGTCGGCTCTCCTCGCGCTGTTTTCGGTCGCTGATCTCCTGGAGGTCGCCGACGAGGGCGTCGGAGACGGACTTGAGTTCGGGGCGTTCGAAGTCGTCGAGGCCGGGAGTCGCGCCGGCGTCGAAGGTGCGTTTGCGTCGGAACTGGATCTTGCGGACGCCCTCGTCGGTCCAGTCGGTCTGGATGAACGCCTGGCCGTCGTCGAGTTCGGAGACGCGTTCGGCGTACTCGGTGTCGATGATTCGGCCGACGACCTTCGTGTCGTTGTCCCAGGTCAGCCGGTGCCAGACCAGCCAGTTCGCCTGGGTGATGAAGTCCTTCTTGACGTCCGCCGGTCGCTGGCTGATCCCCAGGATGCCGAGGCCGTGTTTTCGCCCCCGTTTGCCGATCTTGATCAGCATCTTTCCCGTCTCGCCGACGCCGCCGCCCTCGGGGATGTACTCGTGGACCTCCTCGACCACGAGGAGGAAGGGTTTCTTGAGCTTCTTCTCCTTGACGAACAGCTGCCGAGCCGTCTCTCGCAAGAGTTCGTCGGCGACCTCTTCGTCGAGGTAGCCCGAGACGTCGAGGATGACGGGGACGTTCTCCTCGAGGGCCAGTCGCGCCATCTGTTCGGCGTGTTCCGGCCCGATCTGGACGTCACACTCCTCGTCCGCGCCGGCGTGGAGCATCTCGTACTCCTCTTTCAGCCCGTAGTACTCGCCGTCGGTGTCGACCACCAGGAGTGGGTAGCCTGACTCGAGCAGCTCCTCGGCGATCACCGACGCGGTGTTCGACTTCCCGCTGCCGCTCTTGCCGGTGACGAACCCCCGGCCGGTGAGCACCTGGACGACGGGCAGGCTCACGTCCTCGCCGGTTCCGGTCTCCCCGACGACGATCGTTCGCTGCTCGCTCACGGCTCGCTCACCGGGGCCGACCCGTCCGCTCGCGATACGGTCATGATATGCGTACAGTTCGATGGGGAGAACTTGAATATTGGCGTCGCTCGAGTCGGCGGCTACACTACTATACCGGTCGTCGTGGTGGGGACTACCTGGACGCCCATGCCAGTCGAAAACCTCGCACGGAACGACGTCGTGACGGCGACGCCGGAGACGCCGATCCAGGAACTCGCAGCGACCATGAACGATTCGGACGTCGGCAGCATCGTGATCACCGACGGCCCGGACCCGGTCGGGATCGTCACCGATCGCGACCTCGCGATGCGTGTGCTCGCCGAAGGGGCCGACCCGGCCGAACACACCGCCGAGGACGTGATGTCTGCAGAGCTGTGTACCATCGACCGCCACGCCGGCTTCTACAAGGCCACCGAGCTGATGAGCGAGCACGGCGTCCGACGCCTGCCGGTCGTCGACTCGGACGGGAACCTCGCCGGGATCATCACCGCCGACGACCTGAACGAACTGCTCGCCGACGAACAACAGGAGCTCGCAGGCGTCGTACGCGCTCAACGGCCGCCGTACTGACGCCGAGGATCGGTTCAGCCCGTGGACTTTTCCCTCGGTCCGTTGAAGCGAGCGGCGATGAACTACAAAGAGTTCGTCGGCCAGGTCCAGCACCGACTCGAGCTCGCGGAGTTCGGCCAGGCGGTTCGATCCACGCGGGCGACGCTCACGACGCTCGGCGAACGGCTCCACGAGGGCGAGGCGACCGACCTCGCGAGCCCGCTGCCGATGGAAATCGACCGTTACCTGACCGCGGCAGCGTCGGGCCAGCGGTTCGACTACGACGAATTCCTCGACCGGGTGGCAGAACGCGAGGGCGTCGATCGAGCGGACGCGAACCACCACGCCCAGCAGCTCGTCGCCCTGCTCGCCGAGGTCGTTCCGGCGGGAAACCTCGAGAAGGCGCGCAACCAGCTTCCCGACGACTACGAGCCGCTGTTCGAACTCGCGGACTTCGAGGCGAGCGAGGACGAGGAGTGACGGCGACGCGTCGTGTCCGCTCGCTCGAGGCCGGAGTTCGGAGCACGAGTCTCCGGCTCAACAGCTCGCACATCTCCCGATACCGGCTGTTTCAGGCCACAGATCGCTCTCTACGGGAACGAGCAGAGGCAACAGCGTTAAGCCGATGTGGGGTAAGCGGTAACAAATGACTCTCGCCTCGATCACCGAGCTGGTCGACGACCTCGAGCCGAACGAACTCCAGCACAAGGAAGTACTCAGTACAGGACCGCTCACCGTCGAAGTAGGAAAGTACCCCACTGCCAGTGCTGCCCCGAAGAACCCCCACAACGAGCAGGAACTGTACTACGTCCTTTCGGGGTCGGGCAAACTCCGCGTTGGCGACGACACGCACGACATCGAGGCGGGTGACCTCGTCTTCGTCGAACCCGACCTCGAGCACGACTTTTTCCACATCGCCGAAGAGATTACAGTCCTGATTATCCTCGGACCGTCGACGACTCCCACCTCGTACGGCATTCGCGAGTGAGACGCCCAATCCGGGTTCCGCTGTCGCCCAGCGCCACTCCGTTCGAAACGCCGATCGCGTCGCGACACACTTCGCCGAACTCATGACTCACGACCGAATTCACGCGCGAAAACCGACACACGATCTCGAACGGTGGTCCGTCGGGACCATCGAACACATTACCGACCAGGACGGACACTGCGTTTTCGAGGTCCGGACCGACCGGGGAGAGACGGTCGAACTCACCGTCACGGTCGCGATCAGGGAACTGGTGCTGTCCCGGCTGAACCTCGAGGACGGTGAGTCACCGGTCGGTGCTCGAGTCTGGTATCGAAAGCACGGCTACGATAACACTTCGACGAAATGACGATGGTTGTGCTTACCGGTGATCGCCGTCAGACCTGACTCCGACAATGTGTCCGTTCCGCACAGCGTGAGTTGCGACTCGAGCTGGCGAGGCGGGGAAATACGCCAATACCGGTGGGCAACTCAATACCGGTTGGTAACTACTGTACGCGGGGGCTCTTCGGAGTGGCCAGCCAGCCGGACTCTCAGCCAGAATAGTAATATTTCCGAGCAGTAAACAATACTTATGTTTGTGTGGCGTTCTCACCCTCCTATGGACGACGAGGACTCCGGTTCAGCCAGTCACGGTCGCGTTTCCCTCTCGAGTGACGAGCTCTTTCGGGTGCTCGCGGACTCGAGACGACGGACCGTCCTGTTTCACCTCCGTCAACACAGGGTTGGGACGCTCGAGGAACTGCTCGACGTACTCACCGCGGTCAGTACGGACGACCTCGACGAGGACGACCGAGCGGCCCTGTCGACGTCGTTGCTCCACAGTCAGCTCCCAGTACTCGAGGACCACGGCCTTCTCACGTACGACCCGGCGGATGGCATCGTCGAATCGACGCGGCTCCACGGCGAGATCGGCGAGTGGCTCGACCTCGCGGTTCGTCAGGAGATTCGCATCGAGAGGGCGCACGAGTCAGCCGACCGAGCCGACGCGGACGAGGAGATCACGGTGTTGCTCGTCGACGACGAGCCGGGGCTCCCCGAAACCATCGGAGCCTACATCGAACGCGAGAACGACGACATCGCGGTCACGACCGCAGCGAGCACGCACGAGGCCGTCTCGACGCTCGAGGAGGCGTCGTTCGACTGTATCGTCAGCGACTACCAGATGCCGGCCATCAGCGGCCTCGATTTTTTGAAAGTCGTTCGCGAGGAGGACGCGACGGTTCCGTTCATCGTCTTTACCGCCAAGGGAAGCGAGCGAGTCGCCAGCGAGGCGATCGCGACCGGCGTCACCGATTACGTCCGGAAGGGACCGGATCCCGAACGGTTCGACGTGCTGGTCGAACGGATTCGCACGGCCGTTACCCGGGAGTAACCCGTCGTCCCCCGATCCGAGCCCATCGCTCGGCCGCTCTCACTCCGTCCGGCGGGCAGAACAGGCACCAGTCAGTGTGTATCACCCCAACTGCGTTCCCACCCGACCGATGACCGACTCCCGACCCGAGTACGAGCGGTTGATCGACCGCATCACAGATGCGTACTGCGCGGTCGACTCCGACTGGCTGGTCACGTACTGGAACGAACGAATGGAGACGGTAACTGGCATCCCAGCAGCTGACATCGAGGGTGACGTTCTCTGGGGCGCCATCCCCGAACTTGCTGGTTCGTCCCTCGAGTCACACTGCCGTGCGGTCATGGACACGCACGAATCGCGGTCGGTCGAAACGCCACTCCCCGGATCGTCCGGCGCCTGGCTCGAGGTAACCCTCTACGCCGACGAGAGCGGCCTGTCGCTCATCGCCCGTGAACTCACCGAGCGAAACGCCCGGGAGGCTGACGTTCGACTCGCGGAAACGGTGTTCGAGAACACGCAGGACGCACTCTTTCTCATCGACGTCGACGAAGCCGGTGACGAGTTTCGACTCGAGCGAGTGAACCCGATCTACGAAGCCCACACCGGGCTGACGAACGACGAACTCAGCGGACAGCGACTCCGGGACGTCTTCGGTGACGAACATGGAGGGGCCATCCTCGAGAACTACCGCGCGTGTGTCGCCCGACGTGAGCCACTCGAGTACGAGGAAGTCCTCGCGGTCCCCGACGAACAGTCCTATTGGGAAACGCGAATTGCACCGGTCGTTATCGACGGCCGGATCGAAAAGATCGTCGGCGCGACGCGCAATATCACCGAGCGCAAAGAACGCGAACGGCAGTACGACGCCATCTTCAACCAGACCTACCAGTTTACGGGCTTGCTCGATACCGACGGGACGCTGCTCGAGGCGAACGACTCCGCGCTGGAATTCGGGGGCTTCGACCGCGAGGACGTGGTGGGAAATTCACTCTGGAAATCCGGCTGGTGGCAGACCAGCGTGGAAGCCCAGGAGACCCTGAAAGCCGCGATCGAGTCGGCAGCCGACGGCGAGTTCGTCCGGTACGACGAAGCGGTCCAGGGCGCTGACGGGGCCGTAATTATCGACTTCTCGCTTCGGCCGATCACGGACGAACGGGGCGACGTCGTCTTGCTCGTGGCCGAGGGACGAAATATCACGGCACATAAACGACGGGCCCAGGAACTCGAGCAAAAGCGGGAGTTTCTCCGGCAGATCCAGCGAACCGCGGCGATCGGCGGCTGGGAAGTCGACTTCCGGACGGGGCGGATGCGATGGACGGAGGAAGTCTACCGCATCCACGAGCTTCCCATGGCGTACGAGCCGACGGTCGAGGACGGGATCGAATTCTATCACCCCCAGGACAGAGCGACGATCACGGACGCGTTCGAGCGGCTGCAGACGACGGGTGAGGGCTACGATCTGGAGTTGCGGATCGTCACCTCTACCGACGAGGTCCGGTGGGCCCGAACGCTCGGAACGCCGTGGTACGACGACGATGGCGACCTGATCGGTGCCCGGGGCGCGTTTCAGGACGTTACCGAACGCAAGGAGCGCGAACGGACGCTCGAGCGGACCAACGACCGTCTCGAGGAGTTCACCGCCGTCGTGAGCCACGATCTCCGCAACCCACTTACCGTTGCACAGGCCGGCCTCGAGCTCGCCCGGGAGAGCGGGTCGCCGGAGGACTTCGACCGGATCGAGGCGGCACACGGGCGGATGAACGCGCTCATCGACGACCTGTTGACGCTCGCACACAAAGGCCGGCAGGTCGAACGGACCAGCCCGATCGAACTTGCCGTCCTGATCGAGTCGGTCTGTGAGACGCTACCGGGTGGCTGGCGCCACCTGGAGGTTACACTCGAGGACTACTGCCTCGAGGCCGACGCGTCGCGGCTGCGGCAGTTGATCGAGAACCTGCTGACAAACGCGGTAACACACGGCGGCGAGGACGTGACGATCCGGGTCGGCCCCCTCGAGGACGAGGAAGGGTTCTACGTCGCAGACGACGGGCCAGGTATTCCGCCATCGATGCGTGAGGGGATCTTCGAACAGGGATACTCGACGGTCAGTGACGGGACTGGCTTCGGCCTCGCCATCGTCAGGGGAATCGCCGAAGCCCACGGCTGGACGGTCACGGCGACAGAAAGCGCCGACGGCGGTGCTCGATTCGAGGTGGCGACCGGCTAGCTCGGTCAGCCGTGACGGACGCTCAGTTCGTCGATCGGTTTCGAACGTCCTTCTGCACGAGACGACAGTCAATCGATCGGGTACGTCGTGATTAACAATACGATCGGTCGGTCCGTTTTCAGATATGGTGGTGTACATGCGCACTCGAGCGCCGTCCCGCGAACGCTGGAGGTGTCTCCGATGAGATACGCCGTCGTCGGTGCCGGTTCCTGGGGAGCGAATCACGTCCGGACCGCCGCGTCCCTGCACGAGGAAGGATTGCTCGACGAACTCGTCGTCTGCGACGTCGACGAACGACGGGCCCGCCGGCTGGCTGAAGCGTACGACCTCCCCTTTCGAACCGACGTCGCCGACTGTTCGATCGACGCAGCGACGGTAGCCACGCCCACGAGGACCCACCACGACCTCGGCACGCGGCTCCTCGAGTCGGGCGTCGACCTGCTCGTCGAGGCGCCCCTCGCCGCGACGCCCGCCGACGCCCGGGACCTCGTCGAGACCGCCGCCGACCACGATCGAACGCTCGCCGCCGGCCACTCGCTGCGATACCTGCCCGCTCTGGTCGAGCTCAGGCGTCGCATCGAGGGGGGCGAACTGGGTACGATCGAGTACCTCCAGACTAACTATTTCTCGTTTCGTGCCCCCCAGACGACGGCCGGCGTCCTGGACTCGATCGGCATCCACGACGTCGACATCTTCGCGTACCTGCTCGATCCGACGGACCTCGAGCCCGACCCCGACACCGTCCTCGTGGACGAGACCGATCGAGCGACGACGCTCGTCGTCGACTACGGTGAGACCGTTGGCGTCGTCAACGTCTCCTGGGAAACGCCCGCCGCAGGGACGTGTCGACACCTGCTCGTCGCCGGCGACGAGCGCTCGGCGTACGTGGACTACCTCGACGACGTCGGGCTCGAGCTCCACGACGACCGCGACGGTGGATCCGAGCCCAGATCTATCGACACCCGCGGGGAAGGGCCGCTAAAGGCGGCGCTGATCGACTTCCTGCACGCAGTCGAGACGGGAAGCGAGCCGAGAGTGTCCGGCCGGATCGGTGCCGAGGCCGTGTCGGTGCTCGAGCGGGCGCGGGAGCCGACTGGCCGGGACGCGCCGCTCGCCGGTGAGGTCGACGAGCGCAGCTGAATTGGGACCGCGACGCTGCGGAAGAGCCGACACGCGCTACCGGCGAAGGATCAGCTTCAGGACGTCCTCGTCCTCGAGGACGTGTTCGGTGCCGACCTGCTGTTCGTCGTGGGTCGCACTCGGGCCGGAGACGCGGGCGAACCGGAAGCGCTCTTTGAACTCGCCGCCCAGCTTCTCGACGGCGTCTTCGATCGTCGACCCTTCCTCGATCACGAGCGGCTCCTCCCAGTCGATTCCGCGGCCGGGCTTGTCCATGTAGACCCGGATGAGTCCGAGGTTCTCCCAGAGCCGGTCTTTGAGCGCCTCGAGTCCTCTCTCGGCTTCGGCGCTGATGAACGTCACCGCCTCGGGGTCGAGGCCGCGTTCGCGGAGCTGTTCGTCGACGGTTTCCTTGTAGTCGGGCGTGATCAGGTCGACCTTGTTGACGCAGGTGATCGAGGGGATGTACTCGCGGTTTTCCATCAGGCCGTCGATGAGTCGGTCGATCGTGACCGACTCGCCGAGGTTGAGGTCGGCGTTGACGTAGCCCTGATCGCGAAGCACCTCCTTGATCGTATCCTCGTCTAGGTCCTGGTCGGCGCTCGAGGTGATCTTGATCCCGTCTTTGATCTTCGGGCGAACCGTCACCCGGGGCGGGTCCTGGTCGACCCGGATGTTGATGTCGTACAGCTCCTCCTGGAGGCGGTCGTACTGGTCGATCTCGAACACCGAGAGGACGAAGAGAATGAGGTCGGCGTTGCGAACGACCGAGAGCACCTGCTTGCCGTCGCCCTTTCCGGTCGCTGCGCCGCTGATCAGTCCGGGGACGTCGAGCACCTGGATGTTCGCCCCACGGTGTTTGAGCATCCCCGGCTGGACGTCGAGCGTCGTGAACTCGTACTCGCCAGTTTCGCTCTCGGCGTTCGTGAGCGAGTTGAGCAACGACGACTTGCCGACGCTCGGGAACCCGACGAGCGCGACCGTCGCGTCGCCGTGTTTCTCGACGGAGTAGCCAGTTCCCCCGCCCGCCGAGGACTGATTCTCGAGTTTCTCTTTCTTCTCGGCGAGCTTCGACTTCAGGCGACCGATGTGCGCCTCCGTCGACTTGTTGTAGGGCGTGCTGGCGATCTCCTCTTCGATTGCTTCGATCTCCTCCTCGAGCCCCATGTATCTGTACGCAGCCGTTCGTCCCGAAAAACACTTTCCATGCGTCGCCCGATCGGCCTCGGCTCCAGCCGCAGCGAAAATCGAGTCGACGCCCTGCTGCTCGGATCTCTTTTTTCGGTCCCTTACGAGGCGTCAAAACCGGTAGTTACCGAATCCAACCGAACTTCGACACACATAAACGGCGGAGTAGCGATCATGCGAACGGACGAATGCCAGATCCCTCGAGCCTGCGTGACAGCACGCAAATCGTTCTCCCCCGTGAGGAGTTACGCGGCCTCGAGGCACAGCTCGACGAACGATTCACCGTCACCGTCTTCGACGAGCGAAACGGACACTGTCGGATCATCGGCAGCCCCGTCGAGATCAAGAACGCGAGCCAGTTTCTCGCACGCAACGGCGTGAGTCTGCGCTGATCGCAGCTCACCCGTCGAACAGTTCCCGGATCACCCTCGCTTCTGCCTCCCGCAGGTGTTCGGACGCCGTGCTGGCCGTACATCCGAGGTGGTCGGCGACGTCCGCCGCCGTCGCCCGCCGCGGCGTTTCGTAGTAGTTGACCTCGAGTGCAGCCTGGAGGACCTCGCGTTGGCGCTCGGTCAGCGCGGACCGGACGCCCACTGGACGGCCGGCGGACCTGCCGAGCCGTTCGACCCGGACGTCGATCCCGTCGGCTGGGAACCGACGTAGCCGACGGCCACGGACGGACTCGAGGCGGTCGTCGAGCGGTGGCGAACGGAGGGCGTCCTCGTCGAAATCCCAGATGGAGACGTGTGTGGGGAAGCGACTGGATGAGCGTCCGTCGATGGTTCACGATCACGGACAGCCGTCGGTGTCACGACCGTCCGTCGGGACGAATGCGCACCGTCGGCCTCCGCGATCTGTACGATTCAGAACAACGCTTATTACGGTGGGTGGTGTAGGAACGTATTGAATGGGTCCTGTTAACATGCGACTCGTCGAGCAGGCCAGGTCGATTTTCGCAGAGCTCGGGTACACCGTCGAAGGAACCGGTCCGGAGTTTCGGGCAGAGCGTGCGTGGAAAGTCGTCCACGTGAACCCCGTAAGCGACGCGCGAGAGCTTCCGTCGTCAACGGGAGAGTTTCAGTGTTTCGTCGCCCAGCCCGACGACGCCGACGACTTAGAGCGCCGCCTTCGCTCACGAAACCCGGACTACGAGTGGGCCATCATCGTCGTCGACGGCGAGGAGTATCAGGTCGAGCGCGCACCACCGGGACCGACCGTCTCAGCGTAACGCGCGACGCGCCGCCGCAACCCCCGCGTCGGGGTCGACGTCGGCATCCATCGATTCTAACACGTCACCGAGCGCCGTCACCACGAACAGTACGTTTTCCGGGCGGGCCGAGTGGCCCATACAGCCGATCCGGAAGATCTCGCCCGCGAGGTCGCCGAGTCCGCCCGCGACCTCGAGGTCGTAGCGCTCGAGCAACTCGCCACAGACCTCACCGTCGTCGACGCCCGCGGGGACGCGGACGGCGTTCAGGCTCGGCAGCCAGTACTCGTCGGGAGCGTTCATCTCGAGTCCCATGCCCTCCATCCCGGCTTTCAGCGCGCCGGCGAGGCGCTCGTGGCGCGCCCAGCGCGCTTCGATGCCTTCCTCCGCGACGAGCCGCAGGGCTTCGCGGATCGCGTAGACGTTCGTAATCGGGGCCGTGTGGTGATAGGATCGCTCGTCGCCCCAGTAGCCCTCGAGCAAGGTGAGATCGAGGTACCACGAGCGTGGCTCTTCCTCCCTCGAGAGGACCTTCTCCATCGCTTCATCAGAGAGGGTGAGCGGGCTCGCGCCCGGTGGACAGGAGAGACACTTCTGGGGACCGGAGTAGGCGACGTCGATGCCCCACTCGTCGACGCGCAGTTCCACGCCGCCCAGCGAGGTGACGGTGTCGGCGATCACGAGCGCGTCGTGGTCGTGGGCCGCCTCGGTGAGTTTCGGAACCGCGGGCTGTAAGACGCCCGTGCTGGTCTCGGCGTGGACGAAGCCGAAGACGTCCGGCTCGTGTTCGGCGAGGGCGGCCTCGACGTCGGCCGGATCGAGCGGCTCGCCCCACGGCGCGTCGACCTCGACGACTTCGCCGCCGGCGCGGCGGGCCATCGACGCCATCCGGCCGCCGAAGTAGCCGTTCGTCGGCACGAGCATGGTATCGCCCGGCTCGACGACGTTGCCGATGGCCGCCTCCATCGCCGCCGAGCCCGTTCCCGAGACCGGGATGGTCCACTGGTTGTCCGTCCGGAACGTGTACCGAAGGAGCTCCTGTACCTCGTCCATGATCTCGACGAACGACGGATCGAGGTGGCCCACCAGCGGCGTGCTCATCGCCCGAAGCACCCGCGGGTTGACGTCGCTCGGACCCGGCCCCATCAGCGTCCGATTCGGCGGCGTCAGTTCGCCGACCTGCGGTGCGTCGCTATCGTCGTGTGTAGCCATGCGAGGACGTGGTACTGGGACCAACAAAAACGTTCACGCATCGGCAGTCGTCTCTTCTGCGGACGCTGATGTCCCCACACCCCGGATCGGCGTCTCTCGAGTGCTACGCCTCGGTCACGAGATCGACGAGCTTCGCCCTCGAGAGGTTCCGCCCGGAGAGCTGGACGACGACGGTCGATCCAGCCACCTCCTCGCCGAGGCGCTCGAGCGCGGCGACGCTCGCCGCGCCGGCCCCTTCCACGACGACGTGCTCGTCGAACAGCAGCCGGCGCATCGCCGCCTCGAGGTCGGCGTCGTCGGCGAGGACGAACCGATCGAGTCGCTCGCGAAGGACTGCCATCGTCACCGCGAACGGGACGCGCGTGGCCAGCCCTTCCGCGAACGTCTCCATCGACGTGTGGGGCTCGAGGTGGCCGTCGCGCCAGGCGTGATACAGGCCGGGTGCGGCCGCCGACTGGACCCCGATCACCTCGGCGTCGGTGAGTTCGCCGACGGTGAGACAGTAGCCGGCCGCGCCGCTGCCGCCACCGACCGGGCAGCAGACGTAGTCGACGTCGGGGCAGTCCTCGACGACCTCGAGGCCGGCGGTCCCGACGCCGGCGACGAGCGCCGGCTCGTTGGCCGAGTGAACGTAGCGATAGCCTTCCGTCGTCGCCTGACGCTCGGCCCACTCCCGGGCCTCGTCGAAGTCCGCACCGTGGTGTTCGACGCGCGCGCCGAACCGTTCTATCGCCTCGACCTTGGCCGGATTCGCGTCCTCGGGGACGGCGATCACGACCGGAACGTCGAACTCGCGGCCGGCGTAGGCGACCGACTGACCGTGGTTGCCGGTGCTCGCGGCGATCAGCCCCCGGTCGCGAAACTCCTCCTCGAGCTGTGAGACGAGCGTGATCCCGCCACGGACCTTGAACGCTCCCGTGGGAAGGACGTCCTCACGTTTCAGGTAGACGTCGGCGGCGTACGCTTCGGACAGGGCTTCGCTGCGAACCAGCGGCGTCCGCGGGAGGTGCTGTCGAACGATCCGGCGTGCACGGTAGACGTCCGCCGTCGTCGGCGGGGTTAGCTCGTGGTACGGAAACACCGTCGTCGAGTCGGGCGAGTCGACCGGTTCGTAGTGAGTCGGCATACGGCGACAGTCGACGCCGGCTCACAAATAGCGCTCGACTGACAGTGGCGTCGAGAGCAGCCGCTCACAGAGGGGCGAAACGCGAGCCGTTCGACCGGGACTGAACGAACTCGCCATCTCGGGAGCCACAGCGCGTTGGGTTACTGCTTTGCGTCGTCGTCGGACGTCTCCTCTTCGCCCCGGGCGAACGCCTCCTCGGCGGCGTTGTCGGCGCTCGTCGGGCTCGGCCCCTCGATGAGGCCCTCGAAATCGTCTACCTCGTCGTACTGGTCCTGGTAGACGAGCGCGGCCTTTCCGAGCGACGTGATCTCGTACAGTCCGGACCGCTCTGCCGGCCCGATCTTCTGGACGAGACCGTAATCTTCGAGCACCGGGAGTCGCGTGTTGATGTTCTTTCGGCTCTTTCCCGTGTGGTGTGCGAGATTCGTCGCGACGTTCCGGCCCTTGTCCTCGAGTTCCTCGAGGATCAGGAAGTCAGTTGGCTGTCGGAGTTTCACTGTAATTCACTCTCGGTACATACTACATTTCCGATGGTAACTAATACTTTCGGCCAAATGCGGTTATCGCTATTGGATATTGCGATCCGAGATTTTAAGTGGTTGCAGCAGATATCGTTCGATCGGGTGTGGCCGGAGGCGATCCCCCTGCAACCCACCCCCTTTGCCACCATCCGGTGGCCCTGCTATGCGCCTTCGCCACCCCCTTCACTCTCGGGTCGGTACTCGAATCACCTACCCTTCGTCTGACCCCATCCACCCAGTCGACAGTGAGGACGCACCGAGCCGAGTGCCAACGTAGCCGCCTGGTGCACGCAGCGCCGGTGCAACGGAGCGTCGTCGCGTTCGTCCCTCGAGTAGCTCGACGCCAACGGTCGCGAGCCAGCGCAGCAGTGTCGCGACCGCCGTCGGCGACGCGACCCGGCAGGAGGCCGCCGTCGGGCGGTCGTCGCCCACTCTGACACCGAGTCCGTCGGGCTCGACGGCGCGAAACGCCGACTCGTCGGTGACGTCGTCGCCGACGTAGATCGTGTACGCCCCGTCGCTTCGGCGCTCCTGGAGGAGTTCGATGGCGTCGCCTTTTCCCCACGGTACCGACGGGCCGAGCTCGAGGACCCGCTTCCCCCTCGAGAGGTCGAGCGCGTCGTCTCCGAACCGCTCGACGCTGGCTTTCGTGAGCCGTTCGACGACCGGTCTCGCCGCAGGTGGGGTCGATCTGACGTGAACGGTCCCGGTCAGGCGCTTGTTCTCGACGGCGGCTCCGGGGATCGACTCGAGCGCGACCTCGAGCGCCGAACAGACCTCCTCGACGAGCGTCGCGCGCTCGCGTGCGACGGGATGGACTCCGACCGAGCCGTCGCGTTCGAGCTCGAGGCCGTGGTTGCCCGCGAACGTCGACGGCCCGTCGACCCGCTGGCGGACGTCGGTCAGCGCGCGCCCGCTAACGATCGCCGTCGAGACCGACTCCTCAGCAGCGAGTGCCTCGAGCGCCGCCGCGTTCGCCGGCGTCGGCGTCGCGTCGTCCGGCTCGTCGACGATCGGGGCGAGCGTCCCGTCGAAGTCGAGGCAGACGAGCAGTTCGGATGCCTCGCGGAGGTCGTTCCGGAGTGCTGGCAGCCGCTCGGCGATCGACCGCGGCTCCGTCTTCGACATTCGGCTCACCTCCGTTGTGGCCGACCATCCGGTCTCCCGGCGATCACGCTCGAGCCGTGAAGCCGGCTCAGCTCGTCGAACTGGGCGTCCATCCACGACTCGAGGTCGTTCTCGAACACCCGCTCACGGAGGTCGGTCAGCCGTTGCGCTCGTTCGTACGACGGGGCCGACAGTGCCGTCTCGAGCGTCTCCGAAAACGCCTCCCGCCGTCTCGGGTCGATCGTGTACGCCGAGTCGCCGAGGAGGTCGTGGCTCCCGACGGTGTGACTCAGAAGGAGCGCGCCGTCGCCGTCCACGCAGGAGGCGGCGTACTCCTGGGCGACGAGGTTCATCCCGTCGACCAGCGGGCTGACGATCATCACGTCCGCGCGGCGGTAGAGCGCACAGAGCGCCTCGTGATCGAGGTACTCCTCGGTGTAGACGATCGGCTGCCAGTCGTCGGTTCCAAAGCGATCGTTGATCCGCTCGACCTCGTTTCGGACGTACTCGCCATGTCCCTCGTACGCCGGGATCTCCGTTCTGCTCGGCGTCGACTTCTGGACGAACGTGAACTCGCCGCGCCACTCCGGGCTGCGCTCGAAGAGACGCTCGACGGCTGCAAGTCGCTCCGGAATGCCCTTGGTGTAGTCGAGCCGGTCGACGCCGAGGCCGATCGCGTTCCCCGCTGGTATGTCGTGTTGCGTCCGGAACGACTCCCAGCGGTCCACGTCGACTGACCGGCACGTTCGATCGTACGCCGCCGCGTCGACGCCCATCGGCTCCGCCACGAGCCGCGTTTCGGACCCGCCGTACCGGACGGCCCGGCGGCCCCAGTCGACGTTCGCGCCGGGGACGAACCGCTCGACGCACTCGAGGAACGCCTCACAGTACCGATCGACGTGGAAGCCGAGCAGGTCGTTCCCGAGCAGGCCCTCGAGCAGTTCGTCCCTGGCGGGACAGTGCTGAAAGACGTCGGCTGAGGGCCACGGGATGTGCCAGAACTGCGCGATCGTCACCGTGTCGGGGACGGCCGCCCGAATCATCGCCGGTGCGAGCCCGAAGTGGTAGTCCTGGAGCCAGACGACCGCGTCCTCGTCGACGCGTTCGACGACGGCGTCGGCGAACTCCTTGTTGACGGACCGGTAACACTCGAGGTCGCCCGGTCGAGACTCGACGACCCCGGGGAACTCGTGACACAGCGGCCAGAGAACCCGGTTGCTGAACCCGCGGTAGTAGGCGTCGACCGCCTCCTCGGAGAGCCACACCCGCTTCAGCGTGTAGTCCTCGGTTTCGGGCGGCACGCGGACGCAGCCGTCGTCGTCGGTCACCTCGCGGTCGGCGGCGCCGTCGCCCCAGGCGATCCAGGTGCCGCCAGCCCGTTGCAACACGGGGTCGAGCCCCGCGGTCAGACCACCCGTCGGACGGTCCACGCTGATCGTCCGTGCGTCCGTCGCTCGAGTGATCATCGACGAGCCGCCGGCCGTGCTGGCGTCGCCGGACGCCGGTCCGCCACCGGTCACGCTCGAGTCGTCGGCCGACGACTCGTACTCGTGCCGGTACGGCTGTCGGTTCGAAACGACGACGAACGAGTCCGCACCCGTCGGTCCGACGTCGTCAGCCGGTCCCGTTCGTCCGTCGCCACCGTCGCTCGTCGGTGATTCTCGATCCTCGTTGTGAGGCATCTGCCACGACCGAACACCTGCACCACGGGTTCGTTCCCTCCCTGCAGGCTCAGGGTACTCTAATAGGGAGGGGATTTCGGTCGTCGAATCCGACGGATCACAGCAGTGGGAAGTATGATGTGGTTTACTGTGGTATGGTTTTGTTTATCATGGTGCGTTCGGCCAGCCGTTCGAGGCGGGATAGACCGGCCGTCGGTCTACGACCACCGGTTCAGGCCGTACGCACCGGCTCGAGCCGTAAGGAACGACTACTGTACCGTTCGGCGGTCCACGAACGTTCATCTGTCGGGGGTGCGAACGGCCACTATGACCGATCCGTTCGACCGACGACTCCGTGACTGTCGACGACGACTCGAGGCGGCCGGCGCCGAGGCGGTCGTCTGTTTCCCGAGTTCGAACCTCACGTACCTCACCGGATTCGAGGAGTCGCCATCCGAACGACACCTGCTGCTCGTCCTCCCGACCGTCGGTGCTCCAGCGTTCGTCGCCCCCACGATGTACGCCGAACAGCTCGCCGAAACGCCCGTCGAGGACGTTCGTCTCTGGGACGACGGCGACGACCCGGTCGCGCTGCTCGAGGACGTGCTCTCTGACCGCGGAATCCGCGACGGCTCCGTCCTCGTCGACGATCGGATGTGGGCGCTGTTCACCCAGGACCTTCGGCGGCTGCTCCCCGACGCCTCCTTCGACCTCGCGAGCGTCGTCTTCGAGGCGCTCCGCCTGCGAAAGGACGACGTCGAACTCGAGGCGCTCCGTCGGGCGGGCGAGATCGCAGATCGCGTTTCGCTCACGCTCAGAGCCCGCTGCGAGGAACTCGTCGGGACGACTGAGGCCGCCCTCGCCGACGACATCGGTCGGCTGCTGGGTGAGCACGGCGGCGGAGCTCCCTCGTTCTCACCGATCGTCGCGTCGGGTCCCAACGGCGCGCGGCCACACCACCACAGCGGCGACCGGGTGATCGAAGCCGGCGATCCCGTCGTCCTCGACTTCGGCGCGTACGTCGAGGCCGACCTCGAGTCGGGGACGGCCCGTTATCCGGGCGATCAGACGCGAACGATCGTCTTCGCGGGCGAGCCACCCGCCGAGTACCGGGAGGTCCACGCGATCGTCTGTGAGGCACAGCAGGCCGCCGTCGACGCCGTCGAGCCGGGGGTCACCGCCGGCTCGATCGACCGTGCCGCCCGCTCGGTCATCGAGGCGGCAGGCTACGGCGACGCCTTCGTCCACCGCACCGGCCACGGCGTCGGCCTCGAGGTTCACGAACCGCCCTACATCGTCGCGGGCAACGACCGCGAACTCGAGCCCGGAATGGTGTTCTCCGTCGAGCCCGGGATCTACCTCGAGGGCCGGTTCGGCGTCCGGATCGAGGACCTCGTCGTCGTCACCGAGGACGGCGCCGAACGGCTCAACGACTCCCCGCGGGGCTGGCGGGCGGACGACGCGTAGGCGGCGCTCGCATCCACTGGGGGCTGGCGGGCGGACGACGCGTAGGCGGCGCTCGCATCCACTGGGGGCTGGCGTGGACGCCGATCCCGACTACGTCTCGTCGTCCGATCGGGTATCGACGCCACACACCTGCAGGACGTGGCGGATGTGAAAATCCTTCTCCGACGGATCGTCCGCCTCGAGTGCCTTCTCGAGGTGTTCCTTGCAGTCCTCGCCGAGTGTTGTGTTCGCGCTCACGACCACCGGTAGCGGGGCGAGGAGCAAAAATCCGACCCATATCCGTCACCTCATCATCCGTTCCTCGAGTGTGAAGTCAGTACGTGTAGCCGTAGATGTGGTTGAGCAGCAGGTAGGTGACGACGCCGAGCACGAGGCTGAGGATCCACGTCGCGGCGGCGATCCGGCCGATCCGGGCGTGGGCGGTTCGACGGAGCTCCGCCGGGGTGTGAGTCAGCCCGAGGAGCAACGCGTACAGTACGACTGGAACGGCCACGATCGAGAGGAGGATGTGCACGGCCAGCATGACGAGATACGCGTAGCGGACGAGCTCGGGGCCGTCGAAGAGCTTCTCCCCGCCGCCGCCGCCGACCCTGGTGAGATAGAGCACCAGGAACAGCAGGATGAGCACGAACGCGCCGACCATCGCCAGCCGGTGTTTGTCGACCTCGCCCGCCCGGATCCAGTACCAGCCGAGGACGAGCAGCACCGTCGTCGTCAGGTTGATGACCGCGATGAGGTGAGTAAACAGGTCCACCTGCGCTTCCGTGAGCTCCGGGTAGATCGGCAGGTCGAGCAGGAACGTCCCGATAACCAGCGCGTAGCCGACGACCGTCAGGAGGATCGTCACCCCGAGCGTGTTCTCTCGCAACCGTCGTTGCGCAGCTGCGGTAGCCATTGTCGGGAGTTAGGACGGATCTCGTATCTGTCTTGCTCTTCTGGATCCAGACTCGGCGTCCTCGGCTCCACGCCGTAGTCTCCAGTCGAACGGCCGGTCCAGCGCGCTACCGAACAGCGGCGCAAAGCCGCTCTGGGACGGCCGTTCGCTCGACGGCCGACACGACTGCGAGGCCGACGATACTCCCGAGGACGACGACGTCGAGGAAGAACAGCAAGCCGCCAACGACGAGTCCGAGCCCGAGGAAGATCGGGACACAGAGCAGCACGACGCCGGAGACGACGTAACTGAGCCGCTCGCGTCGTTCGTCGGGAATTCGGTCACGGACGACCCACGCGACCGGGCCAAACATGACGGCTGCGCCGATCGCGAACGCCACGACCCAGCCCCATGGACTCGACTCGTACTCACCGATCCGTGCCCCCGTAACGAGAGCGATCGCGCCCAGCGAGCCGACGAGTACGAGTTGCCGAAACCGGCGTGATTCGAAGTCGTTCACGTCTCTACGTTGTCACACACCGTTGAAAAGCCTGACTCCGATTCCGACACTCCGGCTGTGAGCCGAATTACTCGAGTTGGCCGTTCAACACCTTCGCCGCGGTGAGGACCGGGTCCCAGGTCGGGCTAAAGGGCGGGGCGTACGCGAGGTCGAGGC
The DNA here is from genome assembly GCF_024362485.1 of Natronobeatus ordinarius. Classification (NCBI taxonomy): domain Archaea; kingdom Methanobacteriati; phylum Methanobacteriota; class Halobacteria; order Halobacteriales; family Natrialbaceae; genus Natronobeatus; species Natronobeatus ordinarius. Next base: position 2,446,519 of record NZ_CP101456.1, on the reverse strand, counting down.
CCTCGAGTTCGGCGACGGTCAACTCGGCGTGGAGCGCGGTCGCGACGGTGTCGATGCGTTTGGCCCCCTGTCGGCCGACGAGACTCGCCCCGAGGACGCGCTCGCTCTCGCGGTCGGCGACCAGCGTGATGGTGAGGTCGGTCGAGCCGGGGTAGTAGTGTGGGCGCGTCGGCGCCTCGATCGTGACCGAGACGGGATCGAAGCCGGCCTCACTGGCGGACTCCTCGTCGACGAGACCCGTCCGGGCCGCGCCGAGCTCGAACGCCTTCACGATCGCCGTGCCGGCCGTCCCGCCGGTGAGCGTTGGCGAGCCGGCGACGGTGGCTCCGATCGCCCGCCCCGCGCGGTTGGCCGTCAGCGCGAGCGGCACGTGATCCGGCTCGCCGGTGACGACGTTCGTCGCCTCGGCGACGTCGCCTGCTGCGTAGACGTCGTCTTCGCTCGTCCGGCCGTACTCGTCGGTCGCGATGGCACCCGTCGGCCCGAGTTCGATCCCCGCCTCCTCGGCGAGGTCGACGTTCGGGGCGACGCCGACGCCGACGATCGCCAGGTCCGCCGGAACCTCATCGTCCTCGAGTGTCACCGCCTCGACTCGCTCCTCGCCGTCGAAGCCGGAGACGGCCGTTTCGAGGTGCAACTCGACACCTTCCTCGCGGAGGTGCTCTTCGACGACGCGGGCGGTCTCCTCGCCGAACGGCTGGAGCGTCCGGGGGAGCATCTCGAAGATCGAGACCTCGAGGCCCCGGGCTGAGAGTGCCTCGGCCATCTCGATGCCCACGTAGCCGCCGCCGACGATCGCGGCCGTCTCGGGCGCGCGCTCGTCGACGTAGTCGTCGATGGCGTCGGCCGCGTCCATGTCGTGGATCGTGAACACGCCCTCGAGGTCGATTCCGTCGAAGGGCGGCTCGATCGCGCGTGCGCCGGTGCCGATCAGCAGGTGGTCGTAGGGCTGGTCGAAGCGGTCGCCGTCGGCCTCGACGGTGACCGTCTGCTCTTCGGGGTCGATCGCGACGACCTCGTGACCAGTCCGGAGGTCGATATCGCGCTTCTCGACGAACTCCTCGGGCGTCACCGCGACGAGGTCCTCGAGTTCCTCGACCTCGCCTTTGACGTAGTAGGGCATCCCGCAGGCGGCGTAGGAGACCCACTCGCCTTTCTCGAAGACGATCACGTCCAGGTCGGGGTCGTCACGTTTCGCCTTGCTCGCCGCGCTCATTCCGGCTGCGTCTCCGCCGACGATGACGAACGTCTCGTCCATACAGGGCCGTACGGAGGCACCCGATTAAAGTATTTCGCAGATTGTACAATATTGGGGAGCGGGACCGACGAACTCCGGTTGGGCGGCTTCCTCTCGTAGCCACTGAACGTCGTTGCACTTCTGCTCGCGATCCAGCGGCCACCCTGTCGAGAATACGGTGATCATCTATGATCGTAAACACTGGATCAGTTTCTTAATATTGAAATGATTGTCCAGCGGGGTACAATGTATGGATCCAATGACGATTTTTGGGGATGGGGAACTAAATCAACACGTCGATCCCGACGCACTTCTCGACGACATCGATCTCGATGCCGACGAAATCGCCTGGCGAAAAGCGTTCATCGGCTTCGACGACGAAGACGAGCGTCGACTCTCGAATCTCGAGCCGCTGTTTCGCGACCGCCAGAACGAGATCGCCGACGACTTCTACGAGAACCTGACCCACCACGACGGCACGCTCGAGGTGATCGGTCGGTCGCCGAAAGGAATCGAGGCGCTGAAACAGACCCAGCGCGCCTATCTGGTCTCGCTCGCGACGGGTGAGTACGACGAGGAGTACTTCCGGAACCGCGCGCGCATCGGCAAACTCCACGAAATCCTCGACATGCCGATGAAGTACTACGTCGGCCAGTACGGCGTCTACTACGACCTGATCCTCTCTGAGATCGACGAACGCGTTCAGACGCGGACCGTCGACGCCATCGAGGAGTGGGTCGACGAGGAGATGGACGCGAGCGACGACTCGTTCCAGTCCCGGATCGTCGACCGCTTTCGCGGCTTTACCGACGAGGGCGAAGACGAGGAGGGAGGCCTCGACCCGTCGCTCGAGCGAGCCGTTCGTGAGGCGATTCACGACGGGATGGCGGACGTCCTCGCGGTGCTCCGGATCGTCAACCTCGACTTGCAGGTGGCGGCGGACACCTACTACGAGAGTTACACCCAGAAGCTCGACCGGGAGGTCGAGCGACGAAAGGCCCTCGCCTACGGCGTCAGGCGCGACGTCCACGAGCCGATCGAGGAACTCGACCGGGCGTCAATGTCGGTTGCCGAAAGCGCCCAGGAGATCAACGACCTCGCGGCGAGCCAGGCCGACGACACGCACGCGATCACCGACGAGATCGAGTCCTTGAGCGCGAGCATCGAGGAGATCGCGGCGACCGCCGACCAGGTCAAGGAAGTGGGCGATCGGGCGGAATCGCTCGCCGAGGACGGCGTCGAACAGGCCGACGCAGCGCTCGAGGAGCTGGCAGCCGTCGAAGAGGTCACCGCGGAGCTGACCGACGCCGTCTCCAGGCTCGAGGCGCGAACGAAGGCGATCGACGACGTGATCGATCACGTCAACGACCTCACGGAACGGACGAAGGTACTCGCGGTGAACGCCACCGTCGAGTCGAGACGTGGCGACGCGACCCAGGAGACGCTCGAGGTGATCGCGACTCAGGTCAGATCGTTCGCCGAGGAGGCGGCCCAGGACCTGACCGACATCGAAACCGAGGTCACGGGAATCAAGTCGGTCACGGCAGAGACCGTCGAGACCGTCGAAGAGACGACCGATCGACTCGACCAGGGGACCGAACGCGTCGAAACTGCGATTGCAGACCTCGACCAGATCCACGATGCCGTCTCGGAAGTGACCTACGGTATCGAGGAAGTTGCCGTCGCCGCAGCCAGCCAGGCGACCAGCGCGGAGGCGATCCACGCGACGGCCGAACGGTCGTCACGGACGGCCGATCGCGTCTCCGCCGAGACCGAATCGGTGGCGGCGGCGACCGAAGAACAGACCGCGAACCTCTCGGAGATCGCTCGAACCCTCGAGAAACTCACCTCGGTCGAGGACGTCAAGCGCAGGCCCGTTTACGAGCGCTAGGGTAGGTCGGGAGCCAGCGCCTCGAGCAGCGCGTCGACGTCCGCGGCAGTGTTGAACGCGTGGACCGAGGCCCGGATCGCGTCAGGATAGGGGAGTGATCGAACGGTGATCCCCGCGTCCGAGAGCCGCCCGACCGTCGTCTCCGGCTCGTCGACGTCGATCGTCACGAGCCCTGACTCGAAGTCGCGGGGGCTGAGCAGCCGTTCCTCGGGGACGCCCGCCTTGAGCCGGTCGGTCAACGTCTCGATGCGCCGTTCGATCGTCTCGAGGCCGACGGATTCGATCACGTCGATGGCGGCCTCGAGGCCGGCGTACGGAGCGGGACTCGCCGTGCCGACCTCGAATCGCCGTGCACCGGCGGCGTACTCGTAGTCGGGTGCGTTGGGGTCTTCGACGCTTCGATAGCCGATCGCGCTCGGGACGAGGTCACGTTCGACGCCCTCGCGGACGTAGAGGAAGCCGGCGCCGAACGGGCCGAGCAACCACTTGTGACCCGCAGCGGCGACGAAGTCGGCTCCCCACTCGCCGACGTCGAGGGCGGTCTGGCCGGGCTCCTGGACGGCGTCGACGAGTACTCGCGCGCCGGCGTCGTGGGCGATCTCGACGAGGTCGCCGATCGGCAGTCGGGTGCCGTGACTCCAGGTGAGCGAACTCACGCAGAACAGGTCGGCGTCGGCCGCCACGGCTTTCACGTCTTCGAGGTCGAGGTAGCCGGCCTCGGTCTCGAGAACCCGAACTTCGACCCCGGACTCGCGCTCGAGGCGGCGCCACGGCAGGATACCGGCCGAGTGCTCGAGGTCGGTCCGGACGATGACGTCACCCTCGTTCCAGTCGATCGCGCCAGCGACGCGGTTGATGCCGTCGGTCGTGCTCGCCGTCAGCGCGATCTCGTCGGGCGAGGCGCCGACGAAGTCGGCGACCGTGGCTCGAGTCGAGTCGTAGGTATCGAACGCCGACGTGTACATCCCCTCGTTCGCCGGGGCCTCGTACTCGTGGTGCTCGAGCGCCGACTCGATCGCCTCGACGACGGGGCGCGGACTCGGGCCGCTCGCACCCGTGTTGAAGTAGACGCCGTGCTCGAGGGCAGGAATCGCTGCGCGAAGGTCGGTGGGTTGCATACTATCGGGTCACTCGAATGCGTCGTCTCGGCGGCGCGTCTTCAACACGCCGATCCCGACGGCGACGCGAGGTCGAGGCGCTTACGCGGGGGCGGAGGCCTCGAGTCGCTCGGCCGCCTCCTGGTCGAGCCAGCCTTCCGCGTCGAGGGCGGCCATACTTCCGGTCCCTGCGGCGGTGACTGCCTGTCGGTATTTGGGGTCCATCACGTCGCCGGCGCCGAAGACGCCGGGGACGGCCGTCTCGGTCGTCATTCCGTCCTCTGTGAGAAGGTGACCGTCCTCGTCGAGCGGGACGGGTGTGTCCTCGAGGAACGCCGTGTTCGGAACGTGGCCGACGCCGTAGAAGATGCCGCCGACGTCGACTTCCTCGCGTTCGACTTCCTCGCCGTCTCGCGGCTCCACCGCTCGACTTTCCGCGTCGGTACGCGACGCGCTTTCCTCCAGGCGCTCCGTCGGGTGGCCGTCGGGGTGGCTCACCAGCGTCGCGCCGGTGACGCCTTCGTCCTGGCTGCCGTGGATCTCGAGCAGTTCCGCGTTCCAGCGGAACTCGATCTGCTCGTGCTCGAGCGCGCGACGGGCCATGATCTCGGAGGCTCGAAGTTCGTCGCGGCGGTGAACGACGGTGACCGAGTCGGCGAACTTCGCGAGAAAGAGCGCCTCCTCCATCGCGCTGTCGCCGCCGCCGATCACGAGCACGTCGTCGCCACGGTGGAACGCGCCGTCACAGGTCGCACACGTCGAGAGGCCGTAGCCCATCAGCTCATCTTCGTTCTCGGCACCGACCCAGCGGGCGCTCGCGCCGGTCGCGACGATCAGCGCCCGCGTTCGCAGGGTGTCGCCGGTCGACAGCTCGAGGGCGAACGGGCGGTCCTCGAGGGCGGCCGACTCGACGGTCGCGTGGACGAACTCGGCACCGAACGCTTCAGCCTGTTCTTTCCCGCGCTGGATTAGCTCCATGCCGCCGATCCCCTCGGGGAAGCCGAGGTAGTTCTCGACCTCGGTCGTTAGCGTGAGCTGGCCGCCGGGCTCGGGGCCCTCGAGGACGACCGGCTCGAGGTCGGCCCGGGCGGCGTAGACGGCCGCCGAGAGGCCGGCGACGCCGGAGCCGACCACGACGAGTTCGTGCGTTTCGGCGCTCATTCGCTGTGGTTCTCGATCATCGCCTTGAGTCGTTCGGCCGGCTGCACACCGACGACCCGCTCGACCTGTGCGCCGTCAGCATAGAGCAAGAGCGTGGGAACGCCCTGGACGCCCATCTGTCCGGCGAGGATCTGATGCTGGTCGACGTCGACTTTCGCGATCGCAGCGTCGGTTTCGCGTGCGAGTCCCTCGAGAACCGGTTCGATCATCTTGCAGGGCCCACACCAGTCGGCGTAGAAGTCGACGAGGACGACGTCGTACTCGGAGACGACCTCCTCGAGGTGTGACTCGTCCTCGATCGCGACGGGTTCGCTCGGAACTTCGGCTGGGTTCTGTGACATCACGCTCACCTACGGCCCCGACCGTTTTAACAGTTTTGGAAACACCATACAATATCGGGCGTGCGGTGGCTCGACTGTCGGCTCATCTGGGGTCGACGAACGTCGTAACCCGCTCCGCTCGAGCACGGTGCTTTGCGCCGCAGTTCAGCCTGGTGGCCCGGATCGAACGCCGGTAATGCGGTTCAGTACGGTGCTGAAAGCCGAGCACAGCCGTTCGTCGACTAGTCACTCGACGAACCCTGTCTCTGAACAGTAGTGGGAAAAAGAGGAAGAGATGTGCAAATCGAAGTGAGAGTCGAACTCCTGTTGACGCCCGCTCCGGCTCAGTTTTCGGCCATCACTTCCTCGACCCGCTGGTCGTACTTATCCTCGAACTCCTGGATGAGCTGGCCCATCTTGGCGTACCAGTCGTTGAGCATCCGCTGCATGTCGTCGGCGATCTGCTTCGGGTCGGTCGGGTAGTAGACGTGGTAGTAGCCACCCTGGTCGTAGTTGACCTGTTCTTTCTGGATGAAGCCGGTCTGGAGCAGCCGCTGGATCGAGCGGTACGCGGTCGATCGCTCGCGATCGACGCGTTCGGCGACCTCGTCGATCGTCAGCGGTTCGTCGCTCTCGACGAGCGCACGGAAACACTCCTTGTCGAGCTGTTTGAGACCGTGAATACACTCCAGCAGCCCCTCACACTGCATGTCTTGCTGCAGGTATTCGGACATCGAGTTTGCCATCGTCTTGCCGGCAATAGGGGATGCGGTGCTAAAAGGGTTTTGTGTATCGTGTACAATGCCGGTTGCCGAACCGTGGTCGAGCGGAGAAAGTGCTCAACCCGTCGACGGCGCTTCTGCGGCTTCAGTACGGAGGGTCGTGATCGTACTGTAGATGATGGCTCCGCTGACCAGTAGCGCCGAGCCCATGATCATCACGAAGCTGACGGTGTTCAGGACCTCGAGCGCGAGGGCGTTGGCGAGTTCGCCGACGGCGACGGCGACGGCACCGCCGAGCAGCATCAGCCCGAAGTAGATCTTGATCCCGCTCTCGTCAACGATGGCCGTCGCCGCCGAGCCGATCCGTGCGCCGAGTGCACTCCCGGCGAGCAGCGGGCCGACGATCGTGAGGTCGACGCCGCCGCCCTGGGCGTAGAGGAACGCACCGGCTCCGCCGGAGATGACGATCTCGAAGAGGTCGGTCCCGACCGCAACCGGCACCGGCACGCCGATGAGATAGAACATCGCGGGCATGCGGATGAAGCCGCCGCCGACGCCGAGGAAGCCCGACAGCAGTCCAGTCACGAGCGCGACGGCGAGAATCATCCACAGCGAGACCTGGACGCCACCGCGGAGGGTGATCATCGGCGGGAGGTGGTACGACTGGATCTTCTTCGCGATGTCGGGGATGTCGTCCGGATCGATCTCGGCGTCCGGATCGTGGTGGCCACCGCCGCCACCGCTGCCGTCGTCTTTCAGCGCGGTGTAGGTGACGAACGCGCCGATGCTCCCGAGCAACAGCACGTACATCACGCCGATGATGATCTCGGCCGTCCCGAGCTCCTCGAGGTGGAACACGAGCATGCGGCCCACCTCGATGCCGGTGACGGTCCCGACGATCATCAGGCCGCCGAGTTTGTAGTCGACCTGGCCCAGGTCGTGGTGTTTCAGCGTCGCGATGACGGCCGTCCCGAACACGAACGCCATTCCACTGCCGACGGCGACCCGAGCGGGGTAGCCCATCACCAGCAGCGCGGGCGTCACGAGGAACGACCCGCCCATGCCGAAAAAGCCGAACAGGATGCCGACCATGAAGCCGAAGCTAACGAACAGCGCAATCGTCGTGAGTGCGATTCCAAAGAGCTCCATGTTACTTCCTCGTGATCGTTTCGATCAGGGGTGGTGCTGCGACGCGTTCGACGGCGCCGTAGCCGACGTAGAGCACGACTGCCTCGACGAGTACGGCACCGACGAGCACGGCTGCCTGCACGGTTGGCGAGAGCCCTTCGATGCCGATCACAGGTATCGACCCCCGTCTGCGTTCGGTTGTGTGTGAATCATGGGTTTCTACTCGGTACTCTCTACCCCGGGGTAGCGTATAACGCTTTTGGGCTAATTGTACAATATTACTACCACCTATCCCACTACTATCCTACTGGAATATTCTAATAAGTTATGGGAATATATTTGGGTTCCTATCAACAGATCTCGTCCTCCAGGCGCTCTAAGCCCATTTCGCACGGCATTTGAATAGCGATCGACCTCGAAGATCGCACAACAGTCTCATCGATCAATAATTTTCACGTGTCTCCTCTGCTCTACCGAACATAATCAGAGTAGTATTTAATATAGTATTGCACAATATTCACAATATAGTTTCCTCCCTTCGCGTACGAGAGCAGCGGATGCGATGGTCCGTTCGGCAACCGATGAGGAACCCGCCCTGTGTTCGCCGCGATGCTCGAGCGAGACGGCCATGTGGTTCGAATCGTTGCCGTCGTCTCGCAACCACGTTCAGACCACGCGAGCGCCTACTCGAGGTGGTACCGCTGGGGCAGAGCGATCGTCGTCATTGGAACGGTTTCCACTCGATTACAGCCGAGCAGCCAGCCCCGGCAACGAGACTGAGGCTGGCGGACGTTCGTGGTCGGGTGTGCAATTTCTCTTCCAATCGCTATTGCACGAACCTCACCTAACTGTTATGGCGACCGAGTGCGTATCGGCTCGTGATGAGCGACTCCATGGACGTCGACGACGAACGACAGCGGATCCGTGAACGGAAGAAACGAGAGCTGCAACGCCGACTCGAGAACGAAGCCGATCCCGGCAATCACGGCGCCGGGTCCGAGAGCCCGAGCGAGCCGATCGCGATCGACGGCCCCAACCACCTCGAGGAGGTCGTCGCGTCGTACCCGGTCGTCCTCGTCGACTGTTACGCCGACTGGTGTGGGCCCTGTCAGCTGCTCGAGCCGACGATCCAGGCACTGGCTGCGGAGACCGACGCCGCCGTCGCGAAGGTCGACGTCGACCGCCACCAGCGCCTCGCTCAACAGCTGGGCGCCCGTGGCGTCCCCACGCTCGTGCTCTACGCCGACGGCCAGCCGGTCGAGCGGACGGTCGGCGCCCAGTCTCGCGCGACGCTCGAGGGACTGATCGAGCAGCACAGCTAGCGGTTCCTCGAGCGTCGATGCTCGAGGGAGACAGAGTGTGTCGCAGGCACGCGGACCGACGGCGTCGACTCGAGATAATCGAGAACGAGGTGCCGAATTTACAGCCGTGCCCCACGTACGTGCACCATGACGACTGACTGGCGGCGGACGATCGAAACGCAACGCGAGGGGAAAGACCAGTACTTCGCCGAGCATCCCCACTCGCCGATCCCGCCCGAAGAACGCGACGCGTTCGACGGCCTCGAGTACTATCCGATCGACGATGGCTACCGGTTCGAACTGCCGTTGCACCGCTACGACGAGCCCGAACGGGTCGTCGTCGGGACGAGCACCGACGGCGAGCAGGAGTACCTGCGCTGGGGCGAGTTCCGGTTCACCGTCGACGGCGAGAAGGTCACCATCCAGGCGTACAAGTCCGACCCGAACGACGAGCGACTCTGGGTCCCCTTCCGCGACACGACCAGCGGCGAAGAGACCTACGGCGCCGGCCGGTACCTCGACCTCGAGGAGAAGCCACACCGAATGGGTGAGGACACCTGGATCCTCGACTTCAACGAGGCGTACAGTCCGACCTGTGCGTACTCCGATCTGTACGAGTGTCCGCTCCCGCCGATGGAAAACTGGCTCGAGGTGCCGATCGAAGCCGGCGAGAAGGCGTATCGCTAGAGTACTCGTTGAAACGATTTACACCCGATCACGAACGCCTCGTCACGGCGAAGTCGGGCGATCGAGCCAGTCGAGGAGACGACCGCCACTGGCGCTATATACGTCCTGTTCGATGCAAGACCCATAGATGGAGTTCGTGGAGAGCCTCGCGCTGGTGTTCGTCGCGGGGTTCATCACGGCGCTGGCGACCGGACTCGGCGCGCTGCCGTTTTTCTTCTTCGACGAGATCAGCGACCGGGGTAACGTCGTCCTCTGGGGACTCTCCTCGGGAATCATGGTTTCGGCGTCGGTGTTCGGCCTCATCGACGAAGGACTCGCGGAGGGGACGCCACTGCAACTGCTCGTGGGGATGGCCGTCGGCGTCTTGCTCGTCGTCGTCGCCCGTGACGTCCTGATGGACGCCGACATCGACCCGCGCGAGTACGAGGAGGCCGACTTCAAGAAACTCGTGCTCATCCTCGGCATCCTGACGGTCCACAGCTTCCCCGAAGGTATCGCCGTCGGCGTCTCCTTTGCCGACCTCGGCCTCGAGGACGGAGTGGCGTTCCTGGGCGTTACCGTCCCCCTGTTGGCGATCTTCATGACCGTCGCGATCTCGATCCACAACGTTCCCGAGGGGACGGCGATCTCGATCCCGCTGAAGGCAATGGGCGTCTCGAAGTGGAGGATGGTCTGGTGGGCGGTCTTCTCGAGTCTCCCCCAGCCGATCGGAGCCGTAATCGCGTTCGCGTTCGTTCGGATCGCCCGTGAACTCCTCCCCTACGGCTTCGGCTTCGCCGCCGGGGCGATGATCTACCTCGTGCTCACGGAGTTCGTTCCAGAGGCGCTCGAGATCGGCGAACGGCTGCCGAGCGGTGGCAAGCCCGAACTGGTGGTCGGAATCGTCCTGGGTGTCCTCGTGATGGTGCCGCTGGCGTTCATCTAGACGAGAAACTCTGGTGGTGGGACCACCTGACGCACCGACGGCCAGCCCGCTACCGACGATCTCGCTGAACGAGACCGGCACTCCGAGCAGTTCCATCGGTCGTGTACGAAAATGATGCAGCCTCGAGCGACGTTCGAAGTCGTGGGTCAGTCGGCGCGTGCCGGTGCGGATTCGGACGCCGCGGCCCGGCTCCGCCAGACACCCTGGAGATAGGCGCCGGCGAACATACCGGCGATCGCCCAGAGGATGGTGACGTTGCCGATGCCGAGGCTGGCGTAGGCCGCGCCGGGACAGATTCCGGAGAGGCCCCAGCCGACGCCGAAGACCGCGCCGCCGATCAGGACGTTACGGTCGAACGACTTCAGCCGGCGGCCGTAGGTCCGTCCGGTCAGCGGCGCGCGATCGGTGACCATGGGCATCACCGTGAAGGCGATCCCGGTGACGATCGCCGCGCCGAACATGACGAACAGCAGCCCGAAGTCGGTGAACTGGAGGAAATCCAGCACCACCTCGGGACGGGCCATGTGGCTGAAGCCAAGCCCGAAGCCGAAGATCAGCCCGCCGACGAAGATCAGCGGCATGAACAGGGGATGGCGACCGCTCATGGCGTCACCCCCACCGCCTGGACGAGCTGGGCGGTCACGATCGCGACCAGCAGGAACGTCATCACACCGGCGATCGACGTCTTCGAGGCCGAACCGACGCCACAGACGCCGTGCCCGGAGGTACAGCCCTTGCCGATGCGGGTGCCGATGCCGACGAAGAGCCCGCCGACCAGCAGCCGCCAGGGCTGGACGTCGGTCGTCCAGGCCTCACCCTGCCAGAGGACGGCGTAGACGGCCGCCCCCAGGATGATCCCGATCGTGAACACGACGCGCCAGTCCCGGGAGGCGCGGTACTGCTGGAACCGTGACTGGTCCGAGACGTACGACAGCGTCGACTCGAGGAAGGTGCTCGCGCCGGCGTGGATGCCCGTCCCGAGGTAGATGACGACCGCGCCGAGGCCGACGAGTAGTCCGCCGACGGCGTAGCGCTCGATCCCGTGGGGGAACAGCTGGTCAGCCAGCGACAGGGGAATGAGTTCAGCGAACATTCCTTAACGGATCACTCGGTTCAGTCACCCGTCAGCGCGTCCTGGCTGGCGGCGCAGTTGTTCGGACCGAGCTCGAGTTCGAACGCCTCGTCGTCGTCCTCGACGTCGTTCTGGCCGAGGTTGGTGGGGATGATCGTCTCGTAGTTGGCCGGGCGCGGGGGCATATCAGAGAGGACCAGCTCGACGAACGCGTCTTCGTCCATCGAGAGGGCGTCCATTTCGGCTTCGAGCTGGCCGATCGGCGCGGTGTAGGTGCCGTCCTCGGCGGGTTCGGCGGCGTCGCTGAAGTGGGCACCACCGATCAGGGTCTCGTCGGGGAGCGTCAGCACGCGCTCTTGCAGAGATTCGTAGAGCATGCTCGCGGCTTCGGGGGCGCCGTCGTCACCCTCCTCTAAGTCTGGTCGGGCGACGCTCTCGGTGAACAGCCCGTCACCCGTCGCGAGCACGCTGTCACCGATCAGGTACGACGTCATGTCGGTGGTGTGGCCGGGCGTGTAGACGGCCTCGACGGTGACCTCACCGACCTGGAACTCGTCGCCGTCCTCGGCGAGCGTCACCTCGTCGACGTAGGTCGCGCCGCGGTCGGCGGACTTCTGGGGGATGACGCCCTCGACGCCCTCCTCGACGAGCGCGCGCACACCAGAAACGTGGTCGGCGTGCATGTGCGTGTCGAGTGCGTACGTCAGTTCGACGCCGAGTTCCTCGGCGTCTTCGAGATAGCGGTCGGTAAACGCCCGAAGTGGGTCGATTACGGCGGCTTCGTCACCGTCGTAGACGAGGTATCCCAGGCAGCCACTCGAGGGACGCTGGTACTGCACCACCGTGCCAGGGCCGTCGTAGCGGCTGACCTCGACGGCCTCGTAGATGCGCGCCCAGCCGTTCATCCCGTCCTCGAGGTGGACGGCGTCGTAGCCGTTGTCGATGAGGACGGCCGCAACGTGCTCGCTCGAGCCACCTTTCGCACAGAGCACGACGATCTCGCGATCCTCGGGAATCGGCTCGAGCACCGACTCGTCGACATCCTCCTCGAGGAACTCGAAGTAGGGAACGTTGATCGACTCGGCGTTCTCGCCGTCGATGTGCCACTCCTCGTAGTCAGACGCCATCCGGGCGTCGAGGATCGTTACCGCTTCACCCGCGTCGATTCGCCCCTTCAGCTCCTCGGGGACGATCGATTCGACCGGAACGTCCGGCGTTGGAAAGTCCATGTCGTCCATGTTGTACATCCCTCCCTACCGGCCGCTCCCACATAAGAGTTTGCATAGTATTTCCCAAATAGCACAATACAGCGTGTGGCGGAAAAACAGCCTAATTGAGCCCATTCCGCGTGTGAAGCGTTGGGTTTGGCAGTATCGAACATTCCTCGTCGAAGGTGGCTGTTCGGAGGTTGTACAAGAATCGATATTCTTATAACCCTGCAACCAATATTGTGTGGTAGCTCCAATACAGAGAACTAGACCATGAGCACAGAATTCACCGTTACGGAGACGCTCGACGTGAAAGGACTGTCCTGCCCAATGCCCATCGTGAAGACCAAGCAGGCGATCGACGACCTCGAGGCCGGCGAGGTGCTCGAGGTGGTCTCGACCGACTCGGGCAGCATGAGCGACATTCAGGGCTGGGCCGACGGCACCGACGGCGTTTCCCTCCTCGAACAGGATGAGGGCGACGACGTCTACAAACACTACGTCGAGAAGACCGACTGAGATGAGTACGGACACGCCAACGCCAGCGGACGATCCAGCCGAACTCCAGGCGCAGCTCGAGGCACTCGAGGAGCGCCTGACCGACCTCGAGGCGGCCGAGGGCGACGACCAGAAGCAGATGACGATCATCGCCACCAAGGGCAGCCTCGACATGGCCTACCCGCCGCTGATTCTGGCGAGTACCGCCGCCGCATTCGGCTGGGACGTCGTCGTCTTCCACACCTTCTGGGGGCTCGACATCCTCCACGAGGAGAAGTCGAAGAAGCTCAAGCTCTCGGCTGTCGGCAACCCCAGCATGCCGATGCCCAACGCGCTCGCGGCGCTGCCCGGCATGGACGCGATGGCGACGAAGATGATGGCGAAGAAGATCGACGACAACGGGACCGCCACCATCGAAGAGCTCATCGAGCTCTCACTCGAGTCCGGCGTCGACCTCCAGGCCTGCCAGATGACCATCGAGCTGATGGGCTACGACGAAGCCGAGTTCTACGACGGCGTCACCACCGGCGTCGGCGCCGCCACCGCCCTCCAGCACATGGCCGACGCCGACGTCCAGCTCCTCGTCTGAGCCGGCCGGTTCGACTCGCTTCTCGAATACCACGGCCCTCGAGCCGCGGGACCCGGCGACCCCGTCACGTCGGCGTGTCGGTACCGCACACCGCTCCGCCGTACACCGACGGCACCAGCCGGAAGACGTCGCCGTCCTCGAGGACGGTCTCGAGGCCGTCGAGATGACGAATATCCTTCTTGTTCTTCGTGACGACCGTCTGGCCGGCCAGACCGGCCCCGTCGACGAGTCGGTCTTCGAGGACCGGATACGCCGCCTCGAGTTCGCAGAGCAGATCGCCTACCGTCTCCCCGTCGGGCTCCCAGACCACGCGCTCCTCGCCGACGTCCTCGCGAAACGGACCGAAGAAGATACACTCGAGCTGCACGTGCGGAAGTTCCTCCCGGTAGCCCTTGTACTCACCGGCCACGGATTGGTGTGGAATGGTCTTCGCTCGATGCGTCGGGCTCACGACGTGGCCTCCTCGCGAGTGGCTGGTGTCTCTCTGCAGCGACTGCACGAACAGCAGGGGCTGCCAGAGTGTCAGCAGGTAGCTATCTATCCCGCCGTTTCGTACGTCACGGGAGGCGTGACAGATGACCCTCGACTCCCCACTCGACGAACCGGCGTACGAAACGCTCGCCCGGCAGATCCACGGTGAAACGCTCCGACCCGGTGACGATGGGTACGACGAGGCCCGGACGATCTGGAACGCGATGATCGATCGGCGACCGGCCGTCATCGTTTGTCCCACCGGCGCGGCCGACGTGATGACCGCGGTCGCGTTCGCCGGAGAGCACGACCTCCCGCTCGCTGTCAAGGGCGGTGGCCACAACGTCGCCGGCAACGCCGTCTGCGACGACGGTCTCACGATCGACCTCTCCCCGCTGTCGTCGGTGCGGGTCGATCCGGGCGAACGAACTGCCCGCGTCGGCCCCGGGGCGACGATGGCCGACCTCGACCACGAGACGCAGGCGTTCGGGCTCGCGACGCCCGCCGGCTTCAACTCGGAGACCGGCATCGCCGGGCTCACCCTCGGCGGCGGCTTCGGCTGGCTCTCGCGCAAATACGGGCTGACGATCGACAACCTCCGCTCGGTGGACCTCGTCACGGCCGACGGCGAACTGGTGCACGCCAGCGAGGACGACAACCCCGACCTGTTCTGGGGGGTCCGGGGCGGCGGTGGCAACTTCGGCGTCGTCACCGCCTTCGAGTTCGACCTCCACGAGGTCGGGCCGGAGATCCTGGCCGGGTTGATCCTCTACCCGGCCGAGGACGCCCCCGAGGTGGTCCGCCACTGGCGGGATTTCGTGGCCGATATCCCCGACGAACTCACCGTCTGGGTGGTCGTCCTGACGGCGCCACCGTTCCCGTTCGTTCCCGAGGCGTACCACGGGAGCGCGGTCGTCGCAGTCGTCCCCGTCTACGTCGGTGATCCCGAGGACGGGACGGCGTTGCTCGAACCCCTGCGGTCGTTCGACGATCCCATCGCGGACAACGTGGAGCCGCGCTCGTACGCGGCGTGGCAGCAGTTCTTCGACCCGGCGTACGCGCCGGGCGCCCGGAACTACTGGAAATCGCTGAACTTCGCCGCCTTCTCCGACGAGACGATCGACGCCTGCCTCGAGTACGCCCTGGATCGACCGACTCCGGAGTCGAAGTTCGCCATGGCTCACCTGGGGGGTGCCACTACCCGCGTCCCGGCGGACGCGACCGCTTACCCCCACCGCGACACCGAGTTCGTCGTGAACGCGGTCGCGCGCTGGACCGATCCGGAACAGGACGAGGAGTGCATCGAGTGGGCGCGGGAAGCCCACGCCGCCCTGGCCGAGCACTCGACCGACGGAACGTACGTGAACTTCGTCAGCGAGCGGACGGGCGAGGAGCGCGCCGCCTACCGCGGGAACTACGACCGACTCGTCGAACTGAAGACGGCGTACGATCCCGAGAACCGCTTCCGGATGAACCAGAACGTGCGGCCGAAGCCACGAACGTAGCGTCGATGACCCTCTCGACCGTTCCACGATACGACGGCACTCGAGGCGCCGAACAGGGCGGGCACGCGGTGGTGATCGGGGCCGGGATGGCCGGCCTGCTCGCGGCGCGGGTCCTCGCGGACGAGTTCGACCGCGTCACGGTCGTCGACCGGGACCCGCTGCCGGACGAGCCGATCGCTCGCCGCGGCGTTCCGCAAGCCGAGCACATCCACATCCTGCTGGAAGGCGGACGAGCGACGCTCGAGGACCTCTTCCCCGGATACGGCGCGGAACTGCTCTCGAACGGCGGGCTGGTGATCGACGCCGCTCGCGACGTCAACTTCTACGCCGAGGGGGACTTCCTCGCCGAGGGGCCGCGACGGATCCCACTGTACTGTGCGACCCGGCCGCTGTACGAGCAGGCGATTCGCCGTCGGGTCGCCGACCTCGAGGCGGTCCGCCTGCGGCCGGGCTGTCGGTGGCGAGACTACCTCGTCGACGAGCGCGCGACGACCGTCGAAGGCGTCGCGGTGACGGACGGGAATTCGGGGACCGAAGAGCTTCCCGCCGAACTGGTCGTCGACGCCACCGGTCGGACCAGCCGGACGCCGGCCTGGCTGGACCGACACGGCTACGCGCCGCCCGCCGTCGACGAGGTGTCCGTCGACCTGGCCTACAGCACGGTTCTCCTCGAGCGTCCCGCAGACGACCGTCGTGCGTTCGTCGTGACGCCCACGCCACCACGGACTCGCGGCGGCGCGGTCCACACCGTCGAGGACGACCGGTGGGTCGTGACGCTGTTCGGGCTGCACGGGGACCACCCGCCGACCGATCCGGCGGCCCTCGAGGAGTTCGCCGCGGGGCTCCCGACGCCGGAGTTGCACCGCCTCCTCCGCGAGCAACCGCGGGTTTCCGAAGAGGTCTCTCACTACCGGTTTCCGGCCAACAGGCGGTACCGCTACGAGGACCTCGAGCGATTTCCCGAGGGCCTGGTCGTCGTCGGCGACGCGATCGCGAGCTTCAACCCGATCTACGCCCAGGGCATGTCGGTCGCCGCGTTCGAGGCCGTGCTCCTCCGGCGCGCGCTGGCGGCCGGCGGCCGCGACGACCTCGCACTGCGGTTCTTCGAGCGGGCCGCGGAGACGATCGACGCCGCGTGGGCCATGGCCGTCGGCTCCGACCACCAGTTCCCCCAGACCACCGGGCCGAAACCGCGAGGGACCGACGTGATGAACCGATACCTGTCCCGGCTGCTCCGCAGGGCCCACGCCGACGGCGTGCTGGCCGACGCCTTCTTCCGCGTCCTGCTGATGGAACGGCCCCCCAGTTCGCTGCTGCACCCCGGTATCGCCTGGCGCGTGCTCGAGCCCACGCGATTGACCCGAGGAGTCTTCTCGCGTCCGAGTCGCGAACCGACACACGGCCAGTGAGAACAGCGTCCGAACGCCGTTCACGACCCCCGGACCTTCACCGTGCCGGGGCGAATCGAGGGGCGTGAACCCGGAGCGCGTAGCCGATGAGCGGAACGCCGACGACCGTCGGTCCCAGCCAGCGAAGCAGCGGCGGCACCATCGTGAGATTGACCGTGATCGCGGCGGTCACGGTGGCGATGTACGCGCCACCCATGAACCCGATATGCCAACGGATCCACGGGGGCCGATCGGCAGGTGGCCGGCGGAACTGCAACAGCTGCGCCACGGCGAAGCCGGCGCCGATGCCGCCGAACGCGGCCAGCGCCGGGGCCAGCCCGGGCGACGCAGTTACCGTCTGCCAGCCACCCACGCCCACCATCACCCCGCCGACGACGACCATCGACCCGTGACCGGTGTAGTCGAGGGCCGTCGGCGCCGTCAGCCCGGCGCGTCGTCGCCCGATGGCCCGGTACCCGCCGAAGACCAGGTAACCGCTGAAGACGGTGATCGCCAGCAGGAACCAGTTCGCGGTCCAGATCGCGAGCGGGGCCGCCGTCACGACGACGACGACCATCGTCAGCACGTACGCGAGCCCGGCGACGTTGTGCCGTCTGCCGCCTTTTCTCGTGACGATCGCGCCGATTCCCGCGCCGAGTGCCACGACGCCTGCGACGACGTGGACACCCAGGACGAGGTCGGCGACCAGCGAGTCGACAGTCGACTCGATCACCAGTCAGCCCCCTCCCGACGATCGGGCGCAGCTTCGAACGTATCAAACATACGATTATTCGTCGGGCCGCCGTGGAGGAATAGATTTCCCCCACATGTTGGGTTGGTGCGCTGGCAGCCGGCGCTCGTCAGCGATGCCGACCGGCAGAAACCCCAAACTGTTGGTACCCAGCCGTGAAGTGGCCGACAGGATGATTACGGCATCGTTACGGATCCAGTTGCCCGAGGACGTCTGGATGGCGGACGTCTCTCGAGCGTTTCCCGACGCGACGTTCCGTCTGTTGACCGGCGTTCGAACCGGCGAGTCGGCGGTCGAACTGGGCGAGGTCGTCGCCGAAGAGCCACGGGAGATCTCGGAGCGAATCGCGGCTCACCCGTCGGTCATCGCCTACCAGCGCCTCGAACTGGCGGACGACCGCTCGCTCGCGAAGTACGAGACGACCGATACGCGGCTGTACGCGTTCGTCGAAGCGTCCTCGCTTCCGCCGGAGTTCCCCATCGTCGTCGAAGACGGCTGGTACGAACTGGACTTCACCGGCACGCGTGCGCAGTTCGACCGGCTGCGAGCCGCGCTCGAGCAAGTCCCTCGCCCGTACGAACTCCAGTCGCTCGTCGAAACCGACGAGACGGCCGACCTGCTCACCGACAGGCAGCGGGAGGTGCTCGAGGCGGCGCTCCGGGAGGGCTACTTCGAGGTCCCCCGCGAGTGCACGCTCGAGGAGCTCGCCGACGACCTCGGGATCGACAAATCGACGGCGAGCGGGATCCTTCGACGCGGCGAGCGCCGGGTTCTGGCGCACGTGCTCACCGGCGTCCGTGGCGAGCGGCTCCGCGAATCCGAGGGGGTGCGCTAAACGCGCGATTCGAGTGGCAGGCTTCGCCAGGGTGGAAAGCGGGGCCGTTTTACGTCCGTGACCGCAAGGGAAGCCAATGAGCCAGGAGTCGGAGTACAGCGACGGCGACCTCCGAAACACGGGAATGCGGTTGAAACACGACCGCGAGTGGGACTACGAACTCGAGCGAATCGTCGACGCCATCGAGGAACGCGACGCGACGACGGTCGGGCTGCAGTTCCCCGAGGGACTGAAACGCCGCGGACCGCAGGTCGCGGACGACCTGCGTGAACTCGTCGGCGACGACGTGACGTTTCTGCTCTCGGGCCAGCCGTGTTACGGCGCCTGCGACCTCGACACGTACCTGATGCGCCGGACGGACGTCTTCGTCCACTTCGGCCACTCCCCGATGAAGGAGTCGGAGAAGATCATCTACGTTCCGCTGTTCTCGAACGTCGAGGTGACGCCGATCATGGAAGAAGCGCTCGAGACGCTCGAGTCGCCGGAGGAGACACCCGAAATCGGCCTCGTGACGACCGCCCAGCACATGAACCGTTTCGAGGAGATGTGTGACTTCCTCGAAGAGCGGGGCTACGAGGTCATGACTCGCCGGGGCGACGAACGACTCACCCACGAGGGACAGGTGCTCGGCTGCAACTACGCGAGCGCGGACGTCCCCGCCGACCAGGTGCTGTACGTCGGCGGCGGCAAGTTCCACCCGCTCGGGCTGGCGATGGAACACCCCGACAAGCACGTCGTCATCGCCGACCCCGTCAACAACGTCGTCACCGTCGCCGACACGGAGAAGTTCCTGAAACAGCGCTACGGCGCCGTCCACCGCGCGATGGACGCCGAGAAATGGGGCGTCATCTTCTGTACCAAGATCGGCCAGGGCCGGTGGGACGAAGCCCAGGAGATCCTCGAGGACAACGACGACGCCTACCTCATCACGATGGACGAGGTCACTCCCGACCGCCTGCGAAACTTCGACATGGACGCGTTCGTCAACACCGGCTGTCCGCGGATCACGACCGACGACGGCCCTCGATTCCACAAGCCGATGCTCACCCCCGGCGAGTACCGGATCGCCGTCGGCGACGAACCGCTCGAGAACCTCTCGTTCGACACGTTCCACGGCACCTGGTAGGAGCGCTCGGGCGACCGACACGACGCAAAGCGGACCGATTATACGTTTCTATCGGCTAGTGGGTGTCATGACCGACGAGGCGACCGAGTCCAACGGAGACGTCGTCGAGCACCGGAAACTGCTCATCGCGGGCACGGGAATCGCCGGCCTCACGGCGGCGATTTACGCCGGCCGGGCGAACAACGAGCCGCTCGTGCTGGAGGGCGACGAGCCGGGCGGCCAGCTGACGTTGACGACCGACGTGGCGAACTACCCCGGATTCCCGGAGGGGATCAGCGGGCCCGAGCTGGTGAACGAGATGAAAGCCCAGGCCGAGCGCTTCGGCGCCGAGATCGACCACGGCGTCCTCGAGTCGGTCGACGCCTCAGAACGGCCGTTCCGCGTCGAGTTGACGAACGGCGACGTCTACACGGCCGACGCGATCATCGCCGCCTCCGGCGCGAGCGCGCGCACCCTCGGCGTGCCCGGCGAGGACGAGCTGATGGGCTACGGGCTCTCGACGTGTGCGACCTGTGACGGGGCGTTCTTCCGCGACGAGGACATGCTGGTCGTCGGCGGCGGCGACGCCGCGATGGAAGAGGCCCACTTTTTGACGAAGTTCGCCGACACCGTCTACCTCGCCCACCGCCGCGAGGAGTTCCGCGCCGAACAGTACTGGATCGACCGCGTCGAGGAGAAAGTCGAGGCCGGCGAGCTCGAGATCATGAAAAACACCGAACTGCTCGAGGTCCACGGCTCTCCCGAAGACGGCGTCGACCACGTCACGCTCGTCCACAACGAGAACGGCCACCCGACTGACCGGCTCGACGAGTCCGAAACCGAGCGGTTCGACTTCGACGTCGGTGCCGTCTTCCTCGCCATCGGCCACACCCCCAACACCGACTACCTCGAGGACACCGGCGTGCAGATGGACGACGAAGGCTACCTGAAAACCAAAGGTGGCACCGACGGCGGCCAGACCGAAACCGACGCCCCCGGCATCTTCGGCGCCGGCGACGTCGTCGACTACCACTACCAGCAGGCCGTGACGGCGGCGGGCATGGGCTGTAAAGCCGCCATCGATGCCGACGCCTACCTCGAGGAGCTCGAGCGCGCCGAGACCGCGACCGAGACCGCCCCAGCCGACGACTGATAATGACGGTTGTAACTGGTTACCGGTGATCGCCCCACCGGGACGGCGATCACCGGTAAGAGACTACAACCATCGTTATGAGACGGTCTGGCTCTCGCACCTGTCTGGATAGGAGAGCGTTTCTGACCGGTCACCGCCTGGTTACTTTCGCTCGTTCTCTCCGCGTGCGCCACTCTCACCGCCGCTCGTCGAAGGGCCACGTTGACACCTGAAACCGTACTCGGGTTTTTTTGACGCATCTCTCGGCCGACCTGTCGATGAGTTCCCTCGAGATTCCGCGAGAGACCTGGGCCACGCGCACCGGGTTCATCCTCGCGGCGGTGGGAAGCGCCGTCGGGCTCGGGAACGTCTGGCGCTTTCCGTTCCAGGTCGGACAGGAAGGCGGCGCTGCCTTCCTGCTGATCTACCTGCTATTCATCGCCGCCATCGGATTTCCGGCGATGCTCGTCGAGTTCGTCGTCGGGCGGTACACCGAACGGAACCCGGTTGGGGCGCTCCAGCAACTCGCGACCGGGCCCGCCCGATACATCGGCTGGATCTTCATCGTCACCGGCTTCGTCATCCTTTCCTACTACAGCGTCGTCGCCGGCTGGACGGTCCGGTACTTCCTGCTCGGGCTACAGGACGGCTACATCGCCGACGCCGAGGGCTCGGCCGAGCAGTTCGGCTCGCTCGTCGTCGGCCTCGAGATCGCCCTCCTGCACGCGCTGTTCATGGCCGTCGTGATCGTCATCGTCGCCTTCGGCATCCAGCGCGGGATCGAACTCGCGGTGAAGGTGATGGTGCCAGCGATCATCGTCATCGTGCTCCTCCTGGCTGGCTACGCGTTCACGCTCGAGGGGGCAGGTGAGGCGTACGCGTACTATCTGTCGCCGGATTTCGGCGTCCTCGCCGCTGACTGGCAGAGTATCGTCCCGGCCGCGGCCGGGCAGGCGTTTTTCACCCTCTCGCTCGGCATGGGCGTGATGATCACCTACGCCTCCTACCTCGCCGAGGACCGTAATCTCGCCGAGGACGGCGCGATCATCATCGGCTTCGACACTGGCATCGCGTTCGTCGTCGGGCTGATCGTCTTCCCGATCCTCTTTACGGCCGGTGTCGACCCCGCCGATCCCGGCGCGGGCGCGATCTTCGTCAGCCTCGCGGCCGCGTTCGGCGAACTCACGTTCGGCTGGCTGATCGGCGCGATCTTCTTCGGCACCGTCGCCATCGCCGCGCTCTCGAGTGCGATCAGCATCATGGAGGTCGTCGTCTCCTACCTGATCGACGAGAAGGGAGTCAGCCGGGTGACCGCGACGGCCGGAATCGGCGGTGCGATGTTCCTGCTGGGGCTTCCCGTCACGGTCGACCTGATCTTCCTCGACCTCCTCGACCTGTTCGCCGACCAGATCCTGCTCGTGCTCGGCGGGCTGTTGCTCGCCATCTTCGTCGGCTGGGTGATTCCAGAACTCGCACGGGACGAACTGAGCCTGGGTATCGGCAACCTGGGATCGCTCGGTGAGCTCTGGATCTGGCTCGTCCGCGTTCCCGTGATCCTCGTGCTGCTCGTCGCACTCGGCCTCGGTGTACTCGATTACGTCGACTTCCTGACGGGGCCGTTCGCGGAGTGGCTCGGCGGCGCGTGAGACCCCGCGTGCTCCGTCAGTCCGCAGCCCAGACGTTCGGCAGCAAGCCGAGTCGACCCCCGAGAAGCAACAACAGCCCGAGGAAGATCGACGACGTGAACAGCACCTGCAAGAGCGTCTCGCCTTCGATCCCGAGCCCGACGATCACGGCGGCACCGACCCATACGAGCCAGCCGAGGGCCTCCCACACGAGTCCCTGATAGAACCGCCACACCGCGAGCGAGAGGACGAACCCGCCGAGCAGCGCCGACAGGAGAATCGGCTCCGGATCGACCATCGTCGTCAGCACGATCACCCCACCGAATCCGAGGACGGCCACCCAGTCGAACGCGTCCATCGCCATGCTCGAGGGTTTCGTGCAGAGGAAAAACGTGTGTCGATCTATACCCGGGGTCGAGTGCCGTCACGTCGTCGGACAGCTCGACCCGAATCGTTCCGTCTCGAGTCAGTCGTCACCTCACGACGGCCCTCACTTCCGTTTGCAGGTGTCGACGCCGAGGAGCTGGTACATCGGACACGACTGGAACGCCCCGGTTGCCACCAGGACGAGGCCGACGACCAGCGCGATCGCCCCGACGACGGCCCCGAATTCGAGGACCTCGACGAGAGCCGCGATTCCGACGACGGCGAGCAGGATGCCGACGACGAGCCGTGCTGTCCGATCGAGTCCACCGACGTTCGTGTTCATGGGTGGGACGTCCACCCACGACTGAATAAACCGTCTGGTACGTTCGTCGAACAGTGCAGTGACGATGCCGAGCCGGGTTACCATTCTCGGTGCTGAATTCTCGTGAGACGATGGTACCCCACAGTTCGAACCGAACGGGGACGGCGATCCCGACGAGCGACGCGTAGAAACGACTAATCAGGCCGTCTCTATGAGCAGCGACTCACACAGCGCGTCGACACCCGCTTCCTCGAGAAGCCGGCGCTGTCGGCTCGAACCGCTCTCGCGCTCGTATACCGCCTTGATGCCGTCGATCCCCAGTCGCTCACACTCGCGATCGACGACTTCGCCGAGGTCGACGGTGCCCTCGAGGTCACGATCGATGAAGTCGGCGTCGTGTCCGTAGCGGATCGCCCGCCACTTGTTCTCGTCGAGCAGTTCGCGACGGTGTCGGTAGCCGGGCGTTCCGTCCGCGTACTCCTCGGCGAGGCTCTCGACGAGCGCGTGGGAGTACTCGACGAACGCCATCACGACGTCGGCGTCGGCCTGGCCGTCGGGCGTGCGGATCTCGACCGTCCCGTGGCCCGTGTGCGGGCGGACGTCGAACCAGAGTTCGCCGCGGTCGCCGATCGCGTCGGTCTCGAGCATCAGACGCTCGTACTCGTCGAACGCCTCGTAATCCTCGAAGTGCGTCGGCATTCCGGTGTTCGGCAGCCCCTCGAAGATCTTTGCGCGGGCGGACTCGAGGCCGGTGTCGTAGCCGTTCCAGTACGGTGAGTTCGCCGACAGTGCGAGCATGATCGGTACGTACCACCGCAACTCGTTCGCGATCCAGACCGCCTTGTCGGCGTCGTCGACGCCCACGTGGACGTGCACGCCGGCGGTGGTGTTGCGGTGCTGAGGGTACTGGATGCGGTCGAGCTGGGAGCGGTAGCGGGGCTTTTCGGCGTGCTCGAGTTCGCGCCACGTCGCGAGCGGGTGGAGACCCGCGGCCGCGACCTGAAAGCCGTGGGTCGCGGCGTGTTCGACCAGCGCTTCGCGAACCTCGAGCATCGTTCCGTGTGCCTCGTCCAGGGCTTCGATCAGCGGCGTCTGGGTCTCGATGACGAACTTGAACAGCTCGTGATCGAGGCGACCGTCGAGGATCTCGGGCGGGTCGTGTTCGTAGACGAGTTCGTCAGATCCGCTCGTGGGGCGGCCGTGCTCGTCGACGACGAAAAACTCCTCTTCGATACCCAGCGTACCCATCCGCGTGAACGATTCCGGCGACCCGCGTTCCATCGTTTCCCCGTTTCGGCTCCGGTGGTAAATACGGTTTGGAGTCGGCAGCGTCCGGGATGTGGTCCGGGTTCGGGCGTTTGAACGCCGTCGCTCGCAGTGCTCAACGGCTTTGAAGAGTATCACCCGGAACACTAACGTCCAGCCTCATCCCGTGGCGGCGTGCCGCGTCGGCTGGCTAACCCTCGTGCCGGGTGGGGACTATCCCAGTGTGTCGCGCGCCCGGGTTCGCCGTGCTGTCATCGCACCCGTGTGGGTCGGCTCGGCCGGGGACTTGAGGCACGCAGTGGTTCTAGGGACCGACCGGTAGAAAACGCTTTCCCGTCGCCCGATCGACGGCCGGACACCGCGATCCGGGGGCTCGAGTCGGCGTCGTGAATCCGTTCGCCGTCAGAGCACGATACTCTTCTGGCGCATCATCGCGTGGATCGAGGCGTCGATTCCCTCGCGACCGATGCCGGAGTCTTTGTTGCCGCCGAAGGGAATGTCTCCCAACCCGTGGGAGGGGGCGCCGTTGATCCGGACCGCGCCAGCGTCGACCCGGTCGGCAACCTCGAGCGCGCGGTCGTAGTCGCTCGTGAAGACGGCCGCGTCGAGCGCGAGGTCGGAGCCGTTGGCGAGCTCGAGGGCCTGCTCGCGGTCTTCGAACGCCGTGACGACGGCAACGGGTCCGAACTGCTCCTCGTCGATCAGTCGGGCGTCGTGGGGGACGTTCGCGAGCAGGGTCGGCTCGAAGAACTGGGAGGCGAGTTCGTCCGGGACACCCTCGGGAGCGCGGCGTTCACCGCCGCGGACGAGGTCGGCGCCCTTCTCCACGGCGTCCTCGACGAGTGCCGCGACGTAGTCGGCCTGGGACTCGTCGATGAGCGGGCCGAAGGCAGTCCCCTCGTCGAAGAGATCGCCGGCCTGCCAGGCGTCCATGGCCGACTCGAGTCGGTCGACGACCTCGTCGTGGACCGACTCCTGGGCGAGTACGCGGGAGACGGCCGAACAGCGCTGCCCGGCGTACTTGAACGACCCTTTCGCACAGGCGCCGGCGACGGCCTCGAGGTCGGCGTCCTCGAAGACGATCGCAGGGGCGTTGCCACCGAGTTCCATGTGGAGGTTCACCATCCCGCTCTCCCGGGCGACGTGTTTGCCCGCGCCCGAGGAGCCGGTCATGGCGATGCAGTTCACCCGGTCGTCACCGGCTAAGACGTCGCCGATCTCGCTCGCCGAACCCGGAACGAAGTTGAACGTGCCGTCGGGCATCCCCTCAACCCCCGAAACGACGTCGGTGAGGATCGCTGCCGAGATGGGTGTCTTGCTCGCGGGCTTGAGGACGACGCTGTTGCCAGCGGCGAGGGCGGGTGCGACCTGCAGGGCGGTGGTCGCAAGCGGATAGTTGTAGGGCGTGATACAGAGTACCGTTCCGATTGGCTCGTGTTTGACGATCGCGTTCCACCCCTCGTGTCCGTCGGTCGATCCCTCGCGGAACTCGCCGTTGCTGACGACGGTCCGTGCCTCCTCGGCCCCTCGTCGAAAGCGCTCGGCGGCTGCACCGACCTCACCGCGCGCCGAGGAGATCGGCTTCCCGGCCTCGCGGACGATCACCTCGGCGAGCTCTTCCTCGCGTTCTTCGAGCCCGTCGGCGATTCGTTCACACCACCGTGCCCGTTCGACGACCGTCGTCTGGCGCAGCTCCGACTTGATTCGGTGGGCGGCGGCGAGCGCCCGTCGGGCATCCATCGGCGTGGCGGCCGCGACCTCCGCGAACGTGGCTCCGTCGGCCAGATCGGTGACCGAAAGCGTTCCCTCGGTCTCGAGCCACTCGCCGTCGACGTACAGTCGCTCTCTCCGGTGTGCGATTCTCGTTGCCATAGCGTTCCGTAGGGCAGCCCTACTGAAGAAATTTACTCACGAATGAAGTAACAGTTCCAGCTAAGTCAGTGTTCGCCGAGCCGACGAGTTACCGAGCGAATACGTCACCCAGCGGAAGTACTTCTTAATACTGAAAAAACAATTTTTGGTTCGGCAAAAAATGTTCTATGCCGGGTAACGTTTAAGGGAGTAGATCGTGTACGGACAGACGTGATGAGTACCCAGAAGACCGTCCGCCAGCAGGCAGGCACCGTCGAGGAGAACAGCCTCCGACTCGAGCGAGAAAAGGCCGAGCAGATCGTCGACGCGCTGAACACAGAGCTCGCGAACGCGTACGTCCTGTACCACCAGCTGAAAAAGCACCACTGGGTCGTCGAAGGTGCGGAGTTTCGCGATCTGCACCTCTTCACCGAGGAGGCCTACGAGCACGTCGAGGAGGGTGCGGACCTCATCGCCGAACGCGCCCAGGCGATCGGCGGCGTCCCCGTCTCGGGACCGACGAACCTCGAACGGCGGGCGACCGTCGAGTTCGAAGGTGAAGACGTCTACGACGTCCGCACGATGCTCGAGAACGACCTCGAAATGTACGGCGAAATGATCGAGTCGATGCGCGACAGCATCGAACTCGCCACGAACCTCGGCGATCACGCCACCTCCCAGATCCTGCGCGAGATCCTCGTCGACCTCGAGGAGGACGCCCACCACTTCGAACACTACCTCGAGGACGACACGCTGGTGCTCGAGGAGGCGACGCACAACCGATAACGTCGACTTCGCCGTCGGGTTCCGCTGCGGCGGCGAGAGAATCGCCGCGGCTCGCGTCGCTCACGACCGGGTCAGCGAGAATCTCGCGGTCGGCTGACTCGACGAGCAGGTGGCCGGCGTCTCCTGGTCCTGTGTCAAGCTGAACCGGGTCGAATTCGGTCGATCTGGTCGATTCGACTCTGTACTCGATGCGTCACGGCACTAGCAACCCCCCTTTCAGATCGGTTTGCTTCGACCTGGGTTTCGGTCTCGACGAGAGAAACGTTGTAATCGGTTGCTGTCTGGTTTGACGCCTCAGCGATCTGTGGATCGGTGGGCGCGTTCAACAGTACGGCTATCGACACACCGATCCCGATCAGTATCAGTATCAGCAACAGCTTCGATTCGGCCAGTCGATTCGATGATTCTCCCACACTCATTCAAATCTGAGTGTAGTTGCATTAAAAAGAGTTCGGTTGTGGTGAACCGACGTGGATTGGTTGAGTCCGTTACTCGGCCTCAAACTGTCCTGGTCGCAGCGACAGTCGCATCATCGTCGATATCAAGCGACATGTCGTACTCTGCAGCCGATTCGGGCGTCTCGGTATCGACGTCCTGCTCGTTTGCAGCCGTGACGCTCACGTCGTACTCTGCAGCCGATGCGGGCGTCTCGGTGTCGACGTCATATTCGTTCACAGCAGTGACGCTCACGTCGTACTCTGCAGCCGATGCGGGCGTCTCGGTGTCGACGTCCTGCTCGTTTGCAGTCGTGAGGCTCACGTCATACTCGTCCGCGTCTGCCGATTCGATCGTCGTATCCATCTCTGGACTTTCGTATGCTGCCATTGCGACGCCGGTTAACGCGAGTAACACGACGAGCGCAAGGGCCACTGGTTTACCATTCATAGCTATCTCTGCGGTCGATGATCTTCAGACAGATCTCGACGACCGCAGCGAATCGTTCTGTGAAACAGATTTTATTACTTTATTGTCAATAGTTACAGAACCGCGTTTCGCTGTTTCGAAACGGTTGGAAACGAGTTTCGAACGACGAAAATATAACTATATGTGCTGCCACTTCCCATCCGAATATATGTCCGTGCTGAACTTTCGCTCCGGCGACTTGCTGGCAGCAGTACTCTTGCTGACTTCTGCCATGTTGCTCACGTATCAACTACTCAATCCAGTACCGGTTATCGTTTCAGTAGAGGGGACGACGTTACAGGTCAACTCTATCGACTCCGTCGTGGTGCATTCGTACGCGAACATGGCGATTATTATCTCGGCTGCAATTAGCATCGGCGCGAGCGGAATGTATCTGTATCTCTCCGAGACGTCCCCCTCCAAAGCTATCGACGGTTCCGAAACGCGAGAGGACCACGTCTCCAGTGCTGTAGCTGCTGCGCCCACGGATCGTTCAGCTGATGAGTCTGGCACCAGTACACCACGGATAGCTCCCGATTCGTTCTCCGAAAACGAGCGAACAATATATCAACTCGTTCTCGAGCACGATGGACAACTCGAGCAGCGAAAAATCGTCGATCAAACTGATCTGTCGAAAGCAACCGTGAGTCGGACGCTCGATCGGTTGGAGATGAAAGGAGTACTCGAGCGAAGGCGGCGCGGTGTGGGCAACGTCGTCGTTCTTCGATCAGTGGTATCGTAACGAGCGGGTTTCGCGCCGACGACTACCCCTTTCCCTCGAGAGACGGGGTCGACGTCATCCGGGCGTCTGACTGAAGTTCAAGGGCGAGCGTGTTGGCGTCGGTGTTGTGATGTCGAAACTGACGTTCCCCGGTAGAGCGGACTCACCGACGCTGGACAACGCACGGGACATCGGCCGTATCCTCCTCTCTCTCGTGCTCGTTACGTTCACCACCTGGGTCGGGCTGCTCGTCTTCTTCGAGATCGTAACCACCGTTTTGCTGTGATCACTGATCATCCGTCTTTAGCTAATACTCAGAGTAATACCGAATAACACCGTTTTGGAGGTGGGTTTCGTCAGTATACGACCGCTGCGGGGCGAAAAAGCAGTCTCTGCATTATCTGTACTGTTGACTCTCAGCCGCATCAGCGGTTCAGCCGCTAGATTCGTTCGACTAATACCATTAAGCATAATTCTGCCACGGAGTATAACCAGCAGTCTTAGCTAAAGACGAATGGATCACTGATATGCGATAGTCGCTGTAGCACCCAGCAGTCAGCAGCAGCCGCTCGTTGGACGACAACCCTAGACGCCGATGTACTCCTCGTTGAACTCCCACTCGCCGTCGCCGTTTCTGATCATGTACTCGCCGTAGTAGGGGACGCGGTTCGCGACGACCTCGCGGAACGCCTCGCGGATCTCGGGTCTGGTCATCTCGCCCATCGGGCGGAGGTCGTCGTTTCGGTTCAGACAGCCTTTGAGGTAGCCCTGGTGGGTCACCCGGACGCGGTGGCAGTTCGCACAGAATGTCGGATTCTCGACGGGATCGACGATCTCGACCATCCCCCCGTCGACCCAGTAGCGCTTGCGGTCGTGCATCTCTCGGTGTTCGATCTCGTCGGCCTGCTCGGCGAGCCAGTCGTGGACGCGCTGGATGTCGATCGCCCACTCCGGCTTGCCCGTCAGCTCGGGCATGTACTCGATAAGCTGCAGCTGGAGGCCATCGTTCTCCGCGACGTGCTCAACCATCTCGGGGACGTACCCCGCCGTGTGCTCGAAGACCACCATGTTGAGTTTGACCGGGTCGAGCCCCGCCTCGAGCGCCGCGTCGACGCCCTCGAGCACCCGGTCGTA
Source organism: Natronobeatus ordinarius (assembly GCF_024362485.1). NCBI lineage: Archaea > Methanobacteriati > Methanobacteriota > Halobacteria > Halobacteriales > Natrialbaceae > Natronobeatus > Natronobeatus ordinarius. The sequence continues at coordinate 2,416,522 of NZ_CP101456.1, read as the reverse complement.
CGCGCCGCTTTTCGTGATCTCGGCGAACGCCTCCGCGCCGAGGGCGTCCTGGGAGACGTTCACCCGCTCTAAGCCGGCCTCGACGAGCGCCTCCGCACGGCCGGGGAGAAAGGTCCCGTTCGTGGTCAGTGAGACCTCCATCGAGTTCGGCGTCCGTTCGATGATCTCCTCCAGGTCCTGGCGAAGCATCGGCTCGCCGCCGGTGAACTTCACCGCCTCGACGTCGAACTCTTCGGCGACCTCGAGAAAGCGAACGACGTCGTCGGTCCTCATCTCGTCGTCCTGAGGATCCATCGGTCCCCTCGTGTCCCCGAGCCCCTCGTTGTGACAGTAGACGCAATCGAAATTACAGCGATCAGTGAGCGAGACCCGAACCCCGGTCACCTCACGTCCGAAGTCGTCCGTGAGCATGGGAGAACGTTGAAGCCGAAACTAATTAAGCACGTGGGAAAATCCGGACCTCGATAACCGAATTCAGTTACTGTCGACAGATATGCTGGCCAGCACAACGGTCGAATCGAGCGGCCGCCGGCGACGGTGATAAACCGAGAGCGGTGGTCGAAGACACGACGGCTGTCACGTCACACCGGGACGACTGCCGGTTCGACTGACAGTCTCGTCCAGTCGCGAAACCACGGCGGAATACGGCGGCCCACGTTCTTTGTGGGCGGACGTAGTGAGCGTACCCATGAGTACCATCGCCGAACTCACACTTCCGGCCGAGGGGTTCGCCCTTCGACGGACGCTCGAGGCGGCCCCCGACGTCGAGGTCGAGGTCGAACGCGTCGTTGCCTACGAACCGGATCAGGTGATGCCTTACGTCTGGTTTTCGGGATCGGAGTCGGCGTTGACTGCCCTCGACGACGCGCTCGCGGAGGATCAGAGCGTCGAGAACGCCGAGTTGCTCACCGACCTCGATGACGAGCGACTCTACCGGATGCAGTGGGTCGCGGACGTCTCCGTGATCGTCCACGTCCTCACCGAAGAGATGGCGACGATCCTCGACGCCTCCGGTGAAAGACGACAGTGGCGGCTTCGGATCCTCTTTCCCGAGCGTGAGGCGCTCTCACGCACGTACGAGTTCGCGACCGACCAGGGGCTCTCGCTCTCGATCCAAAAAATTCACGAACTGGACGAGCAGCGAGGCGGGCGGTACGGACTGACCGATACCCAGCACGAGACGCTCGTGAAGGCACTCGAGGGCGGTTACTACGCCATCCCGCGCGAAGTCGACATGGAGTCGCTGTCGGACGACCTCGGGATCTCTCACCAGGCGCTCTCAGAACGGCTTCGTCGCGCCCACCGTGCGCTCGTCGAGGAGGCCGTCTCGATCGGGCCACAGGAGGAGTTCGAGACGGACGATCACTGACCGTACCCCGATCACCTCGCTGTGCGTTCGGTTGCGAGCGGCTGTGCCTCGTCGTGGTAGGTGCTGTACGTCGATTCTGCCCACGCTCGAGCCGCCGGTGCGGTGGTTTCGATCAAGACTCGTACCGTACCGCTGTCCTGATCGTAACAGCTGATAGCGACTCGGTCATCGAAGAGGCTGACACCGTATGGCGGAAGCTCGTCGTGGGTTACCACCGTGAGGTTACCACTCTCGAGCGGTTCGGAACAGTGCTCCGGGTACGTCTCGAGGATGTATCTGGCGACGGTCGGTGGATCGATGATCACCGTCCGCATCCCATCGACGATCTGCTGGCGAAGCACGTCCTTGCACGGCTCGAGCAGGGCGACGTCGGATCCGACGAACCGGAACTCGCTCGTTTCTCGAAGGAGCGTCGCGAATCGGTTCACGGGACGATACGGGTCGTCGGGTTCGGCGACCGTCAGAGTCGCATCGGTACACATCTCGATCGTGAACTCACGTTCGTCCTCAGGAAGCCAGTGCCAGACGTCACGAAGCGTTCGCTCGGTCTCCATCCGGTCGATCACGTCCTCCATCGCGGACGCGACGAAGGTTCCCAGCTGCGTCGCACCGTACTGATAGCCCTCCCTGCGAACCCAGTTTCGGCTCTCGAACTCGCGCAGCGTCCGCCGAATCGTCGACGAGGAGACGCCAGTTAGCTCCCCGAGCTCGGACCGACTCCGGGGACGAGCCGAGAGTGCGACGAGCGCCGTGATTCGGTGTTCAGACCGAACGAGGTACGCGACGTCGTCGATCGGCGACTTCATCATACTGCGTACATTGTCACGCACCCACATAGTGGTTGCACACGATCGTGGATCCGATGCCACGAGTGGGGAACCCCACGAGGGTAGCGAGGGCGTGGGTCAGAAATCGAGCGGCGCCTCAGCCTCGACCGGCGCCGGGTTACGTGCAGAGCAGGCGCAGAGCCTCGCCGTTCACGGTGGGGATACGCGCCGTCAAAAGATGACGCGAGCCATGTTAATTAAATAACCCAGAAGAGTAAGGATTGTCAAGCCGTATTCCGACGAAAATTGGAGTTGGCTTGGGGTCTCCACTATCAAAAAGCAACCCTGCGTCGGAACGGCTTGCTCACTCGGCGCAATCTGAGTTGGGTCGATGGCACGGCCCGTGGGGTGCAAGCGGATACACCGAAGGAAACCACGCCTCTTTCGAGGCCCGACGCACAAGCCCACAAACCACAGCCAGACCCCTTGTAGTCTGGTCAGGGTGCCTTCGGGGATGCGAGAACGACTCGCTGTCCCACGAAAGAATCCTCGCGCTTCAGCGCAGGGAGGATGTCAAGACTCGAGTGTGATCGACTCGTCGGCCGCGTTCCGGAGGGCGTCCGAGCGCCCGTGCTCGCCCGGAGCGATGGCGACCGTCTCGATGCCGTTTTTGCCCGCGTACTCGAGGACGGGTTTGAAGTCGGTGTCCCGCGAGGCGACCGCGAGGGTGTCGAGGATCCCCTCGGCGATCAGGGCGGTGGCGTCGACGGCCAGTTTGACGTCGACGTCGCCGCTCGTGATGACGACCTCGAAGCCGCGGGCCTCGGCGGCCTGGATCAGGCCGGGCGTGGCGTGTTCGTCGAGATAGAGGCGGATCACGCCCGTGCGTCCGAGGGCCGTCGCCGCTTCGCGCACGTCGTCGAGGTCGACGTCGAACTCGTCGCGGAGGACGTTCGGCCCGTCGACGAAGAGCCCGACCGTCGGCTCGGCGTCGGATTCGGAGTCAGAGTCGAGACGGGCGCGAACGCTATCGAACATGAGGGGTCGTAGTCAGGGGCCGGAAATAGGTGTGACGAAAGACGCGTTCGTCGGCGACGCTCACTCGCAGTCACCAGTTCGGTGGATCGTCGCGATCATCGCTCCCGAAGCGTCCCGCCGCCTAGCCCCTCCCACTCGACGCGGTAGCCGAGCGCGGAGAGGGCGGCGCTCGAGTCCGTTACCCCCACGTCCTCGAGGACGGCTTCGGCCTCCGACAGCGCCATTCCGGCCTCGAGGTCGTCGGCCAGCGTCTCGAGCGTCGACGGGCGGATCAGCGTCCGGCCCACGCGCTCGTGGTCGGGGAAGGACGTCTCGGCGAGGGCGTCCTCGCTCACGCCGTGGCGGGTCGCAAGGTCGGCGAGCGTGAGAACGTCCGCCTCGGGTCGGAGTTCGTCGGGCAGGGCGACCACACTCTCGGCGACCAGCTCCCGCTCGTACTCGCGAAGGACGTCGGCGACGTCTTTCACCCGGACCGAGCCGGTGTAGGGGATCGCCCGGTGGTCGAGCGCTGAAATCTGCTCGCCCACCCCGAGGGACTCGTCGACGGCCACGAGCATGTCGACGTCCTCGAGGCCCTCGAGCTGGCCGAGCTTCTTCTCGACGTACTCGGGCGTCCAGAAGCCCATGATTTCGAAGTAGATGCGGAAGGCGGCGTGCTCGTAATCGAACGCGAAATCCGGGATCATCACTCGCGTCCCCGTCGCGAGGGGTTCGGGCTCCCGGATCAGGTCCCACTCGAGATCGAGGCTCGTAAACCGGCCAGCGAAGTCGGCCTCGACCCCGCTGTCAAAGGAGACCTCGGCGACGGGGTCGGCGTCCGGGACGGACACCGGATCCTCGTGGGTGAGGGTGAGCGGTCGCTCGGTTCCCCGATCGTCGATCGTCGCCTCGAGTCGCCACTCGTCGGCTTTTGCGACTGTCCGCAGGAGACGGGCAAACCGGGTGCCGTACCGCCGGGTTGCCCGAAAGATCTGGGTGGGCCCGGTGACGATCACCTCGCGCCCGTCAGGCGTCTTCTCGATCTCGTACAGCAGCCGCAGTCGCTTGATCGCGGAGACGAGCGCCTTCGGATCGCTCGAGCGGACCCGAACTTCGGTGGCGTCGAACAGCGCCGTCTGGGCGAGCGAGAGGTTGTACTGGGCGAGCAGGTCGTCGGGGTCCCACCGGGAATCGATCGCGGTCAGCACCTGGCGCTCCTCGAGGTCGGCGTACAGCGAGTCGGCGACGTCGTCGGCCGAAACACCGAGGGACTCCCCGGCGCGCACGAGCGCCATCGCCCGCTCGTCCTCGGTCACGACGCCCACGGCCTCGGCCGCCTCGAACGCCGCCCTTCTGGCAACGGCGGGCTCGAGCGAAGCTTTCGTCTCGAACGTCGCGTCGCGCTCGAGCAGCGCCGCGAAGCCGCGGACGAGCTTGAAGTGGTCGGCCTCGCGCTCGAGGTCGGCGAGCGCGGCCTCGAGGACCTCGCGCCGTTCGCCGACGTGACCCTGGAACGTCCCGATGACGCGCGCAGCGAGCGGCCGGTGGCTTCGCTCGGCGAACTGCGGGTGGAAGCCGCCGCCGGCACGGGAGACGCGAAGCAGGTCTTTCGTCAGCATCTACTCCCTGGTGAGGGTGACGAGTTCAAAAGTCACCCGGACGTCGGCGTTCACCGCGACGCGTCCGCCGGCCGGATCGTCCCCGAACCTATCACCACAGGACAGGATCGATCGTGGACAGATCCGAGCCGCGTACAGTCAGTTCGGGGCGCGAAAAAGGACTTTTAGGAGGGGGGCCAGTAGTTACGTGATGCACAAATTACAAATAACGCCCGACGGGAACTGGCTCGCTCAGACGCTCGGCGGCTACGGGCCGGCACTCCTTGAAGCCGCCACTACGGTGGCGCTCTTTCTCGTCTCGTTCGCGATCATCTACTGGCTCGGCAAACGCGTCCTCGTGAGTCTCACCGGGCGCTCACTCGAGTCGCGCGGGTTCGCCGAGGGACTCGTGGGTCTCACGAAGAGCGTCGTCGGCATCGTCGTGCTGGTCGGCGCGCTCGCCCTCGCCGCGACCATCGCCGGATTCGGGACGATCCTCGTCGCGTTTTCGGCCCTCGCGGGCGCTCTCGTGCTCGCCGTGGGGTTCGCGTCTCAGGACCTGATCGCGAACTTCGTCGCCGGCGTCTTCATCGTCAAAGACGAGCCGTTCAGGGTGGGCGACACGGTCGAGTGGGACGGCAACGCCGGCGTCGTCCGCGAGATTCAGCTCCGCGTCACGAAACTCGACACGGTCGACAACGAACTCGTGACCGTGCCGAACGCCGAACTGGCCAACTCGGCGCTCGTCAACCCGAACGGAAACGAACAGCTCAGAGTGAGCTACGACTTCGGTATCGGCTACGACGTCGACATCGCCCACGCCAGGGACGTAATCACCGACGAGGCGAAGCGGGTCGTGGGCGCGCTTCCCGACCCCGCGCCGGAGGTCGCGGTGGCCGACCTCGGCGACTCCGCGGTCGTCCTCTCCGGGCGCCTCTGGATCGATCCCGAAGCGCAGAGTCCGGCCGGTGTTCAGGCGACGTTCATCGAGGCCGTCAAGAACCGCTTCGACGCCGAAGGGATCGACATGCCCTACCCCCACTCCGAACTCACGGGCGAACTCGCCGTCACCGAGCAGGCCGACGTGCGCGTCGCCTGAGGCGGCACGCTCTGTCATCCCGAATCGTTCGACCGTCTTCGAGGCGGTGACGAACCTCGAGGCGATGTTCGAGTCGGGCGACACATACACCGCCTAGACCGCCAGCGTCGCGTCAGTGTTAGCGCCGACGGTCGGCGACGCGCTCCTCGGCGGTGTCGCCGCTGACGACCTCGTACAGCAGGGCGCGCCCGCCGTCGTCCTTGGGCCGGAGGATCCGCCCGAGGCGCTGGGTGAACTCCCGTTCGCTGCCGCTGCCCGAGAGGACGACCGCGACGTTCGCGTCGGGGACGTCCACTCCCTCGTCGAGGACGTTCGAGGTGACGACGCGCGAGTACGTCCCCTCGCGAAACCGCTCGAGAATCTCTCGACGTTCACTCGCGCCCGTCTGGTGGGTCAGCGCGGGGAGCAGGAAGCGCTCGGCGACGCCGTAGGCGAGGTCGTTGTACGCCGTGAAGACGATGACCCGATCTTCGCGGTGGTCTTCGAGGATGTCCTCGAGGGCGTCGAGTTTGGCCTCGCTGCCGAAGACGATCTCACGAGCGCGCTGTTTGGCGAGCAGGGCCTCTCGAGCGCGCGGATCCGAGCCCGACCGCATGACGAGCTTCTGGTAGTCAGAACCGCTTCGAAGCTGGACGTTCGACCGGGCGAGGTAGTCGGTGAAGACCTTCTGGTGGCGGTCGTACTCGTCGCGCTCGGCCGGCGTCAGCGCCACCTCGAGTCGCTTGAGGTCGTAGTCGGCGAGGTGGTCGCCGGCGAGTTCGTCGACGTCGACCCGGTGACAGCAGGGGCCGACGAGCGCCTCGATCACTTCGTGGGCACCGTCGGGCCGTTCGAACGTGGCAGTGAGCCCCATCCGTGCGGGTGCGGCGAGCAGGCGGGCAATCTCGCGGTAGCCCTCGCCGCCGAGGTGGTGGGCCTCGTCGAAGACGACGAAGCCGAACCGGTCGCCCACCGAATCAGCCTTGAGGTACGCCGAGTCGTACGTCGAGACCGTGAGCGCCTCGAGGCGCTGTTCACCGCCACCGAACCGGCCGACTGGGATCGAAAACTCACGCTCGAGTTCTCGTTGCCATTGCTCGAGCAGGTCGATGGTGGGGACGACGACGAGCGTCGGGACTGAGAGGCGTTCGATGGCCTTCAGCGCGACGACGGTCTTTCCGCTGCCGGTGGGGAGTTCGAGCACGCCCGCGGGGGCGCACGCCACCGGCAGCGGCGGTGTGTGATCGTCGAGCCCGCCCCAGCGGTCGGTCTCGAGCCAGTCTTCGAGGGCGTCGCGCTGGTAGGTGCGAAGCTCGTACGCCGAGTGCAGCGCGGGGAGAGCCTCGAGGTCGAGGACGGCGTCGTCGAGCGGCCGGCCGGTCGCCTCGAGGAGCTGTCGAAGCTCGGCGTAGCGAAAGGCCGGCGCTCGAACGACGTCGGTTCGGCTATCGTACTCGAGCCACGGCGCGTCGGTGGCGATCGATTGGGGAACCTCGTCGCCGTCGACGCGGATCGTCCCGTCCTCGGAGGCGAGCTCGATGGGGTCCACGACGGGTGCTTCGAGGTGGGACGTACATAGGCGCTCCGGGAGAGTCGGATCGGGCGGGGGGAGACCTGCGAAGGCGGACCTCAATCCTTTTAGTACCGCTGTTCTTTGACTGAGACATGAGCGAAGACGAGGGTACGAACCCGGCTACCCAGGATGTTCCGTCCGGGGAGCAGTCCAGCGGCGACGACGCCGAGGACGACCCTTCGACAGCCGACACCGGACGTGAGTCGACCGACGAAACGAGCACGTCCGAGCACGAACCCGCCGACCAGGTGCCCCAGACGAGCGACGACGTCAGGCGACTCCTGGATCGACTCACCGAACTCGACGACGAACTCGCCCACGAGGTCAACGCGATCGTCGAGACCGCCCGCGAGCGCAACCAGACGGTCGAGGAACAGCGCGCGGAACTCGAGGACCTCACGGAGCGACTCGACGAACAGTCAGAGACGATCGACCGCCTCCAGGAACGATACTCGGAACTCGAGGCCGAACTCGAGCAACGGGAGGCCGAACTCGAGCGACGCGACGAGCGAATCGACGAACTCGAGGGAGCGTACGCGCGGACGCAGGCTGACTTCCAGAACTACAAGAAGCGGGCGAAAAAGCGCCAGGAGCAGCTCAAAGCGCGTGCGACGGAGGATCTCGTCGTGCGCCTCGTCGGCGTCCGCGACAACCTGAATCGGGCGCTCGAAGAGGAGAGTGACGACGTGGCGGCGCTTCGTGAGGGCGTCGAGATGACGCTCCGCGAGTTCGATCGCGTCCTCGACGACGAGAACGTCGAAGAGATCGCTCCCGAACCGGGGACCGAAGTCGATCCCCAGCGCCACGAAGTGATGGTGACCGTCGACAGCGCGCTGCCGGAGGGGTCGATCGACGACGTGTTCGCCCCCGGCTACGAGATGGGCGGGAAAGTCATCCGGAGCGCCCAGGTGACGGTGAGCAACGGCGAACTCGCGGACGACCGTGACGACGCGACGGACGACGAGCCCGCGGCCGACGCGGCGGTAGGAGAGTCCGGCCACGAGTCTGACGCCGACGCCGACGATCCCGACGAGGAGGCCGATGGCGACGACGAAGCGATCGAACTCGATGGCGAGATCGTAGCCGACGGGGACGTCGATTCGAAAGCGGAAGATTCGGACGACGAGTCGAACCAGGCCGAGAACGCCGCTCGAGACGACTGATAGGGACAATTGGAGTTACCACCGATCGTCGGGCTCGCCGCTGGAGATCGGCGGTAGATCGTTCCAACAGTCCCGATGACTGATTCGACGATTTTCGACGACCGATCTGGCTGAGCGGACGCTCCCTGGCTCGGGGATGTGAATTTAATTCGCACCCGCGACTCGTGTAGCAACCTTTAAAACAAAGTGCACACAACTACCCCCGTAATGGCGAGCAACAAGATTCTCGGTATCGACCTTGGGACGACGAACAGCGCGTTCGCCGTAATGGAAGGTGGCGATCCGGAGATCATCGTCAACGCCGAAGGCGATCGGACGACGCCCTCGGTCGTCGCGTTCACCGACGACGACGAACGGCTCGTCGGCAAGCCGGCGAAGAACCAGGCGATCCAGAACCCGGAGAAGACGATCGCCTCGATCAAGCGCCACATCGGCGAGGACGACTACACCGTCGAGATCGAGGACGAGGAGTACACGCCTCATCAGATCTCGGCGATGATCCTCCAGAAGATCAAGCGCGACGCCGAGGACTACCTTGGCGACGAGGTCGAGAAGGCCGTCATCACGGTCCCGGCGTACTTCTCCGACCGCCAGCGCCAGGCGACCAAAGACGCCGGCGAGATCGCCGGCTTCGAGGTCGAACGGATCGTCAACGAGCCCACCGCCGCGTCGATGGCCTACGGCCTCGACGACGATTCGGACCAGACCGTGCTCGTCTACGACCTCGGCGGTGGGACGTTCGACGTCTCCATCCTCGACCTCGGCGGCGGCGTCTACGAGGTTGTCGCCACGAACGGTGACAACGACCTCGGTGGCGACGACTGGGACGAGGCGATCATCGATTGGCTCGCCGACGACTTCGAGGCCGACCACGGCATCGACCTCCGCGAGGACCGCCAGGCGCTCCAGCGGCTGAAAGACGCCGCCGAGGAGGCCAAGATCGAGCTCTCCTCGCGCAAGGAAACAGAGATCAACCTGCCCTTTATCACCGCGACCGACGACGGCCCGATCCACCTTGAGCAGAGTCTCACCCGCGCGAAGTTCGAGTCGCTCACGACGGACCTGATCGACCGCACGGTCGGCCCGACTGAGCAGGCACTCGAGGACGCCGGCTACAGCAAAGACGACATCGACGAAGTGCTGCTCGTCGGCGGTTCGACCCGGATGCCCCAGGTGTCGGCGAAGGTCGAGGAACTCACCGGGCAAGAGCCCCAGAAGAACGTCAACCCCGACGAGGCCGTCGCGCTGGGTGCGGCGATCCAGGGTGGCGTTCTCGGTGGTGAGGTCGACGACATCGTCTTGCTCGACGTCACGCCGCTCTCGCTGGGTATCGAGGTCAAAGGCGGCCTCTTCGAGCGGCTCATCGAGAAGAACACGACGATCCCGACCGAGGCGTCGAAGATCTTCACCACCGCGGCTGACAACCAGACCTCGGTGCAGGTGCGAGTCTTCCAGGGCGAGCGCGAACTCGCCGAGAAAAACGAACTGCTCGGCGAGTTCCACCTGACCGGCATCCCGCCGGCGCCCGCCGGCACGCCCCAGATCGAGGTCACGTTCAGCCTCGACGAGAACGGCATCGTCAACGTCGCAGCCGAGGACAAAGGAACCGGGACCAGCGAAGAAATCACGATCGAGGGCGGTGCTGGCCTTTCGGATGCCGAGATCGAGCGTATGCAGCGCGAGGCCGAAGAACACGCCGAGGAGGACAAACAGCGCCGCGAGCGCATCGAGGCCCGCAACACCGCCGAGGCGACGATCCAGCGCGCCGAAACGCTGCTCGAGGAGAACGACGAGGTCGGCGACGACCTGCGCTCGAGCATCGAGGCCGCAATCGAGGACGTAGAGGAGACGGTCGACGACGACGAGGCCGACGCCGAGGAGATCGAGGCGGCGACCCAGGAGCTCAGCACGGAACTCCAGGAGATCGGCAAGCAGATCTACCAGGAGGCGGCGGCTGGTGGCGGTCCGGGTGCGGCCGGTGCTGGCCCCGCAGGCGGACCCGGTGGCATGGGCGACGGCCCGAACCCGGGTCCGGAAGGGACGGCTCCCGGCGACGAGGGCGAGGAGTTCGTCGACGCGGACTTCGAGGACATCGACGACGAAGACGACGAGCGGTAATCGGGGATTCGACCCGGTTTCCGCAGAGCGTTCGTTTCAAGTGTTTCAACGGATTACCGGGTGACAACGAATGAGCGAGGATTTCTACGACGTACTCGGCGTGAGTCGCGACGCGTCGGCCGAGGACATCAAGCGAGCCTATCGGAAGAAGGCCGCGAAGTACCACCCGGACGTGAGCGACGACCCCGACGCCGAGGAGAAGTTCAAGAAGATCCAGAAGGCCAAGAAGGTGCTCACCGACGAGGAGAGCCGCCAGGCCTACGACCGGCTGGGTCACGACCGGTTCGAGCAGGCCGAAAAACACGGCTTCGACGCGGGCGCCGGCGGCGCTGGCGGGATGGGCGGCGACCCGTTCGGCGGCATGGGTGGGATGGGCGGCGGCCTCGGCGACCTCTTCGAGCAGGTCTTTGGCGGTGGTGGCCGCGGTCGCGACCGACCGCGCAAGGGCCGCGACCTCCGGACCACCCTCAGAATCGACCTCGAGGAGGCGTACGAAGGCGTCGAGAAGGCGGTCACGATCGAGCGACCCGAGACCTGTGAGACGTGCGATGGGACGGGGCACCCGCCCAGTGCCGAGGCCCAGACCTGTCCGGAGTGTCAGGGCCGCGGCCAGGTGACGCAGGTCCAGCAGACGCCGCTCGGACGCGTCCAGCAGACGACGACCTGTCGGCGTTGTGAGGGGGAGGGGACGCTCTACTCCGAGACCTGTGACGACTGCCGTGGCGAGGGGTACGTCAGGCGGGAGGCGAAACTCTCGGTCGAGGTCCCCGAGGGGATTCGGGACGGTCAGACGCTTCGGATGGAAGGCGAGGGTGCTCCGAGCCCCAACGGCGGCCCCTACGGCGACCTGCTGATCGACGTCGCGGTCGCCGACCACGAGGCGTTCGAGCGCGACGGCGACGACCTCCGGTACCGATTGGCGCTCTCGTTCCCACAGGCCGTGTTCGGCGACACCGTCGAGGTGCCGACGCTCGACGGCGCCGCCGAGTTCGAGGTCCCCGGCGGCACCCAGAGCGGAGAGACGTTCCGACTCGAGGGCAAGGGGATGCCCCGGCTCCGCCGGCGCGGCCACGGCGACCTCTACGTGAAAGTGCAGGTCGTCACCCCCGAGCAGCTGAACGCCGAACAGCGCGAGGCGCTCGAGGCATTCGCCGAGGCCGGCGGTGAGGAGATCGAGGTCGAACAGGGCTTCTTCGAGCGACTCAAGTCGAGTTTCTGACGGCGTCTCCCGTTCGTAGACGACGCGATCCGTTCTCGTGCGAGGGGCACACTCCACGTGCGTATCGAACACTGAACGCAAAAGGCTGGTAACCTCGATCGGACCATTATAGTACCCGTTGAAAGTCATTGCACACCCGGTCACGAACGTCGGCGGCCAGCCTTGACGACGAGGCTAAGGCTGGCCGCTCGGCTGTGACCGGGTGTAAATCGTTTCAACGAGTACTATATTTCCAGGGAACGACTGACTCGAGTCGGCGCGCTTTTGCACCCGCGCTCGATACTCCCGGCTATGGACGCGGTAACGGTCGCCGACCTGCTCACGCGAGACCGACGGACCGACCGACCGGCGCTCGAGGACGAGACCGGACGCGAGTTCGACTACCACTGGACCCTGACGTCCGCCTGGAAGGCCGGGAACTTCTTGCGTCACACCGGCGTTCGCCGAGGCGTTACCGTGGGCGTCGTCGGCGACGGCCCGTTCGCAGTGCTCGCCTTCCTCGGCACGGCGCTGCTCGAGGGGACGACGCGCTTTGCCCCGCCGACGGCGCTCGGAGACGACGAGGCGTTCCGCACGCTCGTGGCGCCGACCGACGAGCTCGCGGCGTACGACCTCCCCCGCGGCGCCCAGCGCGTCGGCTACGGCACGAAGCCCGACTCGCCCGACGTCCACTACTTCGACGCCGGGCTGTGGAGCGAGAATCCGTCGTTCCCGCCCGTCGCGATCGATCCCGACACGGCGCTCGTGACCGACGGCGACCGGACGCTCACCCACGGCGCGGCGATCGACGCCGCGCGCGAGGTCGTCGACTCGTACGGAATCGGCGAGGGGACTCGAGTCGCCGTCGGTTCGCTCACGGACCTCCGGGTCGTTGCGGCGGGGCTGCTCGCACCGATCCTCGTCGGTGGGACGGCCGTCCTCCCCGGCGACGGGACCGAATCCGGATCGATCGACCTCGTCGCTGGCGAGTCGGGAACGCTCGAGCGACTCGACGTCGACGAGGGAGGCCGAATCGACCTCGAGACGCTCGAGGTCAACTGAGCGTCTGTCGCTCGAGCGCGCGACATCGATCGAGTCGGTCGATTACACGCGCATCGTCGACTCGACTGCGTCGACGATCCGGGCGGCGTTGGGCAGGTAGAAGTCCTCGAGTGCGTGCAGCGGGACGTGCGTGTCGAGGCCGGTGACGCGCTCGATGGGGGCCTCGAGGTAGAACAGTGCTTCCTCCTGGATCGTCGCGGCGAGTTCGCCGCCGAATCCGCCGCTCATGGGGGCCTCGTGGACGACGACGGCCCGGCCGGTCTTCTTTACGGACTCGGTCACCGTCTCGACGTCGAGCGGGGAGAGCGAGCGCAGATCCACGACCTCGACCTCGACGTCGCCCGCGAGTTCCTCGGCCGCGCCGAGTGCGGGTTCGCACATCGCGCCCCAGGTGAAGACGGAGACGTCCGCGCCCTCGCGGCGCACGTTCGCCTCACCGATCGGAACGGTGTACTCGCCGTCGGGGACCGGCCCGCGGAACGACCGGTAGATCCGCTTGGGTTCCATGACGATCACGGGGTCGGGGTCGCGGATCGCACTCGAGAGCAGTCCCTTGGCGTCGGCGGGCGTGCTCGGGATGACCACGTCGAGGCCGGGTTCGTGGGCGAAAAAGGCCTCCTTCGACTCGGAGTGGTGTTCGGGCGCGTGGATACCAGCGCCGTAGGGCATCCGGACGACGAGCGGGCAGGTGTACTGTCCCTTCGAGCGATACCGGATCCGCGAGGCGTGGCTCACGAGCTGGTCGAACGCGGGGTAGGAAAAGCCCGAGAACTGCATCTCGGCGACCGGGCGCATCCCCGACATCGCCAGGCCGATGGCGGAGCCGACGATACCCGACTCCGCGAGCGGCGTGTCTACGACGCGTTCCTCGCCGAACTCCTCGTAGAGCCCCTCGGTGGCGCGGAAGACGCCGCCATTCTCGCCGACGTCCTCGCCGAGGACCATCACACGCTCGTCGCGGCCCATCTCGACTGCGAGGGCGTCGCGGACGCCCTCGACCAGCGTCAACTCCTGCGTGGTGACCGCCGAACTCATGAGTGTCTGAACGCCTCCTCGCCGTAGCGTTCGCGGATCGATTCGAGCTCCGCCAGCTGTGCCTCGAGCCGTTCGGGCGGCTCTTCGCGCAGGTGCTCAGCCAGCTCCGAGACGTCCGCCTCCGCGGCTTCGGCCTCCTCGATGGCTGCCGAGAGCTGTTCCTCGACGCGATCCTCGATCGCCGACTGCGTCTCCGAGTCGAGGCGGCCGGTTTCGTAGAGGAACCGCTCGAGCCGGTTCACCGGATCCCACCGGCGCCAGCGCTCGGCTTCCTCCTCGTCGCGGTACTGGGAGGGATCGTCCGCCGTGGTGTGGGCGCCGAAGCGGTAGAGGACGACCTCGAGCAGCGAGGGACGGAGCTCGTCCGCGGAGGGACACTTCGCCTTCAGGACGGCCTCGCGGGCGACCTGGTAGACCGCGAGCGGGTCGGTGCCGTCGACGCGGACGCCGTCGATGCCGTAGGCGTCGGCCTTCTGGGCGATCGTCTCGCTGGCGGTCTGACGTTCCCGCGGGACCGAGATCGCCCACTGGTTGTTGTTACAGACGAAGACGACGGGGGCGTCGAAGACGCCGGCGAAGTTCATCCCCTCGTGGAAATCGCCCTCGCTGGTCGCACCGTCGCCGAAGTGACACATCGCGACGGTGTCGGTCTCGCCCTGGAGCTCCTTGCCCCACGCGAAGCCCATCGCCTGGGGGAGCTGGGTGGCAATTGGGATGTACTCGGGCAGGACGTTCACGTCGTCGGGGATGGCGTAGCCGTCGCGGTGGCCCCGGAGGGGTAACAGCAGTGCGGTGAGGTCCATCCCGTGGACGTACTTCAGGGCGTGTTCGCGGTAAGTCGGGAACACCCAGTCGTCGCCGTCGAGGGCGTAGCCGCTTGCGACCTGGGCTCCCTCCTGGCCGGTCATCGGGGCGTACGTCGAGATTCGACCCTGTCGCTGGAGGCTGATCATCCGTTCGTCGAACCGGCGGGCGAGCCGGACGTCCTCGTACATCGAACGGAGTTCGTCGTCGGTGAGGTCCGGCACTGACGCGCTGGGAAGGACGCTGCCGTCCCTGTCGAGGACGCGATAGACGTCCGAATCGGGTCGGTCGTGGTCGATGCTGGCAAGTGGATCTGGGAGACTACTCATGGCTAGTGCTACTGCTGGAGAATGGTCGGGAAACGGCGATACCTCGGCGCGGAGTCCACTCAACGCGTGGCATACAGGCGATGGGCCCCCATCGTCGGTGGGTCGGCCGATTCGAACGTCGAGTGAGTGGCCCGTTCGAACGCCTGGAGGCGGGAATTATTCCCGCCGAATGTAAAGTTCTCCGCCAGTGTAATTTTCAGTGTGGGTGCACCGAGCTCGCTACGGGAGTCGTCAAACGATGCAGTCGGTCGCGGACTGGCGGAGTCCATACCCACTCAAACCCCGTGGGCACTCTTAACTTTTGTGTGTCATGACAGAGCTTGTCGTACGATTCAGTCAGTCTCTACCCGAGAATGGCGAAAGAAAATCGAAAAAATTCCGGAAGAGCCGTGGATTCTTCGATATCGTCACTGGCGTTTCACTCGAGAAATGGTCTCGCGGACTGACTCTTTTTTCGTCCAAAAAGTCATGATACTGGAGTCGAAAGAGGTGACAATGCCAGCCGAACGGTCTACGGACGGGTACCTGTTCGACCTCTATCGTCGGTACGTCGGCGAACCGGAGGCTCGTACCGACGTCTACGTCGGATTCGGGTTGTTTCTCGGCGGAATCGGCCTCGCGATCGTCGCCCTGTTGCTGTTCGCCTGGAGTAGCACGCTCGAGGCACGGTCGTCGGCGTACTTCGCGTGGGTGCAGCCGGCGTACGCCCTCGGGATGGTCGCGCTCCCGGCGACGATGCTCGGGATCGTCGCGCTCCTCCCTTCCGAACGACGGGTCCGCTACGCCTCCATCGTCGGTGTCGCGACCACGCTCGTCGCCGTCGGCGGATTCGTCCACCTCTATCCCGCCGACTGGAACTTCTACGAGAGCGGCGAAACGGCGTTCAGCACCGTCCACGTCGTCGCCGTCTACGCGATCGGTCTGGCGAGTATTTCTGCGTCGACCGGCGCGGCACTGATCGCGCACTACCTCGATCTGGCGCGAGCGGCCGAGAGCGTCGAACTGGGCTCCGACGACGAGGACGAAGAACACTACTCCGACGAGGAGATCCGCAGCGACATCGACGCGGCGATGGAGGATGTCGAACTCTCCTGGGGCGGCGTCGAGAAGACCGAACACAAGCGCCTGAGCTTCACCGAACACGAGTTCGAGGGCGTCGACCTCGACGTCGGAACCAAGACGAAGCGCTCGAGCGGTGTCGACTCCCAGGTCGCCGGCCTCAAGGGGCTGAAAGGCGGTGAGACGAAGACGACGACCTCGAGTAGTACGGTCGACGATCAGACGGAGAAGCTGAGAGCGCTTCGTGAACAACAGCAGGCAGAGGAGCTAGCGACGGAGGAGTCGTCGGGACTGTTAGCCAGACTCAAAAATATCTTCTTCTGACAATAGAGTTGCTGTTTTGCTCGAGAGCATCGCAATCGGTAATTTCGACTGTAGCGAGAGTTTTCGAGTCTCGAACATAACTGTTCGGGTAGCTGGCATATACATTTTTATTGTGGATTTGTTAATGATGTATAGAATTTACATAGATTTATAATCGACCGGCATCCTTGGCAAACCATGGCCAAAGGCCTAGACGTTGGGACGATGAACATCCTGTCTGCCCAGCAGGATGGCAACGACACGGTGTTTGTACAGCAGCGCAACTCCTTCGTGGAGATCGAGTACTCGGACATGGCCGAGCAGATGCTCTCACGAAGCGACGTGCTCCACATTCGGAAAGACGATAAGGTGTACGTCGTCGGTGACGACGCCCTGAACTTCGCGAACATCTTCAACAAGGAGACGCGCCGCCCGATGAAACACGGGATTCTCTCCTCGGACGAGAAGAGCGCGATTCCGATGATGAAACTCATCATCGAACAGGTCGTCGGCGAACCCGCCTATCCGGACGAGAAGCTCTACTTCTCGACTCCCGCCGATCCGATCGACTCCGACCTCTCGACGCTGTACCACCAGAAGACGATCGAATCGTTCCTCAACGAGATGGGGTACGACGCCGAGCCGATCAACGAGGGGATGTCCGTCATCTACTCCGAGCTCGCGGACAACAACTTCACTGGCCTCGGGATCTCCTTCGGTGCCGGGATGACGAACGTCTGTCTGGCCTACTACGCGGTGCCCGTCATGAAGTTCTCCGTCGCCCGCGGTGGTGACTGGGTCGACGAGTCGGCCGCCCGTGCCACCGGCACCCCGGTCGACAAAGTAACCTCGATCAAAGAGGACGACTTCGAACTCGACTTCACCACCGACGTCGGCGGCGTCGAGGGGGCGCTCTCGATCTACTACGAGAACTTACTCGACTACGTCATCGAACACATCGTTCGCGAAGTCGACGACGAAGACGTCGAGGAGGGACTGGACGTGCCCGTCGTCGTCACCGGCGGTACCTCGAGTCCGAACGGCTTCGAGGCGCTGTTCCGCGATCACTTAGAGGACGCCAACATCCCGTTCTCGATCAGCGGCGTCAGCCACGCCGACGAGCCGCTGTACAGCGTCGCCCGTGGTGGCCTCGTCGCGGCCCGCTCGGACGAGGACGTCGACCACGGCGAAGCGGAAGCCGAAGCACCGGCCGAATAACGGCCGTTCTCTCCTCTTTGCCGCCTTCGACGCGCGAGTACCGTCGCTCGAGTATAGAGAGGCCGTTGTAGCCAGTTACCGACGGTCGATACCGTCAGGTCCTGGTGTGGCTGTCCTGGTCGATTCGGGATCACTCCGTGCGTTCGTTCGTCTGCTCGTAAAACCGTTCGAACGCGTCCCGCCACGACTCGTGGTCTTCACCCTCGCTCTCGTGGTCGACCGGCACGTCCGCGAACCCGCATCGACCACACGCGATGGTCGTGACCTCGCCCAGCGACAGACGCTCGAGTGACGACCCACAACGAGGACACTCGTCCATACCGTTCCCTGTGCGTAGACGTTCTTAATACTATGCGCTCACGCGGTCGAACGCAGCGGCGATCGTTCGACGACGGGGCGAAGCGACCAGCTTCTCGACTCGACCATTACTACTAAGCATTTACAAAGGTTTTTGTATGCTGCCCATGTATCGTCTGTCGATGAGCACCACCTCGCCCCCCGACGTCGGCCGGACGATCGAACGGTGTCGACCCGCGGACGTCACGCCAGTTCAACTCGAGGCGGACGCACTGGAGTCGACCGCGCCGGAGTACCTGCGCGACCTCAGGCGCGAACTGTACCACGAAGGGCTGTTTCCTGCTCGAGTGATCGTCAGCGCGCGGTTCGACGAGGACTGTTCGCTTCGAACGCAAGAGGAGGTCGACCGCATCCGGGGCTACGTCCACGCCGCCTCCTTTCTCGGTGCCGGCGCCGTGACTGTCGAGTGTGACACCGTCTGCGACGTCGAAAAGGTTCGACCCGCGCTCGCCGCCTGCGCCGAACGCGCCGAGCGCGAGGGACTGACGTTCGATCTCGACGCCCCCATTACGCTCGAACACTGACCGTTGGGTGATGCCTTCGCGGCGCACCCTCGCCCGCCGACTCGAGTCCGTCACCGACTTCGCCGAGCCGTCGGTCGACTTAGAGCAGTATCTCACCCCGCCCGACGTTGCCGCACACGTCCTTCATTTCGCGTCACTGCAGGGCGATCTGACCAACCGACTCGTCGTCGACCTCGGCACCGGGACGGGGATGTTCGCCATCGGCGCCTCGCAGTTCGCACCGGCGCGCGTCGTCGGCCTCGACGTCGACCCCGAGGCCCTGACGCTCGCTCGAGCGAACGAACGACGCGTCGGTGGTGAGACGCCGATCGACTGGGTTCGTGGCGACGCGGCCCGCCCCCCGCTCGGGGTCGACTCGGCGATCGTTCTCTCGAACCCGCCCTTTGGCGCCCAGCGCCGCCACGCCGATCGGCCGTTCCTCGAAAGCGCACGCGCGCTCGCAGCCGTCTCCTACACCATCCACAACGAGGGAAGCCAGTCGTTCGTCGAGTCGTTCGCCGCCGACCACGGCGGCGAGGTCACCCACGCCTTCCGTGCGACGTTCGACCTCGAGCACCGCTTTGCCTTTCACGCCGAAGCGTCGCGCGAACTCGAGGCGGAGGTCTTTCGGATCGAGTGGGCCTGACGAGGCGTTAGTCACGAGGTGTCCCTTCCTCTCGACGACCGATACGATTGTCACGTAATCGAACCATCACGTTTTCATGGTCTCCGATCCCGACTCCGACCTCGACCGAAGCGCTGAACCCGACCGAACGGACGGCGGGTACGACGTCGGCCTCGACGAGCAAGAGCTGTACCTCGTCGTTCGGACAGCCGTGAAGGACGCGATGCTCGACGTGGTCGGGACGCTCGTGTTGCTCGGGTTCGCGCTCGGCCTCGTGTGGATCGGCGGCTGGATGGCGATCGACGGCGATTCGACGGGGTTCGTCGCGGCGGGTGGAGCCTTCGTCGTGGCCGGCGCCCTCCTCGCCGCCGTTGCCCTCGAGCTGCTGCCACCGATCCGCGACTGGTTCTGACGGATGCCGTTCGGGCTGGCTACTCCTCGCTCGCGACCGGAACGACCGTTCCGTTCGTCTTCGCGAAGATCGTCCCGTCGTCGTGTTCGAACGTGAGGCCGTTGGCTTCGGCCGTCGCGTTCTCGGCCGGAATCGGGACGCTCGAGACTGCGCCGCCCGGCCCCTCGACCTCGAGCGTGAACGCACCGTCGTCATCCGGGACGACGCTCACGTTTCGCCCCTCGATTCTGACCTCGGCCCGAACGGGGTCTGAGGTGTGAGCGAGCTGGCGATCGTCGCCGTCGGCCCAGAGCCAGACCTGGTAGGCGGTGTCGTTGCCGGCGGCGGTCCAGCCGTCGCGCTCGACGTGAACGGTCTCGCGCCAGCCGGGCCCGCCGACCTCGACGGTCGTCCCGCCGTCGAACGCCAGCCGCTGGGCCGACACCGCCTCGATCCAGATGTTTCGGTCGGCGCTCGAGACGATGACGCCGCTCGACTCGACCGTCGTGTTCTGGCCGAACGCCGAGACGTCGACGATGGAGATCATCTCGTTTTCGACCCCTTCCGCGTAGCTCACCGAGTAGTCGCGGACGTCGATGGCGGCGTCGGGATTCGTCGAGGCGTCGGGAGCGAACAGGTTCGCCGGGATCGCGGGACCGCTGATGAGGGCGACGACGAGGACGACGGCCGAAAGCGCCGCCCCCTTTCGCGTTACGTCTCTGAGTCGCGACTCGGAGGGGCTCCCCCTGGCGAGCCGTCGAATCCGGCCTCGAGCGTCCGCCCTGTGTCCGCCGAGGCCGAGTTCGAGGATGCGCTCGAGTCGGCCGGCCAGCGGATCGGCAGCCGAGCGGCCGCGAAGCGACGCCGGGAGCAGCGGCCGGTCGGAGGCGACCACCGCGAGCGTGACCACGATGGCGAGCCCGGTGACGATCACGACGCCGGGGCCACGAAACAGGACGTAGGTGTTTCCGCCCTCGAACCAGTAGATCGCCCACAGTCCCTTCGAGAAGGCGAAGACGAGGAGGGCGATCCAGAGCCGGAGCGGGTCGGGGCGGTACCGCCGCCGGGAGAAGACGATCACGGCGATGAGAAAGCCGAGGAAGAAGCCGAGTGCGTGTCCCTGGACTGCGGTCGTCGCCCACCCCGGCGCCGACGGGGGTCTGGGCTGGGCCTGGTAGGTAAAGACCGCGTTGGTGAGTGCCCGGTAGGTCGTCGACACGACGCTCTGGACGCCGATCGTCGCGACGAGCGTCGCGATCGGGTAGCGGACGATCGCGAAGCCCGCGAAGGCGTAGACGACGCCGGAGAAGCCGATGACGGGGCCGAGCGCGAACAGGCTGACCACCAGCCCGATCGCGATCACGGCGAGGGGAAAGACGACGAACGCCCGAATCCACGGGGTCGCCAGCCACGACCCAGTCGAGCCCTCGTCGCGGTCGCGCGGATAGTGTCCCCAGGCGTACTCCGCGATCGGCGCGGCGACGAGCGTTCCGACGAGGTTCCCGATCAGGTGTCCCGAACTGGCGTGAGTGAACGACGCCGTCGCCATCCCGAGCGGGTAGAAGTACGACCACGCCCGGTAGGGGAGCACCACCGGATTGTCGAAGTCGGTGATCCCGTCCTGGACGAGCAGGTAGACCGCGAGGACGAACGCGACGACGACGAGCGTTCCCCACGGGACGCCGAACAACAGCCGACTCCGGAGCCGACTCCTCCACCGGTGGCTCGACGCGTCGACCGACCGGAGTGCGAGGATCGACGCCACCAGCGCGACGGCCAGGCAGACAGCGACCACGACCTCGAGCGGGACCATCATCGATTCTTGGGGTCGGTCCGTATATCAATGTGGGTGGAACCCGAAGCCGACGGGTCGATAGAGAGAGCCTGTGATAGTCCTCATCGCCGGTCCGTTTCGAGGCCGAGACTGTGCTTGCTTTCGAGTAAAACGGCGCTGACGGGGCCGCGAACCGTTTTGGTCGTCGGCAACGTGCGTCGCGTCGAGAGGAAGCCCATGTCACTGCTGCCACGACCGAAGACGGATCAGCTCGTCGATCGGTACCCACACGTTCGAGTCGGTGACGGCCCGAAGACGCTCCTCGTGATCCCCGGGCTCGGCGACGCGATGTTCGACGGGGAGTACGGCCGGTCCGGCGCCTGGGCCGTTCGCTACTCCTTCCGGCGGTTTCTCGACGAGTACACGGTTCGCGTGGTGAGCCGGCCGCGCGGCCTCGCCGAGGGGACGTCGATCCGCGAGCTGGCTCGCGACTACGCGCGTGTGCTCGAGACCCAGATCGGACCTGCCTCGGTGCTCGGCATCTCGATGGGCGGGCTAATCGCCCAGGAGCTCGCGAACCTCCGACCCGACCTGGTCGACCGGCTCGTACTCGCCGCCTCCGGCTGCCGGCTCGCCGACGAGAGCGTTCAGATCGGCCGTCGGCTCCGCTGGTACGCCCTCGAGGAGGAGTGGACGAAAATCCGCACGGAGCTCCTTCGGGAGATGTACACGGGCTACAGACGGACGCTGTACCCGCGGCTCTCGGCGACGGTCGGCCGGCTCCGGCCCCCGACGCCCGCCGAACCAGCCGACGTCGTTGTCTCGATCGACGCAGTCCTCGAGTACGACGGTACAGACCGACTCGAGGAGATCGAGCCCCGAACGCTCGTCATCGGCGGCGACGAGGATCCGTTCTTCCCCGAGGAGATCCTGCGGGAAACGCACGCCGGCATCCCCGACGCCCAGCTGGCGATGTTCCGGAACGCCCGTCACGGCGCCTACCTCGAGCGAAAGGAAGGGTTCGACAACTGGGTGAAGGGGTTCCTCGCCGACGAGACCCGGGCCGCTTCACTGTGACGGCGATCGGGCCTCCTCGCTGTGACGGCGGTGGGCTGACCGGCGCTCGAATCAGGTAGCGGGTCAGGCCTCCTCGATCTCGAGCACGCGTCCCGCGGCGACCGTCTGACCCATGTCCCGGACGGCGAAGCTGCCGAGTTCGGGGATCTCGCTCGAGGGCTCGAGGCTGAGGGGCTTCTGTGGACGGATCGTGACGATGGCCGCGTCGCCCGCCTGGATGTAGTCGGGGTTCTCCTCGGTTACCTCTCCGCTCGCGGGATCGAGCTTCTGGTCGAGGGTTTCGATCGTGCAGGCGACCTGGGCGGTGTGGGCGTGGAAGACGGGCGTGTAGCCCGCGGTGATCACGCTCGGGTGTTGCATGACGACGATCTGGGCCTGGAAGGTTCGGGCGACGGTCGGCGGCTCGTCGGCGGGGCCACAGACGTCGCCGCGGCGGATGTCGTCCTTGCCGACGCCGCGGACGTTGAAGCCGACGTTGTCGCCGGGCTCGGCGCGCGCGATCTCCTCGTGGTGCATCTCGATCGTCTTCACCTCGCCGCCCACGTCGCTGGGCTGGAAGGAGACGCTGTCGCCGGTCTCCATCACGCCGGTCTCGAGTCGACCGACGGGGACGGTGCCGATTCCCGAGATGGTGTAGACGTCCTGAATCGGGAGACGCAGCGGCGCGTCAGTCGGCGCCTCGGGTTCGGGCAGCCCGTTCAGCGCCTCGAGCACCGTCGGGCCGTCGTACCAGGGCGTGTTCTCCGAGGCGTCGGCGACGTTGTCGCCCTCGAACGCCGACATCGGGATGAACGAGGCGTCGTCGACGGCGAACTGGACCTGTCCGAGCAGTCCTTTCACTTCCTCGACGACCTCGCGGTAGCGCTCCTCGTCGTACTCGACGACGTCCATCTTGTTCACGCCGACGATCAACTCGCCGATGCCGAGCGTGCGCGCTAAGAAGACGTGTTCTCTCGTCTGGGGCTGGACGCCGTCGTTGGCCGCGACGACGAGCACGGCGTTGTCGGCCTGCGAGGCCCCGGTGATCATGTTCTTCACGAAGTCGCGGTGGCCGGGCGTGTCCACCACCGTGAAGTAGTACTCGTCGGTGTCGAACTCCTGATGGGCGATGTCGATCGTCAGGCCACGTTCGCGCTCCTCGGCGAGGTTGTCCATCACGTAGGCGAACTCGAAGCCGCCCTTGCCCTTCTCCTCGGCTTCCTCGCGGTGCTGTTCGATCACGTGCTCGGGGATGTTTCCCGTCTCGAACAGCAGTCGGCCGACCAGCGTACTCTTCCCGTGGTCGACGTGGCCGATGATGGCCAGGTTCTGATGTGGCTTGTCAGTCATGGTCGCTCGTCCCAGGGTGTGATACGTGCTACCAAAGCAAAGCCGTTGATTGAAAGTCGTCTCGAGTGATGCGTCGGGTCAAGTCGGCAGTAGTATCGACGGACGACGGTCACAGGTCTCGCTGTCGACCCTTCGGCACCATCGAGCGCAACTCGCCGTGGATGTACAGCCCCACCCCGAGGGGCTCGAGTTCGCCGGCCACCTGATGGGCGGCGATCAGGTAGCCCCAGTCGCCATCCCACTCGAGGTCCTGGTCTGCGCCGTCGACGAACCGTTCGGCCTCCTCGCGGGAGAGTTCGATCACGTTGCGCGTCGCGTGGCGGCCGAAGCGCTGGATCGCGTCCGTCGTCGGCTTCCAGTGTTCCTGGCGGGTGCGCAGGCAGGTCATCCCGAGCGCCTCGAGTTCGACCGTCGACGGGGACTCGCCCGCGTAGACCCAGATCTTCCCCGAGCCCTTTTCCCAGAACGTGTGGTCGTCGAACGTCTCCGGTGGGATAGCAAAGCGCTCCTCGAAGTAGCCGACGACGTCCTCGCGGCTCGCCCGCCCCTCGACGGTGCGCTCGTCGCTCGTCTCGGGCAGGCGGTCGAACCGCTGGCCGACGTTTTGCTCGAGGTCGGCTCCGTCGTCGCTCATGCCCCCACCTCCAGTTTCGCGACGAAGAAGCCGCCCGTGTCGTTCTGGTGGGGATAGATCCGTGCGGCCTCCTCGAGACTCGAGTCGTACTCCTCGCCTTCCCACTCGGTGAGCCCCGGCGAGTGCATGAGGCCGAGGTCGAAGGGGACGACGCGACAGTCCTCGCGCTCGAGGGCGTAGTCGACGACGGCCTCGTTCTCTTCGGGGGCGAACGTACAGGTCGAGTAGACGACCGCCCCGCCCTCGCGGGTGGCCTGGATCGCTCGCCGGAGGATGCCCTTCTGGATGCCGACGACCGACTGGACGTGACCGATCGACCAGTCGTCGAGGGCGTCGGGGTTCTTCCGGATCGTCCCCTCGCACGAGCAGGGGGCGTCGACGAGTGCGCGGTCGAACTCGTCGAAGGCGAGGGGGTTCATCGAGTAGTTGCGCGCGTCCTGGTTCGTCACGACGATCGACGTCGCGCCGAGGCGTTCGGCGTTGAAGCGCAGCGCCGAGAGCCGCCCGAGGTTGCTGTCGTTGCCTACCACCGTTCCCCGGTCGTCCATCAACGCGGCGAGCTGGGTCGTCTTCCCGCCCGGGGCGGCACAGGCGTCCCAGACCCGCTCGCCCGGCTGCGGATCGAGGACGACTGGCGGCACCGCCGACACCTCCTCCTGGCCGTGGGTGAAGCCGTGAAACGAGGCCCACGTCGACCCAGGCGAGTCCGTCTCGAGGCGCAGCACGCGCGGGTTCCAGTCGGCCTGCTCGTAGCCGACGCCCTCTTCCTCGAGCGTCGCGGTCGCCCGATCGACGGACGCCTTGATCGCGTTCACCCGGACGGCGGTCCCGAGCGGGCGGCGGCAGGCCTCGAGGAACGCCTCGAAGTCGTCGACGACGGGTCGGTACCGCTCGAGTGGTTCCATGCTCGTCGGGTTCGACCGCCCCGCGTTTGTGGGTTTCGAAGCGCCGATCACCCGGGCTGACGTGTCTCGGGTCGACGCCGTACTGGGATTCCCATCGAACTGGTATTTCGGCAACATTTATTAGGAACCTTGTGGACACCACCAAACAGATGGTGAGAGCTATGGCGTCGAAGACAGCCGAACTGACCGCGGTCTGTTACGTGCGTGCACCGCTGCTCTTAGAGCCGGTGGACCAGCAGGTCGAGACCCTGCAGGCGTGTGAGGCGGACGGAACCGTCGACACGGTCCTGCTCCGAAGCTGGCCAAAGGAGGTCGCGCGCACGGAGAACAGCCCGTACCAGGAGGTGCTCGAGGCGTTCGAACGATTCGACCGGTGGGCCGACGAGCGGGGCGTGAGCGTGCAGCCGCCGTTCAGAGAGCGCACCGTGACGTCGACGGTGACGGGCGAGTCGAAAGACGTTCTCGTCACGCCGATGCTCTGTCTCGCCGTCTACCGAAACGACGAGCTCCACGCGGTGTTCCCGCACACCGACGGTGAGGAGACCGTGACGGCCTCCGAGGCGATCGCCACGCTTCGAACCGGTGAACTCCCCACGCCGCTGGGAGCCCCACCCACCGAGCCAGAGCGGGCGAACGCCTGTCCCGAGTGTGACGGCGACCTGCTCAACGGGCAGGGCGTGTTCGCCTGCCTCGACTGTGGCTTCACCGCCTCGCTCACTGCCGACGGTCGGTACGTCGAACTCGAGCTGTCGACGCCCGAAGCGCCCGAATTCGACGTTGCACCCGACCTGCGCTGATCGCCGGACCACACCGACTGCCGGTCGACTCGCTCACCGGCGCATGCGATCACCGAGCAATCGGATCGACTGAACGTCCGGTTCCCGTTGCATTCAGGACGTCAGAACGCTTCCTACCCATTTTTTATCGAGGGGACATTCCGAGGTGGATAGAGATGTCCACGGAATCCCACGACGTTGTCGTCGTTGGCGGTGGGACGGCCGGCTGTTTCGCCGCAACGACCGCCGCACAGGACGGCCTCGACGTCGTTCTCGTCGAGCGCAAGACCGAGGAGGAGGGCGGATACATCGCCTGCGGCGACGGGATCAAGGGCGCGAGCAAGTTTCCCGACGTCGTCGACCGCGATCGGCTCGACGAGGAGGCGTTCACCAACCACGGGATCAGCCGTGCACTCTTCGAGAACCCGCTGACGGGCGAGACGATCGACATCCCGTTCACCGAGTCCGGTGGCGTCGTCGACCGCTACAAGTACGGTCAGATTCTCCTCGAGGAGACCGACCGCGCTGGCGCGGAGATCCACTACGAGACGGTCGTCCAGGACGTCGTCCAGCCGAACGGTCGGGTCGAGGGTGTGCGGGCGATCCGGGAGGGTGAGCCGGTCACCTACGAGGCCGAGGTCGTCATCGACGGCGCCGGCGCGCTGTCGATCTTACAGGACAAAGCCGACCTCTCTACCTCGACGTTCGATACGAACGTCAACTACTCGCAGTTTTGCTCGGCCTACCGCGAGGTCCTCGAGGTGCCCGAGCCCGTCGACTGGCACGACGCGCTCGTGTTCAAACCGACCGAGGAGCTCGGCTATCTCTGGTACTTCCCGCGATCGGCGACGGAGATCAACGCCGGGCTGGGCTTCCAGATGAACAAGCCGCCGATGAAGCTCGTCGAGGTGCTCAAAGCCGACCTCGCGAGCCGGGCGGAGTTCCAGGGGGCGACGGTGAAGAACAAACTCGGTGCGGCGCTGCCGACGCGTCGGCCCTACGACTCGGCCGTCCACCCCGGCTTCGTGGCCGTCGGCGACGCCGCCGGACACGTCAACCCGTGTACGGGCGGCGGCATCCCCGGCGCCGCGAAGGCCGGCCACTGGGCCGCCAAGGTGGCCGCCGAAGCGATCGGCGACGGCGACGTGAGCGAGGCCGCGCTGTGGGAGTACAACCGGCGCGTCCAGACCGACTTCGGCAAGCGCTTCGCCGCGATGGACCTCTACAACATCTTCGGCGGCGCCCACGAGATCGAAGAACTCGTCTCGGTCATCACCTCCCTGCCCGGACAGCAGATCGTCGATGCGCTCGGGAAACGCGGGACCGCCTCCATGGGCCTCGGGCTGAAGCTCAAGACGCTGCTGAAGACGGTCGGCCACTGGGACGTCCTCTACGAACTCTACAAGATCCAGCAGGAGGCCAAGACGCTCAAGGACGTCTACGACTCCTATCCCGACGACCCGCGCCACTTCGACGCCTGGCAGGCCGAACGCGACGCCGTGATGGACCGCGTCTACGAGCTCACCGGTGCCGAGCCGAAGTACTGATTGTCGGCCCGCTCGCCGAGTCCGTCCCCCAAACGCCTTTTTCCGATCCCTCACCCATCGACGACCGTCTCCCGGCCGAGAAAAACCCGAAAGTTAACGGTTCACCGCGCGCGTTCGTTCCGTATGGCTACCCGCGCACAGCGAAGTGGTGGTGGCGGCATCGTCGGCGCGGTGAAGGTCGACCTCGAGCGGCTCCACGGTGCCTGGATGGAGATCCCGTTCCCCCGACAGCGTGGCCGCGGCCACTCCGTGATGGGCAAATGGAAACCCGAGACGACGCCGCAGAAGATCGCCTACCACGCCTGGAGCATCCTCGGCGCACTCGGGCTGCTCGTCCTCTACCCGTTGACTGTCCTCGGATTCGCGACCCGCTTTTACGCGAGTAAACTCGACTCGACGACGACCCGTCTCGGGGTCGCCGGCGTGACGGGGCTCGCGCTGGTAATCTGGGGTGCCCTCACCGTTATCGCTCACTTGCAACTGCCGTTCGACGCGTTCCTGGCCGTCGCCGCGGCGAGCGCAGCCGCCGTCGTCTCGACCGCGCTCGCGGCTACCTTCTCGAAGGTCGGCGGCCGGGTGACAACGGTCGTCCTGGCGTACCCGTTCGCGATGACGGCGATCTTCCTCCCGCCGGTCGTCGCCGCGCTCGTGACGCCGTCGCTCGAGCCGTACGTCCTCGACCCGAGCTACGACCTGGCGGTCTGGGTGCTCGACAACGTCCTGTTCGTCGGCGGCCTCAACGAGTTCCTGCGGGCGAACTACGAACTCGAGGGCGTCGCCTACGCGGCGATGTGGGTCGGCTTCTCGTTCCCGCTCGGCTGGTTCCTCGGCTTCCTGGTCGCGCTCGCGAACCTGGCTCGCCCCTCGAACTGACCGACGGCGGTGAACTGATTAGCGGTTCCCGGTATCGTAATGTGAGCTGAATCCGAACGGTCGCGTATGGCACTCGAGCTAGATACGGTCAAGACGATGGTTGCGTTCGTGCTTGTCATCGCGATCGGCACGGCTTTGTTGTTCCCGATGCCCGGGATGACGACCAGTACGATCCTGATGATGGTCGTCCCGTCGATGGTGATCTTCGGACTGATCATGCTCGCTATTGGCGTCGCACACGGCCAGTATCGCGCGACGCACTGATCGCTCGGCCACGATTTTCACGTCGATCACGAGCGACCGACGACGGCCGCGTTCGGCCTCACCGGCGGTGGACGGTCATGGGAATCTCGTGTTTCGGCCGCGCCGTGATCGTCGCCATCAGGTCGAGCTCGGTCCCGGGGACGAGCTCGAGGTGATACTGCTGGTAGACGGTCGCGAGGATGAGTCGCGCCTCGAGCATCGCGAACCGATCGCCGATACAGCGTCGGGGCCCCGCCGCGAACGGGAAGTACGCGAGTTTCGGCAGCGAGCGTTCCATCTCGTCGGTCCAGCGTTCCGGCCGGAACGCGAGGGGATCGTCGTACCATCGGGGATCGCGGTGGACGACCCACTGGTGCATCCGAACCGTCGCCCCTGGGGGGATCTCGTAGCCGCCGACGATGTCCGGCTTCACTGGCTCGCGAACGATGCCTGGCACCGGTGGGTACAGTCGCATCGACTCCTTGACGACCCGCTCGGTGTAGGTCAGCTCCTCGAGGTCCTCGATCGTGGGGGCTTCGCCGTCGAGGACGTCGTCCAACTCTTCTACGAGCCGCTCCTCGACTTCGGGGTGTTTTGCCAGGAGGTACGCCGTGAGCGTCAGCGAGAGCGCGGTCGTCTCGTGACCGGCGAGCAACAGCGTCACGACTTCGTCGCGGATCTGCTCGTTCGAGAGCGTGTTCCCCTGGTCGTCGGTCACCTCGAGTAAGGTCGAGATGACGTCTCCCTCGGTCGGGTTCCGCCGTCGTTCCTCGATCAGGCCGTAGACGACCGCGTCGAGTCGCTCGCGGGCGCGCCTGATCCGCCGGCGCGACGGGGTCGGAACGCCCGGTGGTAACACGAAGTGAGAGAGGGTCTCTGAGGCGAGCATGAACTCGTCCAGCGCCGACCCGACGACGTGGACCTGGTCGTCGATGTCCGCGCCGAACAGCGCCCGGGCGACGATCTTCAGGGTCACCTCCATCATGTCGTCGTGAAAGTGACGCGTCTGGCCGTCCTCCCACGTCTCGAGGGACTCCTCCGTAAAGTCGGTCATCATCGACGCGTACTCCTGAATTCGGTTCGGATGGAACGCGGGCTGGAGGAGGTGGCGGTTGCGTCGCCAGACTGCGCCCTCGCTGTTGAGTATGCCGTTGCCGGTGATCGGCCGGAGGACGTTCTGGAAGTTCTCACCTTTGATGTAGTTCTGGTTGTTCTGGACGAGCACCTGCTCGATGTGGTCGGGGTGGTTGAGCTGGTAAACGGGGCCGCCGGGGTCCTCCCAGGCGGCGATATCGCCGTACTCGCGAGCCGTCCGCGTCATGAACTCGTACGGGTTGCGGAGAAACGCCAGCTGATTGCCGAGTACCGGAAGCCCCTCGGGGCCCGGCGGCCGGTCGTCCGAGAATGGAGGTGTGTCGCTGCTCATCGGTGTCCGTTCAGACGGTCCGGTCGGGTCTATGTCTATATCCGAGCATCCTAGGTGGTTTTATACGACGTGGGAGGTAGAGGACGACGATGAGGTACGCGACGGTCACGCTGACGTGGACTCACGGAGACGGCCATCCGATCGACGCCGTCTTCGCGGGGGAGGATGCGGTGCGTATCGAAGCGATCCGGTACGTGAGCCCGGTGCAGGAGGGACAGTACGTGGAACTGCTCGAACTCCGGGGCGACCTCGAGCGCGCCCGATCGCTGCTCGCGGACGCACCCGAGGTACTCGAGTACGACGTCGCCGGCGCCGACGGCCAGGGCGTCGCCTACGTCCAGTGTCGGACGGCCGGACTCGTCGACGACCTGCTGGCGATCCTCCGGAAACACGAGATCGTTCTCGAGTGGCCGATGCGGTCGCTCGAGCGACCCGAGAGCCGCGGCGTCGAGGTCTCCGTGTTTGGGACGAGTCGAGCGATCCAGCGGGCGGCGGCGGATCTCCCCGACGGGGTCCGTCTCGACCTCGCACGACTGGGCGAGTACGAACCCGACGACGACCGACTCTCGGCGACGTTGACCGAGCGCCAGCGGGAACTGTTCGAACTCGCCGTCGACGAAGGCTACTACGAGGTGCCGCGGGAGACGACCCACCGCGAGCTGGCCGACATGCTCGGCCTCGCACCGGGGACCGTGAGCGAACACCTCCAGCGGGTGGAAGCGAAACTGGTCGACGCCTACACCGCCTCGAGCTGACGGCGCGGCCGTCGAGCCACCCTGGGAAGGCGTCGATGACATTTGGCGTCAGTGAAACCGCACTGTGTCGAACGAAATTCAATTGAGGAAGAAAAACCCAAATTCTTATCACCATTCTCCCCACTCAAGTGGATATGTCGCAAAATTCGCGAAGCGACCTCTCACAGGCGTCACCCGGATCGATCCCCCACTGGTACGCCGCGGGAACGGAACCGGTCACGATCGTCGACGGCGACGGCGCGTGCGTGTACGACGAGGATGGGACCGAGTACCTCGACTTCGCCTCACAGCTGTACTGCGTCAACGCGGGCCACGGCGAGGGGCGGATCGCCGACGCAATCGCCGACCAACTCGAGCGCGTGGCGTACGTCTCCTCGGCCAAAGACAACGACACCCGCGCCAAACTCGCCTCGCGGCTCGCCGAGGTTGCGCCGGATTCGCTCTCGGACGTCTACTTCTCGGTAACGGGTAGTGAGGCCAACGAATCCGCCGTCCAGCTCGCCCGGGAGTACACGGACGGACAGAAGGTCTTGACCCGCTGGCGCTCGTACCACGGCGGCACCTACGGTGCGGGGAGCCTGACGGGTGACCCGGAGACTCGTTCGACCCTCGAGCGCCACGCCACCACCACCGGCGCGGGGAAGTTCCTCCCGCCGATCCCCCGGGCGTTCGACGGCGCGACGGGCGAGGAGCTCGCCGAGCGCGCGGCGAACCACCTCGAGTTCGTCATTCGCAACGAGGGGCCGGAATCGATCGCGGCGATCCTCACCGAGCCCGTCGCGGGCACGAGCGGTGCCTACCCGGGCCCGCCGGGCTACTTCGAGCGCGTCCGCGAACTCTGTGACGAGTACGACATTCTCCTCATCTCCGACGAGGTCATCGCCGGCTTCGGCCGCTGTGGCGACTGGTTCGGCATCCAGACCGAGGACGTCGTCCCCGACATGATCACCTTCGCGAAGGGCGTCACGAGTGCCTACGTCCCACTTGCGGGCGTGCTCGTGAGCGAAGAGCTCAGCGACTGGGCTCGCGAGAACGGCACGGAACTCGGTCAGACGTTCGCGGGCCACCCGGTCGGCTGTGCGGCCGGGCTCGCCGCGATGGACGTCTACGAGGACGACCTGATCGAGAACGTCCGCGCGCTCGAGCCCCACCTGGGCGAGTCGCTCCAGGCGCTCGAGGATCGCTACGACGCCGTCCACTCGGTCCACGGCCGGGGCTTCCTCTGGGGCGTCGAGTTCGCCGACCCCGAGACGGGTGAACACTTCTTCGACCCCCGCGTCGACGAGGCCGAATCGGCCGACGACAACCCCGTCAAGGCCGTTCAGATGGCCGCACAGGAGGGGGGCGTCATGTTCGGCAGCGGTCGACCGAACGTACAGGTAATCGTCAGCCCGCCACTGTGCACCACCGAAGCAGAACTCGACGAGGCCGTCGCAGTGCTCGAAGAGGCCATCGAGACGGTCTTTGGCTGAGCGCCGGTGCAGCCGAACTGACAGCCACTCGTTCTACACCACCGATCATAACACCGATTCGAGGAGCACCGCCCCGGTTACCGAGAGCGCAGTGATGACGACGGTCCACGCCGCGATACTCACGGTCATCCAGCCGAGCGTCGACCGGCCGCGTGCGCCGAGGACGAGCGCGAGGAGCGCAGCGAGGTGGACCCCGGTCGCAATGGGCGCGAGGAGTGCGAGCCCCGGAAGGCCGTAGGCGTTCCAGATGCGTTCCGCTCGAGCGCGCCGACGCGAGCGCTCGCCGTCGCGGCGGGCGGCGAGCCACGCCGAGAGTCGGTCGGCTGCGAGGACGAGTCCGTAAATCGGGACGACGTTCCCGGCGAAGGCGACGACGGCGACGAGGACGGGATCGAGCCCGAGCGCGACGCCGATCGGAATCACGACAAGAATCTCGAGCAGCGGCGTCGCCGCGAGCACGAAGACGAGGACGTACTGCCAGGGGCCACTCGCCGTCTCGAGCCACTCGCGGGCGCGGGCGTCGAGGCCGGACTCGAGGAGCGTGGGTGCCGATTCCGTGACCAGCGCTAGCCCTGGCGGCGTGGCTGTGATGACGGTCACGAGCCAGTCGACGACGGTGAAGGCTGCGGGCACGAGGAGTCAGAGAAGCCGCCGATGCGTCTCGGGTGCGATCGTCGGCCCGAGTGGTCGAGTTACAGCGACGACCAGCACGTCCGGGCGTGGTTCCAGGAGGTGAGGTCGGCGATCCAGCGGGCCGCGATGAACTTCTTTAAGTTCTTCGCGGGGAGCCCGCCGAAGGTGTTGATCGGGAGCAACGCGACGTCGTGGGCGACGGCCTTCTCGCCGACCGAGACGACGGTCCCTTTGTCGTCGTACTCCCACGTTTTCAGCGGGCGGTTCTCGATCGCCCGCGAAATGTTCTCCCCGACAAGTTCGGCGGCCTGCCAGGCCGCCTGGGCCGTCGGCGGCGCGGGCTGGTCACCCTGGTCGAGGATCGACGAGTCGCCGATGGCGAACACGCGTTCGTCCGAGGTCTGGAAGTTCGCCTCGGCCTCGACGCGGTTGTGCTGTTTCTCGAGGTCGGCCGTCTCGAGGGCGTCCTGGCCGGTGATACCGCCGGTCCAGACGAGGACGTCGTACTCGAGGGGGTCGCCCTCGTCGAAGTGGAGAACGTCCGCCTCGGCCTCGGTGATCGGATCGTCGGTGTGGATCGTGACGCCGGCTTCCTCGAGCAGCTTGCGTAGCGCGCCCTGGATCTCGGGGTCGTTGCCCGGGAAGATCTCGTCGAGCGCCTCGACGATGTGGATCTCGAGCGGGGCGCGGTGCTTGTCGCGGAACTCGGCGATCTCACCGGCAGTCTGGATGCCCGAGAGACCGGCACCGCCGATGACGATCTGTGCGGGTTCGCCCCGGGTCGCCTCCTGGCTGGCGGTCTTCACCGCGTCGTGGATCTCGAGGGCGTCTTCTAAGCCCTTGAGCGTCAGGGAGTGCTCTTCGAGGCCCGGAATACCGTAGTAGGCCGTCTGGCTGCCCAGTGCGACGAGGACGTAGTCGTACTCGACGTCCTCTCCCTCGGCGAGTTCGACGACGCGGTCGTCGACGTCGATGCCGGTTACGCGGTCCTGAATGAACTTCGTCATCGGGTTCGCGATGTCCCGAACCGGAATCGTGACGTCCGAGCGGACGCCCGGGTCCCGGATGACCCGGTGAACCTCGTGGAGGACCAGGTGGTAATCGGTCTCCGAGACCCACGTGAGCTGTGCGCTGCCGTCCAGTTCCGACTGGAGGCTCTGTATCGCGCCGGCACCGGCGTATCCAGCACCGAGAACGACGACGTTTTCCGTCATGATGGACAGTCGGGATGCGGATGATACAAAGGTGTTGAAACTGTGGCGAACTCGTCATACGTTCTCACTGAACACGGCCTTCGGTCCGCTCGCGCGGCCGAACTCGACCTCGTGACCCGACCTGCTCCGGGCTATCGACCGCGTCTCGCTTCGAGTTTTGGTCGACGAACCGGCCGACGCGTTCGCACGAGCGGAAAGTCGACGTGGAGGCATCGCACCGAAACGTGGACCGACGCATCACTCGAGCGGCGTGTGTGGATCTCAGACCGCGGCTCGTTCGCTCGAGCGGTCGTCGTCCCGGTCGTCGACGGCGACGACGTGGAGGTCTCCCCACGCGTGTCCGATCACGTAGTACGCCGCAACGAGGGCGTAGAATCCGACGATCGCACCGAGGACGGCTCCGAGAAACGGAACCACGTTGAGGAGACCGCCCACGAACGACCCGACGAGGACGATTCCCAGCGCCAGCAGCCACCTGGCTGCGTAGGTGCCACTCGAGAGAACCGGGCGGAGCGTCTCGAACTCGAATCCGGCACCGATCCGCCGCTCCGACGCGACGTGTGCCAGTGCTGCCGGCGTGACGTATGCCACCGCCACGAACAGCACGAGCGTGACCAGCCCGCCGAAGATCGTCCCGGCGGCGGTGGCCGAGCCCGGACTGTCGCCGGTGGCGAGCCAGACGCTCCCGATCAGTACCGAGCCAACCACCACCGGCACCAGCGAGTACGCGAGCAGAACCACGAACGCTTTGGCGCCGTCGACGGTCAACTCTCCCCAGTCCTCGAAGACCGGTGCATCGTCGTCACCGTGGGCGGTTCGATCCAGTACCCGGAGGATGTATCCCCAGACGATGAACAGCGGGATCAACAGGAAGCCAAACAGTAGCAGGACACCACCGATGATGCTGGTCTTCCACACGTCGTCGCTGTTTTTCAGATAGGTGACTGCGTCTGTTAACATGATTCGTTCTTGATCAACTTCCGCTGCTTGCGGTTCGATCACGTATTATAGGGCTGACACTCGCATAACCTTTCGCTATATACGGGTTTCCGATAGGTCGGGCCCTCATCCCAGCGTCTATCTGCATTTCGACGACGTGGGTACTGTAGCGTACTTGTCTAAAATTCCGCCCCTGTTGACGGTCACCGGAGCGCGAGTCGCCGTAGTTAGAGAATGCGTTTGCCGAACGCGCTCGCGGTGAGTCCGGCCGCCAGCTTCGCCGTCTCGTTTTTCTCGTCGAGAATCGGGTTGACCTCCACGACGTCCATCGACCGCACGATTCCGTCGCGCTCGTCGTGCTTCGAGACGCGCTCGAGTGCGGCGTGGGCCTCTCGGTAGGTCGCGCCGCCGCGGACGGGCGTTCCCACACCGGGGGCGGTCTTCGGGTCGACCCAGTCGAGATCGAGACTGACGTGGACGCCGTCGGTGTCTCGCGTCGCGACCTCGAGTGCGTCCTCGACGACGGCCGTGATCCCTCGTTCGTCGATGTCGGCCATGGTGAACGCCGTCATGTCGCTCTCCTTGATGAGGTCGCGTTCGCGCTCGTCGATGCTCCGGAGGCCGACGTACGCGACTGCCTCCTCACGGACGCGCGGTGCGTGTGCCCACTCGAGTTCGCCGAAGAGCCCCCGTCCCAGCGTGGCGGCAAGGGGCATCCCGTGGACGTTTCCGCTGGGGGACGTCTGTGGTGTGTTGAGGTCGGCGTGGGCGTCGAACCAGATCACCCCGAGATCTGCCTCGCGCGAGGAGCCGCCCATGGTTCCGATCGCGATCGAGTGGTCGCCGCCGAGGACGAGCGGGAACTCCCCGGCCGAGAGCGATTCGGCGACCTGTTCGCGCAGGCGCGAGCAGACGTCTTCGACCTCGCGCAGGAATTTCGCGTTCCCCGCCCGTGGCGGATTCGCGTCGGGATCGCGTTCTTCTGCGCGCGGCATCAACAGGTCGCCCGCGTCGACGGTCTCGACGCCAGCATCCTCGAGTTCGTCGCTCAACCCCGCGTACCTGATCGCCGACGGGCCCATGTCGACGCCGCGTCGGTTCGCGCCATAGTCCATCGGTGCGCCGATGATTCGAACGGTTCGGCTCATTGGCCTCTCTTCGTCACCGTTCGTTTAGTCGATACGGTTCCCATGGTCGACTATCATGTGGGCGGCCGCTCGAAGACGACGCAAGGTTTAGGAGTAGACGCAGCTAAACTCGACGTACGATGATGCTGAGCGACGTGATGGAAGACTACCTCAAGGTCATCTACCAGCTCCAGCGCGAGTCGGACGCCCGAATTAGAACGTCCGAGATCGCCGCGGAACTCGACGTCACGTCGCCGACGGTCACCAGCATGCTCGAGAAACTCGAGGAGCGAGGGCTCGTCGACCGCGAGAAGTACCAGGGTGTGAAACTCACCGACGAGGGCCGAACCGTCGCTCTCGAGGTCGTGAGACACCACCGACTGCTCGAGGCGTACCTGACCGAACACCTCGATTACGACTGGGCCGAAGTTCACGAAGAAGCCGACCGGCTCGAACACCACATCAGCGAGGACTTCGAAGCGCGCGTCGCGGACGCGCTGGGCGACCCAACGGTCGATCCACACGGTTCGCCGATCCCGAGTGCGGACCTCGAGCCACTCGAAACCACCGACGCCGAGTCGATCACCGGCTTCGAAGAAGGCGACGTCGTCGTCGTCGAAGAGGTCGCCGACCACGACCCGGAGGTGCTCTCGTATCTCGCCGATCACGGCGTCGAACCCGGGATCGAACTCGAAATTCTCGAAATCGCTCCGTTCGGGATGATCACCGCCCAGGCAGTCGGACGATCGGAGCCCGTCTCGTTGCCGGAAGACGTCGCTCGAGACGTGCGAGTCGACGCCTCGAAACGCGCCGAACACTGATCTTTCCTCCAGTTTTCACCGACGTCGATGTGCCGATAGACACCTCTCAATCGTCGCTTCGAAGGACAACATATTAGTTTAGACGCGTCTAATCTGTGCTCGATGAAGACGATCTACACTGACTGCTGCCGAGGTGGGGCCGGTCGATGAGCGACGACTCGCCGCTCGAGCGGCTCCCCCGGTGGGCGCTCGCCGTCGGCCCGCTCGTTATTCTCGGCGCCGTGCTCGGCGTGCTCTACGTTACCTCGCCGTTCGGCAACGTGGAGTCGATGAGCGACGCGAGCACGCTCGAGGTCCTCTGGATGCTCACGATCGTCGGCGCGATCGCCGGGATCGTACCGGTCGCGATCGGCATGCTCTGGTTCCCCTTTATCCGGGCGCTCGATCACCGATATCTGCACGCGTTCCTCGCACTCGCCGCCGGGGTGCTCGTGTTCATCGCTTTCGAGATGACCGAGGAGGTCTTCGAGCACAGCGCCGAGGCCGAGCACACCACACTGGCGTTGGGGCTCGCCGCCCTCGCCATCCTGGGAACGTTCGCCGTCATGTACGCCGTCAGCGAGTGGCGACAGCGAACGGCGGCGAGCGGCGAGAAAAGCGGCCTCCAGATCGCCTACCTCGTCGCGATCGCGCTCGGATTACACAGTATCGGCGAGGGGATGGGAATCGGCGTCGCGTTCGTCCTCGAAGACGCGACGCTCGTCACGTTGCTCGTGCTCGGCTACATCATGCACAACGTGATGGAGGGCCCCACCGTCGTCGCCGCCGTCGCGCGCGACCGGGCGACGCCACCGCTCCATCACTTCGCTGCGATGGGCCTCATTGCGGGTGGGCCGGTGATCATCGGCGGCTGGATCGGGAGCCTCGCCAACTCGAGTCTGCTCGCAGCGGTCTTTTTCGCCATCGCCGTCGGTGCGATTCTCCAGGTGCTCATCGAGATGGCCCAGCTCATCCGGTTCGACGCCGAGGCCGTCATGACCCGGCTGAACGCGGCGACGTTCCTCGTCGGTGTGGGTCTGATGTTCCTGCTCGAGGACGTCATCGTCGAAGGCTGGGTCCTCCCGGGCTGATCGATCCCTCCACCGTTCGAACACCGCCACACGACTGCACCGATTTCCCCAACGATCGCAGACGAAACTGGCTCCCAACCCGCCCCATTTAAGGAAATATACTACGAAGGAGTCCCCATGTCATCGATCGAACTCACTCCGAGCCAGAAGAAGATCCTCCGCGCGCTCACGAACCTCCACAACGACGCCGAGAACGCCATCAAGGGCGAGGACATCGCCGCCCAGGTCGACCGTAACCCGGGGACGATTCGTAACCAGATGCAGAGCCTGAAGGCGCTCCAGCTCGTCGAAGGCGTACCGGGGCCGAAAGGTGGGTACAAACCCACAGCCGCCGCATACGAGGCACTCGAGATCCAGCAGATGGACGAGCCCGCGTCGGTTCCGCTCGAGCACGAGGGCGAGCCCGTCGAGGACGTCATCGTCGAGGAGATCGACCTCTCGAGCGTTCACCACCCCGACCTCTGCCGGGCTGAGATCCACATTCAGGGAGCCGTCGGCGAGATCAACGAGGACGACCGGGTCGTCGTCGGACCGACGCCACTGTCGAAACTCGTCGTCGAAGGCACCGTCGACGGAAAAGACGACACGAACAACATCCTCATTCTGCGGATCGAAGATATGGTGGCTCCCGCAGAAGAACCAGAACACTAGGTCGTCCGCAGTCGAATCGCTCGAACGGCCACAGAATCGGCCGAACGAACCGCCGCCGCCCGACGCTCGTAGTCCCGTCTTCAGCACGTGCGTCTTCTGCTAGCAATCACGACCGTGTTGGGTGCTCGACGGGTGTCCCTCGACCCGAGACGCCGTCGGGCGATCGTACTCGTTTCAACGGTTACGATTGCGCAGACTCGCGTCTACTCGTCCTCGGGTGCTGGCTCCGTGGATGCGCGCTCGTCACTCACGTCGTCTGACTCTTCCGCCACGTCGTCGTCTGACGCTTCTCCTGCTCCGTTTACGTCTGGAAGGACGTCCACGCTGGCGACTGAATCGCCCGATTCGACGTCCATCACCGTCACGCCCATCGTGTTGCGCCCGACGGTGGATACCTCGGCCGCACGCGTCCGCATAATCTGTCCCCGATCGGACATGATAACGAGGTGGTCGGCGTCGGTGACCGCCTTCACGTCGATTACGGAGCCGTTGCGGTCGCCGGTTTTGATGTCGATCAGCCCCTTGCCGTAGCGAGACTGGGTGCGATACTCCGAGAGCGGCGTTCGCTTGCCGTAGCCGTTCTGGGTCACCGTCAACAGCGCCCGGTCGTCACCCTCGTCGGTCGCGACCAGTCCGGCGACGGCGTCGCCGGCCTCGAGTTTGATCCCGTTGACGCCGCGGGCGTTCCGGCCCATCGCCCGGACCTCGCCCTCGTCGAAGCGGATCGTCATGCCGTGCTCGGTCGCGATCACGAGGTCCTTCGAGCCGTCGGTGACCGCCACGTCGACCAGTTCGTCCCCGTCCTCGAGGCTGGCGGCGATGATCCCCGTCGAGAGGATGTTTTCGAACGCCTCGCCCGCCGTGCGCTTGACGTAGCCGTCGCGCGTGACCATCGTCACGAACTCGTCGGCATCGAGGGCGTCGGTGTCGACGATGGCCGTGATGTTCTCACCGGGTTCGAGGTCTACGATATTGACCGCGGACTTCCCACGGGCGGTGCGGCCCATCTCCGGAATCTCGTAGGTCTTGAGCTGGTAGACTTTCCCGCGGTTGGTGAAACAGAGCAGGTAGTCGTGCGTGTTCGCCCGGAACACCGACGTCACGCGGTCGCCCTCCTTGACGTCCGCGCCGATGATCCCTTTACCACCGCGACCCTGGGGGTCGAACGTGTCGACCGGCATCCGCTTGACGTAGTCGTCCTCGGTCATGACGACGAGGACGTCCTCCTGTGGGATGAGGTCCTCGTGGGTAACTACCCCCTGGTCCTCGACGATCGAGGTCCGGCGCTCGTCGTCGTACTCGGCTTTGATCTCGCGGAGTTCCTCTTTGATGACCTCGAGCAACTCCGTCTCGCTCTCGAGGATCGTCTCGAGGCGTTCGATCTCCGCCGTCACCTCCTCGTACTCGGCTTCGATCTCGGCGGCCTCCATCGAGGTGAGGCTGCCCAGCTGCATCCGGACGATGTGCTCGGCCTGAGCTTCTGAGAAGCCAAACGTCTCACAGAGGGCCCCCTTCGCCGCGGATCGATCCGCCGAATCCTGGATCAGGTCGACGACCTCGTCGACGTTCTCGAGCGCCTTGAGCCGACCCTCGAGGATGTGCGCGCGGTCTTCGGCTTCCGCGAGGTCGTACTCGCTGCGCCGCCGGACGACCTCCCTGCGGTGGGAAACGTACTCCTCGAGGGTCTCCTTGAGCGTCAGGACGCGGGGCTGGCCGTCGACCAGCGCGAGGTTGATGACGCCGAAGGTGCGCTCTAAGTGATTCTCGAGCAGCTTGTTCTTGACGACCTCGGTGTTCGCGCCGCGTTTGAGCTCGATGACGACGCGGACGCCGTCACGGTCGGACTCGTCCCGGAGGTCCGTGATCCCCTCGAGATCGCCCTCGTTGACGTCCTCGGCGATGCGCTCGACCAGTCGGGCCTTGTTCGACTGGTAGGGGAGTTCGGTGACGACGATGCGTTCGCGACCGTTCTTCCACTCCTCGACTTCGAACTCGGCACGGACGCGGATGCGCCCGCGGCCGGTGGCGTAGGCGGAGTAGATCGCGTCGCGGCCGACGATGTTCGCGCCCGTCGGGAAGTCGGGTCCCTTCACGTGCTCCATCAACTGCTCGACGGACACGTCGGGGTCGTCGATGAGCGCGATCGTGGCGTCGATCACCTCGCCTAAGTTGTGTGGCGGAACGTTCGTCGACATGCCGACGGCGATCCCCGAGGAGCCGTTGACCAGCAGGTTCGGGAACGCCGCGGGGAGCACGTCGGGCTCTTGTAAGCGATCGTCGTAGTTCGAGGAGAAGTCGACCGTGTCCTTCTCGATGTCCTCGAGTAACTCCTCGGCGATGGCGGCCATGCGCGCTTCCGTGTATCGCTGGGCGGCGGGCGGATCACCGTCCATCGAACCGAAGTTCCCCTGGCCGTCGACCAGCGGGTAGCGCATCGAGAACTCCTGGGCCATCCGCACGAGCGTGTCGTAGATCGCCTGGTCGCCGTGGGGGTGGTAATCACCCATCGTCTCCCCGACGATCGAGGAGGACTTGCGGTGGCTCGAGCCACTCGTGACGCCCATCTCGCCCATCGCATAGAGGATGCGGCGGTGGACGGGTTTCAGACCGTCCTCGACCCGGGGCAGGGCGCGACCGGCGATGACGCTCATCGCGTAGTCGATGTAGCTCTGTTCCATCTCGTCCTCGATGCGGACGGGCTCTACCGATGCGGCGTCGATGTCCGTTGGGTCTGGTACTTCCGAACTCATGTGGTGACCTCGTCTCGTCGTGATCGTGGTCGGCGCTGCGTGCGTCGCGCGTTCAACTCACCTGTCATCTCAGATGTCGATCCACTCCGCTTCCGGCGCGTGATCCTTGATGAACTGCTTGCGTGGCTCGACGGCGTCGCCCATCAGGACGGAGAACATCTTATCCGCCGCGGCCGCGTCCTCGATCGTGATCTGCTTTAAGATGCGGTTGTCGGGGTTCATCGTCGTCTCCCAGAGCTGTTCGGGATTCATCTCGCCCAGCCCCTTAAAGCGCTGGACCTGGGTCGGGTTGCCGTCGCACTTTTCGGCGACGATCTCGTCGCGCTCTTGGTCGGTCATCGCGTCGTACGTTTTCCCCCGGTAGCGAATACGGTACAGCGGCGGCTGGGTCGCGTAGACGTAGCCGCCCTCGAGCAACGGCCGCATGTGGCGGTAGAAGAACGTCAACAGGAGCGTCCGGATGTGCGCCCCGTCGACGTCGGCGTCGGTCGCCATGATGATCTTCTTGTACCGGATCTCCTCGACGTCGAACTCGTCGCCGATTCCCGCGCCGATGCCCGTGATGATGTTTCTGATCTCGTCGTTCTCGAGGATGCGATCGAGTCGGTGTTTCTCGACGTTTAAGATCTTCCCCTTGATCGGGAGAACGGCCT
The DNA here is from genome assembly GCF_024362485.1 of Natronobeatus ordinarius. Lineage (NCBI taxonomy): Archaea > Methanobacteriati > Methanobacteriota > Halobacteria > Halobacteriales > Natrialbaceae > Natronobeatus > Natronobeatus ordinarius. The sequence continues at coordinate 2,374,286 of NZ_CP101456.1, read as the reverse complement.
GGAACTCGGGGTTCCGGGCCTGTTTGGCACTCCCGCCGGCGGAATCACCCTCCGCGATGAACAACTCGGCCTCGTCCGGGTCGCGCGTCTGACAGTCGGCGAGTTTTCCGGGCAGGGACGTGGACTCGAGGGCGGATTTCCGACGGGTCAGCTCTTCTGCCTTCTTCGCGGCCTTCCGTGCCTTCGCGGCCTCGACGGCCTTCAGGATGATCGCCTGGGCGGTGTCGGGGTGTTCCTCGAAGTAGGTGCCCAGCCCCTCGTGCATCGCGCTCTCGACGATTCCTCGGACTTCGGAGTTGCCGAGTTTCGTCTTCGTCTGCCCCTCGAACTGGGGGTCGGGGTGTTTGACCGAAATCACCGCCGTGAGCCCCTCGCGGATGTCCTCGCCGCGGAGGTTCTCCTCGATGTCCGAAAGCAGGTCGTTTTCGCCTGCGTAATCGTTGACGACGCGGGTGAGCGCCGTCTTGAAGCCCGTCAGGTGTGAACCGCCCTCGCGCGTGTTGATGTTGTTCGCGAACGCGTGGATCGATCCCTGGAGCTCCTCGGTCGCCTGCATGGCGACCTCGACGTGGATGTTCTGGTCCTCGCCCTCGAAGTAGATGACGTCGTCGTGCATCGCCGAGCGCGTCTCGTTTAAGTACTCGACGAACTCGCGGATGCCACCGTGGTACTCGTACGTTTCGGCGACCGCTTCGCCGACCTCGTCGGTCTCGCGCTCGTCGCGCAGGGTGATCCGGACGCCCGAGTTGAGGAAGGCGAGTTCGCGAAGCCGGTTCGAGAGCGTCGAGAAGGCGAATTCGTCGGCTTCGAAGATCTCGTCGTCGGGCCAGAACGTGATCTGCGTCCCCGACTCCTCGTCCGGGTCCATGTCGCGGACTCGTTCCATATCGCCCAGGGGTTCGCCCCGCTCGAACGCGTGGGTGAAGACCCCGCCGTCGCGTTTGACCTCCACCTCGAGTCGCTCTGAGAGAGCGTTCACCACCGAGACGCCGACGCCGTGGAGGCCGCCGGAGACCTGGTAGGACTTGCTGTCGAACTTGCCGCCGGCGTGGAGGACGGTGAGGATGACCTCGAGGGCGGGCCGGTCGTACTCCTCGTGGGTGTCGACCGGGATCCCGCGGCCGTCGTCAGTGACCGTGACGCCACCGTCGTCGCGGATGGCGACGGTGATGTCGTCACAGTGACCGGCTAGCGCCTCGTCGATCGAGTTGTCCACCACTTCGTAGACGAGGTGGTGGAGTCCTCGAGAATCCGTAGAGCCGATGTACATCGCCGGACGTTTTCGCACGGCCTCCAGGCCTTCTAAGACCTGGATCTGTCCGGCGCCGTACTCGCGTTCCTGGGACATGAGAAACCTGTCTCCGGATAATAGTCGGTAGTTTATAAAACTCACGTACGCGCGCGAGCGCGAAGCGAAGAATTGTCTCTTATCTATCAAAACGGCAGACCTGTCCTCGAGGAACGACAGACGACGCCTGTCAGACGGAAACCCCGTTCGTCTCGGGAGGCGGTCGTCGCGACGAACCGGTCGACGTGACAGGTCAGGAATCGACACTCGACTCGCCCGGGATGGGCTGTTCGAGTCCACTCCGTCCGAGTCGCGGGGAGTCGACCCGAGAACGGAACCCGCCACGGCGTCGCGCACGGGAAAGCAGTATACGCCTCGAGCGTCTACCGCCTCGCATGGCGGTCTCACGGGCCGAGATCGAGCGTCTTCGGACGGAAGCCGACACTATCTTCACCCGAATCGACGCCGTCGAGACGGCGCTCGAGCGCGCCCGGACCGAGTCGGGCGACCACTGGGAGAGCGGCGAGCTCACGCTCACCCTCGAGACACCGGCCGGCGAGTCGATCGACGTCACCCTCGACCTCGAGGCCTCCGCCGCCGAGAACGCCCAGCGACGGTACGAACGCGCGGGAACACTCGAGGCGGAGCTCGAAGAACGCGAGGCCGTGGCAGGCGAACTGGACGCCGAGCTGACGGCCATCGACGGGACGTGCGAGGAACTGGCCTCGAGCGGGCTCGTAGCCGTCGACTCGGCGGGCGACGGTGGCGTAACCGACTACCGGCTCTCCGAGACCGGCGAGCAGCTGCTGGCGCACCTCGAGAAACGCGAAGGGAGAGTCGACTTCCTGCGCTGGCTCGAGGACGCGGCGACGCTCGCCCGGCGGCTCTGGCGTGGAGGCCCCGACTACCCACAGCTGACGGCCGTCGAGGTCGGGCTGGACCTCGGGCACGTCCGCCAGCTCTACCGGGCGATGGAGGCGGTCAGGCTCGTCGAGACCTACGACGGCTCGATCATCAAGGGAACGGAGCGCAAGCTCAAGCCCAAGACCGAGACTCACCGCAAGCACACCTACTACGTCAGTAACCCACGACTGAAGTCGTGGGCTTGTCAGTGGACTCCCCTTCTGCCGTCGATTTGACGGAGGCATGGAACTTGCCGTTCAGGTTCAACATCCCTGACTTTAGCGCACACTGACAGGGTGCGCCTCCACTCGAAGACTTCTGCCCCGAGCGGAGACGGTTGAGATGCTTACGAGCGATGTTCTTGCTCGCGTTATAATCCGCGTTCAGTTCGTACTCACACTTCTGACACACGAACTGGTGTTTCGACCGCCGATTCGATTCGTGGGTAAACCCACAAGACGAACACCGCTGGCTTGTGTACGCCGGACTCACCTGTTCGACCTCGATACCGAACATCTCGGCTTTGTATTCGACGTACTGGTACAGGCGTCGGAACGCCCATGCGTGGAATCGCTTTGCACCAGCCATCCGCTTGCGAATATCGGTCAGGTTCTCGAACGCGATATGCGTACAGTCGTGGTCGCGGGCTTCTTCGAGAATCTGGTTTGAGGCCCGGTGGAGTTCATCCTGCATCCAGCGGTGTTCGCGGTCTTTCATCGACTGAATCGACAGGTGCGCAGACCGCGTTCCCGTCTGTTGTAGCGACCCGCGAGTCTTCTCGAACTCTCGGCGTCGATGATTCATCTCGTCAGCGTTCCCGATAAACGCGCCTGTGGAAGTGACGGCGAGCGAACCGTCCACGTTCAGGTCAACGCCAAGGACTGTTCTGTGCTTGGCATCGGAAGAAGGGGTCGTAGACTGTTCGTCACGTTCGAGTCGGCGCATTCGTGCATGAAGATAGAACGACTCTGTGGAACGGTCGTACTGTAACGTGGACATGCGGAACTCGTAATCCTCGTTCAACAGGTAGTCACCAATCGGGGTTCCATCTGGATCAGTGGGAATCACGTAGTCGCACTCGACACGACCGTTCACTGTGGACAGAGAGACGTGGTCGCGGTGGAACGTCGCGCTTCGTTTGTCGTAGACAACGCTCCACGCATCGAAGTGCGGTTGACTCGTCCTGTCTCCGTTCTTGAGGCGGGCGACACCGCTTTTTGTGGCCTCGATAGCCCGTCGAATCCCTTTCTGGACGAGGTTCGCGGTCAACTCCGTCTCACTACGAAGTCTGTCGTAGAGGGCGTTCTCTGCTTTCTGCTTCGAGGTTACACAGGAGTCGTGTGGGTGTCTCCACGCCCACTCTGCGGTGGTGTTCGCACAATGGAGGAACTGGTCTTTCGTTTGATGGAGGTCGTCGCACCGCTCCTCAGGTACGTCGAGTTTGACGGTAACGGTGCGAATCACGTCCCCCATCCGTGTTTCACATACTGGACTATTTCTTTATAACTTCTACGACTGACGTTGGGGAGTCGGACTGCTATCGCTTGTGGGTTGATTCGAGCGTTGTCGGATTCCTCTCACGACTAACGTCGTGGGCTTCCTCCTTGCATTTCTGTGACGACGACGGCCGCTGACCGCATCCTTCAAGACCTCGAAAGCGAGTGAGTGCTGGTCACAATTCGCATCGCACGCCAGCCAACGTCCACTTTCACTCCGGTAGCGCACACCTTTTAGCCCCGCCGCGGATATGGGAGGACGATGACGTCGTTCCAGTCGACACTCGGCGACGAGCCGGGGATCGCCGAGGAGCTGGCCGAGAACCAGCGAGCGATCTCCATCGCCGAGTTCTTCGAGAAGAACAAGCACATGCTGGGCTTCGACAGCGGCGCTCGAGGCCTGGTCACGGCCGTCAAGGAGGCCGTCGACAACGCCCTCGACGCCGCAGAGGAAGCCGGCATCCTCCCCGACATCTACGTCGAGATCCAGGAGGATGGTGACTATTACCGGCTGATCGTCGAGGACAACGGACCGGGAATCACCAAGGAGTCGCTGCCGAAGGTCTTCGGGAAACTGCTCTATGGTTCGCGGTTCCACGCCAGAGAACAGTCGTTGACTCCGAGCCAGCGACTCCTGGTCCGGCGAAACGGCGAGATCGAGTTCGTCGAGATCGGGACGCTCTGTGACGCGTACCTACCCCAGGACGGCGACGGAACCGCACCGATCCCCGACGAGATCGAGGTGCCGTCGTTCAACCGCGAGACCCTCGAGATGACCTGGCAGCCGGTCACGCACGCGATCCGGCACGAAACCGAGGAACGTACCTACGAGATTACGACACAGAAGGGGCGGACCGTCGAGGTGACTGGCAACCACAGCGTTTTCTCTCTGACAAAAGACGGTGAGACGACGGAAGTCAAAGCCGGCGAACTCGAGGCCGGCGACGTCCTCTTGACGCCGCGTCGGCTCCCGGGTCCCGAGGACCCCCTCGAGGAAGTCAACGTTCTGGAACATATAGCAGCCGAACAACTCGAGGGACGCCGGCTCTACGTCTACGGCTTCGAAACCGAGACGCTCGCCGAACTCAGGACGGGCGAACTGATCCGGAAAAAGCCCACCGAGGACAGCAGCCGGGAACGGTACTACTACCGATACGAGGGCGTCGACGTCCTTCGTGACAGTCTCGAGCAAAACTACATCGAGAAGGGGTACCTCCCCGCACAGCTCGTGTTGAAACTGGGGTGGGAGGAACGGGCTGCCGACTGTGAACTCAAGACCTACCAGGTCGGTGGTAAGGAGACGACGATGCCGGTTACACTCCCAATCGACGACGCGCTCGTCGAGATGCTCGCCTACTACGTCTCCGAAGGGCACGTCGGTGACCGACAGGTTGGATTCACTTTCGGATCACACGAGATCGAACTCATCGAGGCGACGGAGCAGGCGGTCGCGGGAATCACCGGCTCGAGCACGACGGTCCAGCGGGAACGGAACTCGACTCGGGTCAAGGCGTTCGCCTCGCCACTCGCGATGTTCCTGGAGTCTACGTGTGGGTGCTCCGCGGAGGAAAAGCGTATTCCGGAGTTCGTGTTCCGGGCACCGCCAGAGCGACAACAGCGGTTCATCGCCGCGTTGTATCAGGGCGACGGCTCCGACGCGCACCCGAGCAACGAACTCTCACATACGACGACGAGCGAGACGCTCGCACGACAACTCGCCGTCCTCTGGAACCGTCACGGCGTGCTGGCGAGTACGGAGACAGTCGAAAACGCAAGCGGCTACGCAGAGGAATCGACGACGGCCTATCGAACGAAAGTCTACGGTGAAGACGTCAACGTGTCTGACGTCTTCACCACGAAACGGGACACGTCCCAACAGCAGTACAAACGGATTCCGACGTCCTTACTCGAGGACGTCCGCGCCGGTCACGTCGGGAATATGACCGTCCCAGACACGATTCCGGGGCTGTTGATGGGTGCAGGTGTCGGCTCGAGCGTCGAACACGCGGAGATCTACCAGTCGCTGATCGAGGACGCCCTCGCGGGCGAGTACGTCGAGAAACCGCGATACGTCCACAACCTCAGAGAAAAGGGACTTCTCGACGAGGATCACAGGCCCACCGACCGTCTCGAGGAACTCTGGGAGACGATCCAGACTCTCCACGGGTTCACCGACACGGACATGTGCCTGCTCCCGGTGAAATCGGTCGAAGAAACCGAACCGCCGGAGTACGTCTACGACATCTCGGTGCCAGGCGCGACCGGCTCCGACGAGAACTTCGTCGTCTGTAACGAGGGACCAGTGAGCGTGAAAAACAGCCGTGGCCAGCAGGGTATCGGTATCTCCGCGGCAGTCCTCTACAGCCAGCTCACCAGCGGCAAACCTGCGAAGATCACGAGCCGAACCCAGGGTTCCGAGGAAGCCCAGTACTTCGAACTCATCGTCGATACCGACGAGAACGAACCCGAGATCAGCGTCGATCGGACCACGAACTGGGATCGTCCCCACGGCACGCGCATCGAACTCGAGATGGAAGCGAACATGCGCGCGCGCCAGCAGCTCCACGACTACGTTCAGCACACGGCGGTCGTCAACCCCCACGCGCGCCTCGAGCTCAGGGAGCCGAAGGCCCACTTCAAGTTCGAGCGAGCGACCGACCAGCTTCCCGAGGAGACCGAGGAGATCCGCCCGCACCCCCACGGGGTCGAACTCGGCACCGTGATCAAGATGTTGAACGCGACCGATTCGCACTCGATCTCCGGCTTCCTCCAGGAGGAGTTCACCCGCGTGGGCAAGAAGACAGCCGACTCGATCGTCGACGCCTTCCGCGACCGCCACTTCGGCCGCGAGATGACCTGGACGCCGCCCGCAGCCACTGACGGCGTCGACCTCGTCGCCATCGTCGAAGAGGCGACCGTCAACAAGGGTGCGGAGGCGACGACCGCCTTCGCGGAAACGATCGCCGACGACCTCTCGAGTCGGGATCGGTTCGCCCACCACGAACTGCTCGCAGTCGTCGCCGACGCCGCGGCGGCCGTCGAGGCCGAGCACGGAACGACGTTCGGCGACACCGTTCAGGAGAACGCCGTCGAGGCGGCCTGGAACGCGGTCGTCGGGATCGGCGACGACGAGCAGGCCGACGAAACCGACGGCGAGCTCGAGGAGGATCACTCCCGGATCGTCACGGACCTGTACGAGCTCGCCGACGAGGCGACGAGTACCCGCAAGGACGACGCGGTCGTCCACGCCTTCGCGGTTCGACTCGCCGGGACGTTCGAGGACGAGGACGACCACCGACACCGACTCACCCGGAAACAACTCCGGGAGTCCGTCGACCGCGCGGCCGACCTCACCGAGGAGTACGACGACGTGGCCTTCGGCGACACCGCCCGAGAGAACGTCACCGACGCGGTCTGGGACGTGATGGGAACCGTGCCGGACGACCCGCCGCTCGTGCGCGAGCTGGCGGACGACCGGGACGCCGCGAGCAATCTGGTCGACGCGATGCGGGCGACCGACATCATGGCGCCACCGACGCGGTGTCTCTCGCCCATCTCCGCCGAGTTGATCGAGGCGGGCCTGAAAAAGGAGTTCGACGCTGACTTCTACGCCGCGGCGACCCGCGACGCCGGGGTCCACGGCGGCGACCCGTTCGTCGTCGAGGCCGGTATCGCCTACGGCGGCGAGATCGAGGCCGAGGGAACCGTCGACGTTCTGCGCTTTGCCAACCGGGTCCCGCTCGTCTACCAGCGCGGGGCGTGTGCGACGACGGACGTCGTGAAGGGCATCGGTTGGCGAAACTACGGGCTGGACCAGCCCGGCGGCTCCGGTCTGCCGAACGGTCCGGCCGTCGTGATGATTCACGTGGCGTCGACGAACGTCCCCTTCACCAGCGAGTCGAAAGACGCCGTCGCGAACGTCCCCGAGATCGAAGACGAGATCGAACTCGCGATCCGGGAAGCGGCCCGCGAACTCAAGAGCTACCTCAATAAGCGCCGCTCGATGGAGAAACGGCGCAAGAAACAGAACGTCCTCGGACAGATCCTCCCGGAGATGGCCCAGAAGGTCGCCGACGTGACCGGCCGGCCGGAACCCAACATCGACGACGCCATCGCCCGGATCATGAACAACGTCCTCGTCGAGCGCCGGATCGAGGCAAACGGCGACGGCCGGTCGGTCCAGGTCGTCGTCGAGAACCACTCGAGTACGAGCGAATCGTTCGAACTGACGGAGATCGTCTCGGCCGAGCCAACGAACCTCACCGACGGCGCGACCGTCGTCGAGATGGACGGCGAGTGGTTCGTCAAGTGGGACGCCGACGTGCCGAGCGGCGAGGAGGTCGCCCTCGAGTACGAGGTGAGTGCGGACGCATCGTTCGACCTCGACGTGAAGGGGGTCGAGGCGGAGAAACTGACGGTGACGGACCAATGAGCACGGACAAGAGCCAGCAGGCCCAGGAGCGCCTGATCGACCTCGCGGCACAGTTTTACGACCAGTTCGAACTGGGGGAGATCCCCCACATGGCCGTCCCGACGCGGACCAAGAGCAACATCGAATACGACGAGGAGATGGGGGTGTGGGTGTACGGCGACCGGACCTCGACCCGGTCGGCGAACTCCGTCCGCGGCGCGCGCAAGCTGCTGAAGGCCGTCTACACGATCGAATTCCTCACGAACCAGCTCGAGCAGGATCGATCCTCGACCCTGCGTGAACTGTACTACCTCTCCGAAAGCTGGGACAACGAGAACGCCCAGTTCGGCGACCAGGACGAGTCCAACGGCCTGATCGAGGACTTAGAGATCGTCTCGGGGGTCACTCGCGAAGACTTCCACATGCGCCCGGAGGAGTCGGGCGCGACGATCATGGGGCCGCTGCACTTACGCGAGCAGACCCGCCGTGGCGAGCGCGAGATCCACTGCCAGGAGGACGTCGGCGAGGGCGGCTACCAGATTCCGAACAACCCCGACACGATCGACTTTCTCGGCTCGGACGCGGAGTTCATCCTCGCCGTCGAGACCGGTGGGATGCGCGACCGGCTGGTCGAGAACGGCTTCGACGAGGAGTACGGCGCGCTGATCGTCCACCTGAAGGGCCAACCCGCCCGGGCGACCCGCCGCATCACGAAACGCCTGCACGACGAACTCGACATCCCGGTGACGGTCTTCACCGACGGCGACCCGTGGTCCTATCGGATCTACGGCTCCGTCGCCTACGGCTCGATCAAGTCTGCTCACCTCTCGGAGTACCTCGCCACCCCAGAAGCGCAGTTCATCGGCATCCAGCCCGAGGACATCGTCGAGTACGACCTGCCGACCGACCCCCTCAGCGACTCCGATAAGAACGCCTTAGAGAGCGAACTCTCCGATCCCCGGTTCCAGACCGACTACTGGGAAGAACAGATCGAACTGCAACTCGAGATCGAGAAGAAATCCGAACAGCAGTCGCTGGCCTCCTACGGGCTCGACTTCGTCACTGAGACGTATCTTCCGGAACGACTCGAGAAGATGGGCGTCATCTAGGACGCACGTCGAGTCGTCGTTCCGGAAGAGCGTTGTCGGAACGACTCGAGAAGATGGGTGTCCTCTAGGATTCGCCAGCTTTTTCCCCGCGATTCACGCACGCACAGTCAATGCGGGATCTCGTCAGCAGTGTGAAGTCTGCGCTGACCGCCCTGAGCGCCGTCCTGGTCGTGGCCGTGGTGTTGTTCCTCCTCGTGGCGACGCTGCTCGTCGGAATCGGCACGATCGTCGGACACGTCGGCAACCTCGCCGGTTCGTCGTCGGGCGACGCACCGTCGGCCGAGTTCGGGGTCGGTGCGATCGACGGCGAGGCAACCGTGGTCCACGACGGTGGCGACGAGTTCCCTGCCGACGAACTGCTCATCCGCGTCGACGGCGAGGACCGAGGGACCTGGGCCGAACACGACGGGGCGGGCGAGATCGTCACGGAAGGTGATGCGATCACCATCGACGACGTCCACGACGGTGAGGAGGTCGCGGTCCTGTGGATCGGCGGTGGCGGCGGTGGATTCGAACTGTTCTCCGAGACCGTCTGACGCGCCGAAAACCGGTCGGAATCGAATCGTTCACCGATCGAGGACCACGGGCACACCGCGGCTCGCGACGTCGACGACGAACGCCTCGTCGTCCGCCTCGAGCGCTTCGAACGTGTCGTAGTGGATCGGCAGAACGAGTCCCGGCTCCATCGCCGCTGCGAGGGCGGCTGCCTCGTGGCGATCCATGGTGAAACTGCCGCCGATCGGCGGAAGGAAGACGTCGACGTCCAGCTCCTCGTGGACCGGCAGTACGTCGGTGTCGCCCGGCCAGAAAACGGTGGCGCCGTCGATCGTCACCCCGTAGCCGCAACCGGATCCTTCAGGGTGGTAGGGCTCGCCGTTCGCTCGCGTGTGTGGGCCCCCGGGTTCGTTGTACGCGGGCGTCGTGTAGAGGTCGAGCGGGCCGACGACGAACGTCTCGTCCGCGCGGACGCGCTCGACGGTGTACGGCAACGACTCGGGCTGTGCAACGTCGCGGTCGATCCGATCGGCGTCGACGGCCTCGTGAACCACGACGAGCGCGTCCTCGTGGGCCACTCGCCGAATGCCGTCGGGATCGTAGTGGTGGTCGTGGCTGACCAGGATCAGGTCGCCGTCGCGGGCGTCGTACTCCTCGAGGACACCGTACCGGCCGGGATCGACGTAGACGACCGCGCCGGTGCGCCCCTCGATTCTGACGGTCGCGTAGCCGAGCCAGTCGACGGTCACCGCGCCGTATCGCGCTGTCATGGCAGGACCTTGGCTGACGACCCCGAAAAGGATTCGGCTCGGGACGTGCTCGAGCGTCGTTTCAGAACCTGCCGGCCGACCGATCAGGGGATGCGAACCGAGTGCTCGAGGGTGCCCACGCCCTCGACCTCAATCTCGACCGCGTCGCCGTCGGCCAGCGGGCCGACGCCTTCGGGCGTCCCGGTGGCGATCACGTCGCCGGGCTCGAGGGTAAGAAACGTCGTGATCTCCGCGATGAGTTCGGGGATCGGGAAGATGAGCTGCTCGAGGCTGCCGTCCTGTTTCAACTCGCCGTTGACCCGCGAGCGAACGAAGGGATTCTCGGGGAGCTCGTCAGGGGTGGCGAGCACGGGGCCGATCGGGGCCGCGCCGTCGAATGCCTTCCCGCGCACCCAGTTCTGTTCCTGGCGCTGGTCGTCGCGGTTCGAGACGTCGTTGACGCAGGTGTAGCCCGCGATAACGTCCATCGCGTCGGCCTCGGGGACGTGGCGACACTGCTCGCCGATCACGACGCCGAGTTCGGCCTCGTAGTCGATGCGCTCTTTCCCGGCTGGGACGGTGACGGTGTCGCCGTGAGCCGCCAGCGTGTTCGGCGGCTTGAGAAAGAGCATCGGTCGGTCGGGGACCTCTGAGTCCATTTCCGCGGCGTGATCCGCGTAGTTCTTCCCGATGCAGACGAGCTTCGAGGGCTCACACGGCGGGAGGATATCGATCTCGTCGCCGTCGAAGTCGTAGGTTTCGTTCGCGAAGTGGACGGAGCCGTCCTCGAGCGTGCCGCGTCGGACTGCGCCGGCCGGATCGCGGAATCGAACGTACTTCATGCGCGGTCAGTTGTGCCCCGAACCCAAAAGCGTTGAGAAGGCGGTGACGGCCGTCGTGCGATCTGGTGACACCCTCGAGTCGGAACGGAACGCTTTTTACTAGGCCACGGCAACGAACGAGTGCACATCAGCACCCGAGACGAGGGTGAGGTGCGCGAACGCTCCGTTGGTGTAGTCCGGCCAATCATTTCGGCCTTTCGAGCCGATGACCTGGGTTCAAATCCCAGACGGAGCACTTCTCGGCGAATAAACTCGTGAGCCGAGAATGCGACCCTGGATTTGAATCAGACCAGTCGCGCGCAGCGTAGCGAGCACGTCTGGGCGTGGTTCAAATCCCAGACGGAGCATTTCTGTGGTGAGCAATTCCGCGAGCCACAGAAATCCCAGACGGAGCAGTTTGCTGTGAACAACCCCGTGAGCAACAGGCTTCCGTGCTGTAGCTACTGGTTGAGTCACGGTCTGGTAACCGAACGGGAGCGATTCGGGACGGCCTGGCGTCGTTTACGCCCTGGACGTCCTGGCGTCGTTCACTCGAGTTTCTCCCCGCAGTGGGGACAGTACTGGCCGCTGGGATCGTCGTCACCCGCCTGTTCGATGAATCCCGAGGCGAGGATCGACGCGGGGAGGGCGAACAGACCGATTCCGAGCATCGCAACGATGGCACCGACGAACTGTCCCAGTGGGGTGATTGGATGGACGTCGCCGTAGCCAACGGTCGTGAGGGTTGCGACACCCCACCAGAAGGCCCGCGGAATCGAGGAGAACGCTTCCGGCTGGTATGGGTTCTCGATGTAGTACATCACGCTCGAGGCCAACACGAGAAGCAAGATATTCGAAGAGAACGCCAGCACGAGCTTCTCTTTTTTCTCCTCGATAACGACGCTGAACGACTGCATGGCCCTCGAGTACCGAGCGAGCTTGAGCAGTCGGAACAGGCGAATTAATCGAAGGGCGCGGAGGAATCGGAGATCCGCCTGGAAGCCAGCAACGACTAAGTAAAACGGCAAGATTGCGAGGAGGTCCACGATCAACAGTGGTCGTGAGGCGAACTTGAGGCGGCCAGTGATGGGGCCCTCGAAATCGGGATTGTCGACCGACGACCAGACGCGGCTGACGTATTCGATCGTGAACACGACGACGGAGAAGAGTTCGAAGTAGTGGAAAAACGAGCCGTAGGACACAGCAAGCGCGTCGACGGTTTCGAGGATTACGGCCGCGACGTTGGCGGCGATCAGCGCCATGATGAACCAATCGACGTAGTTCCCGACCCGTCCTCCTAACTCCGGCTCGAAGAGTTCGAACGCTTGCCTACGCAGCGTTCTGTAGTTCCCCATCGACATGACTCTGAAATCATAAGCAATAGGAGATATACTCTCCGGTGATGTTTGTGAGATTGGAAGACGACCGATGTCGTCGACGACGGTCGAGCCGCGTAGTTACTGCCTCGATTCAGCGTCCGCTCCTCGAGCGGGCGGCCGCCACGAGCCCGCCGATCAGAAGGGCGACGAGAGCGACGGGGGCGCCAAAGCCCGGCAGTTCGTCGGCGTCGTCGCTTCCATCGTCGCCGCTATCGTCGTCACCGCCGGCGACCGTCTCGTTGCCTTCGTCGCCGTCATCACCGCCCTCACCTTCGCGCTCGTCTCCAGTGTCGTTCTCGTCCTCGTCCTCGTCCTCATCCTCGTAGGCTTCCGCCGGCGGATCGAGCTGGAGGACGACGACGGCCTGGCCGTGTGAGCCGTCCGGTTCGTAGGTCCAGCCGCCGCCGGCTTCCTCGTAGGAGACGGCGTCCTCGAGCGGATCGACGTCGGATTCCCAGGCCTCGTTCTCCACCTGGATGTAGCCGACGACCTCGATCCAGTCGGCGTATTCGCCCTGGACCTCGGCCTCGCCGTACTCGACGGTCTCGTCTTCGGGGAGCCCGTGCCATTCGAGACAGTGGCTGTCGAGGTAGCCGTCACCCTGTGGGAGATCGGGTTTGGTCCCAAACTGGTCGGCGTCGAGGGGTCGTTCGTAGTGCTCGGTCAGCGGGTACTCGACGGTGAACGGATCGGCCGAGGTGTGCCACTCGAGTTCGTCACCGGTCGGAATCGCCACGGACGTGTTCGGGACGCTCTCGCCGACGATGACCTCGCCGTTTTCGTTGAGCAGCGTGACGCAGATCTTTCCGGAGCCGTCACCGAGGTACGGGCTGCGGTACTCGTCACGGGGGTTGATGTAGCTGATCCAGGCTCCGTCCCGGTCGGCGGCCTCGAACCAGGGATCGTCCTCGTCGGGCACTTCCTGGACGTACTCCGCTTCGATCGGTGGCGCAGTCGGATCGACGCCCGCGAGCACGGCCGGGTTCGCGTGTGCGCGGTGGTCGTCGGCATCGATGGCAGCGACGGAAATGGCGTCAGTTCCCGGCGGAGGTGCGTGGGTCGCAGCCGCCGTTACGCCGGCCATCGCGACCGAGAGGGCAACGAGGACAGCGAGGGCGATGGGAACGATCGACGAGCGGTTCGGTGAGCTGAGTCGTAGCGCGGACATGGTTGGTGTCTAATCGTACTGCCGTCCTCGGATCGGCTCGTGGCCGGCCCATCGACGGACCCGCCGTCGGTCGGCGCCGTAGCGGGACGGCAGAACGTACTCCGATCGATGACAGTCACCTACGTAGATATGATTCTGCTACTGGCTGGTGAAATATAGTAGCGAGATGCTACGACGACGGGTGGCGATGCCTACTCGACGGAAGTGCGGAGCTACCAGCCAGAAGTTCGGAACTACCTGGCAGAAGTACGGGGCTACCCCCGATCGAGATCGGAATTCAGACGGATCTGGTGATCGTTGGGGAGAAATACGTTCCTACCGCACCGAATCTCGATGACGAAAACCGGTGGACGGGCCGTGAGTCGCTCGGCGTGCAGTTCACAGCCGGACGGAGGGCTCGGCGCTCGTTACTTGCCCCAGAACGGATCGCGTTTTCGGTGTTTCTCGAGATACATGTTCAACGCCTCGAGTTCGTCGCCGGGGATCTCCGTCGTGAGTTCCTGTTCGAGGATCTTCGCGTGTTTTTCGGGAATTTCGGTCCAGAGTTCGTCGTCTTCGTTGATCTGGCGGCCGACGGTGGGGCCGTCGATGGCGACCGAAACGCGCTCGCCGGCGCGAGCTTCGTCGACGTCTTCGCCCTGCTCCTGGATGCCTTTGACCTGACCGACGCGCTCGGGTTCGTTGCCCTCCCACTTCACGACGAAGGTGTTGTTTTGCAACGTCCCCGAATTCACCTCGACGCCGACGACTGCGGGATCGTTCTGGCGGAAGACGTGATCTGGAAGAATCCGGAACCGGGCGGGTCTGGTGATGTTCTCGAGGATGGTGTCCTGCTGGGCGCGCTCGAGTTCCTCGACGAATCCGGTGTACTCCTCGACAAGCTGGTAGATGACTTCGTCGGTGAACAGCCGAACGTCGTCGATCTCGGCCCGCTGTTCGGCGTCGGGGAGGACGTCGACGTTGAACCCGAGGATGACGCGCTGTTTGGGGTCGTCGGCGGTCGAGGCGACGGAAATGTCGCGCGGGGCGACGTCGCCGACCTCGGCGCGGACGATCGGCACCTCGGCTTCCTCGAGCGCGTCGGCCATCGCCTCGAGGCTTCCCAGGGTGTCGGCTTTGACGACGACGCCTTGCTCCTCGGTGTCGACGGCGATGTCCGCGAGTTCGGCTTCGACCTCGTGGACGACCTCCTCGAGGTCGCGGTCGCGGACGACGCGGACGGGTGCGCCGGCCATCGCGTCGTCTAAGTCGGGGGCGGCGATCTTGATCCCGGCTGCGGCGCCGACCTCGTCGACCTTCTCGAAGCGGCTCTCGGTCCTGATCTCGGCGAGTGGGCGGGGCTGTAACAGGGCACGGACGTCGGTGACGATCGGATCGTTCGTCCCGCCGACGACGACCTCGTCGTCGGTGCGGATCGTCCCGTCGTAGAGGACGGTGTCGATCGTGGTCCCGAATCCTTTCTCGTCTTTGACCTCGAGGACGGTCCCGACGCCGGGGCCGGCGACGTCGATCTCCATCGCCTCTTTCATGTACCGCTGGGAGAGCCCCATCATGACCGCGAGGAGGTCGGGAACGCCCTCGCCGGTCATCGCGGAGACGGGGACGACGCCGACGTTGCGCTGGAAGTTCTGGACGCGCCAGTAGAGGTCCGCGGAGAAGCCCTCGTCGCTCAGGTTGCCGATGATCTCGTAGAGACGGGTGTCGAGGTCGGAACGAACGCGGTCGGACTGTGATTCGTAGGTCTCCATGATCGGCTCGCCCTCGGTCGGGTTCCAGCCCGGCACGGTGTCGACCTTGTTCGCAGCGACGATGAAGGGCGTGTGCGAGCGTTTGAGGATGTCGAGCGCCTCGAGCGTCTGCGGCTGGAAGCCGTCGTTGACGTCGACGACGAGGATGGCGATGTCGGCGAGCGCCCCGCCACGCGAGCGGAGCGTGGTGAACGAGTGGTGCCCCGGCGTATCGATGAACAACAGCCCGGGGAGGTCGAAGTCGTCTGGGTTGACGAGCTCGCCGGCGATCTTCGAGACGACGTCTAAGGGGACGGCGGTGGCGCCGATGTGCTGGGTGATGGCGCCTGCTTCACCCTCGATGACGGCCGAGCCGCGGATCTTATCGAGGAGACTGGTCTTTCCGTGATCGACGTGTCCGAGGACGGCGACGATCGGGGTTCTGAGAGAGGCTGGGTCGCGTGTGTCCGTGTCCGACATGGTAAACCACCAGAGAAGGTCTTACCTGGAACGTCCGTAGCGCAGTAGTTAAACCCATCGTCACGGCCCACAGATCGTGGTCTCGTCGAACCTCCACCCCGGTTCGTCACCGTCGATCGCACCCGAGCATCGTCTCCGATTTGTCTGACGTTCCCCGTGGTGTTTAATACCGATTAGTAAGTACGGGAAGTCATGGGCAACATACTCGCCGAAAATCTCTCGGGGAAGTCCGTCATGGGATCTGACGGGACTGAGCTCGGGATGCTCTACAACATCACGATGGACGTCAAATCCGGGAAGCTCTACGATCTGGTCGTCGAGCCAGACGACGGAATCGCCACCGAGTCGGTCGACTTCGAACAGGACGAGTCGGGCCGCTGGCTCGTCTCCGTCAGCCGCGTTCAGGCCGTGAAGGATTACATCGTCGTCCAACGCTAACCGTATGCACGTTCTCGATTCGTCGGCTTTTATTCACGACTATCACACGACAGCACAGACTGCGACGATCCCGCTCGTCCGCGAGGAACTCGAGGGAGAGAGCGTCTACCGGTACGACGCGATGGAGGGGTCGGGGATGCACATCCACATCCCGAACGGCGATACGATCGAGACGGTCCGCCGCGCGGCCCGCGAGTCGGGCGACCTCGAGGTACTCTCTGACACCGACGTTCGTCTGGTCGCGACGGCGTTCGAACTCGACGGCCACCTCGTGACGGACGATTACGCGATGCAGAACGTCGCCGAGAAGCTGAACGTCGACGTCGAGTTCATCGCCCGGGAGGGCATCGAGGAACAGTTCGACTGGCGATTCCAGTGTCAGGGCTGTGGCCGCGAGTTCGACGAGTCGAAAGAGCGGTGTCCGATCTGTGGCTCGGACGTCGAGCGGAAGAACCCGACGTAACCGACGGGGCGTCTGCGTCGCTCACACCGTCGCGAAGTTGATCCCGAAGATGAGAGCGTTGTACACCCCGTGGACGGCCGCCGGGATCAACAGATTCTCCGTTCGCTCGTAGATCAGCCCCAGCAGGAGCGACAGTACGAAGACGAGTCCGAGACTCGAGAGGATCGCGCCGAAGCCAGCGGTCGCGTAGGCGAGCAGGTGGACGGCCGCGAAGACGACGCTCGCGACGACGATCGCACCGCCGCGGGAAAAGACGCCGTACATCGACTTCTGGATCACGTTCCGGTAGAGCAGCTCCTCGAACGGGCCGATGATCAACAGCGCGAACGGAATCGAGTAGAGCAACAGTTCGGGGTTCTCCTGGCCTTCCTGGATGCTCGAGTGCTCTGCGGCGTCGACGCCGACGACGGTCATCACGATCGAGACGGCGATCGCGACGCCGAACAGCGCGACGATGCCGCCGACCCCCCACGCCAGGTCCCGAAGCGTCGGCATCCGGAGGTCGATGAACGACCGGTCGAGATTCTTGACGTAGAGAAAGCCGGCGGTGACGACGACGATGCCGAGCCCGAAGCTCAGGTAGCCGAGGACGCTTATCAGGAGCGTTCCGGGTTCGTCGACCAGTAAAAATACCGGGATCGCCAGCGGAAGGACGGCGATCTGTGCCGCGACCAGTCCGAGAACGCCGACGATCGTCAGCTGAAACGTCAGCGCGGTCCGTCGTTTCAGTCCGCTGTTCGAGATGCCTGCGTAGTCGGCGATGGCGATCCCCACGCCGCAACCGGCGGCCAGGAACGCGACGAACACGCTCGCGATCGTCACCGAACCGATGGGAAGCGAGACGGATCCCGTGATTCCCTGGTTCAGCGCGTAGCCGGCGAGAAGGACGAGTGCGAGAAGGCTGCCTGCCGTGAACGGCGCACCGACGGACCGATCGACGAACCCGTACCGTCGGCCCAGAAACGTGGCGACGGCGACGACACCGAGGGCGACGGCGATCGGAACGACCGCTCCGTCGACTCCCTGGCGGAGTGGAACCAGCATTCCCGCCACCGCAATGGCGGCGAGGACGAACCCGACGGCGACGACGGCGTCACCCTCGAGCGAGTCGTCGCTCGTCCGGGCGTGCTCGCTCATAGGTGATTGTTCGGCCGAACGATAATAGGGGCTCCGGAACCACGGTCGCCGGGGCGGCGTCTCATACAGCCCACTGACGGTTCCTAACGGCTGGATGAGAGCCAGTCGTCAGCGCTCGACGCGCAGCGTCGTCTTCTCGGCGACCGCGTCGGCCTCCTCGAACTTCCCACCGCCGAGCAGGCCGCGGGTCGCCTTCTTCGCCCACTCGACGGCCGGCTGGTCGAAGGCGTTCACCCCAGCGAGTTCGCCCGCCAGGACGCAGGCGGCTTCCATTCCGTAGAGCAAGCCGCCGAGTTCTGACGCGTCGACGCGCTCGAGTTCGATCCGGACGTTCGGCCGGCCTGCGGCGGCGAGGCTGGCCTCGGTCGCCTCGAACTCCGCCTCGAGCAACTCGCCCAGTCCCGTCCCGCCGAGGTAGGCGAGGTCGTCGACCTCGGTCTCGGGGATCGTCACGGCCGCTCGCTCGCGGGGGACCACGAACGAGACGAGCGTGTTCCGGGGGCCGGCCCGGTAGAGCTGGAGCTGGGAGTGCTGGTCGGTCGCGCCGAGGGCGCGAACCGGCGTCTGGCCGAGGCCGTCCTTACCCAGGCTCTCGGCCCACAGCTGGGCGAACCACTCGGCGTAGGTCTCGAGCGATTCGGCGTAGGGCATCATCGCGTTCACCGACGCGCCCCGGGCGGCGAGCGCGTGGGTCGTCGCGCCGTAGGCGTAGGCTGGCGTCTCGAACAGCGAGCCAGAGAGCGTCTCGGCCTCGGCTCGGGCGCCCTCGAGCAGCGCCTCGAGGTCGCCCCCACCGACGGCGGCGGCGACCATGCCGACAGCCGAGAGTGCCGAGAAGCGGCCGGGCACGCCGTCGGGGACGGCGAGCTGCGGCAGGTCGTGGCGCGCTGCGAGGTCGGCCAGCGGACCGGACTCGCCCGTGGTAACGATCGTCCGATCGGTCCAGTCGACGCCCGCCTCCTCGAACGCCTCGCGGACGACGAGGAAGTTCGCGAGCGTCTCTGCCGTCGTCCCCGACTTCGAGACGACGTTGATTGCCGTCTCCTCGAGCGGCAGCGACGCGAGGCGGGCGCGCACCCACTCGGGGTCGACGTTGTCGAAGTAGACGGCGTCGACGTCGGTGCCGAGCGCGTCCGTGATCGTCGCCGCCCCGAGCGCGCTGCCGCCGATGCCGACCGTGACGATCGCGTCTGCGTCCGCGACGGGCTCGACGGCCGCCCGGATCTCGTCGGGGTCGGTCCGGTCGGGCAGGTTCAACGCGGCGTAGCCCTGTTCGTCGTCCGCGCGTCCGGCCTCGATGCGTTCGTGCGCGACCGCGACGCGCTCGTCGAGGCGCTCGAGCGCGTCTCGCGAGACGCCCGGCGAAGCGACCTCGGCCAGCGCGTTTCCGATGTCGACGTCCATGTGCGAGAGGGCGGTCGCCGGCGGTAAAGCCGTTCCGTCACGCGTCGGTTCGCGCGAGGATCCGCTCACACAGCTCGCGAGCCGTCTCGAGGTGTGCGTCCGCCTCGTCGTGGCCCGTCCGGCCCGCTTGCGCGAGCAGGTGACGAACCTGTTCGACGCGCGTTCTCGTGGTCGCCTCGTCGAGGTCGCTCGTCGCGACGTCGCCGGCGATCGCCTCGGCCTCGCCGAGCCAGCGGTTCGCCGTGCGGTCGATCGGGAGCTCGGCAGTGGCTGCGAGGTGGTCGTGGAGTCGTCGTCCCAGCTCGTCGAGGTCGGGGTCAGAGTCGGCGTCGGCCATGTGGTCACGGACGAGCGCGACCGCCGTGGTCGTTATGCTCGAGGAGCCGGCCTGCCGTCCGAACCCGGAACACGTTGGTACCATGGTCCCCTACGGCCCTGTATGTCAGACTGTTCGTTCCTCTCGGGGCTCGAGCTCGACGACGACCAGGTATCGTTCGACGAGGGGCGGCGAGAGAGCCACGGCGCCGACTGGGGGGCGCAACGGGCGGGCCGGGTGGTGCTCCCCGACGCCGTCGTCTACCCGGAGTCGGCGGCGGACGTCTCGGCCGTGCTGGCCGCCGCGACCGACCACGGGGTGCCCGTGACGCCGTACGCCGCCGGGTCGGGACTCGAGGGCAACGCCGTCCCCGCTCACGGCGGGATCAGCCTCGATCTGACCCGGATGGATTCGATCGTCGACTATCGCCCCGACGACTTCCAGATCGACGTCGGTCCCGGCGTCATCGGCGCGGCCGTCGACGAACACGTCGCCCGGGACGGGCTGTTCTTCCCGCCGCTGCCGTCGTCGGGCGACATCTCGACGGTCGGCGGGATGATCGCGACTGACGCCAGCGGCATGAAGACGGTCAAGTACGGCGAGGTTAGCGACTGGGTACGCCGGCTGGAAGTCGTCCTCGCCGACGGGACGGTCCTCGAGGCCGGGACGCGAGCGGCCAAGAGCTCGAGCGGCTACAACCTCAAAGAGCTGTTCGTCGGCAGCGAAGGGACCCTCGGCGTGATCACCGAGGCGACGCTCGAGCTGTCGGGCCGACCCGAACAGATCCGCGGCGGGCGGGCGATCTTCGAGACGCTCGACGACGCCGCCGAGGCGATCTCCGAGACGATCCGCACGGAAGTCGACGTGGCGACGATCGAACTGCTCGACGACACGAGCGCGACGATGGCCAACGCCTACCTCGACACCGACCTTCCCGACGCCCCGATGGTCTTTCTCGAGTTCCACGCCAACCACGGGATCGACGAAGAGATCGCCCTCTGTCGGACGATCTTCGAGAGCCACGACGTCCTCGAGTTCGAGATCGCTGCCGACGAACGCGAGATGGACGAGCTCTGGCGCGCCCGGCGAGAACTCGCGTACGCGGCGACGAGCTACGATCCCGATCGGGTGCCGATCCACCCGGGCGACGTGACGGTCCCCATCAGCGCCTATCCGGAGATCGTCCGCTACGCGAAGGGCCTCGAAGCCGAATACAACCTCGTCATCCCCTGTTTCGGCCACGCGGGCGACGGCAACCTCCACTACACCGCCCTGATCGACCGCGACGATCCCGAGGAGGTCGAACTGGGCGAGGAGCTCTACGGCCGGATCGTCCACCGGGCGATCGAGCTCGGCGGGACGGCGACGGGCGAACACGGCGTCGGCGAGGGCAAACAGCGCTATCTCGAGCCCGAACACGGCGAGGCGGCGGTCGAGACGATGCGCGCGATCAAGCTGACGCTCGACCCGACGGACACGCTGAACCCGGGGAAGCTCTTTCCCGAGACGGTCGACGGCGGACGGCTCGAGCGGCCGCCGGAGTGATCGAACCGACGCCGTCAGGCGAGCGGTAACTCGACCGTAACGATCGTTCCCCGGGGCTCGTTGTCCTCGAGGGAGACCGAACCGCCGTAATCCGTGACGAGCGAGTCGACGAGGTAGAGTCCGAGGCCGCCATCGTCTCCCCTGGCCGGCTCGAAGACGCGTTCTTTGTACCGATCCATGATGCCCGGCCCGTTGTCGGCAACGCGGAGCACGGCCACGTCCGCATGCGTCTCGAGGGTCACGGTCACCTCCGGTCGGATCCGATCGTTGTGCTCGACGGCGTTGTCGACGAGGTTGTCGACGACGACCGAGAGGATCTCGTCGCCGTGGATGACGACGTCCGGTTCGATTGCATGCTCGAGTTCGACGCCGTCGTAGGCCTCTCTGCTGGTCTCGAGTTGGCGCTCGAGGAGGCGCGAGAAGTCGACGGTGTCGAGCGTCGCCGCCCCATCCGCTCGGTCGACCAGCACCTGTGCGTTCTCGACGAGCTCCGTAATCTGGTCGCTTTTCGTCTGGATCTTTCGTGCGTTGTCGACTGGGGCGACACCGCGTCGCCCCTCGGCGATGCCCGTCGCGTACCTGTCGATCACGTTGACCGCGTTGCGGACGTTGTGACGCAACAGGCTGTTGAGAAAGCTGAACGAGTCACGTGCCCGCCTGATCTGCTCGACCTGGTGACGCGAACGCATCTCGTACATCCCGATGAGCAATCCGGCGTTCGCCCCGATGCCGGCGCTCACCAGCAGGATGAACAGCGGATCCTCGATCGTGACGCCGACCATCAACTGGTAGAAGATCGGCCAGAACGTCAGCGAGAGCGCGCCGATCAGGCCGGTGAAACACCAGATCGCCACCCGGAAGACGAAGTCGGCCTCGAGTTCGCTCCCGACGAGCCAGTAGCCGCCGTAAACGAGCCCGACCGAGAGGACGACGATGAAGAGAAAGCCGAGCGGAAACAGCCAGGCCGGCCCCTCGAGGTAGTACTGCTGGGTCGTGACGTAGCCGACGTACAGTCCGAGGAGTACGACACCGAGACCGGAGATCACGACCGAGCCGCCGTCCCAGTCGTAGAGGGGAGTTACCATCGTACTGTCCAGGAGTTATTCCTGATACTAATGTATTACCAACGCGAATATGGCAGACGACGGTCAGGACGGCCTCTGGAGCCGTTCGGCGTCCTCGGCCGTCTCGAGCGTCGCCTGGAGCTGGCGATCAGTCGTGGACCAGGACGTCGAGCACCGTCGGCCCGCTGGACTCGAGCGCGCGCTCGAGGGCGGGTCCGATTTCGTCGGGCGTCTCGACGAGTTCGGCGTCGGCGCCGTGGCTCGTCGCGTTTGCGACGAGGTTTACTGGGGGCTCGAAGTCGAGCCCGGTGAGGTCGTAGTCGTCGGCGTCGCCGCCTTTGAGCTTCGCCGCGTTCTCTTTGAGGATGCGGTAGTTGCGATTGTCAGAGATCACGACGGTGAGGTCGACGTCGTGTCGGGCCGCCGAGTAGAGCGTGTGCGGGTAGTAGAGGTACGAGCCGTCGCCGATGAAGCCGATCACGTTCCGCGGCTCCTCGCGGTCTCCCTCGGCGATGGCCGCGCCGACGGCCGCCGGGAGGCTGTAGCCGAGGCCGCCGCCCTTGTTCGAGATCAGGCCGTACGCGTCGAAGGGCCAGTGGGTGAGCAGGGCGTACTTCGAGGTCACGCCCTCGTCGACGACGTACGCATCCGGCGCGACCGCGTTGAGTTCCTCCACGAGTCGGGCTTTCGACGCGCGCGTCTCGCCCTCGGTGGGGTCGCCCTCGCCGACCTGCTCGAGCGTGTCGGCGAGGGCGACTTTCGTCGCCCGAACCCGTTCGAACCGCTCGTTTCGAACGTCCTCGTCGAGCCGCGCTTCGACGCGGGCAGCGAGGTCGGCGAGCGCCTCGCCTGGATCGCCCAGGACGGCCGCGTCGGCAGGCTGGTTCTTCCCGAGCTCCCACGCGTCGTCGCTAACGTGCACGTACGTCGCGTCCGGCGGGAATAGCTCTCCCTCGTGGCGAACGACCGTGGTGTGCGTCGAGCAGCCGACGAACACGAGCGTGTCGGTCGCCATCAACATCGACGCGAGTTCCTCGTCCGGCGGAACGTGTGAAACCCACAGGTCGTGGTCGGCAGGGAAGCTCACCTCACTCGAGAGGATCTCCCCGTGGACGCGCAGTCCGGCTGCCTCGGCGAGGTCGACCGCCGCTTCGACCGCTCCGGCGCCGGCCCGGGCGACGCCGTCGCCGACGACCATCGCCGGGCTGTCGGCCTCGACGAGGGCGTCGGCCGCGCGCTCGAGTTCGGCCGCGTCGCCACGTCCGGCCGTCGGGATCGAGCCCAGCCGTTCGGGTTCGGCGTCGGTTTCGGCCATCGTCACGTCGAGCGGGAGCGAGAGGAAGACCGGCCCCGTCGGCGGCGTGAGCGCGACCCGGAACGCTCGACGCAGCATCGCCGGCAGCGTCTCGACGTCGAGCACCTCGGCGCTCCACTTGGTGAACGGCTCGGCGGCCGCGACGGGATCGCCCGAGAGGATCGGCTCCTCGTGGCGGAAGTCCGTGCTGTGGTTGCCCGCCGTCACCACGAGCGGCGCGCCGGCCATCTTCGCCCCGTAGAGGTTCCCCAGCCCGTGTGCCAGCCCCGGCGTCAGGTGGAGGTTGACGACGCCGACGGGATTGCACGCGGTGACGTTCGATCCCGCCACGCCGTCGGCGTCGGCGTGGTAGCGCCGCGTGCTCGCGTAGCCGGCGGCCATCCCGACGGCGATGTCCTCGTGGGGGGCCATGACGTACTCGAGCCCACTCCCGTCGAGTGCGTCGATCACAGGTAGCTCGGTCGTTCCGGGATTGCCGAAGACGTACTCGACGCCGTAGGCCTCCAGCGCGTCGACGAACAGCTCCGCACCGGTGTACCGATTCGTCATACTCTTCTCTGTTATTGGCGCGCTCATCAATGCACTGTCTTCGGCCGATCCTGACCCGTCCACCCCGTCGCCGTACCCGACTGGGATCGCTCGCCGCGGCTCGTGGCACCCACGAACTTATCCGACCGTCCGTGGTGGCCTGAGCCATGGCGCTCGCTCGAGCGGGGTCGGGACTCGAGCCGACCGTGCGAGCCTACCTCTCGCAGGTCCACCCCGTGTTCATGCTGCCGCCGCTCGCGGCCTCGCTGTTCGGCGGCCTGCTCGCCGGCGTCGTCGACCCCGTCCTCGCGTCGATCCACGTCGTCGCGATGTTCGCGGCGGTGTACACCGCCCACGTCAAGGACGGCTACGTCGACTTCTACGTCCGCGACGAGGACGACGACCACCCGATGACCGAGACCGGCTGTCGCGTCGGCCTGGCGGGCGCGACGACGCTCTTTGTAGGCTGCTGCGTACTCCTCTCGCTGCTCGCCGGCTGGGTAGCTCTCGCCCTGACGCTGCCGACGTGGCTGATCGCCTACCACCACGCCCCACAGCTCGATACGAACCCGGTGACGGCCACGACCGGCTACCCGATGGGAATCGCCCTCGCCACCCTCGGCGGCTTCGCCGTCCAGACGGGGACGGTCGCGCTCGTCCCGCTCGGCTTCGCGCTCGTCTTCCTCGTCCTCCTCTCGGGGATCAAGGTGATCGACGACGCCGGCGACTACGCCTACGACCGCTCGATCGAGAAGCGAACCGTCGCCGTCGTCGTCGGCCCCGCTCGAGCGGACGCCGTCGCCTACGGACTGATGGGGGTCGCCCTGGTCGTCGTCGTCGGCTTCGTCGCGTTCGGCGTATTTCCCCCGTCGGCGTCTGGTGCCGCGCTCGCGTTCGCCGTCGTCGCGCTCGTCGCCCGCCGGGCCGAGCCCGAACTCGCGACGATGCTGCTCATCCGGGGCTCATACGTCTTCCTCGCCGTGCTCGTCGCTGCGGTCTGGTTCGAGCCGCTCGCAGGCGTCGTATAATCTCGCGTTCTCGAATGTCGTCCGACCAAACTGGTCAGATGACCACCTCGTCACGGTGAGTGGGCGGCAGTGCTTGCCGGTCAGGAATACGATTATATGTATCCAGTTCCCAAACCTGGTAATGAGCGCACAGCTGAAGAAACCAACCGTACGCGAGTGCGAGCGATGCGGACGGCGAGAACGGTGGGACGCGGAGCTCGAAGCGTGGCAGATCGAACGCGAAGATGGCGAGAGACTGGCCGGCAACCCCCACTGCATCCACGAGTGGGACATCAACGGCACGTTCAACCCCCTCAACGGTCACTGAGACGAATTCCGGTTGGTCCGGCGTAACCGCGAACCGACCGCGGTCGCGCCAGAACAGCCGTTGTTCGCACGCCGCCCCGCTCGATCGCAACCGCTCGCTCGAGGCGACCAGCCCTTGAGCCGTCTGGCCGCCCCGTCGACCGCATCTTTTTCCAGCCTCTCCGTCGTAGCTCCTCGCATGCCCACCGTCTACATCACCGTCCCGCTGCCGGCGGCCGACGAGCTCGTCGAAACGCTGCTCGAGGAGCGCCTCGTCGCCTGCGTCAACCACCTGCCGATCAGGTCGACCTACCGGTGGGACGGCGAGATCCACCGCGACGAGGAAGCACTCTTGCTCGCGAAGACGACCGACGAGGCCTACGACGACCTGGTCGACCGCATCCAGGAACTGCACCCACACGACGTCCCCTGCATCGAACGGTTCGACGAGGATCACGTCCTCGAGTCGTACGCGACGTGGTGTGCGGACGTCGTCGACGCCGAGTAACGGGAGATTCTCGCGCCAGCGGGACGAACACCGGCGCCGAATCGTCCACGTCAGTCCGTGACGCGGCGACTAGCCGAAAAAGCAACCCTTAAAACTCGTGCGCGGGTTCGTTCGGATATGGCTGGAACCATCGAAGTGCTCGTTCCGGGTGGCCAGGCCAACCCTGGCCCGCCGCTCGGTCCCGAGCTCGGACCGACGCCCGTCGACGTACAGGCGGTCGTCAACGAGATTAACGAGCAGACTGCGGCGTTCGACGGCACGGAAGTGCCCGTCACGATCGACTACGAGGACGACGGCACCTACGAGATCGAAGTCGGCGTCCCACCGACGGCGGCACTTGTCAAAGACGAAGCCGGCTTCGAGACGGGAAGCGGCGAGCCACAGAAGGACTTCGTCGCCGACCTCTCGATCGACCAGGTGAAGAAGATCGCCGAGCAGAAGAAACCCGACCTGCTCGCGTACGACAATAAAAACGCCGCGAAAGAGGTCGTCGGCACCTGCGCCTCGATGGGCGTCACCATCGAGGGCGTCGACGCTCGCGAGTTCAAGGCGAAAGTCGACGACGGCGAGTACGACGACGTACTTGCCGAGTGAAACGAGGCAAGTGCCCGGAACGCGAGCTGTGCGAGCGTTCCGACGTCCTGGCTGAGTGAAACGAAGCCAGGGCTCGAAAACGAGCGAAGCGAGTTTTCGTCGTCTTGCCGAGTAACGCGAGGCAAGTGCCCGGAACGCGAGCTGTGCGAGCGTTCCGACGTTCTGGCCGAGTAACGAGAGGCCAGAGCTCGAAAACGAGCGAAGCGAGTTTTCGTCGTCTCGCCGAGCGAAGCGAGGCGAGTGTCCGGAGTGACTGCGTGCATGGCGCCCGCAGCCGGCGTTTCAATCAGACGACGAGCAACAGCGCCGCGTAGCCGCCGGCACCGACGGCGAACGCTCCGAACCGACTCTCGCGTTCCTCGGGAAGCTCTTCTTTGATCACGTTGAGCACGATCCCCCCGGCGAGAAACGCGAGTAGCAGGGCGACCGCGGCCTCGTGAATCTCGAGCAGAAGGCCGACCGCCGCTCCGGCGAGGACGGCTCCCGCGAGCAGCCAGCGGCCGGTTCGGTGGTACGCGAGCTCGTACTGGGCACGGAGCCCGTAGTCGTTGCTCAGCATGTGGAGGCCCATCGCGACCGCGTAGAGCACGAGCCCAGCAGTTGATCCCTCGGCGTCGACCAGGAGGTAGCCGATGAGCCCGTTGTAGGCGGCGAACGAGCCCACGTGGATCCGGAACTGCAGGCGCTCGTCGCCGCGTTCGTCGGTCCCGGTTCGGCTCGCCACACCGTCGCCAGCCGCTCGAGTCCGACTCGCGACGTTCCCACCGTTCCGGGGGGCAGTCGCGTACCGTTCGAGGCCGTAGAAAGCGACGAAGCCGACCAGCGCGAGCAGGTAGACGTGTCGCTCGAGGAGCGTCACCGGAACGGCGACCGTCTCGACGACCGTCCGGGCGGCCTCGCCGACGTCGGGCAGGAGGTGAACGAACACGTACGCGACGGCGACCCCGCCGGCGGCCGACAGCCACCGACTGCGTGGCGACGTCTCGAGCGGAATCCGGTCGGCCACGAGGTGGACGGCGGCCAGACAGCCAGCGAGGACGGCCGGGAGCAGGACGGCCTCCATACCGGGGGTTCGGCCCGATGTGAGTTAATGGCCCGCCACACACGGGCCAAACCGGTCACACGCGAGCGAGCACGTCGAGGTGGTGAGCCACGAGGACGAATTCGCCCCGCTCGAGTTCCCGGCGTCGTCGCTCGACCCACCGCTCGCGAGCCGCCGGCTCGAGCGCCTCGCTCGAGTAGTCTGTGAGCGCGCCGTCGATCGTCTCGAGCAGGTGTCTCAGAAACGCCGCTTCGTCGGCCGGATAGCCCGAGTCGTGGGGGCTGACGAGCCAGTCGGCCCCGCCGGCGGCGAGCACGTCGTGGCCGTGTGCCGGCAGCCGCGTCATCAGCCGACGGCCCGCCCGGCTGCTCCCCGGCTGGTCCCGGAGCTCGTCCATGTGGCGGTGATACAGTCGTTCGATCGTCTCGTCGAGCGGATCGACCGGCGAAAAGGCCGTTCCGCCGTCGAACGTGATCGGGGCGTACAGGACGCCACCGTCCCGGGCGAGCTCCGGAAGCGTCGTCAGCGCGCGCTCGAGGTCGACCACGTCGAGAAACGCCGCAGCGATCACGGCATCGGCCTCGTCAGCGATGGAGAAGGCGTCCGCCGTCTCGAGTGTGACCTCGAGCAGGCATCGATCGTCCCGACGCGCGACGAGCCCGTCTGCCGTCCGTTCGACGGCGTAACCCGCCGACTCGAGCCACGTCGGGAGGTTCGCCTTCGCGAACGCGATGCTCCCGGCGTCGACGTCGACCGCGCGGTAGGAGACGCATGGCGGAAGCGCATCCCACGCCGCGAGGCGAGCGACCATCGCCCCGATTCCGGCGCCGACTTCGACGATTCGGACGGGCTGATCCTGGCCACGTGCACACGCGGCGAGCTCGTCGGCCAAGCGCGACCAGACCCGCCGATTCAGCGCGCGGTCGTCGACGGTGCGCTTGCTCTCGAGGTAGGCCTGTACCGAGTCGGTCACGACGAGTCACCCCCGCTCGGCCTGTCGCGTGCACCCTCGAGTCGCGAGCCGGTCGCCGGCCCCGATCGGCCGCCAGCGCCGGTATCGATGCGTGCACGGAGGAACGAGCGAACGCGATCCATCGTCTCTGCCCAGGTCGGGTGGGCAGCGGCGGTCTCGAGCGCCGCGTGACCGAGGGCGGCCAGCCGGTCCCGATCGGTCGCGAGTTCGGCGACGAGCGCGCCAATCTGCCCAGCGTCGTCGGGATCGACGAGGAAGCCGGCTCGCCCGTCCGCGACGAACTCGCTCGCCCCGCCGACGGCGCTGGCGATCGGGACGACGCCGTACTCCATCGCCTCGAGGTAGACCATCCCGAACCCCTCGTAGCGGGCGGGGACGGCGAGGACGTGGCTGCGCTCGAGGATCGACTCGAGTTCGCGGTTGGAGACTTCGCCGGTGAACGTGACCCGGTCGGCGATTCCGAGGACGGTGGCGCGCTCGACGGCCCTGCGGGCGGTCGCCGGGTCGGCGTCGTGACTCCCGACGACGGTCAGATGCCACTCGGCTTCGTCGCCTGGATCGGATCCGTCGACGTGAGCCAGTCCCGACAGCAGCGTCGAGAGTCCCTTTCGCGGGAGCAGGTTTCCGACGAACGCCACCCGGAGGGGGCCCGACTGGGCCCGCGCTGTCACCCGTTCGGGCGTCACCGCGGCTCCCTCGATCCGGCCGGCCGGCGGCGCGACCAGCGTCGGCACCGTCGCGAGTTCCCGCGTTCGATCGCGGGTGTCCGCACTCGTGCAGACGGCGGCGTCGACGGTCTCGAGATAGCGACGCTCGATCGTCCGGTAGAGCGGCCCGAGTCGCGTCTGTGGCCCACCCGAACGCAACAGGTGGACGAGCGCGACGATCGCTCCCGGCCGGTCGAGCCGAGGATTGTGTCGCCACAGCGACGGGTGGCAGAGCTCGTCCTGCACCAGGACGTCGAACGGCCGGTTCAGCCGCGAGCGAATCGACCGCGAGCACGCGTCACCGAGGTGTCGCGGATAGCTCCGCCACGGGATCGCGATCACCTCGACCTCGTCACCTCGTTCCTCGAGGTGGGAAACGAGCTTCCGGTCGTATCGGAACCCACCCGAGGTTCGATCGAGTCCGCCGTAGACGACAAGTCCGACGTGCATGGCGTCAGTCGAGTCGCCGGTCGTGGGAGACGCGAGCCACGTCGTCTTCGTGTACGGTGACCCGGAGCTCGGTCGCCGTCTCGGGCGCGAGTGACTCGAGCAGTCGATCGCCGGCGATCCGGGCAAGGTGTTCGACGCTCGGGTTCAGTCCCTCGAAGGCGGGCAACTCGTTGAGCGTTCGATCGCGATACCGTTCGACGAGCGCGTCCATCGCGGCGGTCACGTCGTCGATGTCGACGAGGTAGCCGTACTCGTCGAGTTCGGGGCCGCGGAACGTCGCCTCGACCGTGTAGTGGTGGGAGTGGAGTTCTCCCTCGGGACCAGGGTCGGGTACCGTCAGGTAGTGCTGGGCGACGAACGATCGCGAGACGGCGACAGCGTACATGAGCCCGGATACGGATGGCTGGAACGTAAATCCCGGCGGCGACAGGGGCGATCAGAACCATCCTCGTGATCGTGCAATTGGCTGATACGCTTAACCGTTCGCACGGAATGATAGTACTTGCACATGAACTTCCTGTTCGACACCGGGCGACCGTCCGACGACGTAACTGACCGAGCAGCGGCCGAGGAGCCGACCGAAGGGACGAAATCGCGACGGACCAAGCTCCTCCAGGGAGCGACGGTCTTCGTCGTGATGTTCGTCGTTCTCTGGTGGGCGCTGTCTCGCGCCCAGCAGGACGCGGAGTGATCGACGTGCAGAAGAACGTCGGTTCGCCGACCTGACGACGTGCGGGACACCGATCCGATTTCCATGGATCTCTGTCTCGACGATCACTATCACGTCGACGTCGTCGAACCGGACGATTCGGCCTCGCCAGCCGCGGTAGGCGTTGACGTGTGGATGGTCCTCGAGAGCCCGTGCCAGACAGCACGCGAGAAAACCGGTGAACGACAGTGCTGTGCCCGTCTCTTCCCGTCGGTCGTGGAGGCGTGCGCTGACCTCGGTGACGTCGAACTCGACGAGTCCGTGGACGTCGCTTCGCCGGCCGGCCATGCGCATCGCGTCGACGGTCCCGCGTCGCTGGACCGGGAACGGCTCGGTCGTTTCGCGTCCTGATATGGGATTCACTCACCGCCGGGCCGGATAGGCCCTGGCTCGACGACCGAACGGTCAGTCGTACGTCAACAGCACCTGGATCGCGTCTCCGGGTCGCTCCTCGAGCAGCCGGTAGGCGTCGTCGGCGCGCTCGAGCGGGAACGCGTGGGTGAACAGCGACTCGACTGCGAGCTCCTCGAGCCATCCCCAGGCGACCTCGTGGCGTCGCTCGCGCGACCAGCGCCCCTCGTGTTCGGGGGCGATGGTGCTGACCTGGCTGCTTCGGACGTCGATTCGGTCGCGGTGGAACCGGCCGCCGAGGTCGAGTTCGACGGGCTTCGTCCCGTACCAGGAGCCGACGACGACGCGGCCGTCGAACCCCGTCGCCGCGATGGCGTCGTCGAGCGCGTCGGGGTTGCCCGACAGCTCGTAGGTGAGGTCGGCCCGGTCGCCCGTCGTCGACTCGAGCTGATCGCCGACGTCCCGGCGTTCGGGATCGATCGTCCGGTCGGCACCGAACGCCTCGGCGAGCGACTGACGAGACGCGAGCGGATCGACCGCCACGAGGGTCTCCACCGGTGCGTGCGCAAGCAGGGCCGTCGTCAGGAGGCCAACGACGCCCTGTCCGAAGACGGCGACGCGTTCGCCGATCGTCGGTCGGCCGTCGAGGAGGAAGGTGACCGCCGTCTCCACGTTCGCGAGCAGCGTCGCCTGCCGCGTCGGGATCGCCTCTGGGACCGGGACGAGCGCGTCGGGCGGGGCGGTGAAGTGGCTCTCGTGTGGGTTGTACGCGAAGACGCGTCGCTCGAGCCACGCCTCGCTCACCGCCGCGCCGACGGCGTCGACGCGGCCGACCGCGGCGTAGCCGTAGCTGAGCGGAAACGAGAGGTCGTCCTCGAGGGCGTCGATCGTCTCGTCGGCGGGGAGGGAGTCGGGCGCCTCGCCCCGGTAGATCAGCCCCTCGGTGCCGGCGCTGATCGCCGAGGCCAGCGTTCGAACCCGGACCTCGTCCGGGCCGGGCTCCGGGACGGGGCGGTCGCTGATCGCGACCGTGCGTGGGCCCGTAAAGGAGAGGGACCGAGCCGTCACGATCGTCCACCCCGTCGAGCAAGCCGCGAGGTGGGGCGTCGTCGGCGAATGGTTCGAACGTTCACGTCGACTGGAACTTCGGCCGGCGACCACTTGAGTTGTACGCACGGGTCGGCGATCAGCTCGGGTATCGACTGACGGCCAGCCAGTCCCGGCCGAAGTTCAGGAGGAACGGAACCATCACGGCCGTCGTGAGGTACCAGGAGGGTCGCGGGCCAGGAACCGGAAGGAGTGCGAGGCAGATGGCGACCATCGCCGCCGCACCGAGGAGCCGTCTGCCCTGGCTCGGTGGGAGCGGTGCCACCGGCAGCCCGCGACGGCGGCGCAGCCAGGTTCCGACGACGAAGCAGTAGCGAGCGAGCCCGACGGCGAGGAAGGCGATCGGCGCACTGCCGGCGACGACGGCAGCAGTCGCTCCGGCGAGTACCGTCAGGGCGTCCAGTTCGACGTCGAGCCGATCGCCGAGTTCGGTCACCGCGTCGGTCGCACGGGCGACGGCCCCGTCGACGGCGTCGAGCGAGGCGGCGAGCGCGAAGAGTACGCCAGGCGCCCAGACGAGTGTCCCCGTCGGATTCTCGAGGGCGAGAACGCCCGCGAGTACGGCGAGTACCACGCCGCGATGGATCGTCACCACCGTCGCGAGCGTGAGTCGCTGTGGGCCCGCCCGGCGATGTGTGACCTCGATCGTCCGCCGAACGATCAGCACCTCGACGGCCAGCATCACCCCCACGCCGACGAGAAATCGACCGGTCGCCTGCGCTGACCAGTACGACCCGACTGCGACCAGCGCGACCGACCCGACGAGGCCGACCACCACGGCGGCGACCGATCGGCGACGGATGGTGGTCGGGCTCGAGTAGCCCGGGCTGTCGGCTCCTCCGGTCATTTTCGACCACCACCCGACTCGAGTGACTGCTCACGAGTCACGAACGTAGAGGACGACGAGCGTGACGATCAACAGGCCCTGTGCGAGTTTGTCCACGATTTCGGTGAGCGAGAGATCGGCGATGGTCGTCGGCTCGTTCACGACGTACCAGAGGATCACCTGTCCGCCGGTGAACGGGATCCCGGCAAGGTAGACCAGCCGGCGGCGGACGTCGAGGAGAACGAGCGCGATGCCGACGAGAAAGCCGGCCGTCGCGACGAGGAACGCAACTCCCATCCAGTGAGGGAGGAAGCCGACACCGAGGACGAGGTGAACGGCTGCGCTCACGAGGGCGAGAGTAATTGCGAACCAGTGGATCCAGGTGAGTGAATCGGCCTCGAGTCGCTGTGCGACCGGACGCATCAGTGATAGTTCGATCGGCAACGGAAAACGCTTTTCGGCGTCTTCCGCTCGCCGACTGCGTCGGAGGGACGGTTGGAACGACGTCCCGCCACCGACTCCTGTCAGACCTTGTTCGCGGGTGGGACGACCCGTTCGTTCTCCGGATTCACGCCGCGGCCACCGATCGACGCGCGAGCGCCGGCGCCGACGCCGACGATCGCGGCGAGTGCGACGATGGCGAATCCGTACGGGGCAGCGAGCGTGGCGAGCCCAGCCAGAACGCTTCCCACGAGCAACCAGATGGCCCGACTCTCGACGCCGAAGCGTTTGGCGACGTAGCCGCCGACCGCGACGAATCCGATCGCCGTCCACGCGGGGAGAAAGACGGCCCCCACCGCGATGAGTGGGACGGCGAAGATCACGCCGATGCTCGATCCGGCGAGCAGTTGACCGGCGTAGAGGAGCGAAGCGAGCGCGAGCAGGCCCGGGATGCCAACGATCGTCGAGATGACCGGACTTCGGCTGGCCGTCTCGACCGTTTTACGACCGTGCCCTGGCGCGAGCCCGAGAACGAGCACGCCGAGCAGTAACGTCACACCGCCGTTGACTGCGGCCTGTGCTGTGGGGTCGAGCCCCAGGTAGAATTCGACGACACTCCCGAGCGACGCTACGTAGCTGTAGCTGTCGAGTGCCGGGTCGACGACCCAGCTGCTGAACTGCAAGGGCACCATATCCGTATCATCAACGGTCGCAACAAAATATATTTCGGTGACGTATAAAGGTTGAAATATTTGACTGTTAAGGCCATAAACAATAACCAACGGTTGTGTGACGACTGTTGGCCGTCGTGGCCGGGGGCGACGAACGCGACGCGTCGGCTGCCGATCAGCCCCGGACGTGGCGCTCGAGTCCCGAGCGCAAGACGTTACGGAGCGTCTCGCCTTTAACGAGGACGAATCCGGCCAGGATGATGAGGAGTCCGACGATCGCGAGCGAGTCGACCACGTAGCCGAGGATGGCTGCGCTTACGACCATCGCGACGGCCGGTTCGGCGTAGCCGACGAGGTTGACCTGCGTCGGGCCGCTCCGGTCGAGCAACTCGAAGTAGAGCAAGAACGCGAACACTCCAGAGACGAGCGTCAGGTAGAGAAACGAGACGAGCGCCGGCAGCGTCGGCTCGATCGCCGAGACGGATTCGCCACGAACGAGCGCCCAGCCGAGGAGCACGCCGGCACCGAGCACCATCGCCCACGCCTGGAGCGTCTCGAGCGGGAGTCCCGTCTGCAGGGGTCGAAGCAGGACCGACCCGATGGCGAACGCCACGGCCGAGGCGAACACGAGTGCAACGCCGAACGTCAGGTCACCGCCGAGTGACGCCGGCGTCGGCTGGGCGACGGCGACGACGCCCACGAGACCGAGGAGGAGCCCGACGACACCGAGAGTCGACAGTCGTTCGTCGGGAATCACGGCACCGGCGAACGCAGCGGTGAGAATCGGCGTCAGACTCACGATCGTCGCCGCAATCGCCCCTGGGACGTACAGTTCGCCGACGTACAGCAACGCGTGGTACAGTGCGATGACGAACACCGCTGCGACCGCCACGGCGAGCCACTCGTCCCGTCCGTTCGGCCAGAGCCGGTCGGTCACGACGTACGCGTACCCGAAGACGATCGCACCCGCCAGCGCGTACCGCAGGCCGGCGAACAGCAGCGGTGGAACGTACTCGAGGCCGATCTCGATGGCGACGAACGAGGTGCCCCAGCAGAGTGCGAGGACCGAAAAGAGCGCTCCCGTCCGATAGCTTTCTGGAAGTGACGCGTACATCTTCATAGCCAGTTCGAAGGAACAACCTAAGTTTAAGCATTTCTTTAACCACGTCTGTTTTCTCGGGTGTACGATTCAACATATGTGTCTAATTCGAATTGGCCTTCTCAATGGGTTCCATCGTTGTAGAATTCTCCAACCTGGAGATGGTTATTCGAAGCACCCATGTCGGTGTGCGTCGAAAGCGACGCATGGACGAACGCGACGTTCGACTGTTGAAAGCGATCTCCGAGCTCGGAACGGGAAGCCCCGAGGCACTCTCGGAGGCGACCGGCATTCCCGTCTCGACGATCCACTACCGGCTCTCCAACCTGCGCGAGGACGAGATTATCGTGAACGATCGCTACGACGTCGACCTCGAGCGCCTCGGCCTCGGCGTCACCGTCATCGTCGAGGTCCACGCCGACTACCAGGGCTCCTACGAGACGTTCGCCGACCGGATCCTCGAGATCGAGGGCGTCACGAACGTCTACTTCACGATGGGCGAGACGGACTTCATCGTCGTGGCCCGACTGAGCGGCAGCGACATGGTCGAGCGGCTGGCCACCGAGTTCGAGGATCTCGAGGGCGTCGAGCGGACGAACTCGACGTTCGTCATCTCGGCGATCGAAGAACGGGAGGCGCTCCAGAGCTACAGCCTCGAGACGTTACTCGAGGAGCTAGTCGACGACTAATCAGGCTCGGTTCCCGATCTCCTCGCGGAGAACCTGGCTCACGACCTCGCCGTCGGCCTTTCCGCGGAGGGCGCCCATACACTCACCCATGAGTCCCGAAAAGGCCGCCATCCCCTCCGATTCGACCTGTTCTGCGTTCCGTTCGACGACCTCGAGGACGGCCTCGCGGACCTCCGCTTCCGCGACGCCACCGAGCCCCTCCGCCTCGACGGCCTCTGCAGCCTCGAGCGAGGGGTCCTCGGCGAGCGCGGTCAGCAGGTCGCCGGTCGCTTCCTTCGGTACCTCGCCGTCGTCGACGAGCTGCAGGCTCTCGGCGAGGTGATCGTCGGTCAGCGCTGCGACCGGGACGTCGTCGCGGCGCAGTTCCGTGAGCGTCGACTCGAGCGTCGTCGCCGCGAGCGTCGGGTCGACGCCGTCGGCCGACGCTCCGTTCGCGTCGCTCGCGGAGACGCCGTCTCCGACGACGGCCTCGAACAGCGGCATGTGCTGGCCGTAGGCGACCTGCTCGGCGAGGCCGGCGTCCAGCCCGTACTCGGCCTGGTAACGCTCGACTTTTTCCGTCAGGAGCTCCGGCTCCGGAACCTCGCTCGGGTCGGGTTCGACGGGCGGGACGTCCGTCTCGGGGTACATCCGCGCCGCACCGGGCAGCGGCCGCAGGTACCTGGTGGTGCCGTCGTCGTTCGCGCCGCGGGTCTCCTCGGGGACGCCCTCGAGCGCCGACTCGGCCCGGGTGGCGGCGGCCTCGATGGCCGACTCGGCGACCTCGGTGTCGGCGGCGACGATGGCGACGGCGTCGTCTTCGCCGGCCCCAACGCGCTCCCGGAGTGCCTCGACCTCCGCCTCCGTCACGCCGTAGGCCGGCAGCTCGTCGGTGTGGAAGATGCCGCCCGCACCGTGGCGCTTGGCGTGGTCGGAGAACTCGGTGCCGAGCCGGCGGTCGGGTGCGATCTCGCGGCCGACGAGGCCGTCGAAGCCGTAGAGGGGGACGGCCATCACGGCGCCACCCGAATCGAGCGCGCCCCGGATGACGCCGCTGTCGGTCTCGGCGAAGACCTCGCTCACGTTTCGGGGTTCGCCCACGCTCGCCTCGCGGGTCTCGAGTTCGGCCGCGATGTCGACGAGTTCCGCCTGTCGACCGACCTCGGTCCGGACGATGTCGTCGATGTCGTCGAGGCTTTGAACGCCTTTGATCTCGACGCGTGCACCCTCCTCGATCGAGACGTTGACGTCCTGACGGATCGTCCCGAGTCCGCGTTTGACCTTCCCCGTCGAGCGCAACAGCATGCCGATTCGCTCGGCCGCTTCACGGGCCCCCTCGGGCGACGTGATGTCCGGTTTGGTGCCGATCTCGACCAGCGGGATGCCGAGTCGGTCGAGGCTGTAGACGACCCCGTCGTCGGTCTCTTCGACCCGCTGGGCGCTCTCTTCCTCGAGCATGAGATCCTCGATCCCCACCGGACCGTCGCTCGTCTCGATCTCGCCGCCGGTGGCGATCAGCGACGAGCGCTGGAAGCCGGAGGTGTTCGAGCCGTCGACGACGATCTTGCGCATCACCTGCACCTGATCGACGACCGTCATCGAAAGTAGCTGGGCGACCTCGAGGGTCGTCTCGAGCGCTTCCGCGTCGAGTTCGTGTGGCGGCTCGTCGTCGTCCTCGACGAGACACGTCGAGTCGTACGCGAGGTAGGTAAACTCGCGTTCGACTTTGCTCTCCTCGAGGGCGGCCTCGTCGATCTCTCCGAGTTCACTCCGGGTTGGGTGGAGGTAGCGGGTGAACCGACGCGTCGCCGCCTCGGGATCGCGAAGCGTCGTCGGACAGTTACAGAACAGCTTCGTCGCCGTGTCGAGTTGCTGGTGGATCTCCAGCCCGGCGACGAGTCCGAGTTCCTCGTAGTCGTACTCGGTCATTGGCGAGCACTCGGAGTCGGAGGGGTAAAAAACCGTCCAGTCTGTCCCGTCGGTCACTGACTCGTTGGAAGCGTGTCGGGCGAACGACGCTTGCGGGAGGCTGTGTGGGGGCTGAAACGATCGGGGCACCTGCTCGATTCGCCACGAGCGGACGGCTACCTGACGTTCAGATAACGATGTCGGCGCGGGTCGGTGTCTCCGGTCGGACGGATCGCGTCGGTGCCTGCCGTTTCCGCGCCAACGTATTTGCGTTCGGCTGACGGCTATTCCAGCATGGCCGAACAGACCAGTGACACCCAGGACGTCTCACGAACGGAGGCCGCCGAGTTACTGCAGGAACTCGCCAGCGAACTGCGAGGCGACGGACACGCCGACGTGCGGGTCGGAAACAAGATGCTGACGCTGTCGCCGGCGTCGGTCGTCGAGTATGCCATCGAGGCCGAAGAGCGGTCACCAATGCTCGGGAGCCCTCACGAGGAGATCACCATCTCGCTCTCCTGGACGATCGAGGACGGGGAGGACGTCTAAATCGCGTCCGCTGCCGATCTCACACTCGAGGGACGCGAGATGCCGTTCGTCGATCCTCGCTCACCGCTCACCGATCGCGGTCGCGTTTCGCCGACTCGTACCGCTCGCGAGTCTCGGTGAACAGTTCCCGGCCGACGTCGGTTCGAATCCGGGGCGCCGCAGTCGCGAAGAACTCGTCGAGGCGGTCGTACGCCTCGAACGCATCGCACTCGCCGGGATCGTATCGGCCTGCTCGCTCGTACCGGACCGCCTGGAGGCACATGTCGATGAGGTCCATGTCCTTGACGAACCTCGATTCGGGCGTCTCGCGGGCC
This sequence comes from Natronobeatus ordinarius, assembly GCF_024362485.1. Classification (NCBI taxonomy): domain Archaea; kingdom Methanobacteriati; phylum Methanobacteriota; class Halobacteria; order Halobacteriales; family Natrialbaceae; genus Natronobeatus; species Natronobeatus ordinarius. Next base: position 2,335,820 of record NZ_CP101456.1, on the reverse strand, counting down.
TCGTACTCCTCCCAGCGCGCTCGGAGTTCGCCGCCGTCGTCGACCGACTCGAGTACGGTCTCCATCGCTGCCCGCTCCCGTCGTTCCTTCTCGGCTGGGTCGATCGAGTCGGCGCCCGGGTCTGCCCGCGTGGCGACGTCGCCGGTCTCGGCTTCGGCGAGGTCGTGAACGAGCGCCATTCGAATCGCCCGATCGACGTCGATGCCGGCCCGCGGGCCGTAGTGGAGCGTGAGAAGCGCCACGCCCCAGGTGTGGGCGGCCACCGACTCGGGCGCCTCGATCCCCCGCAGCTGCCAGCCCGTTCGCGTCTCGTCTTTGAGCGCGAGCCAGCGGAGCGGAGCCTCGAGTTCGTCCTCGCTCACGGATCGATCACTCGGCCAGGCGGTACTCGCCGGGCCCGGCTCCCTCGATCACGCCACGGCGCTCCATTTCGGCGAGCACCTCCGGCAGCCGATTGGGCTGGGCGATCTCCATCTCGATGCGCTTTACGTCGTGGTACTCGGCGAGGTAGTGGCGGAGCTCGTCGGCCGTGTACGACTCCTGATCGGCCTTTTCCATGACGCCCGAGAGGAGATCGACCATGTCCTCGATGAAGTTCCAGGGATAGACGACCCAGGCCCACTCCGCTAAGCGTTCGCCGACGTAGTCGGGCTCGAACTCGCTCGTGTCGAGCAGCTGGAGCGTCGCCGTCCGGACCTCGCCCGCGTCGCGCTGTTCGACGTACGCCTCGGCGCGGCTGATCGAGCCGCCGGTGTCGGCGATGTCGTCGATGACGAGCACGTCCTTGCCCTCGACGCTCCCCTCCGGCATCGGGTACCTGACCGTGGGTTCGCCGGTCTTCTGGGCGGTGCCGACGTAGTGTTCCATCTTCAGACTCGTCAGGTCGTCCAGCCCGAGGAAGTCACAGAGACACCGGCCCGCGAACCAGCCCCCGCGGGCGAGCGCGACGACGACCTCCGGTTCGAACTCGTCGCGACGGACCTCGTCGGCGACGTCCCGGCAGAGGCCGTAGATGTACTCCCAGTTAGTGATCGTGCAGTTGAACTCCTCCGGTAGTTCGGCCATAGCGTGTGTCCCTCGGTGTGTACCGACGGATGGGGGCCGGTTAAGTCGTCCGTCTCGCAGCGGCGGCTGTGCGAGCCGACTCGACGACGGCACGCACCACCCAAAAGCAATCACCAATAACAATAGAGTTTTACCCACCCCTATCCATTCTCGAGGAACGAACATGAACACAGCAGTCGCGTTTTCGCTCCTCGCCAATCCCGACCGGCAGGACGTCCTCCGCGAACTGACCACAACCGACGGACCGTGTACCGTCGACGAGCTGACGGCGGTGATCGCCGACGGCGGCGAGGACCGGGCGACGCTCGAGCGAGCCGAGGTCGAGCTGGTCCACCGGCACCTCCCGAAGCTGGCTGCACACGACGTCGTCGAGTGGCACGGCGACGCGATCGAGTGCACCGCCGCGACTGCCCAGCTCGTCGAGTTGCTCGAGGCTACCGACGAGCTGCTCGAGGTCACTGATAATCGGTGAACGAACTCCGTACGTTCGCGTGGTGCGCTGACACGCCGACGGTGGATTGATAGCCCAGCCGTCCGACGCCGACAGTATGGAGACGATTCGCGTCCTGCAGGTCGACGCGTTCACGACGGAGCCGCTCACCGGAAACCCGGCCGGCGTGGTGCCCGACGCCAACGGGCTCACGGCCGACCAGATGCAGCGAGTCGCCCGCGAACTGAATCTCAGCGAGACGGCCTTTCTGCTGGAAAGCGACGTCGCCGACCGCCGACTCAGATACTTCACGCCCACCACCGAGGTCGACCTCTGTGGCCACGCGACGATCGGCTCGCTCGCCTTCCTCGCCGACGAGGGACGGATCGACCCTGGCACGTCGACCCTCGAGACGAACGTCGGCGTCCTCGAGATCGACCTCGAGGCCGACGGAACGGTGTGGATGACCCAGGAGCGGCCGACGATCCGCGAAGTCGACCTCGAGTACGGCCGCGTCGCCGGCGCGCTGGGTATCGATCAATCGGCGCTCGAGGCCGTCGGCGTGAAACTTCCGCTTGCGGTCTCCTCGACCGGACTTCCCTTCTTGATGACCCCCGTCGCGTACCTCTCGAACGTGGGGGACGCAGACCCCGACCTGGCGGCGGTCGAGGCGCTGTCAGCCGACGTCGACGCGATCGGCGTCTACCTCTTCTCGTTCGACACGCTCGAGGCGAGCTCGACGCTGCACGGGCGGGCGTTCGTCCCCGCGGCAGGCGTCCCGGAAGACCCGGTGACGGGAACGGCCAGCGGCGCCGTCGGTGCCTACCTCGAGTGGTTCGGCGCGCTCGACGGGAGCACCACCGTCGACGCTCACAGCCCCGACGAAACAGTGCGCGCGATCGACGTCCCTGCGTCCCACGATGAGCTCCAACTCGAGCAAGGCCACTTCGTCGACCGACCGGGCACCGTTCGCGTGCGGACTGGTGACGAGGTTCGAGTCGGCGGCCGCGGCGTCGTCGCCCTCGACGGACAGCTCGTCGTCCCCGAAGCCGAAGACGACGACATCCTCGAGGTCTGATCGACGTCGGCGGTCCGTGCGCTACACCTGGGTTCGCGTCCCGATTTGGCACTCGTCCTCGAGCGTCGGTTCGGCGGCGACCAAGGACGGATGCGCGACCGACGCAAATTGCGTCCAGACGGCGATTCGAGCTGCGTCCAAAAACTCATTCGACACTGAATACTGAAACAACTGGGTCCTTCGCAAGGTTCTTTATTCGTTCCGCTGTCCACGCACACACAGATGGCTGTACTCTGGCTGGACGAGATCAGCGCCGACGACCTCGAGACGGTCGGCGGCAAAGGTGCCTCTCTGGGCGAACTTACGGGGGCTGGGTTGCCGGTACCGCCCGGATTCGTGGTCACGGCCGGGACGTATCGGTCGTTCATCGAAGAATCGGGAATCGACGAGGAACTGTTCGAGGTGGTGGACGTCGACGTCGACGACTCGGGCGCGCTCGCCGACGCGGCCGACCGCGCACAGGAACTGATCCTCGAGACGCCGTTTCCCGAGGAGCTGCGCGAGGAGATCCTCGAGGCGTACCACGACGTCGGCGACGGCGAGGCGTTCGTCGCCGTTCGCTCGAGTGCAACGGCCGAGGACCTCCCGGACGCCTCCTTCGCCGGCCAACAGGATACGTATCTGAACGTCACCGAAGAGCACCTGCTGGATCGGGTCCGCCAGTGCTGGGCGTCGCTGTTCACCCAGCGGGCGATCTACTACCGACAGGAGCAGGGCTTCGATCACTCGCTCGTGAACATCGCGGTCGTCGTCCAGCAGATGGTCGACGCCGAGAAGTCGGGTGTCATGTTTACCAGTCACCCCTCGACAGGTGAGCCGACGATGATCGTCGAGGCCGCCTGGGGGCTCGGCGAGGCGGTCGTCTCCGGGGCGGTCTCGCCGGACAACTACGTCGTCGACCGCGGCGATCGATCGATCGACGTCACCGTCGCCGACAAGAAGGTGATGCACGAAAAGGACGAGGCGACCGGCGAGACCGTCGAACGCGAAGTCCCAGAGGAAAAGCGGACCGAACGGGTTCTCTCGCGGGCGGAGATCGAACGGCTCGTCGAACTCGGTGAACGCGTCGAAGAGCACTACGGTACGCCACAGGACGTCGAGTGGGCCATGATCGGCGACGAGGACTACATGCTCCAGTCTCGCCCGATCACGACGATCAGCGACAGTGGCGCGGTTTCCACGACCGACGAATCGGGAAGCGTCGACGTCAGTTCGGGCGTCACCGATGGGAGCGGCAACGTCGGCGCACAGGCCGCCGCCTCGCGGGCGAGCGGCGTCGGCGAGATCATCGTCGACGGCCTGGGCTCGAGTCCCGGCAAGGCGACGGGCGCTGCTCGAATCATCGACAAACTCGATGAACTCGACAAGGTCGGCGAGGGCGACATCATCGTCACCGAGATGACGACGCCGGACATGGTGCCGGCGATGAAACGTGCCGCCGGCATCGTCACCGACGAAGGCGGGATGACCAGCCACGCCGCTATCGTCTCGCGCGAACTCGGCGTCCCCGCCGTCGTCGGCGCGGGGACCGCGACGAGCACCTTAGAGGACGGCCAGTCGATCACCATCGACGGCGACAAGGGCACGATTACGAAAGGCGAGGACGTCGACGTGGACCACGACCCGATCGAGGAGGTTCGCCCGCAGTCGCCGGTGAAACCGATGACGGCGACCGAAGTGAAAGTCAACGTCTCGATCCCCGAGGCCGCCCAGCGGGCTGCGGCGACGGGCGCCGACGGCGTCGGCCTCCTGCGGATCGAGCACATGATTCTCTCGCTCGGCAAGACGCCCGCGAAGTTCATCGAAGACCAAGGCGAGGACGCCTACGTCGGTGAACTCATCGACGGCGTCCGGGCCGTCGCCGACGAGTTCTACCCTCGACCCGTTCGCGTGCGCACCCTCGACGCCCCCACCGACGAATTTCGCCAGCTCGAGGGCGGCGAGGACGAACCGGCCGAACACAACCCGATGCTCGGCTACCGCGGTATCCGGCGCAGCCTCGACCGACCCGACGTCTTCGCCTACGAACTCGAGGCGTTTAGCCAGCTGTACGAGATGGGCTACGACAACGTCGAGATCATGTTCCCGCTCGTGAACGACGCCGAGGACGTCTACCGCGCGAAAAAGCAGCTGCGAGCGGCCGGCATCGATCCCGAAAAGCGTCGCTGGGGCGTGATGATCGAGACCCCCGCCTCCGCGCTCTGCGTCGAGGAGATGGCCGAGGCGGGGATCGACTTCGCCTCCTTCGGAACGAACGACCTCACCCAGTACACGCTGGCCGTCGACCGCAACAACGAGCACGTCGCCGGTCGGTTCGACGAACTCCACCCCGCCGTCTTGCGGCTGATCAGCGACGTGATCGAAACCTGCCGTGAGCACGACGTCGACACCAGCATCTGCGGACAGGCCGGCTCGAAACCCGAGATGGCCCAGTTCCTCGTCAAGCAAGGCGTGAGCTCGATCTCCGCAAACATCGACGCCGTCCGTGACGTCCAGCACGAGGTCAAACGCGTCGAACAGAAACTGTTACTCGATTCGGTTCGCTGACTCCCTCGAGTCGCGGGCTCAGTTCAACCTCGAGTTGCGGGCGTCGTCCCTCCTCGAGCCGAGAGTTCACGGCTCCGTGGTTCGCAGAGTGGCCCACTCGAGTCGGTCGCTGAAACCCAGCAAGAGTGCCAGGGTCGCCGCGGTCACGAAGACGACGGCGACCACCGACAGGAGGCCAGCGTCGACCGCGACTCTCGCGGCTTCGACGGCGAGGTCAGCGAGCCACAGTCTGCTCATCACGGCGGCCGCCAGGACGGCGAAGCCCCACTCGAGGAGCGTCGGCTCGCGACGGAGGCGGTCGCGGTGGGCTGTTCGTTGGCTGTCTCGCAGCAGTAGCTCGTAGTCGGGTTGCATGGACTGTCGTGGTGATGGTGGTCGTTGGAACCGACCGCAAGCAGCCACGCCATCGGCTCTCGATGGTCGTAAGCCGTCCAGTCACCGACACCGAAGCCGGGATCGATCGCGGTGTGAGCGCAGAGAGCTGGAAGTGCGGCCGGGCTGGGCGAGTGCCGTATCGACGGCTGTCCGGCCGCACTGGAACACAGAACGCGGCACGGGCCTACCGTCGAACGAGGGCGAGTCCGTCTGGGATCGTCATACCTCGGACGTCTCCACCCACAGTATAAGCTTCGTGTGAGGTGTGTCACCCTGGTCCAATCGGTTGCTCGGACTGCTCGCTGCTCGACGCTTCGGGGTCGTCCCGTGATCTGCACCCCGATGAGCCCGAAACTGGCTGGTCTCGAGCGTCGAGAACACAACGGCTAAATCGCGGACGTTCGTTTCCACCGATAGCTGCTATGCGAGCCGAGCCACAGTCGTTCAGCCGCGTCCTGTCGTCGATGTGCACCGAGCCACATCCGGCAGCGCGCGAGGCGGCCGAACGATTTCTGGCGACCAACCCCGGGGACCCCGCCACGTACCCGACGATCGCGGCGCTCGAGGCAGAAGCGATCTCGCTGCTCGGCGAGGTCACGGGGCTCGAGGACGCATCGGGCTACGTCGCGAGCGGCGGCACGGAGGCGAACGTTCAGGCGGTTCGGATCGCCCGCAACCGGTCCGAAACGACCACCCCCAACGTCGTCGTCTCTGAGTCGGGCCACTTCAGTTTCCAGAAGGCGGCGGACGTCCTCGGTGTGGAGTTGCGCCTCGTCCCCGTCGGCGACGAGCGACGCGCCGACGTCACGGCCGTTCGCGAGGCCGTCGACGAGGACACCGTGCTCGTCGTCGGTGTCGCGGGGACGACCGAGTACGGCCGCGTCGACCCGATTCCCGAACTCGGCACGATCGCGCAGACGGTCGACGCCCTCTTCCACGTCGACGCCGCCTGGGGTGGGTTCGTCCTTCCCTTCACGGACCACGAGTGGCACTTCGCCCACGCGCCCGTCGATACCATGACCATCGATCCTCACAAGATGGGGCAGGCGGCGATCCCTGCAGGTGGGTTACTCGTCCGTGAGGCCGAACTGCTCGACGAACTCGCCGTCGACACCCCCTACCTCGAGTCGACCTCCCAGGCGACGCTCACTGGCACCCGATCGGGAGCGGGCGTCGCGAGCGCCGTCGCCGCGATGGAGGAACTCTGGCCCGGCGGCTACCACGCCCAGTACCACCGCGCTCGAGCGAACGCCGAGTGGCTCGCCGACGCACTCGCCGACCGCGGCTTCGACGTGGTCGAACCCGACCTCCCCATCGTGGCGGCGTCGGTCTCCGACCGGCTGTTCGAGGCGCTTCGCGAGGCGGGGTGGCGTCTCTCGCGCACCGGCGCGGGCGAGATGCGGATCGTCTGCATGCCCCACGTCACCCGGGCGACGCTCGAGGAGTTCGTCGCCGACCTCGACCGCCTCGCCACTCACGCGGCTCCGGTCGCGAACGACGGTTAGGAGCTTGAGCGATCGACTCGACTCGAACGACAACACTTACCGGTGAGCCTCGCTCACTCGAGGGTATGCCTACGATCACGAGCGACTGGGGAGACTGGCTCCCGCGTGCGATCGAATCGGCCGACCCCGACGGGGTCGCAATCTGGTATCTCGGCTGTAACGGCTTCGTCCTCAAGGGGAACGAGGGGACGACGATCTTCATCGATCCCTACGTCGGCCTGGGCGATCCACCGCGAACCGTCCGGATGATCCCCGTGCCGTTCGACCCCGCGGACGTCGCCGAGGCCGACGCGATCCTCGCGACGCACGAACACACCGACCACGTCCACGGGCCGAGCCAGGCACCTATCCTCGAACGGACGGACGCGACGTTCTACGCACCCGACGACAGCCTCGCGGTCGCCCTCGAGGAAGAAGCCTGGACCGACGAGTGGTCCGTCGACGACGAGCAGTTTGAGGAAGTCAACGAGGGCGATCGCTTTGAGCTCGGCGAGTTCACGGTCCACGTCGAGGCCGCGAACGACCCCGACGCGACCCATCCGGTGAGCTACGTCGTCGAGCACGACGCCGGGACGTTCTTTCACGGCGGCGATACGAAGCCGTCCGAGGCGTTCGAGCGCATCGGTTCCGAGTACGACATCGACCTGGGAGTCCTCGCCTTCGGCACCGTCGGGATGATCCCCGACAAGCAGACCCGGGAGCCCAAACGGACGCGGTGGTACAACGACGAGAACCAGGTCGTCGAGGCCGCCGCCGCGCTGGGCCTCGAGCGGCTGCTGCCGAGCCACTGGGACATGTGGCGGGGGTTGACCGCCGATCCGAAAGCGCTGCACCACCACGCGGCGAGTTTCGAGTATCCGCGACGGCTCGAGCTCGTCGAGATCGGCGACCAAATCGAGCTCTGACCTGCGAGAGACGACCGCTCTCCGTCAGTCAGTTCGGCCGATTGTCGTCGCGCCTGAAACTCCCGGTCCATTTATGGTAATGCTCACTTAACGTTGGTCTCATGAGCAGCACCGCCAGTACGGACGACGTCATCGAAGTGAGCGCTGACGGGTTGACGATCCGGAAGTCGTTCACACCCGATGAGTTTCCTGTTCCAGCAATCCGGTTCGAGATCGAGTCGACACACGACAGCGAGGTCTCGTTCCGGATGGTCGAACCGATCCCGGAGTCGTTCCCGATGGACAACGTCGGGTTCCATCCCGAGTACCACAGCGACGCGTGGACGGCCTTCCAGGACAACCACGTCGAGTTCGCCGGGACGATCGAACCGGACGAATCGCTCGTCACCGTCTACGGCATCCGTATCGACGACGAGGACGAAGCCGCAGCGTTCCTGGTCGAACCGACGATCCAGGACGTCCGCACAGACGTCTCGTCGGTCGCATCTGAGTCGGACAGTGAAGCGGTCGACGATGCGACGATCGACGACATCGTCTCGGACGATCGAAACCAGGTCGTCAAGGACATGATCTCCGGCGACTCCGACGCCGTACCCGGACTCGAAGACGATGAGGACGACGAGGATGGCGATCTCGAGCTCGACCTGGACCTCGGTGACGTCGATCTCGACGAGGTCGACGTGACCGACCCTGACGCTACAGACGACGACGTGCCGGACATCGAGCTCGGATTTGGCGAGGACGAACTTCCCGACACCGACGACGAGGACGACGAAGGCCCGGCGATCGAACTCGACCTCGAGGCTGCGGCGGAAGCCGTCGACCAGGCGGACAGTGCAGACGACGAAGACGGCGACCTCGAACTCGACCTCGACGACGAAGGCGACGGCGATGGCGAAGACGACGAAGCAGCCGACAGTACAACGTCTGAACTCGAGGAGGCGGTCGAAGAAACGGACGAGGACGAAGCCGAGGCCATCGAGGACGAAGACGCCGAAGACGCCGAAGTAGTCGACGACGTCGAGGACACGGACGAGAACGTCGAAGAGACGGACGAGAACGTCGAAGAGACGGACGAAGACGCTGAAGACGAGGCAGACAAGGTCGTCGACGATGTCGAAGAGACGGACGAAGAGGATGAAGCCGTCGACGACGATGACGCCCTGGCTGAGGAGTCGGACGAGGACGACGCTGACGAGGAGCCCACCCAAACCGAGACCGACGTCTCCGTCGAGGCTGACGAACCAGCACCTGTCGCGACGCTCGACTCCGTCGGTGCTCGACTCGCCACCGAACTCCGAGAGGGGACGCTCGAGGACGACGACCTCGACGTCCTTCGCTCGGCTCTCGATCTCGAGCCGAAGCCGAGCGAGGTCGCAAAGGTCGACCACCTCCAGTCGCGCGTCGAAGAAGTCACGGCGTACACCGCCGCACTCGAGGAGTTCCTCGACGAGAACGGGACTGGCGAGCAGCTCATCCAGGAGTTCAAAGCCGAACTGGCGTCGTTCGAGGACGACCTCGAGTCGATGGCCGGCCGACTCGATGCGACCGAGTCGAACGTCGAGACCGTCGACGGACGCGTCGACGAACTCGACTCGAGCGTCGACGCCGTTGTGTCCGATCTCGAAGCAACCGACGAACGACTCGACGACGTCGACGAGGACCTGCTGTCCGTCACCTCGGAACTCGACGAGGCCGTCGACGATCTCGAATCCGTCGATGAGACGGTCGACGACCTCGAAGAGTCGGTCGACGACCTCGAAGAGTCGGTCGACGACCTCGAAGAAGACCTCGAGGCGGTCCGCGAGGACGTCGACGAGATCCAGGCGTGGCGTGACCAGCTCGGCTCGATGTTCTCGAACTGAACGGTCGCCGAGTTCGAAAACGTAACCCGTTTACCCGTCGGCCATCGAGGGGTGACCGATGGGCGAGACGATTCCGATAGCTGTCCCACGGAAGGGACGCCCGCTCGAGTCCGTGCTCGATCGACTGGCACGCCGGCTCGACGTCACCGACCTCGCGGACGACGTCATCTCGACGTTGCGTCACGAGAAGGCCGTCACGAAAGGAGCTCTCGAGGCCGACACTGCTGACGTCTACCATCGTCTCGCTGCCTACAGCACCGTCGAGGAGCCGATGGGCCCTGAGTACACGCTCGTTCGTGACGACCGCGACGGGAAGCCTCGCCGCATCGTGTTCGACAGCGTGACGATACCGCTCGACGACGTCGACGGGGTCCCGGATGGGAGCGCGATTCAGCTCGTCGGTCGCGAGGAGCCGTTTCGCGCTCTCAGAACCCACGAGTTCGCCCTCGGGTTCGACAGCGCAGATCTCGTTCTCGAGGAGGTCGTCACGCTCCGTCCCGAACCGCTCGGTCGGATCGAGGACGTCAACGCCCGGATCGACCCCGCCGATACCGACGTTCGGGTCGTGACTGGGCTCGGGGACACGGTGTATCACACGCTGATGGCGACTCCCGAGGTCGCACCACCGTCGGAGGCGATCGACCGAGCGTTTCTCGAGACGTACACCGGCTCGCTCTGTATCGCGCCGCGGTACGAACGGCTTGTCCAGGCCGTCCTCGGAACCCAGGTGCTCGACGGGGTAACCTTCCAGTATCCGTCAGCGGATCTCGAGGAGGAAGCGGCCATCGCCGACGCCGGGGTGGGCGTCTACCTGACGGTGACCGGCTCGACCGCACGCGAACACGGACTCGTACTCGGTGATCGACTGTTCCCCAGCGAGACCGTCCTAATGGAGAACACGGCCGAACACGACGAGACGGTCGAGGCCGTTCGATCGCTGCTCACCGCACCGCGGGCGGAGACGGCGCTCGCGATCGAGTGAGTCAGGCTTTCGACTCCATCGGGTCGAGGTACGCGTCGACGTCCGCGTACCGTTCGACGGCGAGTTCCGCGAGGATGTCGTCCATCCGCCGTGGGTTTGGCCCCCACAGCCCCGGATGGACGAGCAACTGCAGGTGATCGGGTCGACTGTCAGGGAACGGTGACTCGGCCCGCCACTTCTGACTCGAGTCCGAAACGTACGTCGTCTCGCTGAAAAACTGTGGCCCATACGTGTTCACGAATCCGTCGAAGTCGACGTCGAGCACCCACGACGGCGGCCGATGGAAAGACACGACGTCGACCTCGTCACCGATCAACTGGCCGATGACGTCGCATTCGGCACGCACCCGAGTGCTGAGTTCGTCCACGTTCGGGCGACTGCTCCAGTAGTGGTGCGTATCGAAGTGAAGGGCAACGTCGTGACCTAACGCAACGATTTCGCTGAGTGCGTTCACGTGGTCGACCTCGAGTAAGTTGTACACCGGCGTCGTCAGGAGCACGCAGTACGTCGATTGGACGCCGAGGGAGGCTTCGATCCGGGCCATCTCGAGCGCCCGCATCGGCGAGAGATCGACGTCGTGGCGAAGGACGATCTCGTTCGACTCGAGCGACGAAAAGTCGGTGAACGTGTAGCCGTCCTCGAGTAGTGAGGTGAGCAGCTGCTCGTACTCTTCGAACGTGTAGCGCAACCGGCCGAGGGAGGCGAGTTCAGGCATCGTCGTGAAGGCGAAGGAGATAGTCGGCGGCGGTGCGGTCGGTGTTACGCGTCGTCGGCAATCGTACGTCTTCAGACGACGGACCGTTGCAGCAGGAAATGACGCTCCCGGCTAACGGCACCGTCTGGGTGTACCCTGGACAGGTCTCCCGAAACGCTCGTGACCGCTGAAGGAGGTACCGCCCGTACTCCCGCCGGGCGGCGGATGCAGCGGCGGTGAACCGGACGCGAGGATCGGTCATGCCCCACTGGTTGGGGGAAAAGAAACATTGTTAAACGCAACGTTCAGTTCGGTTGGTTCTCCATACTCGGTGACTGGATCTACTGGCTCGAACGGCCCGTTCGAGAAATTCGAGTGGTTGAATTTCTCGAGCATTTGAAATTCCGTCGAGGGTGACCTACTGCAGTGGCCGTCGTCTCGGCCAGACCGGCGCGTCGAATGCTGTTTTTCGTGTGCCAACACACCCAGTTATCGTCTCACAAACTCGAGCACGTATCGACCGACTATTCGGCTCTCTCCGGCCTGTGACCTCGTGTGCGGCAGGACTGCCTTGTCGTCCACGGAATCTGGTGGGGCCACACCCGGCCGATTAGATATAGCGTTATTTGATTTACGAGGTGGAGAGTGAACAGGCTCGGTCGTTCGAACCGATATCGAACGCCACGATCGACAGTCTCCGAATCCGTTTTCGACTTCCTCGAGCGGATGTCGAAGTCGACGATGAACGACGTTCTCACTGACAGAGCCTGCATGGAAACGCGTCGAACGAACCGTGCAGGAACCGGGCGCCACGGCAGGTCGTCGACAGGCAATCGAGGTGCCGGCTGGGCCCGTAGACCGACGCTCTCCTGCTGCGTTCGGCGGACCGGCGGCCAGAACTTGCAACACCGGTGTTCACTTCGTCGCCCATCCTGGACGAAAGAGGGAGCTCGGTCGACGACGGCCGATTACCCGACCCGTGCGCCTACTCGGAATCTACCTGAGTTCGACTCGATTTCGCAACTCGAGTCTCGATTATCGGCCCGTCGATCGAGCAGCAGCTCCCGAACGAAGACGACGTCGATCCGTCGAGAGCCACGGGACACTGGTGCGGTCCACCGAGAACACACCCGGATACCGGGTGCCTCGACTCCTCCCTCGAGTCAGTACCAGTGGCTGTATCTCGGTTCACAGGTGCCCTCACGAACGTCGGTAGCCGGGTCCGAAGACCGAAGCCAAGTGTACTGTCTCAGAGCGACAGACCGCCCACAGGCGACTCCAGGGCCGTAGGGCATGGATTCCCATGGACACAGGCGGCTCGCGATCCACGGCCGTCACAGGCCGTTTCACCCAGGGATCCGGCCGTCACAGACGGCCCCCAACTGCCAGTACGAACTCAGTCATTGCGCGACGGGCAGCGTGGAACTCGATACCAATAGTACTCGAGCGACTCGTCGATCACAGCTCGCCATGGTGGAACGCTGGGTTCGTCATCCCTCGTGATGGCGGTCGTCCAGCTGGTTCGACTCGCTAGCGGAGAACGATCCAGCCGGAGTCGAGACCGAGCGAGCCGCTCGCCTCGGCCCGGACGTAGCCCACGTACAGAGCGGTGGGTTCCGTCCTGATCGACATTCACCCCACTCCCCGAAGTGGCGCCAGTGCATCTGGCGTCACCTACTTCGATTGCGTGCTGATCTCCTCCGCTATATCGGTCGGTTGAGCGCGGATCGTATCGTCGCCCGGCGACTGCGAAGGTCTCACGTCGGTACCCGTGGCTATGTTCTATCGTGCGGCCGCCGAATCCGCGTCGCCGAGTCTCTCGAATACGACCCTCAATCAGACACGTTCGGCAGCGCGAACCTGTTTCTCGGTCGTACCGACACGGCTCTCGCTGCGCATCCGACGGGACGTTCCCGTCGTGAATGTGCTCGAGGACAAGCCCTGGAGAGTTTACCCCGACGTTCTATGAGCTGTCGTCAATCCGAACGCCGGTACATCGCCGGTGAACAGACTGACGGGAGCCAACCGGGATCGGCGTCCGGCCAACTGTCGAAGAATCGTCGGTAAACGCTGCTGGGAAACGAATCTGTGGCACGTTGGAAGCCGCTTCGAGGGTTGCTGACTGGTGTGTGATCGTGTCGTCTCTCGTCGGTTACTCGCCAATCGTATCAATTGGTGTGGATTATACCGCGTGAGCGAACGGCTGCTGTATTCGGCGAGTGCGATCAGCTTGGGGGAACCTGTCGTCGAAGTGATCCTGATTCGAGTAGCGTTTGCCCGCTCTGAGCACGCACAGTGTCGCTACCCGAAAGCCCCAAATCTTGACTGACGTACTTATTCCTCTCTGTTTTTAATCCTAAACTACGTCCACACTACATATTTAATCTCCACTAGAATCCCCATTACTGCCAGCAAAACAGATACGCCAGTCAACATTAGGATCTTAATCTGAATGTAGGGATAGATTGAAGGTCCGGCCGCGAGAGCGCTTCGATATGGGAGAGTCTCGCGACACATCTAACACATCTGTCAGGGCGTACGTCCCGGCGTACCAGAAGGCAGCGTGGAAAGATCACGCCGACGAGCTCGAGATGAGCCTCAGCGAGTTCGTTCGTGCCATGGTACAAGCCGGACGACGGGGGTTCGAAACCGGTCACGAGGAACCCGATTCTTCGGACGCAACCCCTGGGGGTAACGCCCTCGAAACACAGGTCCTCGAGTTACTCGCCGCTGACACGTATTCGTGGGAGGAACTCCTCGAGGCAGTGACAGACGACGTCGAGTCGCGACTGGACGACACACTCGGGGAACTCCAGTCGGCCAATCGAATTCGATACAGCGGACGCCACGGCGGCTACACGCTCGTGGAGGGTGAACCGAATGGCGATTGAGCCAGATCCCGGGGCTGCGGACGCAGTCGACGATCCGATCGCGTACTTTCTCGAGGATCAGCGCTACCACGGCCGAAGCGATCGGACGATCGAGGCGTACGAACGGGTACTCAGGCGGTTCGAGGCGTTCGTCGGCGAACAGATGGGGGCTTCGCCTACCCCGGCGGAGGTCGGCCAGCGCGAGTGTATGGCCTGGGTACACTCACTCCGGGGCTCGCTCGAGCCGAGCACGATCGCGATCTACGCCTCCTACGTCCACCGGTTTTACGACTACATGGCCAAAGTCGGCGTCTTCGACGCCAATCCCATGGCGCTCGTGCTCGAGGAGATGGACGAGTCGATCGACACGAACCCGACGCGGCGGGAGCTCTCCGTCGCCGAGATGCGGACGTTCGTGGCCGAAATTGCCCACCCGCTCGAGCGGGCGGTCGTCGTGACGCTGCTGAAGACGGGGATGCGCGTCGGCGAACTCTGCAACCTCGACCGTCAGGATCTCAACCTCGAGGTTGACGAACTCGACGTCGACGTGCCCCCCAGGGTACAGCTCGAGGGACGGCCGCGATCGCTCTACGTCGACGCCGACGCCGTGCGTGGCGCGACCGTCAACGGCGAGGTACGAACCGCGTCGAACAAGCGAAAGCGATCGACGGTCGTCCCGGTCGACGACGAACTCGAGCAGGTCCTGCTCGAGTGGCTGGCGATTCGACCGGACGCCGTGTCACCGGCCGATCCGCTCTTTCTGGATACGGGCGGGTCGTGGGGACAGCGGCTACAGCCGTCGGACGTCCGGTACGTCGTCGAACGCCACGCCCGTCGTCACGGCTGGTATCGGACGGGGGGCGGGGCGGCGGAGAACGTGACGCCTCACTACTTCCGGCACTTCTTTACGACCCATCTGCGAGATCGGACGGGCGATCGCGGCGTCGTCAAGTATCTGCGCGGCGACGTCGCCAGCGACGTCATCGACACCTACACCCACAACTGGGGCGATCGAGTTCGGACGGTGTACGAACGACACGTCTATTCGCTGTGTTGAGTGGTCTGACGCTATCGGCCACATCGTGGCGTTATACGCCTGGCCGAACGGGTGAGCCGGCGTCTGGCCAATCCTGCCTGCAGTCGAGGCGTCGACTGCTACCGGCCGCAGAATCCGGTCAGTCGGTGTCTCTCGGGAGGCTTTTCATCACCGAAATGAAAGGAGCTCTGTTCGACACACTCCGAATAAACTCCATAATGATATACACAACTGACGTCGGTGCGATGCGAATGCCGGTCAAAACGTTCACGAAAACGCGACAATCGCCTTCGAAAATGGGTTACGACTGGTCGAAAGCACTTCTCAAACACAACAAAAAAGTGATTTACAGACCGAACGTCCAAAATAAGGTCGAAAACAGCGCCGCTACCTACAGATATCTCTCACGAGATGCAAACCAGAACGCGAATTAAATGAGTGTGATCAACTCCTTCTTGAGCCACTCGAGAAATCTGGAGAGGGTGATACGGGGTTTCTTTCTCGTTTCGATCACCCCAATCCGCTCCTGGGCGAGAAAGTCAACCAGTAGCCACAGATTGTAAATGATACAGCCAAATGCAAAATGGAACCATCGGACTTCGATCTCCGTTGACGTCGTCCATGCAGCACACTTCTTCACCGATGAGTAGGAGTTCTCAATTGCGGCTCGATCACTGTACTGCTCAATTTCCTTTCTCGCCCATCGTCGATCCAACGCGACCTCATCGCTCACTTCGAGATTCGTGATAAACGGTTGCGGAGATCCCTCCTCATTTGCATCGTCGTCCTCATCAGGGGGTAGTACCACAATATTCGTATAGACTTTCGTGTTCGATACATCATGCTTCACAGGGCCGTGGATGGGGAAGTCGTTTTTGACGTATAATGGGGTATCATTCTCTTCATTGTATCCGCGTTTCAACTGATCGAACCGATCACACATCGGTCCGATCCGATGTTGGTCTTTCACTGCCGGGATCACGTACTTCAAATCCTTGTTTTCAAGCGTGTAAATCACGTCTGCGGCATGAAACTCCCGGTCAGCGTACACCATCCGAATGTTCACGTACTTCTCGGCGATCGAAAGGAGTCGCCGGGCGACATCGCCCACGTAATAGGACTTATCATCACCAGCATAGGCATCGGTGTCAGCGTAGTCAGTACTACCGAGCGGACAGACACCAACGATATAGTGCGAGTTGTCTCCGACGATTACGGCAGTCGCAAATTTGTGACACCAGTCGTACTCTTTGCCGTCAGGTGCCCCTTGGACCCACACTACCTCATCTCGATCACCGTAGTACGCGACGTACGTGATATCCAGTGCGACTTTCGCTCTGGTTCCAAACCGTGACCCGTTCTCGTGTTCGAGTTCGTTGAGTCGGGGCTTCACGCGCGTGTACGTCTTTCGTAATGCGAAGTTCATCACCGTCGAAATCTGATCAACCGACATGTTCTTCATCGATTCCAGCAGCGTCTCCCCAGATGGACCATCCTCGTAGAAGGCATCATCTAGATCTGGGTCTGGATTCTTCAGATCACCATGGATTATTCCTGCATCGTTTGCTGCCGATTGCTGGATTGCTGCAACCGACTCCAAGACGAGCAACTCCTCTTCGTCATAGATGGCGTCGTCTGGACGCGGAATCGATAGTGAGGGAATGATACTCCGTTTCAGCTCTTCGAGTACATCTCGTCCTTTCTTTCGCAACAGCCGTTGCACCGTTCGATTTGACGGAGGATCATCGGTGGTATCCTCGTGCTGTTGCTTCAGAAGATCACATCCAATAGGAGCACCGCGTTCAATCGCGATCGATTGAATATCGTCCGCAGCTGATTCCACAACCGATTGGAGGTTCTCAAATCGGCCCTCAAGTCGAACCGGTTTACATGTACTTTCAGAGGGGAGATTGTCTGGGTCGAACCCAAACGCCTGTGCAAGTTTCGGTCGGTCCTCGAGTCTCCCTGGAATGCCTGTAAGCGGGTGATCCTCTACAGTTGCCCACAGATAAGCGAGGAACATGGGGCGAAATGGCGTCGAAGAGGTCCATTCGGGACATGTGTCCTGGTGTTTGTACCGATCTACGTCTAGCTCATTGGCGAGCGTAATCCAGTCGCTCTCCGCCTCAATGAGTTCATCAACTTGTCTCGTTAGAGCAAGCTGGTACCGGTCATCAGTTTCACTCATAGCAGATTTATCACTTGTATTTGACTGGGAGCAGTCGGCGAAGCGTGTGAGGACAGATCATGGGAGTACACTGTAGATACAATTTGAACTGATTTATTGGGATGTCGGTTCTGGAGGTTCTGGAAATACGTTCGGGATTGAGCCACATAAGCGGAATTAGCGAACCACTATTCAGACTATATGATGATACAGCATTCACTCTAGTTCATTTTGTACTTCAGTACATTATAAATCGATGTATAGGATGAATAGATTTCCAACACAGAGTAGTACCTAATGCCAGACGATGTTCGGGATACGTCTCCAGACTTCGATGAAATTGATTACACTGAGCTATCAGATTTCTTTGACCGAAAAGGAGCGGTTGAATTGATCTCGCTACTTAATAGTGAGGGGTATCGGTTTGACGAGATCGACGATCTATTGGATGTGAGTCGTGGCTATCTCAATGATCGGAGAGACGAAGCGGTCCACCTCGGACTAATCGTACCGGACCAGGCGTATCGGGATGACACGCTCCGTCGCGTGTGGACCTTGACTGCGTTGGGCCATTACATCAGACAGCGAATGCGTCATCTTGGACTCACAGAGAGTCACGAACGATTGGTGAATGCAAGACGGGAATACACTGATCGCAAAGAGGAGTTCCTCGAGTGGGTTGATGATCCAGACGAAATACAAGAGTATACAAAAATGATGTGGGAAGATCAGCGACCACATCCATCGGAATTACCTGAAGAAATGAAGGAAGTGTTCCGGCAAATTGACGAAGACCGATTCTGAATCCACTTTAATAATAGTAGCTGGGCATCCGTCTTTAGCTAAGCGAAGAACCGCATGACAGCGGCGGCTTATCGGTGGCACTTTTCGGAAGGAATGAGGAGGCTTCAGCTATGCACACAGAACCCTCCTCACGTCATATTGAACGTCATCTCACTAACCTCCTTCCCTCTGAAGCGCTCGAAGACCACGCTGATGCCGTCGGCGTGGTCGAGCGCGAGGGGAAGCTTCAGATCCCGCCACTTGTCTGGTCGTTCGCGTTCGGCTTCGCCGCAGGCGAAAGCCGAACACTTGCGGCCTTTAGACGCACCTACAACTCCACTGCTGACGAGTCGCTCTCACCGGGAGGCTTCTACCAGCGGTTGACTCCGACGCTCGCAGAGTACCTCCGCGACCTCGTCGAATACGGGTTCGACGAGGTCGCTGTCCCTCACACCGTCTCTGATGAGCTCGACCGCTTTAGGGACGTGATGATTGCTGATGGAACCGTCCTGCGGTTGCACGAGTTGCTCTCTGAAGCGTACAAAGCACGTCACGAGGAGCAGGCTGGAGCGAAGCTCCACCTGCTCCACAACGTCACTGACCAGACAGTCGAACACTTCAACGTCACAGACGAGAAAACGCACGACAGCACGTTGTTTAACACAGGATCGTGGCTGGAAGGACGGCTAGCGATCTTCGACCTCGCCTATTTCAAGTACCGGCGGTTCGCGTTGATCGACGAGAACGACGGCTACTTTGTGAGCCGACTGAAAAAGAGCGCGAACCCGGTTGTAACGGAGGAATTACGGGAATGGCGCGGCCGCGCCATTCCCTTGGAAGGCGAGAAGATCTTCGACATCGTGGATGACCTCTCCCGGAAGTACATCGACGTGGAAGTCGAGGTTGAGTTTGACCGACGAGAGTACGCGGGCACGCAGTCACGTGATACGAAACGGTTCCGCGTCGTCGGCGTCCGCAACGAGGACGCCGACGACTACCATCTGTACATCACGAACCTTTCTCGGGAAGAGTTTCTCCCGGCCGATCTAGCGACGATCTACCGATGTAGATGGGAAGTAGAGCTGTTGTTCCGTGAACTGAAGACGCAGTACGAACTGGACGAGTTCGACACGACGAAGAAGCACATCGTAGAGATTCTGCTGTACGCAGCGTTGTTATCCTTGGTCGTGAGTCGTGATTTACTCGGTCTGGTCATAGAGCACGCTGATGATGGGATCGTGTTTCCGCCGGAACGCTGGGCGGCGACCTTTCGGTCGCACGCCCAGCTCATCCTCCGCGAACTGAGAGAGTATCTCGCCTACTCACCGCCGCCACTGCTACAACGACTGATCGAAGACGCTCAGAAGATCCACAAGCAACGACCAATCCTGCAAGAACACCTCGCTACTACCATCCAACCGGCTGCTGAGGCTTAGCTAAAGACCAATGAGTAGCTGGGTATCATAGAACTATCCACATGCCTACGATATGGCGATTCAGATGGGCGATAAGTACAGGAAATTCAGACATCAATTCTGGGATGAAACCGAATTATCGACTGAGGGATAATTATAGCGACGAGAATCGTTATCCCCAGAACCCACCACTAAGAAAGCGATGTAAGATACACTAATATCAGGACTGTCAGTATAGATATTGGCCCAAACACCTTGAGGACATTTTCACGCGTAAGTTCCATACAAATAATTGCCAACAATAAATTATAAATCTTTCTGGTCTGTTGCTGTCTATTCCATTCGTAGGTGTAGTTACCGAACAACTCATTTCAGTTCATCTCCGGTTCTGAATAAAGAAACCGTATTACCAACTACTGTAAACGAGAGTTGCGGTGGGGGAGACGAAAGTCGAGCCGGGCCTTCTCTGAACGTCGGGTTACATCTTGCTGGCATCAATGGACAGAATAGCTCATTGTCGTCAGTCTCGTCGTACTCAATGAATCAACTGTTCCGTAGATATGGCAAGTCGGTCAAATAGCTGTTTGAGTCACCCGAAGACATATGGTGGTACACATCAAATATTTGAATATGGACCGACGGAAATTCCTTGCTGTCGGTGGCCTTGGTCTTGGAGCAGGGTATGCATGGAACAGATCTCGATCTCCGTCAATCCCTAGTGGTATGACTGTAGATACGCTATACTACGAAGGGAATGTTTTCGATGCACGTGATGTATTTGGGTCAAGAGAAGAGTCACACACGATCATAACAAATAAAGAAACTGCAGCCACCGAATTTAGAGATGTCGGTCAAGTTTCTGACTTCATCAAAGAAACCAATTTTGAAGAATCATATATTCTTGTTGCTCAAAATGGAATGCGATCAGAAGACGATCTTGAATTGAATTCGATTGAACGCATTGAAAATGGCCTTCAGGTTGCTATTTCTATAGATAAACCACTTCTTCCCGACCATGATGACCTCATAACACATTCGCTTCTCATTCGGATTAGCGATGAAAAAAGCTTGCCGGATTCAATAGATGTCCGTATAGACGGGTATTGATTACCGTATTGCCCTGACAAAACAAAATGCACTATGGAGTCTTTGTATTGTACAGATCACCCTTATCGAGCGATCACAGATCCCGCAGTTCGGTGCTACTTGGCGTCCGTTAGCGGCATCCATCGATATCAACAGATGTTGTATCAGGTATATCAGACCCATTGTAAGATATTTTAACTAAAAGGGGGTGGGTATTCAGATCGTCATGGTCAAGATAACTTTTGCAAATATGGACTGAGAAATTGGTCGATCCAGGACTTGGCAAATCCAAGTCGATTGGTGAGGGTGTTGAAGAGACGGCGAGCGAGAGTGCGGAACGCGCTCTCGCTCGCCACGACGGTTGGCGAGGCATTGCGTTGAGCACTTTCCAGACCTGCTCGATTGGGTTAAGATGCGGTGAGCCAACCGGAAGAAAGACGAGATCGATACCGAGTTGATGTGTGCGCTTGCGCGTGTGTTCACAGATGTGTGACGAGAAGTTGTCCAAGACGAGCAGAATCCGGGAACACGGATTCTGCTCGCGAACCTCCTCCAATAGAGCACAGATGTTCTCTTTCGATTGATCTTCAGGGAACGTCAGGACACTTTCACCGTTGAGCGTATAACACCCGACCGCTGGTTCGTCAAGCTTCACCAGCGGTCGTTCCAGTGTCGGATCATCGACGTACCACAGTCGATGTGAATTGTCGTAGGGTTGTGGATGCGAAGCATCACAAAAACCAACAACAGTTCCCCCATCCGTACAAATATCGTCGTCGAGGACCCAGCCTCCGTCTCATCATCAGGACGCTTGTTATGTGCTGTCTCTGTTTCCTCGTCGAGCGCGTCTGCGACTCGTTCGCACTTAATAGAGCGGAGATCCAGATCACTCTCGAATTCCAAAATCCACTACTTGTAGTTATTATCATAGATATTTAGATTCACCAATAGATTTATTACTGATCAGAACATTAACTATTTTGTGTCATTCATGACACGCAATAACGACTACCATTTGATGGGAAAGCGACGATTCATCAAGGCACTTACTGGACTGGGCGTCTCCTCAGTTGCTGTGAGTTCCTTGAGCAAGAGTGCACTTGCAGAACTAACCGATGATCCAGAAAAAGAGGTGCCAAGAAGAAAATTTGTACGAACAGATGTCCGTGAAAGTGCAGAAATTGAAGATGAATACTACACGATTCCCCGGGATGAATGGGAAAATACCCAAAGCCGTTATAAAGCGGGTCAGGAGCTAAAACGGAGCTTAGCAAGTAAGGATATAGATCCTACAGGAATCGATGTAGTCGTCAAAACCAAATCTGGGAACAAAGTGGTTTCAGTTCAGATCAACCGTGAGCGCCGTGATCGGATGTCTGTAAATGAAAGTGAACCGTCTATTAAGGATTCAGTCCCTGAAGCCTTATCCACGACATTAGAATATGGTGGGAAGAGTACAACTCTTGATGTCCCCATTATTGTAGAAGAAGAAGCGGGTTTCCAAGAGACTGATGAGATGGAGGGAGAAGAGTTGGAGGAGGATGAAGCAACAATTGAGTCTCAATATTATGATTATCAATACCGCCCTATCCCCGGAGGGTGTAAGATCATCACAGAAGGGGAAGATGGAGAATATTTCGGTTGTACTGGCGGTTACAGAGTTTACGACCTAGACCTCGGTGAGTATGCCTATGTAACTGCGGCTCACTGCTTCGATGCAGAAGAAGGCAAAAACATGGGGCAAAACACAACTATAGTCGGATCAACCAACAAAGTTGCTTATAGTAGTAGTGACCTTTGGGGATCTCGAATGGATTCCGCCGTGGTAGAAATTACTGGCTCTCCTGATCTAACTGACAAAATGGCAGATCGTTATTCCGGAGACAATTATCGTGATAACCCAATCAGTGGTTATGTAACCACTGACTGGCTCCAAGATAACGAAGACGGTGGAGCAACACTGATGAAGCAAGGGATAACTACTGGGTTCTCATCAGGTGAATTGAATAATGTATCTGTGTCAAATGATTACTTTACCACAACTGCACCTCGGGATGACGGTGATTCAGGCGGACCACATTTCTATATTGATGGTCAGACTGGCAGCGGCGACATCTATATGGCTGGGATTCATCGAGGTGCGACCTCTTGGGGGAATGCCCGTGGAATCATTTGGGAGAACATCTTGGACGAACATAACTTATCTGATGGGCCAGGGCTGGATTGATTATAATTGAACATTATTGGTGCACTATCGCTAGTCTGGATAACGATCGAAAAGGAACTCTCTCAACTTGCTAGCAGTGAGCGGTTCTTCCCTATTGAGAACCGTCGCAGCATCAAGCATGAGGAGTCGAGCCTCTTTACTCTGTAGTCCATCCCCCCCTGTAGCCACGTTCCGAGTGCAAGGAGCACTCCTTATCTGGATCCATGAAATCTTCAACGGGAGGGGTGCTATCCATCTGGCCACTGCCAGGCGACCCATCAGCTGTTGTTGACTCTTGTGAGGAATCTTCTTGTTGAGTGACCGTATTGGTGCTTCCGATACTTTCCTATCAGATCCGCCGGTGAAGAGTCATCGTCGACGTCGTCCTCGAGGTCAGTGATCCGCTCCTCAAGCCCAGTCACGTGTTCAGTAAGCTCCTCAACTTGAACTACGAGCGTATCCACAGTTTCGGTATCGGATGTAGCCGTATCGATGCCGGTTGTTACTCCCTGTGAGATAGAAGGCCGATTCATCAACAGGTGGCGAATGTATTCTGACCGGCTACTAAATCCCGCTTCGTCAGCCTCATCATCCAGATCGTCTAGTAAGTCCGGCTGGAGACGGAGTGTAATCGGTTCCATTGCGTTTCAGCTACACAAAATATAGGATTACAGTTAATTATTAGTGTATTCGTATCCATGTCTGATCAGCTACGGCTATCTTGGTTTTTGAGAAGCTTGCGCAAGATGTAGCGGACTTCGATTATGCGTAGCTGGATAGGTAGCGGTTCGAATACAGCGTGTTAATACCGAATTCGAGCTCACGGTGAAGGGGCGTAATTGGTTCAACATCGGATCGGCTACAATTCAGCGCACGACCTTCTCATTGATTTCTGATATACTGGCGAAGGCTTTCGTACAACCCTAATAGCAGTGTATCTATCCCGTGCACGTTTCGTGTCGTTCGCAACTCAACGACGTCAACGACCCCCTCGTCGCTCGACGTATTGGGGGTCACGATGGACGGTCTCAGCCGTCAGTTCGGCCGAATAACTGACCGACACCATCTCGAGGTGGATCACTGCTTGCCGACTCGCCGAAGCCGAGACGAAACGTATTTTGTTACGAAACAAGAATTTCGTGTATGCAATCTAGACGACGATTTCTTCGCCGGGCCACTGCAGGATCGAGTGTGCTCGCACTCGCCGGACTCTCGGGATGTGTGGACGGCGGGTCCGTGGCAGAGAGCGACGACGCGGGAGGCGCTGACGAGGAGCGCGACTACACGTCGTGGTTGTACGATCCCGGCCTGTTTCTCGAGCCCGAACTCACGATGTTCACGAGCATCGACGTGCGACGAGCGACGGAGCTGTTCGAGGCGAGTGTCGAGGACGAACTCCCCGAATTCGACGACGCGTTCGACGACTTCACGGGCGTCGAAGCGCTCGAGCGGGTGACCGGGCTGGCCTTCGGAGCGCAGGAATCTGAGGATGAGGCGGTCGGGATGAGCGTCGCGATGACCGGGACGTTCGACGTCGACGCCCTCGTCGACGAACTCGCACACGAGCAACTGGGCGACGAGGAACTGATCGGGCCGACGGAGTACGACGGATACGAGGTGTACGTGATCGAGGACGAGGACGAGCTCAGTGGGATGGCGATGAGCGCCGATACCGTCGTGTTCGGCTTCTTCGGCGGCGTCGACGCCAGCTCGACGGAGCCGGTTACGGTGATGATCGACGAGTACGAGTCGGCGAGTTCGGGGTACTCCGACGGTCGCGAGGACGGTGCCTACCTCCTCGACCGGCTCGAGGGTGAGCTGTCGGTGACCGGGATCGAATTCGACGCGGCGGCGCTCGGACTCGAGGAGCCACAGGACCCGATGGCTCAGGAGCTGTTCGACGGGCTGAGCGCGGTCGGCTCTGCGAGCGACGTGACCGACGAGGGGGCCGTGTCAGTCGACGCCGTGTTGGTGTACGAGACCGAGGAGGACGCAGACGGCGAAGCGATCGAGTCGGCGATCGACACGCTGGTGATGAGCGAACCGGCGCTCGAGGACGAACTCGAGAGGCTCGAGATCACCGAAGACGGCCGAACGCTGACCCTCTCGCTGACGTTCGACCCGGAGGAAGTCGACGTCGACGATCCGTTCGACGATCCGTCGATGCTCCTGTTCGTCGGCGTGTTTCCGGCGCTCGCGGTCGTTAGCGCGTTCGTGCTCGATCTGGGTTCGACGGCGTCCCCTGAGGCTCAGCTAGCAGTCGACATCGATGAGAGGGCCGATGCCGAAGAAGTGACCGTCACCGTGACGTCCGCCGCCAACGCAGCGGACGCGTATCTCCGGACCGATACGACCGTGATCCACGACTTCGAGGTCGTCGTTGGCTCCAGTTATACGCTCAGTGTCGAAGACGGTGAGTATGCGCCTGGAGACACGATCATGGTGATCGGCGTGACTGAAGACGGTACCGAGACCGTGGTCGCCTCGTTCGAGACCGGGGACTGACCGGAGTCAGTCGTCGTCTGCCTCGAGCGAGCGCGGTATGCGTCGGTTGCCGTCATCGAGTGCTCGAGCGACGCCGTCGAGTATCCCCGCTGGCGTCGCCTCGACGGCGTCCTGTCGAAGCTCGTCGTACAGCCGTTCGGCGCGCTCGCCGGCGTGATTCCGTTCCGCGAACGGCCGGGTCTCGACGACGACGAGCGTCGGTGAGACGGTCGAGAGCGCCTCGAGGACGAGCTGATTGCCGGCGCCGACTTCGAGGTCCGCCAGCACGACGCAGGCGGCCGCGTAAAGTCGATTCTCGAGCGTCGCGAGCGCGTCGCGTGAGAGCGGCGCGAACGGTTCGACGGTGAGCCGGTCGACCGCGAGCCGTCGCGCCACCGTCGCCGCGACGTCGCCGCGCGAGACGGGGCCGACGGAGACGTCGACGCCGGCAGCCTCGAGTCGGGCGACGACGGTGGCGGCCGTCTCCCCCGACCCGAGAACGTGGACGGGGCCGGGGACGGGCTCGTCGCTGGCGCGCGACGACAGCGCGGTGACCGTCGGCGTGCCGGTAAAGGGGTTGGTCGTCACGGCTGCGGTCGCGTCGAACGCCCGGGAAATAGTTTCTGCGGACAGGACGTCCTCGGCGGGACCCTGCCCGCAGACGACGCCGTCGGCCAGGACGACGAGGCGATCGCAGTACCGGGCGGCGAGGTCCAGGTCGTGGATGGCGGCGACGGCGGTTTTTCCGTCGTCGGTGAGCTCACGGACGAGGTCGAGCGTCTCGACCTGGTGGTTGACGTCGAGGCTCGCCGTGGGTTCGTCGAGCAAGACGACCGGGGTGTCCTGGGCGATCGTCCGTGCGAGCAGCACGCGTTGGCGTTCGCCGCCGCTGACCGCGTCGATCGAACGGTCGGCCAGTTCGGCCGTTCGGGTTCGCTCGAGCGCGCGGTCGACGGTGGCGCGGTCCTCAGGCGTCGGCGAGCCAAAGCGCGAACGGTGGGGGTGTCGGCCCATCTCGACGACGTCCCGGACGTCGAAGGCAAACGAGAGGTGGGTGTCCTGTGGAACGACCGAGACGAGCCGGCTCGAGGCCCTCGAGGAGAGTCCGTCGACGCCGACGCCGTCGACGTCGACGGTTCCCGAATCCGGCGTCAGCACGCCGCTTATGGTCCGCAAGAGCGTGGTCTTCCCGGCCCCGTTCGGGCCGACGAGGCCGACGAATTCGCCCCGGTCGACGTCGAAGGAGACGTCCCGGAGGACGGAGACGTCGCCGTAGGACACCGAGATGGAGTCGACGTCGATCACAGCGAATGCACCTCCCGGCGTGTGAGCAGGTAGAGGAAAAACGGTGCGCCGAGTGCAGCGGTGACGATGCCGACGGGGACCTCGGCGGGACCGGCGCGAGCGACGGTGTCGGTGGCGACGAGGAACGAGGCGCCGGCGAGGGCGCTGGTCGGAAGCAGGATGCGGTGGTCGGGGCCGACGATCAGGCGCATCATGTGCGGGACCACGAGGCCGACGAAGCCGATGACGCCCGCGACAGCGACCCCCGCGGCGGTGACGACGCTGGCGACGGCGAGCAAGAGTAGCTTCGTCCGTTCGACCTCGACGCCGAGGTGGTGGGCGTCCTCCTCGCCGAGCAAGAGGACGTTCAACTCGCGGGTGTACGCCCCGAGGACGGCCACGCCCAGGAGCGTGACGGGCAGTGCGAAGCCGACGTCACTCCAGGTGGTGTTGCTGAGGTGTCCCATCATCCAGACGACGGCCTGGCGCAAGCTGTCGCCGCTGTGAACGAGCATGTAGGAGATCATCGCGCCGAGAAACGCCTGGATGGCGACGCCGGCGAGCAAGAGCGTGGCGACCGGCGTGCGGCCGCCCTCGGTCGCGATGGCGTAGACCAGAAAGGCGGTCGCGATCGCGCCGACGAACGCCGAGAGGTGGAGACTCCCGAAGGGAACGAGCATGGGGAAGGCGATCGCGGCGACGGCTCCGGCCGCTGCACCGGCCGAGACGCCGATGATCGACGGGTCGGCGAGCGGATTGCGGAAAAAGCCCTGCATCACGGTTCCGGCGGCAGCCAGCGAGAAGCCGACCGTCGCCGCGAGCGCGATCCGTGGGAGTCGGACGTCGCCCACGATAATCTGGTGAGTGTCGGGAACGTCGAATGCGAAGACGGAGGTGTACTCGAAGCCCGGAACGGGAACTCCCCAACCGAGCACGGGAATCGTCGTCGTGCCGGCGGTGACCCCCGACGGGACGACGAGGGCGTTGAGTGCGGCGAGCGCGACCGTCACCGGATCGATCCTGACCGGACCGATCGCTGCGCTCCCGACGGCGACGACCACGAGGAGGACGGTAAGCCCTCCAGTCCACGAGACGATTCGGCCAGGCGACTCCATTCGTTGACAACCTCGCTTGCTTTAGTCAAATATTTGTTGGAGTGTGTCCGAGAGTCGGACGATGCGAACGTTACAAATCGTTCTGATTGCGACGCTGGTGGCCGTCTCCGCATTCTCTCCGGCGACGGTTGCTGCTGGAACCACACAGGCAGTGGAGTGTGAATATCCGCTGACGGTGACCGATGCGACAGGCGAAGAGATCGTCCTCGAGGAACCGCCCGAGTCGGTCGTCGCTCTCCAGGCGAGTGACGCCCAGACCGTCTTCGAGATCGGTGCCGAAGACCGCCTCGTCGGACTGCCCCACACCGACGCGACGAGCGGCCTCGATCGCGAGAACTATGCCGACGTCAGCGATGGGTGGGCGATCAACCACGAACAGGTGATCGCTCTCGAGCCGGACGTCGTTCTGGCAGCGAACATCACGGCCGACGAGGACGTCGAGACGCTCCGTGAGGCGGGGCTCACCGTTTATCACTTCGACGCTGCCGACTCGATCGAGGACGTTCGGGAGACCGTCCTCCTGACCGGCGAACTCACGGGCGAGTGTGACGGGGCCCAGGAGACCGCAGACTGGATGGACGACCAACTCGAGATCGTCGAGACCGCCCTCGAGGACGTGGATCGGCCGCTTGCCTACTACGCGATGACCGGCGACGACGGCTGGACCGCCGGTTCCGGGACGTTCATTCACGAAGCCCTCGAGACCGCTGGCGTCGAGAACGTCGCCGAGGGAGCGGGGATCGACGGCTACCAGCAGATCAGCCCGGAAACGGTCGTCGACGAAGATCCCGAGTGGATCATCTACCCCGACGGGAACGACGAACCGCCAGTCGCCGAGGCAGTTCAGGCGACGACCGCCTATCAGGAGGGTAATTTCGTCACCGTCGACGACAACCAGATCAACCAGCCCGCACCGCAGATCGTCGCCGTCGTCGTGGAGATCGTCGAAGCGGTCCACCCGGAGGCCTACCAGCAGGCGAGTGACGAACTCGAGGCGACGGACCCCGGAGATGACGCGAGCGACGACGAGAGCCAGGAGGAACGTGACGACTCGAGCGACGAGGAGAGCGGAGATGCGAGTGACGACGAAGACGGCATCGAGAGCGACGACGACTCCGTGCCCGGATTCGGTGTCCCGGTCGCGATCGCGTCGCTGCTCGTCGCCGGTTGCGTCCTCCTTCGAGGCCGGTAACGGCGGTCATCTCTTTTGAAAAGCGTTTACTCACCTGACCGCACAGGTCGAGTCATGGTCGAGAACGTCATCTGGCCCGCCTATCTCGATGTGGACTGCTCACGGGCCGAGGGACGACGCGTCCCGGAGGAACTGGCAGTCGAGGAGCCGACGGTCGACGAAATCGCAAAAGCCGTCCAGCAGATCGGCTACGACGTCACGATCGAACGGGACAAGGCGTACTCGAGAGAGCCCTGGCGTGAACGCGGCCGAGTCGTCGTCCGCGGCGCCCACGACTCGACGAAGAACGATCTCGTTCAGGCCGTCGCCGCGTACGTCCTGGCGATGCGAGAGTGATGTATCGAGTTGGACAGGTCGTCCGGGTCGCCCAGGGGCTGGCGATTCTCCGGGCGGCCGGAGACGATCCCGCGTCGATCGGGACGATGGTGCTCGACGATTCGCTCGCCGAAGTCGGTCGCGTCGTCGACGTCTTCGGCCCCGTCGAACGACCGTATCTGGCAGTGACGCCGAACGACGACGTCCACCTGCCCGCGCTGGTCGGTGAAACGCTGTACGCGCGATGATCGCTCGAGCCAGTCACTGTGCGCTGGGGACGGCCGAGCCGGACGGTGTCGAACGAAGAGCGCAACACCGATACGAGCCGACCGACAATCCGGCGTCATGAACGATCGGAGTCGAATTCTCGCCGCCGTCTTTCTGACGGTCTGTCTGTTTCTCGGCGTCCAGCTGGGCGCGCTCGCGCTGGTCGAGCCGTTCCAGGAGGCCGACTACCAGGCCGTCGAAGACCCCCAGGACCCGACCAACAGCCTGCTCTACCTGCTGATCATCCTCGTCGCGACGGGCTTCATGCTCGCGGCGTTTCGCTACGACGCCCAGTGGCTGATTCGCGGCCTGATCATCGGGGTGAGTGTGATGCTCGCCTGGTTCGTCTTCGGCGAGGTGATCCCGCCGGTGGTCAGCTACGCCGGCGTGAACCTCCTCGCCGTCGTCGCCTCCCTCGCCGTCGGCGCGGGGCTGCTCGTCTACCCCGAGTGGTACGTCATCGACCTCGCCGGCGTCCTGATCGGTGCCGGTGCCGCCGGCTTATTCGGCATCAGCTTCGGACTCTTCCCGGCGATCCTCTTGCTAGCCGCGCTCGCCGTCTACGACGCCATCAGCGTCTACAAGACCAAGCACATGCTCACCCTCGCCGGCGGCGTGATGGACCTCCGAATCCCCGTCGTGCTGGTCGTCCCCACGACCCTCTCGTACACCCACCTCGACCCGGAGAGCACCGAGGGAATCGTCGAGGAGCGAACCACCTCGAGTGCGGGTGACGGCAGCCACCGAGAGAGTGCGGGAGCCGGCGATCTCGAGGACGAGCACACCCCCGGCGACCGTGGCCACGACGCCGACGACCTCGACGAGCCCTCGAAGGAACACGGCGACCGCGAGCGTGACGCGCTGTTCATCGGGCTGGGCGACGCGGTGATCCCGACGATCCTCGTCGCCAGCGCGGCGTCGTTCGTCGACGTGCCGGCGATCGACGTCCCGATGATCGCGCTCAACCTCCCGGCGCTCGGTGCGATGGTCGGCACGATCGCCGGCCTGCTCGTGCTCATGTACATGGTGTTACAGGGACGAGCCCACGCCGGACTCCCGCTGCTCAACGGCGGTGCGATCGGCGGCTACCTGCTCGGGGCGCTCGCCAGCGGGATCCCGCTCGTGGCGGCGCTCGGGTTGTGACCGAACTACTGTCGCCCGCCATCGGTGGCCCGAGGTCGGCTCTTCGCTCGTGTGACTCGAGCCTGTTGCTGATTCGCTCGTTATCAGTACGGACGTGTAAATACAGCCTGGTGGAGCGGTCTGTTCACATTTACACCCAGACAACTTTTGTGTGTCAAACGGGGCGAATCAATTCCACTGATCTACAGAACTGATCGCCCGCTCTGAACAGAGACGCTTACCGGCCGCATCAGCGTTCGGGGAAACATAACTGGACCCCGACATGTACTCGGACGATCAACGCCCCTCGTCGAAGACCGCCAGCATGTCCTCACCGAGGTCGGTACGATAGATCCGGTAGTACATGTACGGACCGAGCAGTAGCGCACCGAGAACCAATTTGAACCACCCGATACGGGTATCCTGCATCCACGCCTGCGGCGGCCCACTCGGGGACCAGGGCGAGGGGAAAATTGACGGAAACCGGGAGAGCAAAAACGGCTCGACGACGAACTGCAAGAAGGCGACGAGTAGTGTCATCACTACGAGCAACTCAACGAAGAACCGACGCGTGCTCTTGTTCTGGAGAATCTTCCGGTATTCCTCGTGCATCTTTGTACTACCTCTTTACTTCCCAATCCGACGTTTGGCCGGTCGTGATAAAATGATTAGAGGCATCTCGGATGTGTTGCTATTCATTTATTTTATCCGTCGAATAACTCTTCCCCATTTTACACCGGGTTTTGATAGATTGTGTATGGGTTGTTACTTGTTGTGGTAGGTGTACACCCAGTCTTGACCGCTCTCAGCTACTTCGAACAAATCGAGTTGCCGTGCAAGACTCGCGCCCTGTCTCCGGCACATCTCGCTCGACCCATATATCAAGTGTCTCAAGCGGCGTACAACATCCAGAGAATTAGTGCAGCATAGAGATTACGTCTATTCCGCCATAGCTGTCCTGAACTAGCCGTGAGAACTAGTCTGCAAAGCCAGTACTGTGGACGTGGATATCATGAGTCGCTTCGATTACGAAGTTCAAAGCCCAGCCCGATAACTCCGTAAAGGATGAGTAGCCCAGCGAGAAGGAACCAATTTCCGTCAAGATATTGTAGGACGCCGATTGCGATAAATACGCCATACATAACCGGCTGGTAGAGCGGATCGTTTCGAATACCTGAAACTGTCGCTGTGAGCAACATGGGTACGACGATGAGCCAAAGCACGACTGTATAGAGAGTGGGCGGTCCAAAATACACGAATTCAAAGTAGGTGCCAGCCCCGACAATTGCCACTATAACTAATAAAATTCCCGGACGGATTCGATTTTGAAGCGTGTGGAGGGCGGTCATTCAGATGAAAGTGAGGTGTTCACCGTGATATAGATGTCTGCTGAACGACAGACGCTTCGCCTGTACTGACCGATCTTGGAACGCGGGATCAGCCGTCCGACGGGAGCCGGTAGGTCGGCCCCTCGTCGGTGTCTTGCACCTCGACGCCGAGGGCCTCGAGTTCGTCGCGCAACGCGTCGGCTCGCTCGTAGTTGCCCGCCGTCCGCTCGTCCTCGCGGATCTCGAGGACGAGGTCGACGACGTCGCCGGCGAGGTCGGCCTGCCCGGTCGAATCGCCGTCGAAAGCGAGGCCGAGCACCCAGCCGAGTTCCTCGAGCGTCTCGACCGCCCGCCGGAGGCCGCGGTAGTCGTACTCCTCGGCGTCGACGTGGCGGTTGACCGCGGCGGCGACCTCGAGCAGCGCGGACTGGGCCTCGCGGGTGTTGAAGTCGTCGTTCATCGCGTCGGTGAACGACTCACGAGCCGTCTCGACGGTTTCTCTGAGCGCGGCGGCTTCGACCTTCGTCCCCGCGTCGGGGGAGTCGATAGCCGCGGTCGCGCGTTCGTGGGCGCGCTCGAGTCGTTCCCACCGCTCTTTCGCCTCGGCGATCGTCTCGTCAGAGTAGAGCTGCTGGCTGTTGTAGGAACCGGCGGTGAGGAACGTTCGGAGGACGTTGGCGCCCCACCCCTCGACCGCGTCGGCGACGGTGACGAAGTTGCCCAGACTCGAGGACATCTTCTCCTCGTCCATCTGGAACAGCTCACAGTGCAGCCAGTACGTCGCAAACGGCTGGCCGGTGGCGGCCTCAGACTGGGCGATCTCGTTCTCGTGGTGGGGGAAGACGAGGTCCCGGCCGCCGACGTGGACGTCTAAGGTTTCCCCGAGGTGGGTCATGCTCATCGCCGAGCACTCGATGTGCCAGCCGGGTCGGCCCGCACCCCACGGCGAGTCCCAGGTCTGGCCCTCTGGCGGGCGCTCCCAGACGGCTCCTTTGGCGTGCTCGCGGACGGCCTCGGGATCGACGCCGCCGGCCTTCCAGAGCGCGAAGTCCGCCGGGTGGCGCTTTTCCGATCGCTCGTCGGGATCACCCTGGGACTCGATCTCCTCGAGGTCCTGGTTCGAGAGCTTGCCGTACTCCGAAAAGCGAGTCACGTCGAAGTAGACCGAGCCGTTCGACTCGTAGGCGTAACCCGACTCGACCAGCGTCTCGATCAGCTCGATGATTTCGGGGACGTGCTCTGAGACGCGCGGGTAGACCGTCGCCCGGAGCAGGTTGAGCGACCGCATCGCGGCGAGCGTCTCCCTGACGTAGGTGCGGGCGACTTCGGCTTCGGACTCGCCCAGGTCGTCCTGGCCGACGCGGGCGACGATCTTCTCGTTGACGTCCGTGAAGTTCTCGACGTGGCGGACGCCGTAGCCGAGGTGTTCGAGCCAGCGGTGCATCACGTCGACGTGCACCCACGAGCGGGCGTGGCCGAGGTGAGGCGGGTCAGAGACCGTCAGGCCACAGTAGTAGAGCAAGACGTCGTCGGGGTCCTGTGGCTCGAACGGCTCCTTCTCGCCCGTCAACGTGTTCGTCACGTGCAGGGTCATTGCCCGCCTCTACCCGCGGGCGAACATTAAACCGTTTGTTGACGCCTCGAGGCGACCGACCGTCAGTCCCGAGCGAGCCGTGGTACCCCCTCGAGCGCTCGCTCGACTGCCCGGACCGCGGTCGCCCCGTCGAGTCGGTCGACGACGACGACCATCGCCTCCGTGCCGACGCCCGCGGCGAGGACGTCGGTTCCTTCGAGTTCGAGCGCCTGGATCGTCGCGGCGAGCGCCGACGCGTCGACGGCCCCCGTGGCGACGATGGCCGTCCGACTCCCGTCTCCGGGGCCGAACGCCGTCCCGCCGACGACCAGCAGGGCGTCCTCGAGCTCGTCGACCGGCTCGATCCCGCTCTGCATCGAGACGCGGGCGTCGGCCGCGCCCGTCTCGTAGTCGGGCAGCTCCTCGGCGTACCGCCGGAGCGCCGTCGCGACGGCGTCGACCTCGCCGTCAACCTCGCCGTCGACCTCGAGAAAGCGGGCGGCGGCGGTGTAGTTGACGACGCCTGCCCGGAGCGCTACGACGAGAAACGGGTGCTCCTCGACGGCTCGGCGCGTCTCAGCTGCGAGTGACATGTCGGCGACCGCGTCGGCAGAGCGCTTAAACCCGGCGGTCGATTCGTCCGGGACCGCGGCGCTTTTGGGCCGAGCCCACCACGGTCCCGGTATGACACCCGAAGACGTCGAGCGACTCATCGAGGCCGAACTCGAGGACGCCGAGGCGACCGTCACGCGCGCTCGAGACAAACACGACGACGACCACCTCGCGGCGACGGTCGTCTCGCCTGCGTTCGAGGGACTCACGCTGGTTTCCCAACACCAGCTGGTGTACGATGCGCTGGGCGAACACATGACCACCGACATCCACGCCCTCGAGCTCTCGACGTACACCCCCGAAGAGTACGAAGAGTACTAGGCCGGATCGAAACCGAACGCACCGAACGACCGAGAACCGGGGCTTTATCGTCTGTTGTTGATACAATTCAGGTATGGAATCGCTGAATCCACGGATCAGGGTCCTCTGGATCGCGCAGGCAGCGCTCGGCGCGATCGTTCTCGGCGTCGTTCTCGCGGGGGTCGACGGCCAGCTCTACTCGTTGCCGATCGCCCTCCCGCTCGGTGCGGGGGCGCTCGTCTTGCTCCTTGGCGTCACCTACGCCGTCCGCCTCTACCAGAAGTGGCGCTTCGAACTCCAGGAGGACTCCCTCTACCTCGAGCGGGGCGTGATCACGTTCGTCGAGACGTCCGTCCCGTTCGTGCGCGTCCAGCACGTCGACACCCGGTTTGGACCCATAGAGCGCGCGCTCGGGCTCTCGAGCGTCGTCGTCTACACGGCGGGCTCGCGCAACGCCGACGTCAGGATCCCGGGGCTGACGCCCGATCGGGCGCGAAAGCTTCAGGACACGCTCCGAGACCTCGCCGTCGAGAGCGAGGGTGGCGACGCGGTATGAACCGACTCCACCCGCTGACTGCCGTCATGATGGCGCTCAACCGGGGGGTATCGGGTGCGTTCCTCGCGTTCGTGCTCGTCACGGTCCTCGCGGCTGTCTTCGACCTCGTCAGCGGCGGCTGGACAGTCGTCGCCGCGCCACTCGGGTTCGCCCTCGGGGCGGCCTACGGGATCACCTACTACTCCCGGTTCGAGTACGAACTCACCGCGGACACGTTCGACCTGGCCTCGGGGGTCTTCTCCCGCCGGGATCGGGAGATTCCGTACCACCGGGTTCAGAACGTCGACGTCAGACAGGGCGTCGTCTTCCGGCTGTTCGGCCTCGCCGTCGTCAACGTCGAGACCGCCGGCGGCGGCGCGACCGAAGCGGTGCTCAACTTCGTGAGCGAGGACGAAGCCGACCGCCTCCAGCGCGAAATTCGGCGGCGAACGGCCGAGTCGAAAGCCCGGCGTCGGAACGCCAGACAGGCGGCCACCGGCGCGCAAGACGAAACCGACGAAGCGCCAGCCGACGTCGACGCCGAGGAGACCACCCTCGAGGACGCCGACGCCGACCGAATCGACGAGGCGGACCTCGAGGGAGTAGACGCCGAGACCACGGACACCGAGGCCGATACCGTCAGCGCGGACACAGACTTCGAGGCCGTCGACGTAGACTCCGAGGCCGCCGACGAATTCGGCGAGGTCGAGTGGGACGAAGGGCCCGACGACGGTCGGCTCGCCGAACGGGCTGACGAGGCGGCGGTCGACGACTTCGTGGCGGAGTACCGGCCGAAGCTCCTCTTCCGGCTCGACTCGCGCGAACTGCTGCTGTACTCGCTCGCCTCGTTCCGGCTCGCCGCCGCAGCCGGCGTGGTGTTCATCGCCTTCCTCGCCGCCGAGACGGCCCTCGAGTTCCTGCTCACCGTCTCCGAGCCGGTCGGCGGGCCGGCGGATCTCGCCACCGCGACGCCCCGGAACTACGTGATCCTGAGCCTGGTCTCGTTCGTCCACCTGGTCGTCTTCACCTACCTGCTCGGGGCGGGCTACACCTTCGTCAGCTACTACGGCTTCCGGCTCGGCCGGGCCGGCGACGACCTCGTCTACGAGCGCGGCCTGCTCCAGAACTACAGCGGC
This sequence comes from Natronobeatus ordinarius, assembly GCF_024362485.1. Lineage (NCBI taxonomy): Archaea > Methanobacteriati > Methanobacteriota > Halobacteria > Halobacteriales > Natrialbaceae > Natronobeatus > Natronobeatus ordinarius. The sequence goes on along the minus strand of NZ_CP101456.1, from coordinate 2,299,548 downwards.
TCGATCCCGGTCGAGAAGGTCCAGTCGGTGACCGTCACCGACAACCCGATCCAGCGGCTGATCGGTTACGCCGGCCTCTGGGTCGAGACGGCGGGCTACGGCCCCGACAGCAGCGGCGGCAGCCAGTCGGCCGTCCCCCTGGCCAAACGCGGCCGCGTCTACGGCTTCGCCGAACGCTTCACCGACCTCGAGAAGCCGTCGTTCCACCGGCCGACGACGGTCGCTCGTCGCCGCTACCTCGTGCGCTACTCGCTCGTCGCCGGCGCCGTCGTGCTCGTCGCCTACGGCATCACGCTCGCGACGCCGCTCGAGGCCTGGTACTACGCCACAGTCGTCTTCCTCGCGGTGCCGGTCGCCGCTCACCTCCGGTGGGTGCACCTCGGCTACTACGTCGGCACGGACCACCTCGTGATCCGCTCGGGGTTCTGGCGCCGCCAGACGACCGTGATCCCCTACTACCGGGTGCAGACGATCAACAACCGGCGGTCGATCTTTCAGCGCCGACTCGGGCTCGCCTCGCTGGTCGTCGACACGGCGAGCTCTCAGACGTTCTTCCGGGGGACGCCGACGATCTACGACGTGAACCTCGAGGTTGCCCGGGAGGTCCACGACGAGTCCCGCGAGAAGCTACAGGTGGCGATCCAGGAGCGGTCGGGTCCGGACGCAGGCGACGGGACGATCGAGTTCGTCTGACCTGTCGCCGCTCCACCTCAGCTGGGTCGTTCTCGTTCTCGGTCGGCAAGAGCGGTCGACGAGGTCAAGATCGGCACGTTTCGGTGGCTTTTACCCCACCCGACGTGACGTCTCGCGTATGGCAGAGGATTACCGAATCGAGGAGGACAGCCTCGGCGAGATGCAGGTTCCCACGGACGCCTACTGGGGTGCTCAGACCCAGCGTGCGATCCAGAACTTCCCCATCTCCGGGATCACCTTCGGCCGCCGGTTCGTCCGAGCGCTCGGCGTCGTCAAGAAGGGGGCAGCCCAGGCCAACCGCGACCTCGGGCTGGTCGAGGAGGAGGTCGCTGACGCGATCGTCGAGGCCGCCGACGAGGTCATCGCCGGCGAGCACGACGACCACTTCCCCGTCGACGTCTTCCAGACCGGGTCGGGAACTTCCTCGAACATGAACGTCAACGAGGTCATCGCCAACCGCGCCGCCGAGCTTATGGGCGCGGAGATCGGCGACCGCGTCGTCCACCCCAACGACCACGTCAACTACGGCCAGTCGTCAAACGACGTCATCCCGACGGCGATGCACGTCGCGGCACTCGAGGCCGTCGAGAAGGACGTCATCCCCGCCCTCGAGACGCTCCGAAAGGCGCTCGAGGAGAAAGAAGCGGAGTTCGCGGACGTCGTCAAGACCGGCCGAACCCACCTCCAGGACGCGACGCCCGTGACCCTGGGACAGGAGTTCGGCGGCTACCGGACCCAGATCGAGAAGGGGCTTTCCCGCGTCGATATGGTTCGTGACCACCTCGGCGAACTCGCCCTCGGCGGCACCGCGACGGGGACGGGCCTGAACACCCACCCCGAGTTCCCCGAACTCGCCGCCGAGTACATCAGCGAGGAGACGGGCGTCGACTTCCGCGAGGCCGACGACCACTTCGAGGCGCAGGCCGCCCACGACGCCATGTCCGAGGCTCACGGCGCCCTGCGCGTCGTCGCGGGCTCGCTCAACAAGATCGCCAACGACCTGCGCCTGCTGGCGTCGGGGCCGCGAAACGGCCTCGGTGAACTCGAGCAGCCCGAGAACCAGCCCGGGTCGTCGATCATGCCCGGCAAGATCAACCCCGTGATCGCCGAAGCAGTCAACCAGGTCCACAAGCAGGTCGTCGGCAACGACGCCGCCGTCGCCGCCGGCGCCGCCGAAGGCCAGATCGACCTCAACCTCTACAAACCCGTGCTGGCGCACAACTTCTTACAATCCGCCGAACTGATCGCGAACTCGAGTGAGGTCTTCGCCGAGCGGTTCGTTTCCCCGCTCGAGGCCAACGAGGACCACTGTGCCGACGCCGTCGAGCAGTCGATGGCCCTGGCCACCTCGCTCAACGTCCACATCGGCTACGACAAGGCCAGCGAGGTCGCGAAGGCGGCGCTCAAGGAAGGGAAGACCGTCCGCGAGGTCGCCCTCGAGAAGGGCTACGTCGACGAGGAGGAAGCCGACGAGGTGCTCGATCCCGCCGCGATGACCGAGCGCGGCATCCTCGGACAGGATCACTGAGCGTCACTGAGCGAGCTTCCCGGGTCGTCACACTGGGACGTACGTGAAGCGATCCCGTCGTCCTGGAACACACACGAAACGAACCCGTCGCGACTCTGTGCAGGAGAGTCCACGAGACTCGGCTGCCGTCGGTCGTGGCAGAACGGAATCATATACTCGCTCGGCGAGAGTGCCAGAATTTGCCACGGCAATTTGTAACAGCCCGTTCTGGCAGCCGATTGGATACTCGGATTCGAGTACTATCCAGATTTTGTCCGTCTTTCTTCACGGAACGTCCGATCTAAATCGGCACAGAGACACCGAATCACCCACGTTCTCGACGGAATAAAAGAACCCAAGCAGTTTTTACGGAGGGTATCGTCAGACGTAATATGCACACCTGTCGAAACTGTAATCAGTCGTTCCAGACCGAGCTCGCCCTCGAGTTACACCGAGATACGTGTGCGGAGGGACAGCTTTTCTGTCAGGTATGTGGTGATCGGTTCCGGGAGCGAGACGCCACACAGGACGGGTGGCACTACGAGTGTCCGAACGAGGACTGTGACGGGGAGGGACTCCACGAAGATCTGATCGACGTCCGGCGCGTACGAGCGGCGACGCACTGAGAGCCGTTTCACCGGGTTCCGTCTTTTTCACTCGCGTATGGGTTTCACTCCATCTCGAATCACGACTGTCGATACCGTCGGCTGGACGTCGATTCCAGCGCTCGCGACTCGTCCTGTAGGGACTCGTGCGGATTGCTGTACCGATGTACCGCTGCAACGCCAGGGGTCGCGATTGCACCGGAACTGCCACGGCGGTCCGTATCGGTATCCAGCCACGAGGGCGCTGTCAGTCCTCGAGCGTCGCTGTCGCCGACTCGATTTCGGTCTCGGGTTCGGCCTCACGTTCGTCCGCCTCGTCCTCTTCTAGGAGCGACCCTTTCCACGTTCCGCGGGTGAACCACGCGACGGCGGCGATCATGCCCACGACGTTGCCGGTGACCATGCCGAGCCAGATTCCGGTCGTCCCCCAGGCCAGGACGAACACGAGGACGTATGTCGTCGGAACCCGGCCTACCCAGAGAGCCAGGACCGAGAACGCGAGCGCCGTCTTCGTGTTCCCCGCGCCGCGGAACGCCCCGAGGATCACCTGCAAGACGCCCATGAACACGAACATGACGGCGGCGAACTGGAGGTACGTGCTGCCGTAGGCGAGCGTCGCCGCCCGCCCCTCGACGTCGGCGGTCAGGAAGACGGCGACGATCGGCTCCGGGAAGAGAAACGCCACCAGCCCCGCGACGCCCATCACCACCGCGACGACTCCCGACGCCAGCCACGTCGCTCGCTCGGCTCGCTCCGGTTTTCCGGCACCCAGATTCTGTCCGACGATCGTGTCCGTCGCCTGTCCCATCCCCATCGCCGGGAGGAACGCCAGCGAGATCAGCCGGTTTCCGAGGCCGTAGGCCGCCACCACCGCGGGCGGGAACGTCGCGACCATCGCCGTCATCGTGACCATCGCGAGCGAGCTCATCGACTGCTCGAGCGCGGTCGGCACGCCCAGTCGCGTGATCTTCCAGACGTAGGCGGGACGGGGAACGAGGTGGCCGGCTTCGATCTCCGGGCCCAGATCCGTATAGAACAGGACGTAGACGCCGATCGCGGTCGCCACTGCCCGCGAGAGGACGGTCGCGACGGCGGCCCCTTCGATCTCGAGGCGGGGGAAGGGGCCGACGCCGAAGATCAACAGCGGGTCGAGCGCGAGGTTGAGTACGACGCTGACGATCATCACCCGCATCGGGGCGTGGGTGTTGCCGTAGCCCCGCATGAGCGAGACGAAGACGAAAAAGCCGAACAGAAACGGCATCCCCAGGAAGAAGATGCGCATGTAGTCGGCGGCCAGCGGAATAATCCGCGCACTCGTCTCGGCGTCGGCGGGCAACAGCCCGAGCATCGCGTCGGTCACGAGGTAGCCGACGATTCCAAGCGTGATCGCGACGAGCGTGATGAACGAGAGCGTCTGCCCGGCGATCAGGCCACCCTCGTCACTGCCAGCGCCGGTGTGCTGGGCGATCAGGATCGCCCCCGCCGCGGTGAAGCCGCCCCCGATCGCGATCAGAAAGAAGATCAGCGGAAACGCGAGGCTCAACGCACCGACGGCGTCGGGCGAGAGCGCACCGAGCCAGAACGTGTCGCCCACGTTGTAGGCGACCTGCAACAGCTGGATGACCACGAGCGGCCACGCCAGCCGGAACATCGGCCGGACGAGCTCGCCCTCCGTCAGATCGTTCGCACTCGAGGGTTCCGTGGAGGGCATTACGGTTCGAAATAGCGTTCCGAATACTTGAACGCTCGTAGTGGATGATATCACGGCACACGAGCGATACCCGTGAACGCTGTTGACTACCCGCTCGAGCAGTTACCGACCGACGTCGGATCCGACGGGAACTCAGCGGCCGTCTCGATCTCGATCCCGCTCTCGCTCCCACGCCGCGGTTTCTGGGTCGGCCGCCGCGGTCGGCTCGGCCTCGAGCCGGTCGGCACAATCCGCACAGTAGACGTTCGTCCCCCACTCCGGAACCGCGATCGTCGTCCCGAACAGGACGCGCCGCTCGGCGTAGCGTCGGCGTTCGCCGCCACCTGCCGGTCGGCCACACTCGTCACAGTCGAGTCCAGATTCGGCGATCGGCTCGACCGTGACGTCCCGCCGCGTCCCGATCGTGTACACTGGATACGCCGACGCCCGCCACGCCTGCCAGCAGATGACGAGGCCGGCGAGAGAGAGGAGCGCGCCGAGCCACGGGTAGCCGAACCACGTCGGCAGCAGACCGAGCGACAGGAGAACCCAGCCCCAGAGGACCACGAACCCGACCCCGTTTGCGATCCGACGGACGTCCGAATCGAGACTCGAGGGCCGTGAGTCGACCATTCAGACGGATGCTCGGCCGAGTCACGGGTAATCCTTTCGATGGGCCGCTCCGATCCGCGCCCGAGTGCCGGTCAGTCCGCGATCGCTTCGCTCGGCTCGGCCTCGAGCGTCGGCTGCTGGATCCAGAGGTCGCCGAAGAGGTCGTCCTGCTCGAGTTCGAGTCGACTGCGGTGGGCGAGAAAGAGTAACGCGAGGTAGGTCATCACACGCGAGCCGCCCACGTCGTCGATCTCGGCGAACAGCACCTCCTCGCGGCCGTTCTCGTAGTGGACCGCGAGTTCGGCCTCGACGTCGTCGATGACCGTTTCGATGTCCTCCCCGTGGGCGGTGTGGGTGACGTCGTCCGCGGTGGGCTCGTCGTCCACCCGGAAGTCGTCGGCGGAGTGATAGCTGAGCTCCTGGGTGCCCCGCCGCCAGCCGCTCGGTGAGTCGCTCGTGTCGTAGGACCGAGACTCCTTCCACCACGTGCCACGTTCGGCCTCGCGCAGCTCTCGAACGAGTTCGTCGAGCGTCTCGGGCTTCCCGCGAGCGTGTTTGCGCTCGAGTCGGCGATCCATCTCGGCCTCGAGGCTCTCGATGGGATCGAAGCCCGGCTCGACGTCGGCGTCGGGGTCGTCGGCGAACGGAGCCTCCCACGGCGGGAGCTCCTCCTCCTCGGGTTCGTCGACGGCGAACAGCTCGTCGCTTTTCATCCGCAGGAGGACGCTCGCGTAGAACAGCGCCCGGCCTGAGGTTCGGAGGTCGGCATCGTCGAGCGCCTCGAGGAACTTATCCGTCACCCGGACGACGTCGATGTCCCAGGGATCGATCTCGCCGTCTTTGGCCAGCTGGACGAGGAGTTCGACGGGTTCGACGTCTTCGTCGTCGGTGGCGGGTTCGACCGCCGACTCCTCGGTCCCGTCGTCGAACTCGAGGGTCGTTCCCTCACTGGCTCCCGGCGGCTCACGGTCCTCGTGACCGGCGATGGTCAGCGGGATGTCCTCTCGCGGTTCACTCCGTTCACCGCTCGAGTGGTTCGAGGCCCGCGTTGCCTCGGGCTCCCCGTCAGTCATCCGCCGGCACCCCCTCGTCGCGCAGGTCGATTCCCGTCACAGCGGAGACGTTGTCGCCCTGCATCGTCACCCCGATCGCCCGTTCGGACCGCTCGAGCATCGCCGAGCGATGCGAGACGACGACGAACTGAGCGTTGCCTGCGAGGTCGTCGACCATCGAGCCGACGCGTTCGGCGTTGACCGCGTCGAGGAAGGCGTCGACCTCGTCGAGCGCGTAGAACGGAGCCGGATTGTGTCGCTGGATCGCGAAGATAAAGGCGAGCGCCGTCAGCGACTTCTCGCCGCCGGACATCGCGTCCAGGCGCTGGATGGGCTTATCACCCGGCTGGGCTTTCATCGTCAGCCCACCCTCGAACGGGTCCGCTTCGTCTTCCAGGTGAAGGCTACCGGTCCCCTCCGAGAGCTTCTCGAAGATCTCCGTGAAGTGGGCGTCGATCTCCTCGTAGGCGTCCATGAACGTCGCCTTCTTCTGACTCTCGTAGCGTTCGATCCGCTCACGGATGCCCGTCGCCTCCTCGACCAACGTCGCCTTCCCCTCTTCGAACTCCTCGAGTTCCTCGCGGACGTCGTCGTACTCGTCGATCGCCAGCATGTTCACCGGCTCGAGCGCCGCCATGTCGGCCTCGAGCAGCTCGACCATCTCGACGACCGTCTCGTGGTCGGGAATCTCCTCGGGGTCGTACTCACCGACCTCCTCCTCGAGCGCCTCGATCTCCCACGCGAGGCTCTCGACGCGTTCGCGGGCCGACTCGAGTTTGCTCTCGGCGGCGTTCACTCGATCGCGTTGCTGGTCGCGAGCCGTGCGTACCTCCGTGAGCGTCTCTCTGAGGTCGACCCGTTCGGCTTTCAGCTCCGCGAGTTCCGCCTCGAGCTCCTCGACGAGGTCGCGTTTCTCCTCGAGCAGCTCCCGTTTCTCCTCGATCGCCGCCTCGAAGTCGTCGATCCGCCCCTCGAGTTCTGCCTTGCGGTTCTGTGCCGTCTCGATCTCGTCGTGGAGCTCGGAAACGGCGTCCTCGGCGTAGCCTTTCTCGAGTCCGAGTTCGTTCAGCTTCGCGTCGAAGGCGTCGAGTTTATCCTCGCGCTCGTCGATCTCGGCCTCGACGTCTTCGATCTTCGCGGTGAGCTCCGGGATCTTCGAGTCGGCGAGTTCACGTTCGAGGTCGCCGATCTCGGCGTCGATCTCCTCGATTTCGGCGGTCTTCGTCTCGATCTCCTCGGAGATGTCGGTCATCCGCTCGTCGACCGACTCGCGTTCGCCGCGCAGCTCCTCGAGGTCGCCCTCGAGGGAGTCGATCTCGGCTTCGATCCGTTCGCGTTTTTCCGCGAGGGTCTCGAGTTCGCCCTCGATCGAGCGGACCTCGTCCGCCGCGTCGGTCTGGCGGTCACGGGCGTCGTCGAGGCGCGATTCGACGTCGCGCTGTTCTGCCCGGATCGACTCGCGGCGATCCTGTAACTCGGTGATCTGTTTGGCGACGCGCTCGAGTTGCCCCTCGCCGCTCTGGGTAAACGAGTAGCGCGACCCCTTCCGGGAGCCGCCGGTCATCGCGCCGCTTTTCTCGACGAGGTCGCCGTCGAGGGTGACCATCCGATAGTCGCCCATGTACGACCGGGCCGTCTCGATGTCCTCGACGACTAACGTGTCCCCGAGGACGTACGAGAAGACGCCCGCGTACTCGGGATCGAACTCGACGAGGTCGAAGGCGAAGCCGACGACGCCCGGATCGGTCGGCGCGTTCGGGAGCCGGCGTTCGCGCATCTTCGTGATCGGGAGGAACGTCGCTCGGCCCGCGTTGCGCGACTTGAGGTGCTCGATACACTGCTGGCCGATCACGTCGTCGTCGACGACGACGTTCGCGAGTCGGCCACCGGCGGCGGTCTCACAGGCGACGGCGTACTCCCCCGACACCGAGCCGAGCTGCGCGACGGCTCCGTGGACGCCGCTGATGCCCGCGTTCAGAATCGTCGTCACCGCGCGACCGAACGAGGAGTCGCCGCTCTCCCCGGCGTTGGCCTCGAGTTCGGCGTACTCCGCCTGTTTGGCCTGGAGTTCGTCGTCGAGTTCGTCGAGTTCGTCCTGGAGCTGGCGCTTCTCCGACCGGAGATCCTCGACGACGCCCGCGATGCTCTCGCGGTTGCGTTCGGCCTTCTCGAGTTCCCGCTCGAGGTCCGACCGTCGCTGCTCGAGGTCGGGTAGCGACTCGCGCTTGTCCTCGATCGTCGCCTCCGCCTCGGCGATGGCGTTCGATCGACGGCGAGCCTCGTCGAGCAGCCGATCCTGCTCGCGCTGGCGGTCGTTCTTCTCGGTCTTCGCTTTCTCGAGGTCGTCTTTCAGGCGGGCGAGGTCGGCTTTCACCTCGTCGTACTCGGTGTCGACGGCCTCCAGTTCGCGCTCGAGTTCGGCGACGGTCTCCTCGCGTTCTGTAACCTCGACTTTGACCGAGGCCTTCTCGAGTTTGAGTTCGCGCATCTCGGCCTCGAGTTCTTCGACCCGCTCTTGCTTGCGGTCGATCTGGACGAACGCTTCCCGGCGCTTGTCTTCGGCTTCCTCGATCCGCTCTTCGGTCGCCTCGATACGATCCTCGAGTCGTGAGCGCTCGCCTTTGACCTCCTCGATCTCGCGTTTGATCCGGAGCTGTTCGTCCTCGCCGGTGCGCTCGATCTCGGCGTTCAGATCTTCGAGGTCCTCCTCGAGACGCACGACTCTCCCCTGGCGTTCGTCGAGTTCGCGCTGGAGGTCGGCCAGTTCCTCTTCGAGCCGGTCGACTCGGTCCTCGACGCGGGAACGCTCTTCGCGTTTCTCCTCGAGTTCGCTCGCTTTGAGGTAGCCCTCGTACTCCTCTTTCTCGCGGCGGAGCCGGCGATAGCGCAGGGCCGTCTGGCGCTCGTCCTCGAGCTGGGCGAGTCGGTCGCGTTTCTCGTCGATTCGCAGTTGCGCCTCGTCGATGCGATCCTCGACGACCTCGAGTTCCGCGAAGGCGTCTTCCTTTTTCGCGTCGAACTCGGCGACGCCGGCGATCTCGTCGATGATCCCCCGGCGGGCGTGTGGCGTCATGTTGATGATCTCGGTGACGTCGCCCTGCATGACGACGTTGTACCCCTCGGGGGTGACGCCCGCCTGCGCGAGCAGGTCCTGGATGTCAGAGAGGTTCACCGACCGGCCGTTGAGGTAGTAGTATGAGTAGTAGTTGTCGGCGGTCTGTTTGACTCGCCGACGGATGGTGATCTCCTCGACGTCGCCGACGTCGTCGGTTCCCGCGGCGCTCGCGACCTGCGACCGCGTGAGCGTGCCGTCTGAATTGTCGAGTGCGACCTCGACGGTCGCCTCGCGCGGGCCGCCGGATCGGTCGCCGTCTTCGTGGCCGGGGTTGTAGATGAGGTCGGTCAGCTTCTCGGCGCGAATTCCACGGGTGCGTGCGAGTCCGAGCGCGAAGAGGACGGCGTCGATGATGTTCGACTTCCCCGAGCCGTTCGGGCCGGTCACGACGGTGAAATCTTCGTAAAACGGGATGTGCGTCTTGCGGCCGAAGCTCTTGAAGCCGTCTAAGACGAGTGCCTTGATGTGCATCTCCTTCTCGAGCCCTCCGTAACGCTGCGTCGTCTCACGATTGCACCGGGACGCCGTCCGTTACGCGACGATAATTTCGTCAGTACCTGAGTCTTCCGTTTCGTCCTCCGGTTCGTCTTCGGCTTCGGCCGCAGCCGCTTCGACTTCGTCGGGCGCTGCCTCCTCTGCTTCGTGGCTCCGTCGCTCGGGGACGCGCGTCGGCGTCTCCGTGTCCAGTTCGGCCTCGAGGATCCGGATCCGTTCTTTCGCCTCGACGAGTTCGTCGGTGAGCCCTTCGATCGTCGACTCGAGTTCGGCGACGGTCGACTCGAGTTGCTCGACGCGATTTTTCGTCATACCTGCTAACGGTCTGTCCGAACACATAAACGTATGTCAGACAACCGTATCCGTTCTGGTAAGTCGTTTTCGACCGACGAATTGTCCGTCCGGAGTCGGACGCGAACGGGCCCGTCTGGGGAGTTTTGTCGTGTGCGAGCGTGTATCTGCCCACTGCGTGGCGACCCGTTGCACACCTGGTTGTCGAAGCGGTGACCGGCCCGCCGACCGTCACTATTAACATGTACACATTCGGCTCTATGGTGAGTGATTGTCTATCATGTAGTATGGCGCATCAGCCACTGGAGGGTGCAGACGAGCTATGACCACAGGATCACCTGCGGGAAGGGACGTAACTGACGACAGCGGAGGAATCGACCGGAGAGACGCGCTGAAACTCGTCGGGGGGTCGGCCATCGCGGTCGCACTCGCGGGCTGTGCAGATCTCCTCGAGGACGACGACGACGCCATCGAGGACGCCGAGGTTCCGGACGAACCGATCGAGGCCGGACTGCAGACGTTCCTCGAGGGGGCACCGGCGGTACTCGGCGTCCAGGCGGAGATGGGTGCGGAGACGGCCGTCCGCCGCATCAACGACAACGGCGGCATCGCCGGGCGGCAGATCGAGCTCGACATCGTCGAGGAGGGCGAGGAGGCCCTCGAGAACTACGTCCAGTTCGTCGAGGACGGTAAGGACGTGACGTTCGGGCCGATCTCGAGCGGGAACCACGAGGCGATGGTCCCGGAGATCAACTCCCAGGGCGTCGTCAACGTCGCGACCGACGGGACGGTGACGACGCTGTACGAGGACCACGAGGACGGCTTCCCGCCGGACCAGAACGACTACTCGTTCCGGTTCCAGAACCACGACGTGATGGAAGCGCTCGCGGCGGCGGTCGAAGCCGTCGAGGTGCTCGGTGCCGACGAGATCGACACGGTCGCGGGGATCAACCCTGGCTACGCGTTCGGATTCGACGAACAGCGGATCTTCTCGGCCGGAATCCAGCAGCTCGCGGGCGCGGAGGTCGTCTACGAGGGCGAGCCCGACCTGGGGACCGACGACATGTCGACGCACATCGAGCAGGTCAACAGCGAGGAACCCGACGTCCTCTTTACGAGCTGCTGGGGCGGCGACGCGACGCTCCTGCTCGAGCAGGCTCACGGGGCCGACATGTTCGACAACGTCGAACTGGTCGTCGGGCCGGTGTTGTATGGCTCGGCCAACGACCTGAGCGAGGGGCTCGTCGACGGCCCGATCCGGTCGGGCTCACGCAACTTCTACTGGGACGAGCCGAGCACCAACCGCTGGACGCCCGCGGCGGACCTCTTCGAGGAGGTTCAAAGCGAGTACGACGCCGTCCCGACGGCACACTTCATGAGCGGTTACGGCGCAGTTACCGCGTGGGCGACGGCCGCGGAGAAGGCCGTCCGAATCCTCGGCCGGTGGCCCGAACAGGACGAACTCGCGGAGATCCTCATCGGCCACGGCTTCCACACGCCCGCCGGCTACCACACGATGGCCGGCGACCACCAGTGTTACTCGAACGCCCACTTCGGCGAACTGGCCTGGTCGGACGACCTCGACGCCGCAGTCCTCGAGGACGTGAACGTCTACGCACCTGAGGACGTCTCGCCGCCCCAGGGTGAGGTCTCACTCGAGTGGATCGAGGGCTGGGAGTAGTTCCATCGACCGACAACGTTATTCGAAACTTACATATGATCCAGTCAGTACTAAACGAGAAACGGACCGGACGAACGCACGGAAGGTGAGATCGATGGTCGATTCGTTCATCGTTCACACGCTCAACGGTCTCTGGTACGGGTTCATCCTGTTCATGATCGCGTCGGGACTGACGATCATCTTCGGCGTGCTTGGGATCTTGAACCTCGCACACGGAGAGCTCTACGCCCTCGGTGCCTTCGTCGTGTTCAGCGTCGTCGGCTACGCGACCGGATTCGTGGCCAGCCCGGACGACCCAGTTTCGGCGGTGACGTTCGGCGTCGTCGTCTTGGTCGCGGCACTCCTCGCGGCTGCCGTGCTGTTGCCGGTCGGCGCGCTCATCGAGACGGTGTTCGTGCGGCCGATCTACGACAGAGAGGAGGTCTACCAGTTGCTGTTGACCTACGCGTTGCTGTTGATCTTCATCGACGTGATGAAGTTCGGCTGGGGGGCGACGCCGCTCGACGCGGGGACGTACAGTGGACTCAACGAAATCCCGACCACGGAACTGGCCGGCTTTGGCTACCCGAGTTACAACATCCTCGCCATGCTCGTCGGCCTGGCGGTGTTCGCCTGGCTCGTCTGGTTCTTCGACCGGTCGAGAACCGGCCGAATCGTCCGCGCGACCGCGATCAACCGCGACATGGCGACGGCCATCGGCGTCAGTACCGACCGCACCTTCACGCTCGTCTTCGCGATGGGCGCCTTTTTCGCCGGCTTCGGCGGCGCGATGGTCAGCATCGGGCCGCAGACGGCGTTCCTCGAGATGGGACTCGACCCGCTGGTGCTGTCGTTCGTCGTCATCGTCATCGGCGGACTCGGGAGTTTGAAGGGTGCGTTCGTCGGCGCGTTGATCGTCGGCGTGCTCAGCCGGTGGGCGATCTGGCAGTATCCGCCGGTCGAACTGGCCGCGCCCTTCGCGGTGATGTTGCTCATCCTGCTGGTCAAACCCGAAGGACTGTTCGGCACGTGGGGTGAGATCGAATGAGCCGACTCTCGCCGCTCGAGGAACGCGACGGCGACACCGTCGTTCGCGTGCCGTTCACGCGCGGGCTCACCCTGACTCCCGGACAGACGGTCCTCGCACTCGTCGGCGTCGTGCTCCTGTTCGGCCTGCCGTTTCTGGCCGGCATCGTCGGCCTCTCGTGGAGCCGGCTGTTCAGAGGGCTCCTGTTCGGGATGGCCGCCGTCGGGCTGAACCTGCTGTTGCGCCACACCGAACTCGTCTCGTTCGGTCACGCCGCCTTCTTCGGCGGCGGGGCGTACGCGGTCGCCGTGATGGCCGCTCACTACGAGGTCTCGGAGGGGCTCCTCTTGCTCCTCGCAGCCGTCCTCGTCGGGACCCTGCTCGCCGTCGTCATCGGCTACTTCGTGGCGGGCTACGTGGACATCTACTTCGCGCTGCTCACGCTGGCGTTCAACCAGGTGATCTTCGCGACCGTCTTCCGCAGCGCCTACTTCAACTACAACGACGGGCTCGGGGTCCGCGTCGGCGGCGACAACCCGACTCTGTTCGGCCTCGCCTGGACCGATCTGGGCTACGATCTCGTGCTGTACTACACGACGATCGTGCTCATGCTCGTCATGCTGCTGTTGATGTGGCGTCTCGTCCACTCGCCGTTCGGGCGGGCGCTCGACGCGATCGGCCAGGATCGCACCCGCGCCCGGTTCATCGGCATCCCGGTCGAGCGCTACGTCTGGTACTCGTTCATCATCTCCGGACTCTACGGCGCGTTCGCCGGCGGCGTCTACGCGCTCCAGCGTCTCCACGTCCAGCCCGAGCCGACGCTCTACGTGTTCGTCTCCGGTGAGATCCTGTTCATGGCGATCCTCGGCGGCTTCACCACCCTCGTCGGCCCGCTCGTCGGCGGCGTCATCCTCGTCTACTTGCTCGAGGCGACGCGCTTCTCGTTCAACTACTACCATGCGCCCATCGGGATCGTCCTGCTGGCGATCGTCTTCTTCATGCCGAAAGGTATCATGGGCTCGCTGCCCGACGTCGGTGCGGGACTCAGCCGACGAGCCTCCGATCCCGGGCTCCTCGGCGACGACGTCCGGTCGATACGCACGAAGATCCACCGAAGCGTCACTCGCGCCACGACCACCGTCAGAATCCTCATCTTCGGGGTGAAATGAGATGCTCGAAGCACGAAAGCTACGGAAGGAGTTCGGAGAACTGCGCGCGACCGACGACGTCTCGCTCGAGTTCGGTCGGACGCCGGGCGAGAAGGTGTTCATCGTCGGCCCGAACGGGGCCGGCAAGACCACGCTCGTCAATCTCCTCACGGGGCTACTCGACCCCGACCAGGGCGCCGTCGTCGTCCACGAAGAAAATGGCGACGGGACGACGGTCGAGCGCGACATCACGGACGTCGACCCGGAGCGGCGGGTCAACGAGGGGCTCGTCAGGAGCTTCCAGATCGTCCACGTCTTCGAGGAGATGACCGTCCGCGAGAACGTTCGCGTGGCCGTCCTCTCCCGGCACGACAAACTGTTGAGTATGCGCTCACGCGACGACCAGCACGAGGAGGTTGAGGAAACGATCGACGGCCTGCTCGAGCAGTTCCGGCTCGAGGAGATCCAGCACGAGGTCGCAGAGACGCTCCCACACGGCGACCGCAAGCTGCTCGACGTGGCGATGTCGTTCGGGCTCGACCCGACGTACCTGCTGCTCGACGAGCCGACCTCGGGCGTCGCCACCCGGGAGAAAGAGTACGTCATCGAGACCATCGTCGAGGCGAGCGAGGCGAACGACGTCACGACCGTCACTATCGAACACGACATGGATCTCGTGAAGGCGTACGCCGACCGACTCGTCGTACTCGTCGACGGAAGCGTCTTCCGCGAGGGCGACCCTACCCTGCTCGAGACCGACGACGAACTCCGCCGCGTCCTGCTGGGGGTGACCGAATGAGCGACCCGTTGCTTGAGGTGTCGGACCTCCACGCGGTCGTCCAGGGATTCGAGGTCACCCACGGGATCGACCTCACCGTCAACGAGGGTGAGGCGGTCGCGCTCGTCGGCCGCAACGGCGCCGGAAAGACGTCCACGTTCCGGGCGATCATGGGACTGACGCCGGTCTCGGCTGGGTCGGTCCGGCTCGGCGGCGAGGAACTGCTCGACCTCCGGCCGGAGCTCATCCCGCGTCGCGGGATCGGCTACCAGCCGGAGAACCGGGACCTCTTCACGGGGATGACCGTCGAGGAGAACTTCCGGCTACCGATCTGGACGGCCGGCGACTCGCGCGGCATCGAGGACGAAGACGCCGTCGTCGAGGACGTCTTCGAGCTGTTCAGCGAACTCGAGCACCGGCGAAACGCCGAGGTGCAGAACTTAAGCGGCGGGCAGGGGAAGATGACTGCGATCGGTCGGGCGCTCGCGCTCCAGCCGGATCTGCTCATCCTCGACGAACCGCTCGAGGGGCTCGCCCCGGTCGTCGTCGAGAACCTCAAGTCCTACATCCACGAGATCATCGACCGGGACATCTCCGTGTTGCTCGCGGAGTCGAACGCGAGCCACGTTCCCGAACTCGTCGACCGGATGTACGTCATCGAACGCGGCGAGATCGTCGACAGCGGCGACCCGGAGGTGCTCGCCGAAGACGAAGAGATCCAGCTGCTCATGCAAGGCGGGGGCAACTGAGAAAGGAACCGTCGGACCGATTCACACACAGATCGCACTCGAGCGAGCGTCATCGGGGTGGCGAGCCGCGAGCTGCGGTCGGGTGTTCGATGCCTTCCGTCCACCACTCTGCGGGGCCGATCTGTGGCGTGCTGACGCCTCGATCGGTACAAAACGGACCGATTCCTTTTCCGGACACCGTCGACGCAGCGACCAGCGTTACGGACTCGAGCGATCGACCGGCGTCTCGTCCTCGAGTCCTGCGAGCGCGGTCATCGCCGCGTCGAGTAGTTTTCGTTCGCTTCGTCGAAGGTTCATCGACACGGCGGTTTTCGAGATGTCGAAGTGGTCGGCGAGGTCGTCGAGCGTCGCCCCGCGCGGGGTTTCGTAGTAGCCCGATTCGTTGGCGGCCTCGAACGTCCGGCGCTCGGTTTCGGTGAGCGACCGACAGCCGTCGAGTAAGTGCATGGCGCTGTCGGAGTTCTCGAGGAGGTCGAAGAGCGTCGTCGCGCCGAACTGGTCGCGATTTTCGACGCTGTAGTCGTTGTCCCGGTCGAGTTCGGCGAGCGCGTCGTCCTCCGCGTCGTCGTCGTCGAAGCCGACGTGCCAGCGCTCCCGGCCGTCTTCGATCTGGAACGGACCGGTGATGTAGCCCCCGTTTCGCTGGATGGTCCGCATCGCGTTGGTCTGGTCGATCACCGTCCCGATCTGGGCGACGTTGTCGCGCTTCGAGAGAATGTAACAATCCCGCATGTGGCGGTGGTCCTGGAGTTCGTGCAGCCCTGCCTCCAGTGCGGATTGTGAACCGCCTTTCGCGATCAGCCGCGTCTCGAGCTCCGCAGCGTCGGTGTCCAGCTGCCACTGGACGGCCGAGAACGCGACGTCGACGTCGTCGGTCGTATCGATGAACGGGCAATCGTACTGCCGCATATCGATATTGAGGTCGATCATCGGTTGATAGCTATCCACTAGCACGAAAGACCTTTAATATTTATAATTATGCGTGGCCCCTTCAGGCAACTTATACGGATACGGCCGGAACGAAACGACGTTTCGAGCGACGTGTCCCCGGCGTCTCGGCGTTGTTGATATGTTAACGGTCGCGTTTAGGCACGAACCTAGAGAACATATAACACGAAACAGCGATGTCTCAGGAGCAACTCTCAGCGCCGGAAGTCACCCGCGATCGAATCCACACCGTCGACGACGAGTCGTTCGTCGAGGAGAACGTCTGTATCGTTACCGGAGCGGCCTCCGGGATCGGACGGGCGACCTCGCTCGTCGCGGCGGCCAACGGCCTCACAGTCGCTGCGACCGACCTCGACGAGGAGGGGCTCGAGGGAACGGTCTCGAAGGGAGAGACACTCGAGGTCGCCGGATCGATCGAGCCCATTGCCGGCAACCTCGCGGTCGACGCCGACCTCGAGCGGCTCGTCGAGGAGGCGGCGAGTCTCGGTGACGTGAAGTACCTCGCGAACGTCGCCGGCCTCCAACACATCGACAGCATCGATGAGTTTCCGATGGAAATCTACGACCAGATCCACGACGTGATGCTCAGAGCGCCGATCTACCTCTCGAAGCTGTGCATTCCACACTTTCGCGAGACGAGCGACGGGCGGGGCTGTGTCGGGAACATGGCCTCGGTCCACGGCCACTACGTGACGAGCGACAAGGTCGCGTACAACGTCTCGAAGTTCGGCCTGCGCGGGCTCACCCAGTCGATCGCCGCCGAAGGAGACGGAAAGATCCGGTCGTTCTCGGTCAGCACGGGCTACGTGAAGACGCCGCTGGTCACGAACCAGCTGGCGGATACCGCCGAGCAGCGCGGTATCAGCGTCGACGAAGTGATTCAGGACGTCATGCTCGGCCAGTCTCGAGTCAAGGAGATGATGGAGCCAGTCGACGTTGCGAATCTCTTTCTCGTCGGCTTCTCGCGGCTCGGCCGCCACCTCGACGGCGGCGACCTCCTGTTCGACGGCGGGATGACGTTGACCTACGAGTGAGCTGAACGACGACGAAAGAGCCACTTTCCCCGCCGACACAGTCCCTGGCATGGAGTACGAGACGCCCCTGTTCTTCCACGTGATGGGGTACGCGGCGCGAGCAGACGGTGACGTGATCGACATGGTTAGCGGCAATCCGGATTGGGAGCCGCCAGCGGCGCTCCGGGAGGCCCTGCACGAGTACGCCGACCTCGAGCCAGACGCCTTCCAGTACCCGCCGAGTGAGGGGATGTACGAGCTGCGCGAGGAGATCGCCGCCCGTCGCGGCGTCGACGTCGAGGAGGTGGTGATCACCCACGGGGCGGGGGAGGCGAACTACCTCGCGATGGCGCGGGCGCTCGAGCGCGATTCGGGATCCGAGATCGTCCTCACCGACCCCGTTTACTCGTACTATCCCGGCAAGACGACGATGCTCGGCGGAACCCCCCGGTACGTCGCGACGGCGGCGGACGGGCAACTCGACCCCGCGGACGTCCGCGACGTGGCGAGCGCCGAGACGGCGGCGATCGTCGCCAACTCGCCGAACAATCCCACGGGGGCAGTCTACCCCGAGGAGACGATGCGTGAACTCGTCGAAATCGCCGAAGAGTACGACGCAATCTTGATCAGCGACGAGGTGTACGACCACTACGACCTCTCGGGGAACTTCACGAGCGCGCTCGCGTTCGACTCCGATCACCGGATCGTCACCAACGCCTTCTCGAAGTCGATGGCGATCACGGGCTTTCGGGTCGGCTACGCCATCTTTCCACCTCACCTCGTCGAGAACGCCAAGAGCCGCCACATGCTCGTCAACGTCGCCGGGAGCCGGCCGTCGCAGTACGCGGTGTACCACGCCCTGCGCGAGACCGGGCCCGAGTACTACGAGGCGAATCGCGACCTCCTTCGCGAGCGGGTCGACTCGTTCACCGCCGCCCTCGACGCCGCCGGGGCCGAGTACACCCGCCCCGAGGGCTCGTTCTACGTAATGGCCCGATTCGAGGGGTTTCCAGGGACGCTCGAGAACACCGAACGGCTGATCGACGAGGCCGGCGTCGCCGGGATGCCTGGCGAAGCGTTCGGGAGCGCCCGTTCAGACTGGCTGCGCTTCGCGCTCGTCACCCCACGGGTCGACAAGGCCGCCGAGCGACTGGCGGCGTACTTCGAGTAGCGGCGACCCGTCGCCGAGACGCGCCACGGATAACTGCCGAACCAGTACACGTGACTCCTTTCGTGACACTCACTCGAGTCGGCCGTATGGGAACGCTCGAGGAACTCCTCGAGGCTGGGTTCGGGGCGCTCGTCCTCTCGTTCGGCGTCGTCGCGGGGGTGTCGGTGTACTGGACGGGGTCGCTCGACGGGCTCTCCGCCGTCGGCTGGCGGTTCGCTCGAGCCGTCGCGTTGACGTTCCTCCCGCCGCTTTCGAGCGCCGCGTGGCCGAACGTCCTCGCCGCCCTCACGGGTGTGGGTGTCGTGGCCACGCTCGAGGAGTCCTACACGCTGCGGGCCGCGGGGTTCGTGGCTGCGTACGTCGCCGTCGCCGTGCTGGTCCACTACCTGCTGGTGCCGGCGTAGCCGGTCGGCCCGGTCAGCGGGAACCGCTCCAGGGACACTCGGTGCAGGCGTACAGGCCAGCGCCGTCGACCGTGGCACCGCCGCAGTCCGGGCAGTCGAACGACCGGGGGCGACTCGAGGCGCGACGGGCGCTCGAGTCGCCGTCTCACCGGAGCGTTCGGAGCGCGCCGAGTGGACGTGTACGGATCGTTGTACCGATTTACCGGTGATCGCTGCCCCGTTCGAGCGATCACCGGGAACGAATCACAACAGACCGTATAAACGACGGGCACAGTTCCAGCCCGTGGATTTCACGACCGATCATTTTGACGCTGTCTAGTCATGAATTGGCCATGGGTGAACGCTCGTCGGTCAGCTGCGTTGCCGAATCGAATCGAGTTCGCTTTCCGACCAGACGAACCGTACTGCACGCGGCCGCGGTATCGGGATGGGTAGCGTTGGCAGGATGTGCCGACGTTCTGGGAGGGATGAATCCCGACGTGGTCGTGTTCAACCGAACGGACGTCGAACGAACCGTCGACGTGACGCTCGTCGACTCGAGCGGCGAGGAGCTGCTGGCGGCGTCGACGACGATCGCGCCCGACGACGCCTTCGAGCGCGACGACGTGCTTCCCTCGTCGGGACAGGTCACGCTCGCCGTCGCGGTCGAAAACGGACCGACCGCCGAGCGCGAATTCGACGTTTCGGACGATTCGTCCCTCCAGGCTCGCATCGACGAGGACGACGTCGAGTTCGACGAGGCGTGACCACGCGAACCGCGATCGATACATCTTCACTCGGTGCGGTCGACCGGCGTCCACAGTCCGTACAGGATACACAGTAATCCGAGAACGCGGCTCACTTCGCCGAGGATGCCGTAGAGAAACTCCCCGAACACCGTCACGAACAACGGTCCGGCGAGGAGGAGGACCGGTGTCCAGAAGACGAGGAAGAACCCGACTGCGATGAACAACATCGGCCGTTTCCGACTCTGTAAGTACCCTCGAAGGGCGAGGTACCCGATCGCGAGTCCGAGTATCGTCGAGACGATGGTCAGCGCGAACGCGATCATCCCCTGAAGCTGCGGACTGAGAACGAGCGGCGTCATCGATCCCTCACCTCGTCGACGAACGTCGTAAAGCGGTCGGCCATCCGGTTACGCCGGGAAACGCGCAGTTCGAATCCGTCCGTCGTGAGGTCGACGACGATTCGGTCGAGCGTCGCCGTGTAGACGTTGTAGTGGTGGCCATCGGCGTCCAGCTGTAGGTCTTTCTCGACCAGATCGTGTTCGACTAACGCCTCGAGTCGGCGGTAGACGGTCTGCGGCGAAACCTCGCAAACGTCGCTGAGTTCGTCGGCGGCCATTGGTTCGGTGATCGTTTCCCGGAGAATCGTCAGTGTACACTCGTCTGCGAGCAGCTCACCGATCGTGCGTACCGTTTCGTCCCCTGGTCCCATCGTTTCATTCCCCGTTGCCGTTAGACAGGGGCCACAGTTCCAGCGGCTGGAACTGTGGGTGTCAGTAGTTAGCTCTCCGGCGTGTAGTTCAGTTCGACGAGAGGTATTAAGAAACTGTCCTGTACTCGCGGTCGACGAGAGAACCGCCCGTCGAGCGGGACGCCACTGGCACACAACGATCACCATGACCGTACTATTGCACCGGAGTGCGTCGAGACTCGGTACCGCAGTCGGCATCCTCGCCGTCGCCGTCGCGATCGTCGGTACCCGATTCTTCGGCTGGGAGTGGGGGGCAACCGATCAGCTGGCCCCGCTCGTGGTCGGAATCGTCGCCGCCGTCGCTGCCGGAATCGTCGTGTTACGCGCGATCGGCAACTGACGGTCCCGAACCCGAAACCGTCGAACGCCGCTCGAGACGACACACGGCGTCGATCGGACGGACGCTCGAGCCAGCGCACCCGACGATCGCGACCGACGAATACACGTGTGGGGACGCGGTACGGACGCGTATGAGTGGACTCGACGTCGAGCCGGTCGACGAGACCGACGCCGACGAGGCGGACGACCACAGCATCGAGGTGACGCCGACGGAGGCCATCGACGACGAGGAGCGCGCGACGATCGACGTCGAGCCGTCGGACGAACCCGTCGACGGACCCGACTACGTCCTCTACGGTGGCAAAGGCGGCGTCGGAAAGACGACGATGGCCGCAGCCACCGCCCTCGACAGCGCCCGCCGGGGCGTGCGCACGCTCGTGGTCTCGACCGACCCCGCCCACTCGCTGTCGGACACGTTCGAGCGCGAGATCGGTCCCCGACCCGAGCGAATCGACGAGGACGCCCCGCTGTTCGCCGCCGAGATCGATCCCGACGCAGCCCTCGAGGAGGGCCAGACCGTCTTCGACGCCGAGGGCGGACTGGGCGGCCTTGGCGGCGGACTGGGCGGACTCGGTGCCGAAGCGGGCGACCTCGGCGACGCCTTCGGCGGGGAGTCCCCGATGGAGGCGATGTTCGGCGGTGCGATGCCCGGGGCGGACGAGGCCGTGGCGATGCAGACCTTACTCGAGTACTTAGACGACGACCGGTTCGAGCGCGTCGTCGTGGACACGGCCCCGACGGGCCACACCCTGCGGCTGCTTCAGTTACCCGAGATCATGGACACGATGATGGGGCGGCTCATTACCTTCCGCCAGCGTCTCAGCGGCATGATGGAGAGCTTTAAGGGGATGTTCGGCGGCGAGGACGCGGACGCGGGCGCCGACCTCGAGAACCTCGAGGAACTGCGCGAACGGATCGAACGGCTCCGTGCGGCGCTTCGTGACCCCGAACGGACAGATTTCCGGATCGTCATGGTGCCCGAGGAGATGAGCGTCCTCGAGTCGAAGCGCCTGCGCGCCCAGCTCCAGGAGTTCGAAATCCCCGTCGGGACGGTGGTTGTCAACCGGGTGATGGAGCCCCTGGCCGACGTCACCGACGACGTCGAGGGTGAGTTCCTCCAGCCCGACCTCGACTCGTGTGCGTTCTGTCAGCGTCGCTGGGACGTCCAGCAGACGGCGCTCGCGGAGGCTCACGAGCTGTTCCGCGGGACCGACGTTCGGCGGGTGCCGCTCCTGGCCGACGAGGTCAGAGGCGAGGAGATGCTCGGCGTCGTGGCGGCCTGTCTGCGGTGAGCCCCGACCTCGAGCGCGTCGATTCCGGACCGACCATCAGCGGTGCGGCTCCTCGGTGACGTCGACTCCACGGGGCGGACGCCTCATCCCGTCGGTGACGGGCGAGAACCACCACACGAGCCGGACGCTCGCCAGTGACCACACGACGCCGAGGACGAGCCCGACGACCCACGGCGAGGTGACGTCGAGAAACCAGAGCGTGCCGACGCTCGAGAGCATCGACACGGGCATCCAGAGTGTCGACCAGCCAACCTCGTCGGGCTCACCGTCGTCCCGGTCGGCCCCGACGGACAACCCGGTCGCGTTCTCGAGCCGGCGTGCGAGCCGGTCTCGCTGAGTCGCGAGGATCCGTCGTTCGCCGCGAACGACCGCTGCGAGGCCGCCGTCACCCAGGGACCGATCGATCGCGAGTCCGGCGACGGTGCCAGCGAGCAAGAACGGAGCGAGTTCGACGAACGACGGCATCGCTCCGGACCGCAGCAACCAGAGTGGGTACCCCGTCCCGAGTACCAGGAGCCCGAGGGAGAGTCCGGCAGGCGTCAGCACCCGGTCGGGAAGCGTCCGGAGGTCACTCACGACTCGGCGTTCGCGTCGAACCGATATAGTGATTGTTCACGTATTCGACGAGTTCGAGGCCGTAAGCCGCCACGAACCGCGACGCTGGACAGCGGCTCGTTTCCACGGCTGGAGTACGGCACCGTTACGACCACACGAGCCGAGCCGTCAGCCCTCGAGCACCAGCACCCGCAAGTCGTTGACGTTCGTCCCCGTATAGCCAGTCTCGAGCAGCGCACCGACCTCCTCGAGCGCCGCGTAGGCGTCGTTGTTCTCGAGCGCCCGTCGCCCCTCGTCGACGTCCTCGATCGTCCCGCCATCGACGATCGCCCCCGCGGCAGTCGTCGGCCCGTCGATGCCGTCGGTGTCGACGCTCGCGAGCACCGCGTCGGTCCCCTCGCTGGCGAACTCGAGCGCCGCAGCCAACGCGACCTCCTGGTTCGGCCCGCCCGTTCCGTCGCCGCGGACCGTCACCGTCGTCTCGCCGCCCGAGAGCACGACGGCCGGTGGCTCGAGGGGGTCCCCCGTGGCTGCGGCCTCCTCGCCCACCGCGGCGTGGAACCGGCCGGCTTCCCGGGCCTCGCCGCGAACGCGACTCGAGAGAACGAGCGGGTCGTACCCTCGCTCGCGAGCGGCGGTCGCCGCCGCGTCGACGGCCGTCCGGTTATTCGCGAGCAGGTGCCAGCCGGCGCGGTCGAAGGCCGCGTCCTCGGCTGTGGGCGTCTCCTCGAGGTCGCCGTTCGCGCCACGCTCGAGTCGATCCACGACGGCGTCGGACACCTCGCGACGGAGGTCGTAATCGTCGATGACGGCGAGTGCATCGTCGAACGTGCTGGGATCGGGCACCGTTGGCCCACTACCGATCACCGAGGGATCGTCACCGACGACGTCGCTGATCGCGAGCGTGGCGACGGTCGCCGGAGTAGCTGCCTGGGCGAGTCGACCCCCCTTGATCGCCGAACAGTGTTTTCGAACCGCGTTGATCTCGTGGATCGACGCTCCTGAGCCGAGCAGCGCCTCGGTCGTCGGTCGCAGGTCCGACAGCGAGAGCCCCTCGGCGGGCGCACACCACAGTGCGCTCGTCCCGCCGGTGACGACCGCGAGGACGAGCGTCCCCTCGTCGGCCGCCTCGGCGCGCTCGAGCACGCGACGCGTCCCCGCGACGTTTCGCTCGCTCGGCATCGGGTGATCGCCCGTCCAGACCGCCACGCGATCGGTCGTCGCCCCGTCCGTCGTCACGGCGACGCCGTCGTCGATCCGCGTCCCGAGCACCGACTCGAGTGCCGACGCGACCCCGCCGGCGGCCTTCCCGCCGCCGAGGACGCCGAGTCGATCGTACGCCGTGAGGTCGTACTCGGTCTCGAGGATGCAGAGGACGTCGCCCTCGAGTTCGACCGTCGCCTCGAGGACGCGCCCGGGATGGGCGGCGTCGATGCCGGCCTCGAGACAGGCCAGGGCGGCGCTCCGAGCGCCGGTGGTCGCGTGGCGGGCTCGATTCTGGAACATACGGCGAGTAGTCGCGGGCGAGCAGCAAAAGCGATCGGCTCCGGTCGTCGCCTCGGCGATGGAGACGGGCCGCTAGACGAGTTTCCTGACGATGCCGTAGGCTGCGTCGCGCAGTCGATCGGGGAGGTATCGGGCGTAACCGCCGAACTGAGCGACGGGGCCGACGGGATACCGTGCCGGAGGTGCAGAACAGGTCGCCGACTCGAGGATCGCTGCGGCGACGTCCTCGGGGTCGAGCGCCAGTGGACCGCCGCCGCCGATCAGCTTGAGGTCGTCGATGAGTTCGTACAGCGACTCGTAGGCGGGCGTCCGGTTCCGGGGGAGTTCCTCGTTCGTCCGTTCGACGAAGTTCGTCTCGACTGTGCCGGGCTCGATCAGGGTCACGTCGATGCCGAACTCCTCGACCTCTGCTCGCAGGGCGTCGCTCATCGCCTCGAGGGCGAACTTCGAGCCCGCGTAGGCGCCCGCACCGGGGGTCGAAAGCTGGCCGTACACGCTCGAGACGTTGACGATCCGGCCCTCGCCCTGGGCGCGCATGTGGGGGACGGCAGCGCGGGTGAGCCGGTGGGGGCCGTAGACGTTGACGTCGAACTGCCGGTGGAGGTCGCGTGTGGAGACGTCCTCGAGCGGCCCGAGTTGGGCGTAGCCGGCGTTGTTGACGAGACAGTCGATCGCCCCGCCGAGCTCGACGGTCTCCTCGATGGCCGTCGCGACCTGGTCGGGCTTCGTCACGTCGAGGGCCATCGTCTCACAGCCCGCCTCGGCGAGGTCGGCGACGTCATCGGGGTTTCGCGCCGTCGCGACGACCAGCCAGTCTTCCTCGAGGAACGCCCGCGCCGTGGCGCGGCCGATCCCCGACGAACAGCCGGTGATGAGGACGCATCGCTTTCGGGTGTACCGTCGGTCGCTCGCGCCGGTTGCCGTCGCCTCTTCGTCCATCGTCGTTTGCGCGCCCGTCGTGGTGCTCGAGTCGGTGTCGTCGCTCGAGTCGCTCTCGACGAGCGGCTCGTCTTCGTCGAGCTGCTCGGATTCCGCTGCGCTAGCCATGCGCGTGTCGTTCACGCGAAGCTACCTAAGTACCGACGATTTTTCGCGGGCGTCGGCGACTCGTCTCGCCGGCGCAGCCGTGCCGCTCGCGTCGTCGGCTCAGGAGAGGGCGAACAGGAGGCCGCCGATAGCGAGTGGAATTCCGACGACGACCGCAGCGACGGGCCGCGAGAGGTCGTGGCACTCCTCGATCCCGGCGGTGAGGAGCACCCACTGCCAGCCGAGGACGGCGAGGCTGACCACGAGCAGGGGCGCCTCGAGGGGTGCAAGCGCGTTCGCCAGCTGGTCGGGGTAGGTCTCGACCGGGCCGGTGAACGTGGTTCGGCCGAGCACGTACTGGAGGCCGACGAGGCCGGCCGCGAGGCGGACGAACTCCGGGACGGCTCCCCAGGCGGCGACGGCGAGCGTCTCGGCGAATCCACCGTCGCCGTCGGCGAGCCGGGCACCGACGAACAGCGTCACGCCGACGATCGGCCAGAGGACGAACGGGCCCACGAACAGCCACGGGAGCACCTCGTTCGTGGCCTCCTGGACGATCGCACCGGCGTCGCGTTCGATCGTCTCGGGTTCGTCACAGCCCTCGTCGAAGCTCGACCCGCCAACGTCGGGAGTGGAGCCGTCGCACACCCACTCGGGCGGCCGGTCGGGATTGTCCACCGTGACCGTCTCGTCCATCGTGCCGGCGAGCATCACCCCGAGGTACGTCACGCTCCCCGCGAGGGCGATTGCGAACGCGAGGACGACGACGAACCCGACGGCGAGACGCGTCGCCGCTGGCTGTTCCGCAAAGAAGGTCCGCGGCGACCGAACGAATTGCCAGACGGTTCGACTCGCTGACTGGAGGGCCATAGCGGATCGTAACAGGAGAACGAAAAGTAGCTTTCCGTTCGAACTCGAGTCTGAGGCGAGTACCCGGACCGGTCGCTTCGTTCGCTCGAGCGAGCGACCTCGTGGTCGACCGGCGGGTCAGTGCTCGGCTTTCGCCTCATCGGCGTAGGCGTCAGCCAGCCGGATCGGCTCGGGGAGTTTGTACCTCGAGGCGAACGCGAGGGCGACGTCGGCGGCCGTCTCGGGGCCGACGCGGTGGCCGGGGCTCACGTAGAGGGGGTTGACGTGGCGATTCGGGGAGTCGTACTGCTTCGTCTGGACGGCGTACCCCAGCAGCGTGCCGTCCGGGGCATCCACCCGCGCGTTCGCCTCGATAGCGACTCGAGCGCCCGCCGGTAGCTTCTCGGTGTCCTCACGTGGCCGGCCGCAGAGGAGGCTCTTGGCGACCCCGATACTCGGCACGTCGAGGACGACCCCCACGTGCGTCGCGATGCCCGCCTGCCGGAAGTGGATGCGGCCGCTGCCGTCGAACAGGAAGAGATCCGGGTCAACCGACAGCGCTGCGAGCGCCTCGAGGATCGACCCCCCTTCGCGAAAGGCGAGCAGGCCGGGGACGTACGGGATCTCGAGGGGCGTGACGGCGTGGACTCGCTCGACCACCTCGCCGGCTTGCATGGCGACGACGGCGCTCAGGGCGCGTTCGTCCTCGGGCTCTTCGAGCAGGAACGATTGATCGACGCCGGCGACGATCGGCGGGTCGGCGTCGCTCGCGGTGGCGGCCAGTGGATCGGCGAGCGTCGCGGGGTCGACCTCGAGGTCGTCCTCGAAGACGGCGACGTCGGCGATCTCGTGCTGGAGCGCCTCCATCTCCTGGCGCGTGCGGTCGGGGTCGGGTGCGAGGTCGGGGCGTGTGGCCATCGTGAGCAGTGGACGAAGCGCGTTAGAAGCGACGACCCGGTCCGCCTGGACCACCAGGGCCGCCAGGACCGCCGGGGCCACCGAGTTGCAGCTGGCTGGGCGCCCTGACGTTCTGCGTTCGCTTTACGTACTCGCCGTAGGCGAGGCCGATCACGAGCCCAACGAGGTGGGCAGCGTGGGCGATCCCACCCAGGCCGGCGGCACCGCCGCCGATGAGCGCGAGGCTGATGATGGCGATGCCGGCCGTGAGGATCCACAGCGGCATCGGGATGATGAAAAAGAAATAGACCCGGAGGCTCGGGTTCAGGATCGTGATGACGCCGAGGATCGCCAGGGCCGCGCCGCTCGCACCCAGAACGCCGGGCGTGGTGGGGGTAATGGGACCCTCGAGGAATCGGACGGCGATCTGGCTGAGACCGGCGATGACGCCGCTGGCGACGAACAGGAGCGCGAACTTCCGCGAGCCGATGTAGCGCTCGACGATCGGCCCGAAGAAGAAGATCACGATGCTGTTGAAGACGATGTGCATGAGGTCCGGGAACGGCGAGTGAGCGAAAATGGACGTAACCCACGTCCAGACGTACTCGGGGTTCTGCGGGGAGAGAACGAACAGCGCCCGGTGGAGTCCCGGACCGCCGAAGAGCAACACCAGTAACTGGGCGGCGTACGTCAGCCACATGAGCAGGAGGATCGTGTACGTCATGTTCCCCCGGAAGTACGACAGCGGCCCGCCTGGCCCCGTGTCGATCGGAAGCTTCGAGGAGAGGCTCGAGGACTTCGACGTCCCCCCACCGTTCACGCCACCGTCGAACCCGCTGTCGAACACCCCCTGTGGATCGTTCCAGTTCTGCAACCCCCTGCAGTCGTGGTTCTCCGGCAGCCGGTGTTCGGCACAGTGTGTCCCCCCACAGTGTCGACAGTTGTAGGGCATGCTTTCCTGTTTCCCACACACGTCGCACCTGGCCATTGGCCGGGGGTATGCGGCCAACCGGTATGGGGTTTGGGGTTCCAGACGGCCGACCAGTTCGGACGGTCGGACGTAGCTTTTTCATCGCGCGGGCCCAACTCGAGGTGTGCAACCGTACGAGCGAAAGCAGTTGCTCGAGCGCGTCGAACGCGAGGGGGCGACCGTCGGCGCGGACATCCCCGACCGGATCGAAGTTCAGGGTGAGGAGTTCGACCTCCGAACCTTCGTCTTCGAGATCAAGCGCCGGGAGACGGTGCCGCCGGGCGAACGCGAGCGCGTCGAGCAGGCGAAGCGAAACCTGCGGCGGGAACGCCTCGAGCGCCTCGAGCTGATCGAAGAGGGCGACATCAGCCGCGAGGAGGGCGAGGAGCTCGCCAACAGCATCATCGGCATCGACCGGGCGCTGAACGCCCTCCAGCGCCTCGGGCCGACCGACTTAGAACGCGAGGAGAAAGCCCAGCAGGCCGCCGACACCAAACGCTGGCTGTCCTTTCTCAAACAGGCGCTGGGTAGCGACGACGACGCGGCCTCCCGGAGGGGCGTATGACGACGAACGCCGAACTCGCCGGGCGCTTCGAGGAGTTCGCCGACTTACTCGAGGCCGACGACGTCGAGTACAAGCCCCGAGCCTACCGCCGGGCGGCGGAGGCCATCGCCGCCTATCCGGTGCCGGTCGCGGACCACGTCGCGGCGGACGACGAGGACGCCATCCAGGAGATAGAGGGCGTCGGCGACGCCATCGCCGCGAAGATCGTCGAGTACGTCGAGACGGGCGCGATCGAGGAACTCGAGGAACTTCGCGCCGAGTTGCCCGTCGAGATGGCCGACCTCACCCGCGTCGAGGGCGTCGGCCCGAAGACGGTCGGGAAACTGTACCGCGAACTCGGGATCGAGACGCTCGACGACCTCGAGGCGGCCGCCGAGGCGGGTGAGATCCAGTCGGTGAAGGGCTTCGGCCCGAAGACGGAGCAGAACATCCTCGATAATCTCGAGTTCGCCCGCCAGGTCGGTCAACGGCAGTTGCTCGGCGAGGCCCGACCACTCGCCGACGACGTCCTCGCCTACCTCGAGTCGCTCGAGGCGGTCGAACGCTGTGCGGTCGCGGGCTCGATCCGCCGGTGGCGGGCGACGATCGGCGACGTGGACGTGCTGGCGGCGACCGAGGAGCCCGAGGAAGTGGTCGAGGCGCTGCTCGAGTGGGACTCCGTCGACGGCGAGATCGAGTCGGGGCCGGCGAAAGCGAGCGTCCGGGTCGGCGAGATCCGGGTCGACCTCCGGGTCGTCGTTCCCGAGGAGTTCGGCTCGGCGCTGCAGTACTTCACGGGGAGCAAGGACCACAACGTCAGCCTGCGCAACTACGCGATCGACCGTGGGATGAAGCTCAACGAGTACGGGGCGTTCGACGTGAGTGAGGTCGAGGACCACGAGGCGGGTGAGGGAACCGACGGTTCGCGAACGTCGTCGGGCCGACGGTCCGACGGAAGGCAGCGCGTCGGCGAGCGCGTGGCGGGCGAGACCGAGGCGGGGATGTACGAGGCGCTCGGGCTGTCGTGGATCCCGCCGGAACTGCGCGAGAACCGCGGCGAGATCGATGCCGCGGCGGCGGGCGAGTTACCCGACCTGGTGAGCCGCAAGGACGTTCGTGGCGATCTCCACACCCACACCGAGTGGTCCGACGGCAACAACACGATCGAGGAAATGGTCGCCGCAGCCGAAGAACGCGGCTACGAGTACTACGCCGTCGCCGACCACGCCGAGGGCCCGGGCGTCGTCGGCGGGATGGGCCTCTCAGAGACCGAAATCGTAGAGCAGGTCGAGGCGATCCGCGAGGTGGACGCGGCGACAGAGATCGAGGTGTTCGCCGGCATCGAGGCCAATATCGACGCCGAGGGCGAGATCGGCCTCTCCGAGGCGGTGATCGACGCGCTCGATCTGATCGTCGCCTCGCCACACAGCGCGCTCGACCAGGACGCGGAGACGGCCACGGAACGGCTGTGTCGGGCCGCCGAGCATCCCGCCGTCGACATCCTGGGCCACCCCAGCGGCCGGCTGCTCAACCAGCGCGAGGGACTCGCGTTCGACGCTCGGGCGCTCGCCCGCGCCGCCGCCGAACACGACACTGCCCTCGAGGTCAACGCCAATCCCCGGCGGCTCGACCTCTGGGGAAGCGCCGTCCAGGCCGCCATCGAAGAGGGAGCGACGATCGCGATCAACACCGACGCCCACCGGCCCGCGACGCTCGAGTACATGCGGTGGGGCGTTCACACCGCCCGTCGGGGCTGGGCCGAACCGGCGGCCGTGGTCAACACCTGGTCGCTCGAGGAACTCCGGGCGTTCCTGCACTGACTGAATGCACGTTTTGATCGACGTCATGTGCGGCGGGATCGTCGCCTACTTGCGGATGTGCGGCCACGACGCCGTCTACGCGGCCGACCGCGACCTCGAGGACGACGACGAACTGCTCGCGGTCGCCACGGCCGAAGGCCGAACGATCCTCACGCGGGACGTCCAGCTCGCGACGCGCGCCGAGGAGTCGATCCTGCTCGAGTCCCGGGACGTCGAGGACCAGCTCGAAGCACTCGCGGCCGCGGGCGTCGACCTCACGCCGAGCGACGAGCCCGAACGCTGTGGCGCGTGCAACGGACCGCTCGAGGCCGTCGACCGGACGGAACCGACGCCCGGGTACGCTCCCGATCCCGTAGACGGGCCGATCTGGCGGTGTCGAGACTGCGGTCAGCACTTCTGGCAGGGGAGTCACTGGGATCGAGTGTGTGAGACGCTCTCGAGGGTTCGCGATCGGACGACGGTGTGAGATTCGCGGTCGGTCGGCTGCTCGAGCGAATGGACGTCCGTCGACGAATTTGCGATAATCCAATGTGTATTGTGTTAACCAACCACAATCAATTTGTAACCGCAGCTGTATGGTATCGGGTATGACTGTCGAGCGGCTCGAAGACGGCAAGCGAGTTATCGAGCGATGGGATCGGGTGTTCGAGGCGCTGATGGCCGAGCCACGTCGGCAGCTGGTCGTGACACTCCTCGACGCAGGCGCCGGCCAACCGGTTTCGCTGCCGGAGGCTGCGATGTCGCCGACCGTCCCTCCAGACCGCGAGACGCTCGGCACTCACCTGCACCATCGGCATCTCCCGTTGCTGGCCGATTCGGGATTCGTTCGATGGGAGGCGGACCCGTTTCGGGCCTGGCGCGGGCCGAACTTCGAGGAGGTTGCGGTGGTCGTGACCCTCCTCCAGGAGAACGCCGCGGTAATTCCCGATACGCTCGTCTATGGCTGTCGTCGACTCGAGCGAGAACGCGAGCAGCGGAGTCGATGACCGACCGGCGCGACCTCGTTCTCACAGTGGTCGAGACACTGGCCGACGTCGACCGGATTCTCCGAACGGAACTCGAGTACACCCCCTGCGACGCCGTCGATACAGAAGGCAGCCCCCGTTCTGACCGCCGCCGTCACGCGTCGAGTGTGGAGAGCCTCGAGTCCCGTAACAGCACCTTCTTCACGATCGACGGGTCCTCGAGCAGCCGGTGTTTGGCGTGTGCGCCCCGGCCCCGGCCACGGCCCTCGCGTTCTGACTGGATCACGTTGAGGAAGTTCAGCTCCTGAAGGATCTCCTGGACGCGTCGCTCGGAGAGGGCGTCGAGACCGAGCCGGCCGGCGATCCCCTTGTACTGGCTGTAGATGACCTTCGTCGGGAACTCCTCGCTGATACTGTTCTCGGTCAGCAGCGTCAGCGCGTAGAGGATTGCCTTCGCCTGCTGGGGCGAGCCCTCGATGAGTTCGTTGAAGCGGTCGGCCTCGGTCTTCTCTTTGGCCGCCCGGACGTGTTCCTCGGCGACTAAGGCGTCGTTGCCCTTCTTCGCCAGTCGGCCGGCGTTCCGGAGGATGTCGATCGCCTTGCGCGCGTCGCCGTGCTCCTGGGCGGCCAGCGCCGACGTCAGCGGGATGACGTCGTCGGTCAGCACGCCCTCGTGGAACGCATCACGGCGTTTCTCTAAGATGTCCACCAGCTGCGTCGCGTCGTAGGGTGGAAACACCAGTTCGTCCCGCGCGAGACTCGACTTGACTCGTTCTGAGAGCCCGTCGGGAAAGTCGATCTTGTTCGAGATGCCGATGATGCCGACCCGGGAGTCAGAGATCCGGCGATTCTCGCCGGCCCGCGAGAGCTTCCGGAGAACCTCGTCGTCCTCGAGCATGTCGATCTCGTCGAGGATGACGATCGTCACGTCGGTACAGGCGTCGACGGCCTGCCAGAGTCGCTTGTAGTAGTCGCCCGTGCCGAGTCCCCGGTCGGGAATCGACACCCCGCTTCGGTCGGGCTCGTTGACGGCCTGGCCGATGGTCTTGACGATGGCGGCCTCCGTGTTCTGCTCGCCGCAGTCGATGAACGCGTACTTGACGGTGATCCCGTCGCGGTCGGCCTCCGTGATCACCCGCTGGGTGACCGACCGCGAGATGAGCGACTTCCCGGTGCCGGTCTTCCCGAAGATGAACAGGTGCGTCGGCTCGCTGCCGAAGATCGCGGGGTTGAGCGCTTCTGCAACGCGTTGCATCTGCTCGTCGCGGCCGACGATCCGATCCGGGCCGGGGAGGTGGGTAATCTCGAGCAACCGTTCGTCGGCGAAGATCGGGTCGTCGTACTGAAAGAGCGGGTCACGACCGACTGACTCGTCCGGGGGCATCAGTTGACGGAGGGTTGTGATCCGGCTGTGATAAACTATAGGGGTCCGTCGCGGATGTAACTGGTCGGCGCACTCACAGCCGGAACGTCGAGCGTACGGCGTCGAACTGGCCGAACCTGGTCTCGAGTCCCACGCTGGAACGCCATCGGTTCTCGAACACCTCCCTCGCGAGTGTAACGGGACCGAACGACGCGGCGACGAGGTAATACGTGCCTTACCGACGATACGGTGTCGATAATTAACCGCCGAGCGCCGGGAATCGCGACTGTGTCCCGGTGTGCGCTTGCCGGCTCGGTCCGACGCGGTCGATCCGTTCAGTCACGACTGTGGGGAACTCGGCGAAACGGCCGGACCGATAGAACGGCGGTCGTCGCTTCCGAAATGGGGACCCACACCGGGGACTGTGAGGTGAGGCGACCGTGAGCGGCGAGGAGCTCGTCGTGGTCGGCGACGTCAGTGTACTCGTGGTCGGCGACTCCGACCGAACCGAGGCCGCACGAACGGCACTCGAGGCGGCGGTCCCGGGTCCAACGGTGCTCACGGCGCGGACGCTCGCGGACGCACTCGAGCGCCTCGACGAGCGCGACGTCCACTGCGTCGTCTGCGACCTCGAGTCGGAGTCGTCGCCGCTCGAGCCGATTCACTCGCAGGTGGCCGACGTGCCGATCGTCGCGATCACCGAGGAGTCGGCGGCGGAGGCCGCACTCGAGGCGGGCGCGGCCGATGTCCTTTCGCCAGCCGCGCCACCGGCGGTCGCCGCCTCGCGGG
The DNA here is from genome assembly GCF_024362485.1 of Natronobeatus ordinarius. Lineage (NCBI taxonomy): Archaea > Methanobacteriati > Methanobacteriota > Halobacteria > Halobacteriales > Natrialbaceae > Natronobeatus > Natronobeatus ordinarius. The sequence goes on along the minus strand of NZ_CP101456.1, from coordinate 2,266,199 downwards.
TGAAAAACGTCGTCGAACGACACCGCCGACCCTCGCGTTCGGCTGCCGAGCGATACCGACGCGTTCTCGAAGCCGCTGACGCGCCGATCGTGGTTCTCTCCGACGATGGCGAAGTCCAGTACGCCAGCCCGGCGCTCGAGACCGAGACGGGGGTGACGCCGGCCGAACTCGAGCGACGACCGCTCTCACGATACGTCCACCCCGACGACCGCGAGGAGGCAGGCGAGCTGTTGTCCGAGGTGGTCGCGGGCTCGCTCGGGACGACCGGGCGGGGTCGGTATCGGTTTCGTCACGCCGACGGCACCTGGACCGTCCACGAGGTGACGGTCACGAACCGCCTCGAGGACCCAGCCATCGCGGGCATCGTCGTCACTGTCTCACCGGCCCGGGCCGCGGCGTCTGCAGCCGATCCGGTATCCCGAGCCGCCGACCGACTCGAGGGGGCGTTCCTCTCGCTGGGCCGGCAGTGGGAGATCGTCCACGCGAACGAGGCAGCCAGCCGGCTGTTGATAGGCGACGATTCCACGGACGCTCGGCCGGACGCGCTCACGGGGACCGTGATCTGGGACCGCCTGCCGGAGTCGGTTCGAGGAACGTTCTACGAGCGACTCAACGAGGCACGGGCGAGCGAGTCGCTCGTCACGTTCGACGTCGAGTATCCGCCGATCGAGTCCTGGCTCGCCGTCGAGGCCCACCCATCCGAGTCGGGACTCACGATGTACGCTCGCGAGGCGACAGTCGCTGACGGTGTCGAAGACCGTCGCGAACGGCTCTCCCTGTTCGAGTCCGTCATCGACGCACTCGAGGACGGCGTCCTCGTCCTCGAGGGAACGACGGTCGAACTGGCGAACGCGGCCGCCTTCGACCTCCTCGGTGCCGACGTGATCGTCGGTCGCGACCTCACGGCGCTCGTCGACGCTCCCCTCGCCGAATCGATCCGCGAGCGCGCCGACTCGCCCGTGGTCCGGCGGGCCGAGCCGATCAGGGCGACGCTCCATCCAGACGAGCCGAGCGACCGGGAGCCGACGCCGGTCGCCGTCTCCGTCGTTCCCCTCCTGGGCGACGATCGCGTCGTCTGCGTCGTCCGCGACGAGACCGACCGACGCGACCTGTGGGATGCGCTGACGAGCGTCCGGGAGACCGGCTCGGCGCTGCTCGAGGCGGGAACGAACCTGGAGGTGACACAGACGACCGTCGACGCCGCCGTCGACGGGCTCGGGACCGACTTCGTCGGGTGTTACCTCCGCGACGACGCGGTCCTCGAGCCGGCTGCCTACGCGACGGCGGACGACGCGTCGCTCCCACCGTTGCCGACGTTCGGGATCGACGAGACGGCCCTCGGCGACGCGGTCGACGCCGCTGGTGCGTCGGTTCGCGACGGAACCGATCTCGAGCGAGTGCTCTCGGCCATCGGCGTTCGCGCCGATCGCGTGCTGATCGCGCCGCTCGACGGACGCGGCGTCGTCTTCGCGACCGTGACCGACCCGGAGCGACTCGACGAGCGGGCGGTGGCGTTCCTCGAGTCGCTGGCGGCGATGGCCGCAGTCGCCCTCGGCCGGGTCGAGGGCGAAGCAGCGGTCCGCGAGCGCGAGCGTGACCTCGAGCGTCAGCTGGGGCGTTTCGATCGACTCGCCGAACTCGGCGACCGAAAACGAGCGATCGGCCGACGGCTCGTCAGGGCGGACGACCGCGAGACGGTCGAAGCGAGCGTCTGTGAGGAACTCGCGTCGATCGACTGGCTCTCTCTCGTCTGGATCGGCGAGGTCGACGTGATCGAAGACACCATCACGCCGCGTGCGGTGGCCGGCGACGAGACCTACCTCGAGTCAGTGACCGTCGACGTCGATCCGGACGCGAGAGAGCCAGCGGGCCGAACGGCGGCTACCCGCGAGCCAGCGGTGGTCGAGAACGTCGTCCACGAGGAGCGCGACGGAACGTGGCGTCAGGAGGCGCTCGAGCGAGGAATCGGGTCGATCCTGAGCGTGCCGCTGTCGTACGACGAGTACGTTTACGGCGCACTGACCGTCTACGCCGATCGACCGGCGGCGTTCGACGAAGTCACGCAGGCCGTTCTCGTCGACCTCGGCGAAACGATCGCGTACGTGATCAACGCTATCGAGACGAGACGGGCGCTGCTCGTCGACGGCGTCACCGAACTGGAGTTGCTCACGACGGCGCCTGACGATCCGCTCGCAACGCTCGCCCGTCGCGCAGCGTGCACGCTCGTAATCGGGACCGTCGTGCCCCGGTCGGCCGAGCAGTCGACGATCTTCGTGACCGTCCCGGACGCGTCGACGGCCGTCGTCAGCGACGTCGCCGCGGACCTCGAGGCGATCGATTCGGTGCAGCCCGTCTCGGCGGACGACGAGGAGTCGCCACTCGAGCTCACCGTCGTCGGGTCGACGATCGCGTCGACACTGGTCGATCACGGTGGGGTGCTCCGGTCGGTGGCGGCGGCCGGCGACCGGGTGACGCTCATCGTGGAGGTACCACAGGGCTCGGACGTTCGCTCGTTCGTTCGACGCCTCGGCGAGCGATATCCGCGGACCGAACTCGTCGCCCGGCGCGAACGGGAGCGACCCGTCCGAACTCGGCAGGGGTTTCGCACCGAACTTCGCGAGGAACTCACCGACAGACAGCGTCGAGCGCTCGAGGCTGCCTACTACGGTGGCTTCTTCGAGTGGCCTCGAGAGCGCACCGGCGAGGAGGTCGCGCGGTCGCTCGGCGTCTCACAGCCGACGTTCAACCGCCACTACCGGGCGGCCGAGCGGAAACTGTTCACGCTGCTGTTCGACGAACGACCGGTCGACGACGACTCGTCGACGTGAGCACGCTCGAGTCGATTTCGTCGACGGCGCGTTCGAACCACGTTCGTCGTGAGGGCGGTGACGGACGCCCGTCGGCAACTCCGAAAGCACCGTACGCCGCTCCGTAAGCACTTATTACTATCAGACCGGCGACTCCCGTTCGTGGTGGCCTCCGACTCGAGTAATTGTTCGACGACAGGAAAGGCGACGTTTCTCGATCGAGTGGATCCTTCTCTCTGGCTGATACGTGAATATCTATTGTACCGTCTCGATCCAGCGTGTCCGTGTATAGCGCCATGGACCATCTACCCGGAGTGGCTATATGGAAATCAATGAGTGCGTCTCTGCTAAGCTGTACTTACTGCGGCCTGCTGGCCGCGGCGGTGGTCTCATGAGTACCGATGCGATCGTCTCCGAACGGACGTGCCTGCGCTCGCAGGCCGACGGCGGGATCGTCGCGGAGGTCAGACTCGACCACGCCGACCTCGCTCTTCGCCCGACGCTCGGACGCGTGTCCGACGTGTCCGTCGAGCCGGAGTACTGGACGACCGTCCGTCCGGGACGTACCCTCGCGTATCTGGCGGTCTCCGGGGATCGGTTCGACGAGTTCGAGAGCGCACTCGAGCTCGATCCGACCGTTCGCGATCCCGTCCTCGTCGATCGATACCCCGATCGACACGTCTACCGCGTCGAGCTGACCGAGCGCGCGATCAGGTTCACCCCCGCGATCGCCGACGTCGGCGGCCGCGTGCTCGACATCTCGAGCAGCCGCGACGGCTGGCTCGTCCAGCTTCGACTGCCCGATCGGGACGCGCTGGTCGCGCTCAACGAGGCCTGTGGTGAGCTGGACGTCTCGTTTTCGGTCAACCACCTCCGGACGTCCGACGACGGCGAAGACGGCGTCGTCGGCCTCACGGCCAAACAGCAAGACCTGCTCACCGTCGCCTACGAGGAGGGTTACTTCGACGTCCCTCGGGGAATCTCTCAGGACGAACTCGCCGACCGACTCGGCGTCTCGAAGTCGGCGATCTCACAGCGGCTCCGGCGAGCGATCGCGGAACTGTGCCGGAGCACGCTCTCGGTGACCGACGACGCCGACCAGCCACACTGAGAAGCCGTTTCTCCTCACTAAGAAGCCGTTTCGCCCACTCGAGCGGCTCCAGCCGGCCGTTCCCCGTGGGACGATCGACCAGTTCTAGTATATAGGCCTTTTGCCGGATTAGACGGCCGGTAACTGTGCTGCCCGTTATACTCACAGCCGGGTCGACGACTCGAGTAGATGCACCGAAACTACGTCGAACCGATCGATCGACGAGGCGGACCGACCGTCCCTGCAGGCGAACCACCCGGCGTCCCATCCGACAGCGGACGCCACTCGTTCCGAAGTCAGTGGGGTGAGCGGAGGTGATCGGACCGGCGCTCGAGAAGCTCATCGACGCCGTCACGACGCACAATCGAGTCGTGATCGTCGTTATGTTGCTCCTGACGGCGGGCATGGTCGCCGGCGTCTCGAACCTCGACACGACCCAGCAGGCCGAAGAGGACCCGGACGAGTTCGGGGACATCGAAGAGCTCGACGCGCTCGAGTACGTCGAGGAGCGCTACGCGGACCGCGAGACGGAGAACGTCTCCTACGCGGCCGTCTACGTCAGCGCCGACGACGGAAACGCCCTCTCGAAGGCGGCGCTCCTCGAGGCGCTGCACTACCAGCAGGCGGTCCTCGAATCGGACGAACTCACCGACGCGCTCGCGACGGACGGCGACGTCGTCGGCGTCGCGAACCTGGTCGCGATACAGCTCGCCGACGACCCCGCCGCCGATCTCGAGGCCCAGCTCGACGCACTCGAGGCGGCCGACGACGAGGCGGTCGCGGCAGCCGTGTCGGCGACGCTCTCCCCTGAGTCGGAGGCGTTGCAGTTCGTCCCCGCGAGCTACGAGCCCGGGAGCGAGACGAGCCCTGACCACCGGCTCCTGTTCGCGCTCGAAACGACCGACGAGGAGGCCTACAGCGACGCCACGGCGGTCCTCCACGAGGAAGCTGGCGAGCGCGATGACCTCGAGTTCTTCACGGTCGGCGAACACGCCTGGGCCGAGGGGAACCAGCAGCTGAACGAGAACACGACCCAGCTCATCCTGCCGGTGGCGCTGGCGCTCATCCTGGGCGTCCTCGCGTTCACCTACCGCGACCCCGTCGACGTCGTCGTCGGGATGACCGGCGTCGTCGTGTCGATCTGCTGGATGTTCGGCATCCTCGGCTGGCTCGGCGTCGCCGCCGGGATGACGATGATCATTGGACCCGTCCTGATCGGCGGGATCAGCATCGACTTCGGCTTCCACGTCTTCAACCGCTACCGCGAGCAACGCGGACCCGACGACGGGATCCGCGAGCCGATGAAGCGCGGCGTCCGCTCCGTGGCGGTCGCATTCGGCCTCGTGACGGTCACCGCGGCGGTCGGATTTCTCGCGAATCTCGCCAACCCGCTGACGCTGATCCGGCAGCTGGGCGTCGGCATCACCCTCGGCGTCGCCTCCGCGTTCGTCGTCTTCGTGACGCTCGTGCCCGCGTTGAAGGTGAGCGCCGACGGGCTACTCGAGCGCGTCGGATTCAACCGTCGCAAGCGGCCGCTCGGTCACGGCCCCTACCTGCGTCGCGCCCTCGGCGCGAGCGTCACCCTGGCGCGATACGCGGCCCCGGTCGTCGTCGTCGTGGCGCTCGTCGCGGGGGCCGGCGGAGCCGTCGCCTGGACCGCCCTCGACGAGGAGAGCTTCCAGGAACAGACCGATTCGGCGGCCGAGTGGAAACAGAACCTGCCCGGACCGCTCGCCTGGGACGATCCGGACATCTTCGAACACGACCGGTACGTCCAGGAACGCTACCAGACGCCGGACGACGACGAAGCCGCCCACGCACAGCTGCTCGTTCGGGGCGACGTCACCGACGACGCCGCCCTCGAGGCCGTCGACGACGGGCTCGAGACCGCCGACGAAACCGGCTTCGCGTTCGAGCAGCCGGGTGTGAACACGGCGGTCTCGCCGCTGTCGGTGATGGACGCCGTCGCCGAAACCGACGAGGAGTTCGCCGCCACCTACGAAGCGGCCGATACGACCGGCGACGGCGTCCCCGACGAGAATCTCGAGGCGGTGTACGACGAACTCTACGCGACCGCACCCGCGGAGGCGAGCCAGGTGATCGAACGCACCGACGGGGAGTACGACTCGCTGCGCGTGATCGTTCCCGTCGACCGAAGCACCACCTTCGACGAACAGGCCGACGGCGCCCGTGAGGTGGCGGCGACCGTCGAGGCCGGGAACGCGGAGCTGACGGCGACGCCCGTCGACATGGCGACGATCAACCAGGCCGTCCTCGGGGAGATCACCCAGGGCATCCTGCACACGCTGGTGATCGCAGTGAGCGTGATCGCCGTGGGACTGGCAGCCATCTACCGCGTGAGCCGGGACAGCGCGACGCTCGGACTCGTGACGGTCGTTCCGATCGCGCTGGTGATCGGCCTCGTCGTCGGTGGTATGCACCTCTTCGAGATCCCGCTGACGATGCTCACGGCCCTCCTGATGAGTCTGGTCGTCGGCCTCGGCATCGACTACAACATCCACATTAGCGACCGGTTCGCCCAGGAGCTCGAGGCCGGCCGCGACGCACTCGAGGCGCTCGAGCTCGCCGTCACCGGGACGGGCGGCGCGCTACTCGGCAGCACCCTCACCTCCGCCGGGGCGTTCGCGACGCTCGTCTTACATCCACACCCTCAGCTCGAGAGCTTCGGCGCGATGGTCGTACTCGCGCTTCTGGCCTCGTTCCTGCTGAGCGTGGTCGTCCTGCCGAGCATGCTCTACCTCTGGGCGCGGCATCTGGGAACCACCACGCCCGAGCGATCGGTGGCACCGGCCGTCGCGTCCGAGGACTGACCGCTACTCGAGCGATCCGACTGTTCGACGGCGCCTGGGCCGGCTGGTAGCAGACGTGCCGTCGCGTTCTACCACCGTCACCCGCTCCGAGCCGTCGACGGTGACCGTGTAGTCACGGTACTGAAACGAGAATACCGCGTCCACAGCCGAGCGCGGCCCGACCGGCTGAAACAGTTGCTCGAGTACCTCCAGGTCGATAACGTCGTACAGTGGCGGATCGAGCGTTTCGACGGGTTCGTTCTCGTGCGCTGCGATCTTCCGTGCAACGTTCACACAGAGTGCGTCGTCCTGTGGCATACTATCAGTTCTCGGTAATCCGGTCGAAATTCGTAACTTCGCAACGGCGATTCGTGGGGTCGAATCAGGTGATCAGATCGAGGCCGCTGGCGTTCGCTAAGATGTCACTCTTTTCTGAGAGGTCTGCCACTTCACCGATGTCGGTCGGGTGGAGGTCATCGACGAGCGCGGTCATGAATTCGTTCGCCGTGTACTCGTAGTTGCCCTGGTCGTCCTTTACCTGCAAAGGTTCGTCCGCCTCATGCGGGACGTAGTCACGCTCGTTCGCCGCCGCGAGCACGTTCGCCCCCATCCACATGTTGTTCAGGAGGATCGCCCAGTTGAACAGGAACACCCGCTGGTTCCGCATCGGCGTCGCTGATTTCGGCATGAAGTCGTGTTTCAGCATCCGATACGCCGTTTCGATACCCCAGCGGAGACGGTAGTCGGCGGCCAGCGCCGCGCCGCCACCATCGACGGTCTCTGGGTCGATGTTCGTGTAGAACGCTTCCCAGTTCTTCGGGTCTTCGAGGCCGGTGTCGGCCCGCTTCAGCCGCTTCTCCGACGGGTTCACGAACAGATAGTGGTCGGCGTCGTCGGACGCGCCAATGCCGATTTCGTAGGGCTGAGAGTTCCACGAGTCTTCACGGAGTTCCGTGCCCATGATGAGGTCCTCGAACGCGCCCATGTTCCGGGGCGCGGTGATGACGAAGTCCTGGTCGCGCTCCTTCAGCTCGTCCTTGATCTTCTCGGTGTAGAAGTCCTTGTCGAGAAACACACGCCCGATGTCGAACTTCGCTTCCGAGTAGTTGAGAAGCTGATTCAGGTGGTAGGCCCGCCGGTTCCGCCGTTCGACCGACCGCGCGGCGAACGTCATCGGCACCGGCGTTCCCACGAGCGAAACGGTGGCGAACTGCCACGAGTGCGAGTAGTTCCGCCCGGGCTTCGTCCCTTCGACGGCACCGGGCTGTTCGCGTTCTTCGTCCGGCGTGTCTTCGTCGTCGATTTTCCCGAACCACGGCCACCCGGTGAGGTCTACGGCGAGATCGGGGCGGTCGGGGAGCAGATTGTAGCGGTCGAGCAGGTCCAGGTACTGCTCGAAGGCGCAGATGAACATCCCCCGAAAGTGGCCGCGTGAGGACTCGCGCACCTGATTCCAGAGCGCCTTCGAAGTCGGCGTCTTCCGCGCCCAGTAGTACGGTTTCTGCCGGAGACTGTCCCGGGCGTTGTTCGGATGGATGTTGTGGTGGGACGCGAGTTCGTACGGCTTGAACACCTCCCACTTGTCGTAGTACGGGTCCGTGCGACCGAGTTGGATGCAGGCGTAGCCAGTCGTCTTCATCGCCCGCGTGAGCTTCACGAGTTCCGGTGCGTCCATCCCGTCGGCCATGGCCTCCGGGTCGGGCGCGTCACGGAGATCGGCCATCTCGACACTCTCGTCTTCGGCCCACCGCGCGACGTTCTCCGTCGCGGTTTCGAAGCGTGCGAGTTTCTCGTCGGGGATGCGGTCGCGGATGTTGTCGATGGTGCGCTCGCTGACGCGCTCGGAGACGTGCATCTCCTCGTGGACCGCGTGGTCATCCATCTGCTCTTCGAGCCTGTAGGACGGCGTGTCGGTGAGTTCTTGGCCGAGAATTAGGCGTTGGGCTTCGGCGTCGGTGAGATCACGGGCGAGCCCGTCGACGTCGAGTTCGAACCGCGTGGTGCGGAGCACCCCGATGCGACCGACGGCCTCTCGTGGGGAGAGGCCGCGCTGGAGAGCGTCACGTAGCTGGTCTTCAATCGGTATCGGGTCACCGAGTGTGGCGACCTTGACGTCGGGCTGTTCGCCGTAGGCGTTCTCGTCAGAATTCTTCTGGAGGTTCGTTCCCGCTACGAGGTTCTCTTTAGCGCCGGACGGGTCGGCCATTTCCCACGAGCCGTTGAGCCCGCCATCGTCCGCCATTTCCAAGACAATTGATGGGTAGCCGCCGTTAAAATACCGTTTCGAGTCTCAATTGATTAGGCATTATCCATAGTGGAACAGTCGATGAATAGGTGGGTGAACATTGTGTTCCAGTACGACCGAGACCATCAACCCATCTGACGAGGTAAAGACTCTATTCGTTTGACCGCCAGTCTTCCTCTAAAAGTCCATAACAGTGGAGGTCAAGGTATTGCCCCTCATGGAAGACGTGATCTTGAAGAGTCCCCTCGTGAGCGAATCCAAGTTTGTCGGCCAGCCCACGCGAGGATTGGTTGGAATCGAAGATTCGAGCTGTGATTTTGTTAATCGGTAGGTAGTCGAATCCATAATCAATCACCAACCGGCAGGCCTCGGTGGCTACCCCTTGCCGTTGGGATTCAGGAGCCACATAGCAGGTGAGTTCAGCGTTACCCCAGTTCTTGTCAACGTCTACGAGCCGAACTCGGCCTACCGCCTCTTCACGGCAGATGAGCAACGCGACTCCTGAATTCTGTTCCTCAAATCTATCAGCGGTCAAGGCAGAGTACCACGGGTCACCTGACCCGTGGGTGAATGCCGACAAATCACTACACTTACAACGATTCACGACAATTTATTGACGATGCAAGATGCAGGACTGACCCAGACGCTTTCTTTTGGATTAACCATCCAAACGGGTAGTCCTGACAACTTGTACAAAGGGTGTCTCGAAGCCCGACGAGTTCGCAACGAAGTCAACCGCCTCGACCGTGAGGGATGGGACTGGGACGACATCCACGACACCGTAGTGGATAACGCCAACCTCGTGAAAAACACGACTCAACTCCTCGTCCAGAAAGCACTGGGTGAGATAGAGACGTACCACGACCACAAAGACAACGAGTGGGGCCGACCGTTTCCCTACATTGACGAGACGTATCCAATGCGGATGAATCACAACGAAGGATACGCCCTCACTGTAGATGATTCGGGAGATGTTCGCTTCAGAGTCAGTTACAAACCGTACAACCACGTCAAAGGCGTACTTCGCGGTAGTCCCAACCACCTCGAACGAGTCAAGAACGCTCTTAACTCTGACTCGTGGAGAGTGGGCGTAGCTGAACTCGTGTATAAACACGACGAATGGCGAGTACACGTCACAGTCACCCACAAGACACGCACCGTAGCGTCTCCAGACTACGCAGAGACAGTAGTTGGTGTGGACATTAACGAGGACTGCGTGGCACTCACCGCGCTGAATAGAGCTACTGGTGACGTACTCGATTCAGTCGTCATCGAGTACCCCGACATCAAACGAGTTCGCCACGAGTTTTTCACCAAACGGAAGCGGATGCAGAAAGTCGGACAATCCGCGTTCGAGAACGTGGTCCAAACCGAAGAACAAGACTTCGTTCACGACCAACTCCATAAAGTATCGCGCGACGTAACACGATGGGTTTCGCAATTCAACGAACCGGTAATCGTCTTTGAAGACCTCAAAGACATGCGAGACTCAATCGATTACGGCACGCGAATGAACCGGCGCTTGCACTCCTTGCCGTTCGCCGCACTCCGAGATATGGTGACGTACAAAGCCGCTTGGGGTGGAATCCCCTCAGACGATGTTGACCCGGCGTACACGAGTCAACGCTGTCCGCGAACGGAATGCTTGCACACCGAGCGAGCGAATCGGCGTTGGAAGCGGTTCAAATGTATGGAGTGCGACTTCCAAGACCACGCTGACCGGAAAGCAGCGGTTTGTGTGGCGCAAGAATGGTTCCACGAGCAGAATGAGAATGTGCCGTCTCTCGAAACCCTTCCAAGTGTTCGGAAGGTGAGACGGACGGCATCGGGCCTGTGTGAAGAGGCCGACTCTCACGGAGCAGTTTTCGCTTCGGGTGTTTACCGACACGGAAAGTCGGCGCGAGACTCGCAGAGTCAAGCGCGAGAGGAATTAAAGACCGTTGCCCCGACTACAGGGTAGACACGGACGCCACGGGTCACCCGACCCGTGGTACTTCACTTTCCATCTCCTGTTTATTCCGAGGTCCGGGAGCACCGAATCCCTGCCAGAGCTCCGGATTATTAATCATCTCGTGGAGAAAGTCGATGTCTTCCTCTTCAATTGTTCGGAGGGTAACGGACTCTCCACGCAAATACACAGCACCAGGCATGCCCACACCTTTTCAATAATGGAAGAAATAGATTGGGTTGAATTGACGGAAGATGGCTACAACTATCCTGTACGAAGAACTGCATCCAAGCCAACTTTACATCAGCGCACGGAAAATGCGAGACGTGATAGAGTGGTTTGACTTCGACGACCCCGAATATGACGCTCTCCCGGTATATATCCTCGATGAAAACCTGACCCTCTTAGATGGGCATACGCGTGCGTTTGTCGCATATCTTGGTAATGTGGATTCGCTACGAATCCAAGAACTGGATGACTCCGACGTGGAAGAGTTGAATCTTGAGTTGTACCGGGAGTGCATTGACTGGTGCCAAGAGGAGGGTGTGACCGACCTTTCTGACCTCGTAGGCCGAGTAGTGAGCCACACGACCTATGAAACGAAATGGATCGACCGATGTCATTCCTCCGAATACTACGAATAGTTGTCTTGGAACTGCATTTACAGATTCAGGGATAGTGGTTAGCAGAAGCTCTGTCCTCTGCGAATGGGCCTTGTCAAGCGGGACAATGTCGAGCGTTGTAAGCACGCGGACAGAATAGTCTATTACCGGAAATCAGGCTATCATCCAGATTCTGATATTCCTAGCGGAAGCTCACGCTGTTTTAGTCTGTTGAGTAAGTCTTGATACTTACGGAACTAACAGCTACAAAGTTGCGAATCTCGATTCGATTACCGAGGACTGCTATAGTACTCGTTGAAACGATTTACACCCGGCCACAGCCGAGCGGCCAGCCTCGGCAAGAGGCCGAGGCTGGCCGCCGATGTTCGTGGCCGGATGTGCAATGACTTTCAACGTGTACTATAGCCGCTGACCACACTCCCCGCAATGAATGTCAGTCAGACGAACGGATGACGCGACCGAACGCGCCCGCGGCTCGACGGCAGCGATTCCAGCGCCGGACGGTGCAACGACCAGCGGAAAGGTTTTTACGCCGATCACACCGACTCGAGCGCGTGCGACTGGTCTTGGATCCGGACGGCGACGCCGAGGTGCTGGCGAGCGAGGTCGACACCGCCGACTCGATCCTCGCGCAAACTCGGGGGCTAATGTTTCGACGGTCGATTCCCGACGACTACGCGCTCGCGTTTCGATTTCGACGGGCGAAGACCCGTGACGTCCACATGCTGTTCGTCCCCTTTTCGATCGACGTCGTCTGGATTGTCGACGATCGGGTCCGACGGATCGAACGGCTCCGGCCCTGGATCGGCTACGCCCGGGAGAAGTGCGACCTGCTCGTCGAACTCCCCGCCGGCGCGGCCGATGGACTCTCGGTGGGCGACGAACTCGTCCTCGAGGAGTGATCGGACTCACGGGCCGGGGGCGTCCGTCTACTGCTCGAGCGGTTCGTAGACGTACGAGCGGCGGATGTCGACGTCGTAGGTGATCGTTCCTCGAGGCAGTCGCCGGAGGTACCACACGGCGTAGAGATCGCCGATCGAGCCAGCCGTGTTCAGAATCAACACGAACGCCGCTGTGATCGCAACGGTTGGAGCCGGAGCGGCCAGTAACGGAACGCAGACGGTCGTGAGGACGACGAGCGGCGCCAGGCCGACGCGAAGCAGTTCGTCCCGCTCATGGAACTGGCTGAAGGCCGCCGCATAGAACGCCCCCATCGTGGGGACGACACCGTAGGAGACGTCGTATCCGTAGTAGGCGAAGGCGGCGCCATGGAGCAGTTCGTGGATGACGGCCGTCACGACCAACGCGACGAACAGGGGTACGGCGAGGGCAGTCAGGTCGATCACGTAGCCCGTCGTCCCCCCGTCGGTCGTCACCTGGGCGAGCGCAGAGACCACCTCCGCTCTCTGGACCAGTAGCAAGAGGCCGCCGAAACCGAGCGTTGATCCGATCCCCAGGAGCACCGACCCGAGCAGCAAGACGGGCGTCGGATACTCGAACGCGTACGGCTCGGCGTAGCCGTCCGGCGCCGGGGGAAACTCCGGTGCTGTCGTCGCGTCGTGGTTTTCGAGGGTGGTCGTCACGGGAGGCGAGTGGGCTACCGCTTCGTGCCGACCACGACGAACGTCTCACGGCGCTCGTGGGCGTCCGTGATGCGAAAGTCGGCCTCGAGGAGCGCCGACTGGGCAGTCGCGAGGTCGCGATACTCGTCCTCGTCGTGAGCGTCGCGCTCCCCGGCACCCGTCGCTGACCAGTCGACGATCACGAGGCGGCCACCCGGCCGGAGGACGCGAGCGACCTCCTCGAGTGCCGGCTCGAACCCGTGGTGATACGTTCGGACCGAAACGCCGCCGTCGAGGGAGTCGTCGGGAAAGGGGAGCGAGGTAAAGTCGGCGGTGATTGGTGTGACGTTCGCCGGCACCCCCTGGTCGCGGTAGGCTGCGTGGAGGCCCGGCCTGACGTCGACCGCGAAGACGGCGTCGACGACCGGGGCGAGCTCGCTCGTGAAGATGCCGCCACCGCTGCCGAAGTCGGCCACGCACCAGTCGGGGGCGGGATCGAGGAACGTCCGGAGCTCCTCGCCCGAACAGTACCGAAAGGCGTTCGGGCTGGTGAGTTTCGCCACCCGCTCCGGGTCGTATGGGTCTGGGGACATAGTGATCTGTGAATCGAAGAATCACAACCCCGTGAGTTAAACGTACGGCCCAGTCACTCGACGACGACGACCTCGCCGTCCTCGACGCGCACGTCGAGGAGGCTCGTCACCTCGACTGGCAACTCGGCGTCGACGTCCACCCGGCGGAGGACGACCACGACGTCGACCAGCTCGGCGCCGATCGACTCGAGGGCGGCGCAGACGGCCTCGATCGTTCCGCCCGAGGAGAACACGTCGTCGACGAGGAGGACCCGGTCGCCGGCGTCGATGCCGTTTACGTGCATCTCGCTCTCACCATAGCTCGTCTCCTGGTGGACGGCCACCTCGTCGGGAAAGCCGTAGGCGCGCTTGCGGACGACGACGAACGGCACGTCTGTCTCGAGCGAGAGCGCGGTCGCGTGGTGGATGCCCATCGACTCCGGGGCGACGATTTTGTCGACGGCCTCGAGATCGACGCGATCGCGGATGCCGTCGGCGACCGCACGCAGGACGTCGGGTTCGACCAGCGGGATACCGTCGGTGACGCCGTGGACGAAGTACTCGTAGTCGTCGCGTTCGACCACCGGCGCCTCGCGCAGCGACCGGACGAGCGGGCGGAGAGTTCCCTCCATGATCGTCGTCGACTACGACGTGCGGGGGAAAGGGTGTTCCCCTCCGGTTACGACGCGCGGCGAAAGGCGTCCACCTCCCACTACGACGTGGGGAAACGAGCGTCCACCTCCGACGAACGTAACAGAAACCCTGACGAAACGAAGGCAAATTTCTGCTTTTCCAACGCCCTTTTATAGTCGACGTGAATACCTGGACCTACACATGGCACGAGAGACGCCCACTGTGGAGGATAGAGTAAGTCGCCGCAAGGCGGCTGGCCGGGAAATTCGACCCCGAAACTGATTCTCAGCCCTTCACAGTCGGCCGCGATGGACTCCAGGTAGCCGACGATCGGACCGTTGAATTGCTCGACACGACGCTTCGCGACGGTGAGCAAGCGCCAGGCATCTCCCTTTCCCCCGACGAAAAAGTCGAGATCGCCCGCGCGCTCGAGCGAACCGGCGTGGCCGTCATCGAGGCGGGCAGCGCCTGCACCGGCGCGGGCGAACGACAGGGCATCTCCCGCGTGACCGACCTCGACCTCGACGCGCTCGTGACGAGCTTCTGTCGCGGACTCCAGGTCGACGTCGACCTCGCGCTCGACTGCGACGTCGATGGCGTCCACGTCGTGGTGCCCTCGAGTGACCGCCACGTCGAGGGCAAGGTCGGAACGACTCACGAGGGCAACCTCGAGACGACGGCCGAGCTCGTCGAGTACGCGAACTCCCACGGCCTCTGGGTCGAGGTCATCGGCGAGGACGGTTCGCGTGCGGACCTCGACTACCTCGAGGAGCTGCTGGGCACCGCCCTCGACGCGGGTGCAGACCGGGTCTGTTTCGCCGACACGGTCGGTCACACGGGCCCCGAACGAACGTACGAGGCCGTTTCCCGCCTCTCCGCGCTCGGTCCGACGAGCGTTCACACCCACGACGACCTCGGGCTCGGCGTGACGAACGCCCTCGCGGGTATCTCCGCGGGTGCGGACCTCGTCCACTGCACCGTCAACGGGCTCGGGGAGCGCGCTGGCAACGTCGCCTTAGAGGAGGTGGCGATCGCTCTCGCACACGTCTACGACGTCGAGACGCTCGAGCTCGCGGAGCTGTACGAACTCGCGCAGGTCGTCTCCCGGGCGACGGGCGTGGCGCTCCCGCCAAACAAGGCGGTGATCGGCGAGAACGCCTTCACCCACGAGAGCGGCATCCACACCGACGGCACGCTCAAAGACGAGAAGATGTACGAGCCCTACCCGCCGGAGACGGTCGGTCGGGAGCGTCGGCTCGCCCTCGGCAAACACACCGGACGGGCGGGCGTGAAGGCCGTGCTCGAGGAACACGGCGTCGAGGCGAGCGACGACGAGCTCGCCGAGATCGCGAGTCGGGTGACCGAACTCGGCGACCGTGGCCGCCGGGTCACCGACGCCGACCTGCTGGCCGTCGCCGAGGACGTCACTGGCGACGACCGCGAGCGCACCGTCGAACTGCTGGGGCTCACCGCCATCAGCGGGAGCGACGTCCCGACCGCGAGCGTCCGACTCGACGTCGCGGGCGAGGAACACGTCGCCTCCGGCACGGGTTCTGGTCCCGTCGACGCTGCCGTCTCCGCCGTCCGGAAGGCGCTTGGGACGGCCGCCGACGCCCAGCTCGAGGCCTACCAGGTCGACGCGATCACCGGCGGCACCGACGCCGTCGTCACCGTCGAGGTGACGATGAGCCGCGACGACCGCTCGGTCACCGTCGCCAGGAGCGAAGCCGACATCACGCGCGCGAGCGTGACGGCGATGGTCGACGCGCTCGATCGGCTGCTCGAGGACGACCAGGACGTGCTCGCGCCGGCGGACGATTAGCCGGGCCCGTCGGCCCCGACCGACGGGTGACCGTCGGTTTCGTGACTGACCCAACCGAGCCGTGAGCCGACGGTGTGAACGAGAGTGGAATCGCGCCTCGAGTTCAAAACCGGTCGTGAATACGGGTTTATTTGTATTCTCCGACGAAAGCCCGTCTCATGCGCGAGTATCTCGAGCTCGTCGACGCGGTGCTCTCTGCGGGCACCTACAAGCCGAACCGGACCGGCGTCGACACCATCTCGTCGTTCAGCCAGCACTACGCGATCGACCTGGCAGCGGGGTATCCCCTCCTGACGACCAAAAAGATGGACGGCTACCGCTGGAACTCGATGCTTCATGAGGTCTGCTGGTACCTCTCCGGACAGGAGCACATCCGGGAGCTGCGCGAAGAGACGAAAATCTGGGACGCCTGGGCGGACGAGGCGGGCCACCTCGACACCGCCTACGGGCGATTCTGGCGACGGTACCCGATCCCCGAAGCGGACGCCCGCCTCGAGGGCGAGTCCTGGCCCGACGAGGCCCACCGGTGGGTGACCGAGGAGGCCGACGGCCGGCTGACGTTCGACCAGTTGCAGTACGTGATCGACACGCTCTCTGACAGCCCGAACTCCCGTCGGCTGGTCGTCAACGCCTGGCACCCCGCCAACGCGGCCATCTCGACGCTGCCGCCGTGTCACTACACGTTCGTCTTCAACGTCCAGGGGAATCGGCTCAACTGCCACCTCACCCAGCGGTCAGCCGACACCGCACTCGGCGTGCCGTTCAACATCGCCGCCTACGCCCTCCTGACGAACGTCGTCGCCCAGCAGACCGGCTTCGAACCCGGTACGTTCGCTCACACGCTCGTCGACGCCCACGTCTACTGCGGCCGTGGCGAGCGCGGCGAGTGGTACGCCGACAACCTCGAGGCCCTCCAGTCCCGGCTCGCCGGGGTCGACGAGCGAGAGGCGTACCTCGAGGTCAAATCGTGGCTCGAGGCCGAGGCGCCGCCCGAAGCCGAGGGCGACGAGCGCCTCGACCACGTCCCCGGCCTGCTCGAGCAGTTGTCGCGAGCGCCCCTCGAGCGTCCGGTCCTCGAGGTCGCGGACGTCTCGATCGACGAGCTGACCGCCGAGGACGTCGAGCTGCGCGAGTACGAATCCCACGACGGAATCAGGTTCGGAGTGGCAGAATGAGTGAGGATACGGACACGCCCGCCGCCGAGTCCGGTCACGAACTGGTCGCCATCGTCGCCGTCGCCGAAAACGGTATCATCGGCGCCGACGGCGACATGCCGTGGGACGTCCCCGAGGACCTCGCGCACTTCAGAGAGACGACGGTGAACCACCCCGTCATCATGGGACGGATCACCTACGAGGGAATCCTCGAGGCCCTCGGCGAACCCCTCCCCGGCCGAACGACGGTCGTACTGACGAGTCGCGGACTCGAGGAGGAATCGACCGACTACGAGAACGTCGTCGTCGCGAACGGGCTTGAGGAGTCACTCGAGGCGGCCGCCGCCGCCGCAGACGAGCGCCACGACGGGGTCGACCGCATCTTCGTCGCGGGCGGGGCGACGATCTACGAGCAGTATCTCCCCGCCGTCGATCGGCTGGTGCTGACAGAAATTTACGACGAACCCGACGGGGACACGTCCTTCCCCGAGTGGGACCGCGAGGAGTGGACCGAAGTCTCGCGAGACGAGCGCGACGGCTTTGCCTTTCTCGAGTTCGTCCGCCGCAGGTGAGGGCGTCGCTCGAGTCGACGCCGTCGGTTCGGAAAGCGGTTCGTCACAGCCGTCTCCTCACGCAAACTCGCTGGCACACCACGGCGAATTCGTCGTCGCGGATGCCTGTTGCGGTGAACGTCATGGAGTCGCTCGACAGACCACGGAAAAACGGTAACGTTCCCTCAGTTCGCTTTCGACCGCGTAAAGCGGTATTCGATGGTTCCGAGTCCCGGGACGTCGATCGTTCGGTGTGTCCCCTGCTGCTGGCTGAGGTGTCGATCGATGGATCGGTAGGTGACGATGACGACGACGCTCCCGGCGAGCGCGGCGGCCGACAGCGTCGGATACGAAACGGCGACCAGCGGTGCGTAGAAGACGAAAAACAGCGCCAGGAAGGCGCGGAGGGAGATATCTACTGGCGGTTCGACGGACTGTGGTGATGGCTGTTTAATCATTGGTTTGATGCTAAGTGGTTGCGCTGATAGTCAGTTGTATCTGCACGGTTAAAAGCTTTCATATTCCAAATACTTTCTGGCGAGTGTTATCAATAGACATTGATTGAGAGGGGTCGAGAGTAGGATATTCGTGGAGTAATTGGTGGCATGGTAATGTGTCTCGGATAAATCAGCGATCTTTGATTTTCGCGTCCCGGGCGCTCGCTCGGGCGTATCGCCAGGCGTCTCACACGTACGTGTCAGTGGTCACGAAGACTGGCCGAGAATCGTCCCGCACACGACGATCGGCTGTCCCACGATCGGGCACACCGATGGCCGTTCGTGGGCGCCAGGGTTGACTGCTATAGGTTCTCGAGGTCCCAGCCGACGAACTCGACTTCGGTGTCGACTGCGAACGCGTCGAGTGCCCTGGCGAGGCCGAGGTAGAGGCCGGCGAGCGCGCCGATCCCCACGATCACGTCGTCGTCGAAGTGGTCGGCCAGCCGGTCGTGAACGTCGTCGTCGACGTCGCCCTCGACGAAGGCGTCCACGTAGTCGACGGCAGCGGCGAGCTCCGGCTCGAGTGCCTCGTGATCGCCGCTCGAGATCGCCCGGATCTGCTCGCGGGTCATGCCCTCGTCGAGTGCGACGCGGACGTGCTGGTGCCACTCGTAGGGTGCGTCGGCGTGGCAGGAGGTCGCCAGAATAACGGTCTCGCGTTCGTGTGGGGTCAGGCCACTCTCCTGCCAGACCGTCGAGCCGTACGAACGGAACGCCTCGAGAACGGCCACGTTGTTCCCGAGCAGCCGATAGACGTTCAGGGTCCCCCCTTCCAGCTCGTGGGCTCGCTCCGCTTCCTCCGTCTCGGAAAGCGTGTCGAGCAGGGCTCGTTTCTCCGCGGGCAAATCGTCCGGGTCGACGTATGGAACGCGAACCATAGCATCCCGTCACGACGAGGTGACGTATATCCCTAGATTGCGGCACGTCCGAAGGGAACCGTTCGGAACGTCCACAATATGTGTTTGTTCTAGTAGTAAGGTGCGCCGTGCTTTTATCATCTGTGGCCCTAGGGTCCCCATGGACGACCCAACCCAGCGCAACCGGCTCGACGCAGAGGAGAGCCCGTACCTGCGCCAGCACGCGGACAACCCCGTCAACTGGCAGCCGTGGGACGAGGCGGCGCTCGAGGCGGCCCACGAGCGCGACGTGCCCATCTTCCTCTCGATCGGCTACTCGGCGTGTCACTGGTGTCACGTCATGGAAGAAGAGAGCTTCGCCGACGAGGAGGTCGCCGCGGTGCTGAACGAACACTTCGTGCCGATCAAGGTCGACCGCGAGGAGCGCCCCGACGTCGACAGTATCTACATGACCGTCTGCCAGCTCGTCACCGGCAGGGGCGGCTGGCCGCTCTCGGCGTGGCTCACGCCGGACGGCAAACCGTTCTACGTCGGCACCTACTTCCCCAAGCACTCTCGGCGGGGGATGCCCGGCTTTCTGGACGTCCTCGAGCGACTCCGGGAGTCGTGGGAGGACGATCGGGAGGAGGTCGAGTCCCGCGCACAGCAGTGGACCGACGCCGCGAAGGGGCGACTCGAGGAGACACCCGACTCGATCCGGGCGTCGGCACCGACGAGCGACGTGCTCGAGTCGGCCGCGGACGCGGCGGTCCGGAGCGCCGATCGCGAGTACGGCGGCTTCGGGAGCGACGGCCCGAAGTTCCCCCAGCCCGGGCGGATCCACGCCCTCCTTCGTGCCCACGACCGGACGGGCCGAGACGAGTACCGCGACGTCGCCCTCGAGACGCTCGACGCGATGGCCGCGGGCGGACTCTACGACCACGTCGGCGGCGGCTTCCACCGCTACTGCGTCGACCGCGACTGGACGGTGCCCCACTTCGAGAAGATGGGCTACGACAACGCCGAACTCCCGCGGGCGTACCTCGCTGGCTACCAGCTGACCGACGACGATCGGTACGCCGCGGTCGTCCACGAGACGCTCGAGTTCGTCGATCGGGAGCTAACGCACCCCGAGGGCGGCTTTTTCTCCACGTTGGATGCCCAGAGCGAGGAGCCCGAGACCGGCGAGCGCGAGGAGGGCGCGTTCTACGTCTGGTCGCCCGAGGAGGTCCACGAAATCCTCGAGGACGAGACCGACGCCGAGCTCTTCTGTGCCCGCTACCAGGTCACCGAGTCGGGCAACTTCGAGGGGACGAGCGTGTTGAACCTCGATGCGTCGATCGAGGAACTGGCCGCGGAGTACGATCTCGAGGCGAGCGAGGTCGAACGGCGACTCGAGGCCGCCCGCGAGACGATCTTCGAGGCGCGCGAGGAGCGCCCGCGACCGAACCGCGACGAGAAGGTGCTCGCGGGCTGGAACGGGCTCATGATCTCGGCGTTCGCCGAGGCCGCGATCGTCCTCGGAGAAGAGACCTACGCCGAGTCGGCCGTCGACGCCCTCACGTTCGTTCGCGATCGTCTCTGGGACGACGAGGCGGGGCGGCTGGCTCGCCGCTACAAGGATGGGGACGTGGCCGTGGACGGCTACCTCGAGGACTACGCCTTCCTCGCTCGTGGGGCGCTCGACTGCTACCAGGCCACCGGTGCGGTCGACCACCTCGCGTTCGCGCTCGAGTTAGCACGGACGATCGAGGAGGAGTTCTGGGACGAGGTGCAAAAGACGCTCTACTTCACGCCCGAGAGCGGCGAGTCGCTGGTCACCCGGCCCCAGGAGCTCGACGATAGCTCGACGCCCTCCTCGGCCGGCGTGGCCGTCGAGACACTGCTCGCCCTCGAGGAGTTCGCCGACGACGACCTCGCGGGGATCGCCGAGGCGGTCCTCGAGACCCACGCCAACCGTCTCACCTCGAATCCGCTCCAGCACGTCAGCCTCTGTCTCGCCGCCGACCGCCTCGAGTCAGGCGCGCTCGAGGTGACGGTCGCCGCCGAGGAAGTGCCCGACGAGTGGCGCGAACGGTTCGTGACCTCCTATCGACCCGACCTGCTGTTCGCCCGCCGGCCGCCGACGGAGGAGGGACTCGAGGCGTGGCTCGAGCGCCTCGAGCTCACGGAAGCGCCGCCGATCTGGGCCGGCCGCGAGACGCGCGAGGGCGAGCCGACGCTCTACGTCTGTCGGGATCGGACGTGTTCGCCGCCGACGCACGACGTGGGTGAGGCGCTCGAGTGGCTCGAGGAGTTCGGTGGGGGCGGCGACGGCGACGTGCTGTACTCCAGATAACGATGGTTGTAGTCTCTTCCCGGTGATCGCCCCACCGGGACGGCGATCACCGGTACACAGTTACAACCGTCATTATGGCGCCGTCGCGGTCAGCGCTCGAGTCGGTCCGACCGGCTGGCGGGCTCGAGCGACACCGGATACTCGGTGAGGTTCTCGTAGCCATCCTCGGTGACGACCACGAGGTCCTCGATGCGGACGCCGCCGACGTCGGGGTCGTAGAGGCCGGGTTCGATCGTGATCACGTGACCCGGCTCGAGTTCGCCGCCGGCCGGCGAGACGCTCGGCGCCTCGTGGAGCGCCAGCCCGACGCCGTGGCCCGTGCTGTGGATGAAGCCCGTCTCTGCACCGGGGTCGCTCCGGAGAGTGTCGAAACCGGCGGCTTCGATGACGTCACAGGCTGCGTCGTGGACCTCGGCGCCCGTGACGCCCGGCTCGACGGCCTCGAGGGCGGCCTCGTAGGCCTCTCGCGTCACCTCGTAGCGTCGGCGCATCTCGTCGGTCGGCTCCCCGCGGAGGAACGTCCGGGTCACGTCGCCGAAGTACTTCGTCTCCTTGTCCCGTGGGAAGATGTCGACCACGATCAGTTCGTTCGCACGGAGCGGCCCGCTCCCGCGGTCGTGGGGGTCCGCGCCGTCGGCCCCGCAGGCGACGATGGCGTCGTCGAGCCCGCAGTTGTAGTGCAGAAGTTCGATCTCGAGTGCCGTCTTGACGCGCTCGCTCGTGAGCGGCTCGCCCTCGTGGACGAGGACGCCGTCTTCGATCTCGGCACCGGCGATCAGCCCCTCGACGACGGCCATCGCGGCCTCGTTCGCCCGCTGAGCCTCGCGCACGTGCTCGATCTCCTCGTCGGTTTTTCGTGCGCGAATCTCCTCGACGATCCCCTCGGGTTCGACGACCACCGAGAGCTCCTGTTCGCGGAGCCCGTCCGCCGTCCCCGTCGGGAATCCTTTCGGCACGGCGACCGACTCGACGCCGTGGTCCGCGAGGAACGCCGCGACGACGCGAACGCGTCCTTCGTAGGTGCCGTACCCCTCCAGCAGCGATCGGTAGTCGTACTCCGAGAGCCGAGTGACGGTGTCCACGTCGGCTTCCTTCACGGCGCGGCCGTACTCGAGGCCCGAGACGAGGACGTGTACGCCGTCGTCGGTCACCAGCGTCACGTACGCGTCGGGGGCGTCGAACCCCGAGACGTACCGCTGGTCGGGATCGGTGGAGTCGTCGTCGATGAGGTAGCCGTCGATGGATTCGCGCTCGAGATAGCGGTGCAACGGTGAGAGGTCGACGTGCATGGCAGGACGTCTGTGAGCGGGACGCATAATTGCGCGGATTACGGAACGTTAGACGAGACACACCCGAACGGCAGTTTCACGACCCAGTCCTCGAGTGTGTACTTGCGCTGCAGTCACACTGGACGACAGTCAGGAATACAAATACGTTTCGGGAACTTGCCCGGCCGCGCAGTCCCTGGCCCGTTATATGGGTCCCTGGTACGAGGCTCGAAGCAGATGCAATCAGACGATTCCGAACGAAGACGATCCCGGATCGGCCGGCGTCGGTTCGCCGGTATGCTCGGTGCCGGGCTGGTCGCCAGCTCGACTGCCGGCTGTCTCTCGTCGATGCCGATGCTGGGCCAGCAGGTCCGGTACGCCGACGTCGACGTGCCCGAGTCCGACGAGCCGACCTATCGCGAGTGGACGCCCGCTAGCTTCTCTCGGACCGACGGAGACGTTCCCCGCGTCGACTACCTCGCCCCGCGAGAGGTCTACGGCGACGACGCGTTCGTCACCGGCACCCACGACCTTATTACCGGCGTGTTCGCCTCGTACCTCGATTACCTCGGGGTCGGCTACCGGAACTACGACGACCTGATCAATCTCGGGGACGCCGTCGTCGGCCGTGGCTCGTTCGACGCGACGTCGGTCCGGGAAACGGTTCTCGATAGCGGCTACGAGGCGGCCGGCGAGTACGAGGGGTACGACCTGTTCGAGCGCCCGGGAACCGACCGTGCCGTCGCCGTTCGCGACGGCACGATGGTCTACAGCGGGGTCGAACGCGCCCCCGCAGTCGTCGAGGCGGTCGTCGACGCGGGGGCTGGACGACGCGAGCGACTGCACGAGGTCGACGACGCGTTCGACACGATCAGCCGGAACCTGGGGGCGATGCCGGCGATGTCGTTCTGGCGCGCCACCGACGGCGCGGGCGAACCGCTCGGAATCGAACTGTTCGAGGGGCACGATCCGCGATGGAGCGTGGTCTGTTCCACGTCCGACGCCGAGTACGCCTACGAGGTGATCCACGTTCGACTCGGGACGGCGGCGACGTTCTCCGAGCGACGCCTGAAAACCCATCTCGAGGACCGCAACGAGTGGGCCAGGGCACACACCGCCGACGTCACCGTCGACGGGTCGGCCGTCGACGTCGCCGTCAAATGGACGCGCGAGGAGGCGCTCGAGTGGGCCGGCGACCAGGAGCGACCGGCCCCGCCCCAGATCACGTGGGAGACGACGGTCGAAGACGGCGGCGACGCGGTTCGTATCGCACACCTGGCCGGCGACGCGGTCGACGCGGCCGACCTCCGGCTCGTCTATCCCGGAACCGACGTCCCAGTCGAACCCCAGTTCGACGACCGGTTCGACACGGTCGAGCCGGGCGACGAACTGACGGTCGACGTCGGCGACCGATCCGACGCCACGTCCCTCCAGGTCGTGTACGAACCGAACGAGTCCCAGGTGCTCGTCCTCGAGTACCAGCACCTCGAGTGAGACCGTGCGCCAACGATGGACGACCGAACCGCCGGCGCCACGGGGGCACGTCAAAGACGACCGACCGATGCTGGTCCGCTCGATGCTCGAGGGGCGCAAGTGGTATCGACTCGGAAGACAGTCCGGTGGGGTTAACTATCGGATGACCGATCCCGAAGACGTGACCACGGAGCCGTCGCTCGAGACCGTCGTCGCCCTGCTCGACGACGAGTACGCCCGATCGATCCTCGAAGCGACGTGTGAAGAACCCATGACAGCGACCCAGCTCGCCGACCACTGCGACGCGTCGCTCTCGACGATCTACCGGCGGCTCGAGCGCCTCGAGGCGGCGGACGTCGTCCACGAACAGACCCGGATTCGCGAGGACGGTAACCACGATACGATCTACGCGGCTACCCTGGCTGAGGTCCACCTCCGCCTCGACGACGACGGGTTCACGTACGAACTGACCCGGCGCGACGAGGACGTGGTCGACCGGCTCTACCGGCTCTGGGGTGAGCTCTGAATGCTCGAGGACGTTCGAACGATGGAACTCGCCGTCGGCGCGTTCGCGCTCGGCGCGACGGTGCTCGGTCTCTACATCGGGATTCAGGCTCTTCGCGCGATGCGTCGATACGAGGAGCCCTCGCTGTGGTACCTCGCGCTGGGGCTAGTGTTGCTAACGGCTGTCACCTACACGACGTCATTCGTCGGCACGATCCTGATCAACCTCCGCCTGCTCTCGTTGCCCCAGCAGGACTGGTTCTGGCTCGCCGTCCACGTCACCCAGTTCGCTGGGCTCGCCCTGATCGCCTACGCGCTCCACCGGCGGCCGTCACGGCGAACACCGTGAGCTGCTCGTGGACAGCTGTCGCCGTTCCGGCGGATACCGGTACCGTGATAGGCGGACCGAACGACAGGCCGACCATGGACGTCACTCTCACACCCTCGAGCGTGCGCGGCGAGGCGCGCGCCCCACCGTCGAAGAGTTACACCCACCGGGCGATCCTCGCGTCGGGCTACGCCGACGGCGCGCTGGTCCACGACGCCCTCTGGAGCGCCGACACGCGGGCGACCGCCCGGGCCGTCGACCT
Source organism: Natronobeatus ordinarius (assembly GCF_024362485.1). Taxonomy (NCBI): domain Archaea; kingdom Methanobacteriati; phylum Methanobacteriota; class Halobacteria; order Halobacteriales; family Natrialbaceae; genus Natronobeatus; species Natronobeatus ordinarius. Next base: position 2,240,876 of record NZ_CP101456.1, on the reverse strand, counting down.
GTTCGGCGGCGCCGTGAGCCGCGACCGCGAGACCGGACGCCTCGAGGTCGACGGCTTCGGCGGTCGTCCCGACGTCCCGCCGGACGTACTCGACTGCGACAACAGCGGAACGACGATGCGGCTGGTGTCGGCGACGGCCGCGCTCGCCGACGGGACGACCGTCCTCACCGGCGACGCCTCGCTTCGCTCGCGCCCGCAGGGACCGCTGCTCGAGGCGATCACCGACCTCGACGGCGTAGCGATGAGCACCCGCGGGAACGGCCAGGCGCCGCTCGTGATCACCGGCCCCGTCTCTGGCGGGACGGTGTCGATCCCCGGTGACGTCTCCTCGCAGTACCTCTCGGCGCTGCTGATGGCGGGTGCGGTGACCGACGAGGGAATCGAACTCGAACTCGAGACCGAACTCAAGTCCGCGCCGTACGTCGACGTCACGATCGAGGTGCTCGACGAGTTCGGCGTCGAGGCCCGACGAACGGCCGACGGGTTCGCCGTCGACGGCGGCCAGCACTACGAGCCGACCGACGGCGAGTACGCCGTCCCAGGTGACTTCTCGTCGATCTCGTATCTCGCTGCCGCAGGAGCCGTCGCCGGGGACGACGCCGTGCTCGTGAAGGGGGCCTACCCGAGCGCCCAGGGCGATATTGCGATCGTCGAGATTCTCGAGCGCATGGGCGCCGAGATCGACTGGGACGAGGCCGACGGCGTGCTCGAGGTCGCGGCCTCGGACCTCGAGGGGATCGAGGTCTCGGTCGAGGACACCCCCGACCTGCTGCCGACGATCGCGACTCTTGGAGCCGTCGCCAGCGGCGACACGCAGATTACGAACGCCGAACACGTCCGGTACAAGGAGACCGACCGGGTGAGCGCGATGGCCGAGGAACTCGGGAACATGGGCGTCGAGACGACCGAAGAGCAGGACGCGCTGACGATCCACGGCGACGAGTCGAGCCTCGAGGGCGCGACCGTCGACGGCCGCGGCGACCACCGGATCGTCATGTCGCTCGCGATCGCTGGACTGGTCGCCGACGGCGAGACGACGATTCAGGGGGCAGAGCACGTCGACGTCTCCTTCCCGAACTTCTTCGAGGTGCTCTACGAACTCGGGGCCGAACTCGAGCGACACGACTGATCGAAGCTCGAGGTCGCTCGAGTCGGTTCGAAGCGGGATCTGATACGCGCTTCAGAACTGACGAGAACGCAGGAACCCATAGTTCGTGACCAACAGCCACATCCAGTGGCAAAACTGCTGGCTCTCCCGACCCGACTCTCAACGGTTACGCTAGCGACCGCCCTCGAGTAACCAGCCGGCCTGGGGGCTGTCAGCGGCCGTTGCCAGATAGGCGGTAACCGTCTCTCGTTGCTCACCGAGTGTCTCACGTGCCGATCGGAGCTCGGATGCCTCGAGCGGCATCTCGTAGCTCCACTCTGCCTCATCGGCCTCGATACCCCGGTCGTGCTCGAACTCGCGGACGAGCTCGTCGAGATTCGTCTCGAGGTGCTCGAACGCCTGTTGAACGGCGTCATCTGGTTCGATTGGCTCGGTGACGTCTTCGACGTCGATGCTACCAGCCTCGCCGTGAATCCGTATCCGGAGTCCATCCTCGGTGACGTCGGACCCGTTTTCGGTCGGGTCGTGTACGTATCGAACGACGGTCTCGTGATCCACTCCTGTCCAGTAGGTGATAGTGATCTGAAACCGAGTGACTGCGCCATTCTTGGTGCTGACGCCGATGTGAGATCTCATGTTTGCCGGCCCGGCTAACTCCGTTTCTACTTCGCGGTCGTACGCCGAGTTGTACTCCAGTACCAGCATTCCGAACCCGACACTCGTGACGGCGAGTCCGGTCACGGTACCGAGATACGGCACCACCACCGCAATCGCGGCTGCGACTGCTCCCACTGCAACGACGAGCCACCAGTTCCCGGCGACCAGCCGTCCGACCGCCAGGTACCCGACTACGGTTGCAGCCACCGCGAGCACGGCGTAGACGAGCAACAGCGGGAGTGCGAGAGCCGCGAGCCCAAAAATGACGAGAACCAACAGGACGAGGATAAAACCGACGTTGACGCCAACGCCGTAGATCACCACCTCGGACGGGTTGTATCGGGCCCGGTCGGTCACCCGGCGGCCACGGTCGGAGTTGGCAACGACGAGCAAGCCGCCGATCAGGACCACGAGGGCGGCCACAACCACGTCCCCGGGAGACGTCTCGGTGACGCCTACCGCCCGCCAGCCGTTCATAACACCACTACCCGTGACCTCGGAGAGCAGGCCCATTTTCAACCACTATCTCTGTGTTCGTAATGTATTTTATGATTACATAGGTCTCGTCTATGAATGGTCGTCACCCGATGGTGAAAATAGGGAGCGAGTCCGACAGCAAGGCCACTCTGCAGTTACAGCGGCGCGACGAGGTCCTCGAGCGCGGCTTTCGGGTCGTCGGCCTTGGCGACGCCGCTGGCGAGGAGTACGCCTTCCGAACCGAGGTCGGCCGCGGCGGTGACGTCGTCGCCGGTGCTGATGCCGGCGCCACAGAGCACCGGGACGTCGGGGTCGACGTTCGCGGCGGCCGCAACGGCGTCCTCGACGACGTCCGGGTCGGCCTGGCTCACGGGCGTGCCCGTGCCGATGAGTGCCGGCGGCTCGACGGCGACGGCGTCGGGGCCGAGCGCCGTGACCGCGCCGATCTGGGCCGGATTGTTCGCACAGACGACGGTCTCGAGCCCGGCCCGTTCGGCCGCCCGGACCGAGCCGTCTATGTCGGCCAGTTTGAGCCGGTTCTCGGAGTGGTTGACCAGCGTGCCGACGGCACCCGCGTCGGCGACTGTCTCCGCGAGCACGTGGCCGGTGTTGCTGCCGTGATCGATCGGGTCGACGTGCTGGGCCCACGTCTCTGCGCCAGTCTCGGCGACGCGCGCTATGTGGGCCGCCTGGGCCGCCACGGCGACGCGGGCGGTCGTCGTCTCGTTCACGTCGCGGGCGGCCTCCGCGACGGCCACTGGATCGCACGGATACGTCTTCAGGTTGACGAGGACGAACATACTCGAGAGGGGTTTCGCCCGTGGGAAATAGTTTCCGAGTTCCAGAACGACCGACGGATGCAACGATGACCAGTGAACCGGCATAACGGTCCATAGAGGTGGCCGACGACGCCACCCGCCGTCTGCACAGGGCTCGTCGGCGAATTGACTAAAACCATCAACATTTAACTCGGTGGTCGAATCAAACCATATTTAGTTTCTTCTCCAGGTAGTGGAGGCGAGATAATTCTGAACCACTGTTTATCCCAGTTACCAACACCCCCATAATAATCCCCAGCGTACGTGAAACCGGTGGGGAACGCCTCTGTGGGCAACCATCCTTGCCGCCTCGCCATCATCGGCAAGGAGTCACAGTATCAACCTGTGCACCTGTGACGATGTGGATTGCTTCTCCCCACGCTTCAGCGTTCATCTCGCTCCATCGAGATGCTCACTGTACCCATGTTTTTTTATCGACAGTCGACGTCGGATGTCCCCCTCGAGCAGTGTGGTGTGTCCCACACATTCGCCTCGCTGGCGGACTACTACAGGGTGTATGCCGAAGCGCGGCCCATGCTCCCCACAAATACTTTAGGGCGGGCAGGCCGTACCTCGACTCATGTACGTGCGGGACGCGAAAAACAGGGAGGAAGTCTGGCTGCTCGACCAGATCGAGGCGATGGGGCTCGACGACACGGCGTTCCGCTCGCGCGACTACGTCCTCGCCATCGACGAGGAATCCGGCGCGAAAGCCGGCTTCGGCCGCATCCGGATCCACAAGGTCGACGACGGCGAGGACGTCTGCGAGCTGACGAGCATCGGCGTCCTCGAGGAGTGGCGCGGCCAGGGCGTCGGCGCCCACGTGATCGAGCGACTGCTCGAGTACGCCGGCGACGAGGGGTTCGACGAAGTGTACGCGCTCACGAGCGAGGCGGCCTACCTCGCTCAGTTCGGCTTCCGGGGGCTCGACGAGTCCCAGCTCCCGGCACCGCTCGAGCAGCGGCTCACCGAAAAGCGAGCGCAGACCGATCCGGACGCCGTCCCGGTCCGAATCGACCGTCGACGGTTCCGGATGCCCGACCGGCTTCGCGAGTCGTTCAAGCGGGCGACCGAACGCCACGACGACGGCGGGGAAGACGACGCGACCGCCGAAGACTTCGGCATCGATCCCGAGACGGCGACGTACAAGTACGACACCGGTCGCTAGGGTGGCGAGTGTTCGATCAGCGACGGCTCGAATAGCGTCGGTTCCGCCGTCGTCGATAGTCCACCGCGTGCTCGATCAGTGACTCTCGCTCGTGGGTGAGAACGACCGATCGAACGGCTCGCGAGTGTCCGGCCCATCGCCTCGAGTCACGTCACCGCCCCCGAGTTTACATACTGAAAGGCGACCAGACCAGTCGATGGTCGTCCCTGCCGTCGAGTTCGTCGTGGACGCCCCGCTGACGGCGCAGGTGGTCGCCTGGGCGCTGGCGGGAGCCGTCCTCGGCTCGATCAGCGGGTTGATCCCCGGCCTACACGCGAACAACTTCGCGCTGTTGCTCGCCGGGGTGGCCCCGTCCGTTCCCGGTCCGCCGCTGCTGGTCGGCATTGCCATGCTCTCGGCGGGCGTCGTCCACACCTTCGTCAACGCGATCCCTGCCATGGCGCTTGGCGTCCCCGACGCCGAGATGGCCGTCACCGCCCTCCCCGGACACAGACTGGTACTCGAGGGACGCGGCTACGAGGCCATCCGGCTCTCGGCGGTCGGGAGCCTGCTGGCCGTACTCGTCGCCGTCCCCCTCGCCGTGCCGATCACGTGGGCCGTGACGGCCGCCTACCCGACGATCCGGTCGAACCTCCCGCTCGTGCTCGCACTCGTGGTGGCCGGGCTGGTCGTCTCGGAATACACCTGGCGGGCCCGACTCGCCGGCCTCGTCTCGTTCGCCCTCGCCGCTGCGCTGGGGGCGTTAACGCTCGACCTCTCGCCGGACGCGCCGCTCGAGGCGGGCGGGATGCTCGCGCCGATCTTCGCGGGGCTGTTCGGCGCGCCGGTGTTGATCGACGCGATCCGCGGCGGTGGCGTTCCGCCACAGGGCGACGACGCGATCCGGATGCCGAGTGCACTCGTCGGCGCGACCGCGCTCGCAGGGGCAATCGCCGGCGCCATCGTCGGCTACATCCCGGGTATCTCGGCGGCCATCGCAGCCGTCGCCGTTCTCCTGCTGGTTCCGGGCGGAACCGGCGACCGGGGCTACATCGTCGCCACGAGCGGCGTCGACACGGCGAACACGATATTCGCGCTGTTCGCGCTCGCAGCCATCGGCCAACCGCGGACGGGCGTGATGGTCGCCTTCGAGAACGCGAACGCGCCGCTACATCTCCCGGTGCTGATCGCCGGAGTGGTGCTCGCCGGCACCCTCGGATTCGTCCTCGTGATCGTCGTCGGCGACGCCTACCTCGAGTTCGTCGGCCGGGTCTCCTACTGGCGCATCTCGGCGACGGTGCTGGGGCTCCTGTTCGTGCTCTCGTATCTGTTCACCGGGCTCGTCGGCGTCGTCGTCTTCGTCGTCGCGGCGGCGATCGGGATGGTTCCGGTCAGGTACCGCGCTCGACGGGTTCATCTGATGGGCGTCTTGATCGGACCGTTGATGATCGGCCTCTGACGGCGGTCACCGGGAACCCGACCAGACTCGCCGCGTGAGCCGCGCGGCGAACCGCCGGGAGAGGAGTTTCGAGAGGTGGTAGCGGACCCGATCGCGCCGACCGGGGACGACGATCCGGCTGCCGGCCATCGCCCCCTCGTAGCCCGCCTTCGCGACCGTCTCGGCCTCGAGCAGGTCGCCGCCCGCGACCGCGGAGCGTTCCATCCCACCCCGGCGCATGAAGCCCGTGTCGGTCTCGCCCGGACAGAGCGCCGTCACCGTCACTCTCTCCCCGGCGAGTTCCTCAGCCAGCGCCAGCGAGAACGAGAGTACGTACGCCTTCGTCGCGCCGTAAACGGCCGCCGTCGGCGTCGGCACGGTGCCGGCGATCGACGCGACGTTGAGGATTCGACCGCGGCCGCGATCGCACATGTCGTCCAGGAACTGATCGGTCAGCGCCGTCAGCGCCTCGACGTTGAGCCGGATCATCGCCCGCTCGTCCGCCCAGTCCGTTTCCGCGAACGGACCGTAGACGGGGACGCCGGCGTTGTTGACCAGCGTGTCGACCGCACGTCCCGTCTCGTCGACCCGGCCGGCGACTCGAGCTGACGCGTCCGGCTCGGTCAGATCGAGCGCGACAGTCGCCACGACAGTTCCGGGTTCGGATCCGAGGTCGCGCTCGAGTCGGGCCAGCCCGGCCTCGTCACGGTCGACGGCGATCACGTCGTGGCCGTGTCGGGCGAACTGCCGGCTCAACTCGCGGCCGATGCCGCCGGCGGCGCCGGTCACGAGCGCGACGCCGAGCCGTTCTGGCCGACTCGAGTCTACGGATCGGTCGGTCATGGCTGGTGGTGTGCGGCGGAGCGACGTAGGTCTTCCCAAATGACTATCACTTCGGGGTGCAGAGCGTCGCTCGAGCGGCTCGAACGGCAGGCGCGAGACCTCGAGGATGCGCGTCGATACAATTGGCTCGGGCCGGAGTGTGGAAAGACAACGGTTAAAAGCGACCGGGCGGAACGTGGAGGTATGAGTACGACGGACCAGCGAGAGACGCGCTCCTGTGTCTCTTGTGGGATCAACATCGCGGGAACGAACGCTGCCGCGTTCAAGTGTCCCGACTGCGGGAAACAGATCTACCGCTGTGCGAAGTGCCGCAAACAGAGCAACCTTTACGAGTGCCCCGACTGCGGGTTCACGGGTCCGTAACCATGGGAAAAGTCGCCGCCAAAATCAAGGTCATGCCGAACAGCCCAGACGTCGACCTCGACGCGCTCGAGGAGCAACTCGGTGAGAGCCTCCCCGAGGGCGCGAAGATCAACGGCGTCGAACGTGAGGAGGTCGCCTTCGGCCTCGTCGCGCTCTACCCGACCGTCATCGTCCCCGACGGCTCCGGTGGAACCGAGGCCGTCGAGGAGACGTTCTCGGCAGTCGACGAGGTCGAGAGCGTCTCCGTCGAGAACGTCGGCCGCATCTAACGAAGACGCGCGCTGCGACGCACCGGCGTCGAAGCCGACACCCCAATTTTACCGTCCGGACGCCGTCGACCGCTGCGTTGCTCGACGGCGTCCGACGCGACACACTGACCGTCTGCGCGCCAGCGGCGGCTCAGACGCACTCCTCAGTCGCCCTGCCGCCCGGCGCCGTGATCGACGGCCTCGAGGTACTGTTCGATCAGGTCGGGAAACTCTCGGCCGCGGATGTAGCGCAGGCCGAAGTCCTCGGTCCAGCCGATGATCCCCCAGTCCTCGGTGACGACGCCGGCGTCCAGCTCGCGGGCCAGGATGAGCAGGTCGAAGTCCTCCCGGGAGTCGAGGACGCCGGTGCGCATCGCCGTGCGATACTTCTCACGCAAGTCGGCGACGACGGCGTCGACTTCGGTCTTGTACTCGTGGCCCTCGAGTGGCTCGTCCGCCGCCGTCTCGGCGCGTCGAACGGCCTCCTCGGAGACGCGCAGGCCGCGGTTGACGCGCTCGCTCATCTCGTCGACGAAGCTGTAGACGACGTTCGCCGGGATCGAGATCTCGTATCGGTCGGGGTGTTTGCGAACCACCCAGGTGTTGAGTTTGCGGTACACCTCGTCGTCGACGTCCCGGTCGTCGAGCATCGAGGTGAGTTCGTCGTGGATCGTCGGCGGCATGTAACAGGAGATACCGAGGTGCAGCCGTGCCTGGGCGATCAGCTCGAGCAACCGCAGGTTCGCCTCCTCGAGCGACTCGCCGTCCTGGCGGATCTCCTCGGTGATGAACAGCGAGGTGTCGAGTACGAACCGCTGTCTGAACGGTTGGGCGGACATAGCGAGACGTTGGAAGCGGAGCGGGAAATAAGTGGCCGACGCGTCTGACTGGCGGCGAGCATCTATTACGCCAGCACCTGTAGCCACGACCCACTGATGACGGGCACGGACTACCACCGGCTGCTCGGGATGGGCGAAGAGGCGTTCGAGAACCTCGAGGACCACCTCGAGCGACGCGAGTACGAGGGACGCGAGTACCGTCACGTTCCCGACTACCGGCGGGGCGTCGAGCGCGGGACGGCGTTGATCGCCGACACCGTCGTCCGAGGCTTCCCGAAGGTGCCCCGGACGCTCGTTCTCGCCGAGGGCGTCCCGAACCACTTCGATGATCGGGTCGTCGTCGTCGAGGAGAAGTTAAACGGCTACAACGTCCGCGTCGCCGAGATCGAGGGCGAGCGCCTCGCGTTCTCCCGAAGCGGGCAGATCTGTCCGTTCACGACGCGCTACCTCGAGCGGCTGGTCGACCTCGAACCGCTGTTCGAGGACCACCCCGAGGCGATGGTCTGTGGCGAGATGATCGGTCCGGAGAATCCCTACACGGCCCACGACTATCCCGGCGTCGACTCCCTCGAGTTCCGGGCGTTCGACTGGCGGGATCGGGTGTCGGGTGAGTCACTGCCGGTCGACGAGCGTCGGGAACGGTACGAGTCGTTCGACGTCCCCCAGACCCGGCTGCTCGGCGAGTACGATGTCGAAGACGCCGCCGAGGAGGTCCGCCGGATCGTCCGCGAACTCGACGAGGAGGGCCGGGAGGGCGTGATCATGAAGTCGCCCGACGTCTCGACGCAGCTGAAGTACACCACCTCGGCGGCCAACCAGGGCGACCTCGCGTACGCGTTCACACTGCCGTTCGACTACGGCCAGCCGTTCATGTTCCGGCGGCTCATCCGCGAGGCGTTCCAGACGGTCGAGTGGGACGAGGGGGACGACGAGGCCAAAGCCCGGGCCCACGAACTGGGCGAGGCGATCTTGCTGTCGATGCGTGACACCATCCAGACGATCGACGAGGGCGGACGCGTCGACGAGGAACACACCGTCCGGGCCCACCCCGAAACGGTCGACGCCTTACTCGAGCACCTCCGCGGTCAGGGGCTGACGGTCGACGTCGAGGACGACCGCCGGGAGGGCGACGATCGCGTCGTCACGTTCGTCAAACGGGTGCAGTCGACGAACGACAAGACGCGCAACTACCTCGAGGGCCACATCGTGAAGGAGTGATACTGACGGTTGTAACTGGTTACCGGTGATCGCACCACCGTCACGGCGATCACCGGGAAGAGACTACAACCATCGTTATGAGCGCGACCGCTGTCCCGGTTAGCGGTTCAGCAGGCCGGCCGGGAGCCACTTCTGGACGCCGGGGCCGAACGCCGCGACCATGTGGGCGTCGTTGTCGGTGAACGCGTCGGTGGCGATTAGCGAGGCACAGTAGACGGTGAGGACGACGATCGGGAGGACGAAGACGATCAGCGTATCGGAGTTGACGAAGAGGACGACCGGGAGCCCCGCGATGGTCGCCGGGAGTCCCGAGAAGACGATCTTGCCGAAGTCGCGGGTGAACGGGTGGACGCGGTCGAGGTAGTACAGCTCGACGAGCGTCATCGCGCCGACGAGGACGAGCGCGGTCGCCGAGCCGATCGCGGCGCCCTCGATGCCGTAGATCGGAATCAGGACGATCGAGACGACGAAGTTCGCCCCAAACAGCACTAACGTGTTGACGAAGACGATTCGCGCGTAGCCCATCCCCTGGAGCAGCGTCCCGTCGGGACCGCCGAAGGTGACGTTGAACAGGAACGCCGCACAGAGGAGGGCGACGACGGCGCTCGCCTCGGCGTACTGGGGCGTGTAGAGCACGGCGAGGTACGAACTCGCCCCGAGTGCGAGCGTGATAGCGATGGGCAGTGTGAAGCCGGCGATCCAGCGGGCAGCGACGCGAAAGCGTTCCTGGACGAGGGCGGTGTCGTCGCGCGTCTCGGCGATGAGCGGCTTGAAGACGGGGGCGAGCGAGCTGAAGATGATCATCAGCGCCGAGCCGAGCATGTAGCCGACCCGGTAGATGCCGACGTCGTCGGAGTCGAGGTAGAAGCCGAGCAGGAAGTAATCGACGTGTCCCATCAGGACGTAGACGACGCTCGTCATCGCCAGCGGCACCGAGTATCGCACGAGCGGGCCGGGGGCGACGAACTCAACTTTTGCGGAGACGATCTGCCAGGCCTTGTAGGTGAAGACGACCGCGCCGACGGTGATCGCGACCAGCAGGCCAACGAGGTAGCCACCGATCAGTCCGAGCAACCCGAAGCCGCCGAGCAGCAGTCCGGCGGTGACGATGAAGCGGACGATCGGTCGGACCAGGTCGCGCATAATGACCCGGTACTGGAGCTTCTTGATGCTGTAGTAAGAGGTGAGCAAGACGTTATAGATCGCCAGCATCGGGATAGTGACGCTCAGCAGCAGGAGGGCGATCCCGAGCGAGGGCTCCTGGAAGAACTCGCCGATCGTCGAGGCGCTCACTGCCAGTGCGACCGCGATCAGCGACGAGGTGACGAGGACGGTGCCCGTCACCTGGACGATCACGCCCTTGGCCTTGCCGTTCTCGCCGTCGTCGAGGTACTGGGGGACGAAGTAGTCGATCGCGAGCGGGAGACCGAGATTCGCGAACACCTGCATGAAGAGGATGACCGACGTCGCCAGCACGAACAGGCCGTAGACGGAGGGGCTGACGAAGCGGGTCATCAGCATGACGATAGCGAAGCCGAAGACGCCGTTGGCGACGTTCCCGACGAAGGTGATACTCCCCTGTTTCGCGAGGACAGAGACGCCTTCGTCGTGGTCGGTCATAGGTGGGACAACCCTCGAGGCGACCGACCGACCGGCGGCTGATCGCAGCGGGAAAGCACAGCCGCCGTGTGCGAATACGCGTCCATACGTCGGTTCCTCTCGACTGCCATCCGTCAGTTCCGCTCCGGGGAGGTCCGCTCACACACCCGTCGCTGGCTCGAGTTCGTAGTCGTCGACCGCGGCTGCATCCTCCCCGAAGCGTGGGTACTCGATCTCGAACGTCCACTCCTCACCCGAGGTCACGTCCTCGACGCGTTCGATGACGGTATCGAGTTCCTCGCCTTCGTCGTCGAGAAACGTCGCGCTGATCTCGACGTAGCTCAGTTCCCGGTCGCCGACGTTCTCGACGACGCCCCAGACGTAGACGCGCTCGTCTTCGGTCCCCGGATTGTCTCGGCCGAGGTCGGCGTACACGATCTCGAGGTCGCCCGGATCGGTGATCTCCTCGCCGTTCTCCTCGAAGTACTCGAGACAACCCGAGCCCGCAGTCACGGCGGCGGCGGCGAGGAACGCGCGGCGGTGCATACTCTACAGAGCGTTTGAACGGACGAGGCTTGAGCCTTCGGGCACGTACCGCTCTCTGTCGCCGTGGCGGATGCCGGTCGGCTCGAGGGCTGACGTCCGTCTCGACTCCCGGGCCCATCGTCTGGGTGATTCGGAGAATGCGTCATCTACTTTTCGCCTCACGAATCGGCCGAATTCCGGGACGTTCGTCCTCGACGGACGGTTCAACCCGATGAACCGAATCGCAAGCCTTTTTCACCACTGGAGAATACCACCAGGTTGTATGAGCGACTTCGACCAGTTCAGCGACGTCGGTGAAGCGGACGTAACGCGCGCGATCGGCCAGGAGTGGACCGAGGAGTTCATGGACTTTTCGGACAGCGACGTCATTATCGTCGGTGGCGGCCCCTCGGGGCTCATGGCAGCGAAAGAACTCGCCGCCCGCGGCGTGAAGACGATGGTCGTCGAGAAGAACAACTACTTAGGCGGCGGCTTCTGGCTCGGCGGCTTCCTGATGAACAAGGTGACGGTTCGCTCGCCGGCCGAACAGGTACTCGAGGAACTCGAGGTCTCTTATAAGCAGTCCCAGGACAGCGAGGGGCTGTACGTCGCCAACGGGCCCGAGGCCTGTTCGGGGCTGATCAAGGCCGCCTGCGACGCGGGCGCGAAGATGCAGAACATGACCGAGTTCACGGACATCGTCATCCGCGAGGACCACCGCGTCTCGGGCATCGTGATGAACTGGACGCCCGTCCACGCCCTGCCGCGTGAGATCACCTGCGTCGATCCGATCGCCGTCGAGGCCGACCTCGTGATCGACGCCACCGGTCACGACGCGATGGCGATCACCAAACTCGACGAGCGCGGCGTGCTGAACGCGCCCGGCGTCCAGGACGCCCGCGAGCGCGGCCAGGTGATGGACCAGACCGGCTCCGAACAGTACGGCGCCCCCGGCCACGACTCCCCCGGCCACGACTCGATGTGGGTCGGCAAATCCGAGGACGCCGTCGTCGAACACACCGGCCTCGTCCACGATGGCCTCATCGCCACCGGGATGGCCGTTGCCACCGCCTACGGCCTGCCGCGGATGGGCCCAACCTTCGGCGCCATGCTCGTCTCCGGCAAGCGCGCCGCCCAGGTCGCCCTCGACGAACTCGAGGTCGACGCCGACCCCGTCGAGCTGACGAGTCGCGCGACGCCGGCGGACGACTGACGAGCGAGGACGAATTTCCCGTCCCAACACACACCCATGGTCGACCGAGTCACCCTCTACCGGGCACCCACCACTGTCGCCGACGTCGACGCGATCGCCGACTGGCTCCGCGATCGGATCGACGCGACCGTTTCCGTGCGCGATCGGTTTCTCGAGGTCCACCGCACCGACGACCTCGCAGAGCGGTTCGCGAAGGCGCGAGTCCTCTCGCCGTACGATCCCCGGACGGGGAACACGATGCTCGGCACGATCCGGTACGAAGAACGCGCCCTCGAGTACCCCGAGCGCGAGGGCGGCGTGCTCTACGATGGGGTGGCGGTCCAGCGGGCGTTGAACGCGGCGGTTCCCGACGAGGAACTCGGCCTCGAGCACGCCCACGTCGCCGTCCTCGACCGGGCGATCGGCACCTGGGGCGACCACGACGGGCGGTGGCACAAACGGGTGACCGTCCTCGGCCAGCCCGCGATCGTCTCCGTCCCCGGGCTGTACGAGGCACCAGCGAAGCCGGAGGCGTACTACAAGGCGAAGCAGAAACACGCACTGCTGTCGGGGGACGCACCGCCCCGGGAGGTGCTCGAGAATCAGGTCGAGGGCGAGTTCCTGATCGAGGACGACCCCAGGACGACCGACGCGTTGATGGGATACGTCCTCCAGGCGGTCCACTACCTCGAGACGGGCGAGGCGTTCTGTGACGACGAGCGGTGCCGGCTGTTCAACGCCCACTACCACGAGGACCTGATCGAGGCCCAGTTGTGCGACCCCGCGTTCTGTGAGCGACACGCCGGCACGTACGGCCGAGGGTGAGCGACGAGCAGCCCTTTTTGTCCGTCGTGTTCAATGGGTAGGCATGTACGACTCGGTCCTCGTGGCCACGGACGGGAGTGACGACGCGTCGGTCGCCGTTACCCACGCGATCGAACTGGCACGCCGACTCGAGGTCCCGCTGCACGCCGTCGCGGTCGTCGAAACCCGGACGGCCTACGACAACGCGATCGTCGACCCCGAAGAGGTAGAGCGCCGGCTTCGGGACGAGGCGGAGACGACGCTCGAGGAACTCGAGGCGCGGGCCGCGGACGCCGACGTTGCGGTCGAAACGGCAGTCCGTGAGGGCGTCCCACACGAAGAGATTCTCACGTACGCGGACGAACACGGCGTAGACACCATCGTCGTCGGCGCGTGCGGGCGCTCGTCGTTCAGGCGAGCCCTGCTCGGCAGTACGGTCGACGCGATCGTTCGGCTCTCCTCCGTCCCCGTGGTGGTGGTCGGCGAGGACGACGATCGCAGCCCGGCACCGGAATTGTATAGTAGCCACTGAAAGTCATTGCACACCTGCTCGCGATCAAGCGGCCAGAACTGGCAGCGTAAGCCAGTTCTGGCCGCCCCACTGCGAGCAGTGTGTAACCCGTTTCAGTTGTTACTATAGCCGTAGACCGAACCTTTAGGTCGCTCCTCGAACCATACCGAGCCATGACACTACTCGTTCCGTTCGACGGCTCTGAGCTGTCGACGGCAGCGCTCGAGAAGGCGACCCGGTACAGCGACCTCACCGACGAGGACGTGGTGGTGCTGTCGGTCGTACCGGACGACGACGAGTACGCCCGTGAACGGGGCTGGATCGACGCGACCGAGGGGTTCGATCCGGACGTGGTCTGCAGGAAGTTGCGTGGGGCGGCCGAACGCATCGCGCCCGACGCCGACGTTCGCCACAAACTCGTCGACTCCGACGAGCCGACGGCGACGCCGACGACGAACGTCGTCCGGGCGATACGCGACGTGGCGGCCGACCTCGACGCGTCGGTCGTCTTCGTCGGTTCTGAGAACGTCGGCTCGGTGACGACGCCACTGTCGAGCGTCGGTGGGCCCGTCGCGGCAGCCAACCAGGGCTACGACGTGTACGTGGTTCGCCACGCCGAGTGACGCACCCGAACGCGACGGCTCTCACCGTAGCTCGGTACTCGCTTTCCGTCTCGAACGTTCGTCGGGTTCGTCGTCGATGAACTCCTCCCGTGCGGTTTCGAGTCGCCGGGTGAACGAGTCGACTTCCTCCCGCGACACGCACCGCACGTCTTCCCACGGGACCGCCTCGAGCAACTCGACGACATCGGCGAGCAGCACCGCCGGTCGCGCCGAAGCCGGAGAAACCACCTGCCACTCGCTCGAAGCGACGTCGGCTGTCGCCGAGACACGTGGGCGTGAACGGGCGAGCCCGTCAGCCTCGAGTTGCTTCAACGACCGGTAGACGGTCGACGTCGAGAACTCCGTTTCGTCGACGAGTTCCGGTCCCGTCCGGGGGCCACCGGACGATCGAAGTGCGAGCCAGACGGCGACGCGCGGGTCGTCGACGTCGACGAGCGCGTCCGGCAGCGCACACGACGTGTTAATCGATGACATTGTCGTCTGCTACCAGTCAGAGTGGCAATCAGATAAGAATCGGGGATCCGGTGAACGGTGCTCCGGCGTTCGGAGCCCCTCGATCGGTATCGACCGAGAGATCGGTTGGCTCGCCGGGGCTGTCCCGAGTCAGGACACGCACGCCTCGCGATGCTCGAGTTCGATCGTCGCTCTGCCGGTCACACCTTTGAATATTCAATGTCGAACGTGTCGAACGCAATCATCTCGGAGACCACCACCTCCATAGCCGCCGACCGACGGTTTCTGACCCGGAAACTGTGGGGGCTTTTATATCACCTGTCCGTACAAACTGTCGAATGACCGACGATGAGGACGAAGCCGTGCTCGAGCTCCTCGAGGACGAGTACGCGAGATCGATCCTCATCGAGGCCAGCATCGAACCGATGTCCGTCGACACGCTCACCGAGCGCTGTGGCGCCTCGCCGCCGACGATCTACCGGCGGATCGAACAACTCGAGGAACACGAGTTCGTCCAGTCCTACCAGGAGCTCGATCCGGACGGCCATCACTACAAAACCTACAGTACCCGCCTCGAGCGCGTGGCGATCGAGGTGGGTGACGGCGAGATGGAGATCGACGTCTACCGCCGCGAGGAAGACCCCGCAGACCGGTTCACCCGGCTGTTCGAGGACCTCTGACCATGATCGCCATCCCACTCGAGGCGGCGACGGGCGGCTCACAGAGCGCCGCCGCGCTCGTCTTCGTCGGCCGGACGATCGCGTTCGCCATCGCCTGCTGGATCGCCTGGCGGACCTACCGCGGCTACGAGCGGGTCCGGGCACCGGCGCTGCTCTGGCTCGCGCTCGGGATCGCCCTGCTGGCCGCCGTCCCGACGATGGTTCGGTTCCTGATCCCGACAATCACCGACGTGACCCCGCTGACGACGACCCTCCTCGCGACGAGCAGCGAGATCGCGGGCCTGCTCGCGATCCTCTATGCGGTGTACGGACGACCATGACCGACGAACACGACCCCCGACCCCGACTCGCCCGCCCGGTTCGACGGCTCGCCGTCGGTCGAAGCCGCTCGAGCGACGGGAGGCGACGCCGGCCGGCCGACGAGAGCCGGCGCCAGTCGATCGACGCGAATCAGCACTGGCCGATCGACGAGGATCGACGCCGGTCGATCGACGCCCGGGGGTGGGCGGCGTGACGGGCAGCCTCGTCGGCGCGCTCTCGCTCGCGCCGGCGACGACCGTCTTCGGGCTGGACGAGGCGACGACGACGTTCCTCCTCGGGCTGGCGAGCGCGCTGCTCGGCGCGTTCGTCGCGTGGACAGCCTACCGGGGCTACGTCCGAAACGACAGCCGACCGATGCTGTTTCTCGCCGTCGGCGTCGTCTTTCTCACCACGATCCCGTTCGTCCTCGCACACGTGATCGACCAGCTGACGGCGGCGACCGACGCGACGGTGTTGCTCGTGATCACCGTCTGTCACCTGGTCGGGCTCGTCGCCGTCGTCACCTCGCTCAGGAGGCCCGACCGAGCATGACCACCGACCGACCACGCCCGCCGTTCGCCGGCCGGTTTGTACATCGGCAGCCTCGTCGCCGATCCGGTGAGGACCAACACCATGATAACACAGCACGTCGTCAGCTCGTCACGACCGGCTACGATCGGTCGGGTTTCGACATTGGCGGCCCGCCCCCCGCGGGTCGCCGGGGGGAACGATGAACGCTGCTGAGGTCACGTCCGAACTGGAACGGGGTGGTCGCTGGTTCGTCGGCGTCGCCGCCCGTCGACAGACGTACTACAACCTGCTCTATCTCCTGTTGACGTTCCCGCTCGGGGTCGCCTACTTTACGTTCCTGGTGACCGGCTTCGTCACCTCCGGCGTGCTGATCATCCTGCTCGTAGGTATCCCGATGCTGCTCGTCGTCCTCTTTCTCGTGAACGAGCTGTCGGCCGCCGAGCGAGGGCTCGCCGCCGTCCTCCTCGACGTCGACATCCCGGCGTCAGAACCGCCTCGAGACCTCCGCGAGCGAGCCTGGCGGCTGGTCTTCAGCCCCGGCACGTGGCTGGGCGTCGTCTACCTGTTCAGCAAGTTCGTCATCGGCGTCGTGACGTTCGTCCTCCTCGTCTTCGGGCTCACGTTCACCTACGCGCTGGTGACCGCGCCGTTTCACTATCAGGATGCCACGGTCGGCATCTACCTCGCCGGGCCGATCGAATTCGTCCCCGAGTTCGTCTACCAGCACGACGGCTGGACCATCGACGTCGTCTCCCCGGTGACGATCTCGATCGCCGAGGGCGAACTCGTCTCGGTGTACGCCGACTCGCTGGCCGCCGCACTGGTCATCTCCGGGATCGGCGTCGTCGTCGGCCTCGGCATCCTCCACCTGTTCAACGGCCTCGCGTGGCTCTACGGGAAGTACACCGAGGTGATGCTCAGCCGGACGCAGCCCTCGATCTTCACCGAGCTTCAGGAACCGTAAGAGTGCGGCGACTCGAGCACGGGATCACGATACCGTCGTCTGACGGCCTCGCTCGAGCACAGGCTCGGCCGTGGCATTTCCGATCGTGCCACCGGCGCGATCGGACCGGAATATTGGACGAATTTTGGACGGAGTTCGGAAAATAGTCAAACACCATCGAGATCGCTTCTCGAATGGTGGGTGGGACACGCTCCTCACCAGTTTACCCCGGTTGATCGGTGATCGGGGAACGATCAAACAGAAATCACATCACCTATGGAACAAGACGAACTCGACGCCTCGACGGCGAACCCGAGCAGTAACTCCGTTCTCTCACTCGCTGCTGTCCGAGACGGCGATCCCCATCCCGTTAGACGGCCCCCCCCCTGTCCAAGCCGAATTGCGGATGAATTTTGGAATAAGTTCGGAAAATCCTAAAGCCACTTTCGCGAGTCGAACGAACCGAGGTACCGACGAGTCAACCGCGATGCCCTCCAGTCGATCCGTTCGCGGTCCCCGGTCGGCGACAGGGCGTCGAATCATCAGTCAGCCGAACTATCGATACTAATGCGAGAGAACCGCTTCGACCCGACGCGAGTCGCGCACCGAGACGAACGAACACCCAGTACGGCCCGCCGGCGATTCCTGGCGGCAGTCGGTGGAACGGCAGCTATCGCGCTGGCCGGCTGTGCGGATAACGGCGACCCGGACGACGACGGCGAAGAGCCGGACGACGATCACGACGACGACGATCACGACGACGAACTCGAGACCGTCGACCCGGCGATCGTGGTTCCGGGCGTCGTCGAAGACGGCGAACCCGTGTACGGCGAGTACCTCACGTTCAGGGATTACGCGAGCGTGAAACACGCCGTCTACATCTCCGGGGCCGTCGCCCGGGACAGCGAGTTCGGCCACGAGAACTACCGTCCCGAACTCGCCGAGGACTTCATGCGCGAGCGAGGTGAGGCGTGGCTCGAGCTCGTCGAAACGATCGAGCACACCTTCTGGGACGACGGCGCGATCTCACCCCAGCTCACCGCCGAGGGCGACGAGTGGTACCCCGACGGCGATCCGGCCCTCCCCGACTATCCCCTCGGCGGCTACGCCTGGCACATGCACCATCGCGGTGGGCGCTTTTCCGAGCACGGCGACCTCGAGGATCGGATCTACTTCGAGCCGGCCGATTACGTCTCCTCGTTCACCCGGCACGTCCTCAACGAGCACTACGAGGACGGCGAGTTCCACCACGCCGACGGAACGGTCGACCAACGAAGCATGGCTCACGGCCTCGGTGCCATCCACTCGGCGTCGTACGCGTGGGTGCGGTGGAACGGCGACAACGACGACATGGCACTCGCCGACGAGGACGTCCTCGCGACCTACCTCGAGTACGACACCGACGACCTGGTGGACGTGATGCGCGAGATCAAGCCGATCCTCGACGACCACTGGGACGACGACGTCGGGATGTACGACTTCGGTGACGGGACGACGTACCACGTCAACTGCGTGGCCGGCCTGTTGCTCGGTCACAAGGCGATGTACGAGGTGCTGTACCAGTTCGGCGGCGACGACGAGGACGCCGAGGAGCTGGCCGATCGGACCGCCCGGATGGTCGCCCCGCTGCTCGGCGAGGACGTCGGGATGCCCTGTGGACTGCCCGAACTGGTCGAGTACACCGCCGACGGCGTCGAGCCCGCATCCGACACCGCCGACGTCGGTGCGACCTGGGAGTTCATCACGCACGTCACGGCGGGCTGGTCGCTCCCCCGCGAACGCGAGGGCGAGAACTCTCCGCAGTTCCTCACCGAGAACCATCCGGACGTGCTCGAGTCGATCACCGAATTCGCCGACTGGCAGATGGAGATGGGGCTCCTCGAGGGCGCACAGCTCGACGACGACGGCTACCCGGTCGCCGAACTCGCCTACGGCGAGGGCGAGATCACCGACGACAGCCACACGGCCTACGCCGTCGGGATGTTCGTCACCGGCCTCGGGATCAACTACCGCGCGGGCGACCTCGTCGAACGCGCCCGCGACTGGGACGACGCCGACGACGAACTCCTCGAGCGCAGCGAGGAGTTCCACGACCGCTACGTGGAGCTCTCTGAGTACGTCTTCGACTACTTCGTCCAGCACTGAGACGCGGCGTCACTCGCCGCTCGTGTTCTACCCCAGATCACTCGTCTCGCTCGAGCAGCCGCTCCCGGAGCACGAGCAGGGCGGGGAGGAAGACGACGCTCGAGACGAACGCGTACACGACGACGAGCGCGGTGATGAACCCGAATCGCTGGAGCGACGGAACGAGCGTCAGCGTGAGCGTGGCGAAGCCGATCGCGGTCGTCGCCACGCTCGCGAGCAACGCGCCACCGGTGCCGACGACGGTTCGCTCGAGCGCCTCCTCGAGCGCTGCGGTCCGTCGTTCCTGTCGGTACCGTTCACAGACGTGGACGGCGTAGTCGACGCCGAGGCCGATCCCGACGCCGGTGATGATGGCGGTCTCGGCGTTGTACGGAATCGAGAGCGCCGTCATGGTTCCGACGGTCCAGGCGAGCGCGGCGAGGACGGGGACGACGGTGATCGGTCCGTCCGTCCACGAACCGTGGCGGACGCGAAAGAGGACCGTCAGCAGCGTCGCGATGACGACGAACGCCACCAGGAAGGTCCCGAACACCGTCTCCACGATGGCCCGGTCCCGGGTCGCCTCGAGGATCGGGTCGCCGGTGGCGGTCGCGGAGACGCCGGGCGACGCCGAAATGCGCTCGGCGACGAGCGGGAGTTCCGCCGGGGCCCGGTCTGCATCGTCGACGGCGATCGTCACCAGCACCGACTCGTACTCGCCGGCTTCGGTCCGGGAGACGACGGCCCCCATCGCGTCGGGATCGACGTCGTAGGCGACGTCGTACACGCCCTCGATCTCGGTGTCGGGGAGTCCGTCGCCGGTCGTGTCGGCCGCCTCGAGCGCGTCGGCGACGGTTTCATTTTCGGCGGCGAGTTCCTCGAGCGCGTCGACGGGGCCGTACACCGGCGGCCGCCCGTCGGCCGGCGTCGCGAGAGTGAGCCGGTCGTCGAGCTGGCGTTCGGCCTCGTCGATCGCCTCGAGCGTCTCGGGATCGGTGACGTTCCCCTCGATCAGGATCTCAGCCTGCGGGTCGTCGGGTCCGTCGAACCGCGTCTCGAGGAGCGTCGCCTGGGCGCTGAGCGCGTGGTCGCTCGGCTGGATCGCGTCGGGCAGCGATGCCATCCACGCGGGCTGTTCGCCGGGCAGGAAGTCCTCCCGTTCGGTCGCGGTGTCGACGTGGGTGAACCCGTAGGCACCCCCGAGCGTGAGCAGGAGTGCGACGACGACGACCGCGATGGGAGCACGCCTCGCGAGGATCGCCGTCCGCCCCAACGGCCGCTCGAGGGCGGGTCGCCGGCCGAGCGGTCGGAGCCGCCGGTTTCTGTGGGCCTCGAGCTCGAGTGTGAGCGCCGGGAGCAAGGAGCCGAAGACGACCAGCGCGGCGACCATCCCGACCGCGCTCACCACGGCGAACTCTCGGAGGAGCCCGATCGGACTGCCCAGCCCCGAGAGAAAGCCCACGACGGTCGTCACCGTCGTGATCCCGATCGCCGCGATCACGCTCCCGAGCCCGACTCGCATCGCCGACTCGTGGCTGCCGGTCGCTCGTTCTTCCCGATAGCGCGTGAGCACGTGGAACGCGTGGTCGACGCCGAGCCCGACGAGCAGGCAGGGAACGGCCACGAGTAACTGGGTGACGGGGAGTCCCATCCAGCCGATCGCACCCCCGGTCCAGACGAGGACGAGTGCGACCCCGACGAGCACGAGCAGGACGTCGACTGCGTCCCGGTAGGTCGCGGCGAGCACGGCGACGACCGCGAACAGCGCGAGCGGCCCCACCAGCGCGAAGCTCTCGCCGGTCGCCTGCGCCCCGCGGTCGAACGCGAGCGCCTGGCCGAAGACGAACGCCTCGGTCGTCTCGATTCGCTCGTCGACCACGTCGTCGATCGCTCGCTGGGCCTCGAGCAACTCCTCCTCGTCGACGTCCGGGTCATGAACGACGACCACGAGCCGCGCGTCGGCCGACCGCTCCTCGGGATCGACGTCGGTCGGTAACAGCGTCGTCGTGTTCGGCTGCCCGTCGGGGACGAACTCGTCGGCCGCGAACGCCAGCTCGAGGTCGCGCTCGAGTTGCTCCGGTGATCGGTCCTCGAGCGTCTCGATCTTTTCGCCGATCGCGTTCCCGTCGGCAGTCGCCAGTCGCAGGTTCGCGGCCAGCGCCATCGCGTTGCCGACCCCGGCGGTCGACCGGTCGTCGGCCAGCGTCGCGTCGACGGTTTCGTTCGCCCGGAGCTCGCGCTGTACCTCCATCGTCTCGAGGATCGACTCGTGGGCGAGCGTCTCCTCGCCGTGGACGACGACGAGCGTCGTCGGGTGGTCGTCTCGTTCGAACGTCTCCTCGACGGTCTCCATGGCCCGGGCCGCTTCTGACTCGACGTCGAACTCGGTCACCTCGAGCCCGTCGAGGGAGGCGAGTCCGCTTCCGAGCACGGCGGTGACGAGCAACAGACCGACGATGACGAGTCGGCGGTGGCTGACGAGCGTCGCGGCGTACCGGTCGGCGAGGTCGTCTGGTCGCGTCATCGGTCAGGTTCTCGAGGGGGACACAGCGCAAGCCGACGTACTGCTACAGCAACGGCCGATTCGAACGTCACTCGCTGTGGGGGGTCGACGCGATTCCGACACGAGCTACCGTTCGTAGATCGGCCGTCGCTCGACGGACTCGACGGTCGCCAGCCGACGAACGTTCTGGACGATCTCGGTGAGGTTCTGGCTCTGTTGCTCAGCGGCGACGGCGACCGTCTGGGTCTCACTCGAGATCTGATCCGCGCTCGTCGCGGCTCCCTCGACCGTTCGGTTGATCGCTTCGGCGCTGGTCGCCTGCTCGGTCACCGCGTTCGCGACGATGTCGACGCCGTTCGAGACGTCTTCGACGACGTCGTGAATCGTCCTGAAGTCGGTTACCGCCTCGTCGATCCGGTCGGTGCTCTGGGAAAGCCGGCTCACCGTCTCGTCGACGGCCTCGACCGTCTCGTCGGTCGTGCGTTTCATCTCCTCGATCTCGGCTTCGATCCGGTCGAGGTCCCCCTGGGCCTGTGCGGCGAACGACTGGACCTCCTTCGCGATCACCTGGAGCGTCTCACCCGCGTTCTCACCCCTGGTCGCCTCGACGGAAGCGTTCGTGCCGAGCACCTTCGTCCGTTCTGCGAGCTGGTCGATCCGGTCGACAACCTCGTCGATGGCACCCATCTGCGACTCGAGGCGGTCGACGGCGTCCGTGGTCTCCACGGCGGCGTCCTCGACCGCGGTGAGTTCCTCGAGCGCCGACTCGGCCTGTTCGACGCCGTCGTTCGCCAGCGATGCCGCCTCGCCACCCGCCTCCTGCACCGCCTCGGCGGCCGTCGCGACCGCCTCGACGTTCGCGCTCAACGACTCGACCTCGGCGGCGATCTCGTCCATGTCCTGTGCCTGGCTCACGACGTGATCGTTGATCTCCTGGGCGCTCTCGGCCGTCGCCTGCGAGGCGCTCTGGAGGTCCTCGATCGGCTGGCGAACGTCCTGCTGGACCCGAGACGCGAGCTCCCGCCGCTGGTCGACTTCCCGGTCGATTTTCCGCGTATAGCTCTCGAAGTACGTGTCCGCGGCGATCTGCATGTCGAGGTTCATGATCTTCAGCACCGAGAGGACGTCCGCCATTCCGTCGTGAATCGCCGTCCTGACGGCTCGCTCGAGCGACTCGTCGAGGCCGTCGGTTTCTGAACCCCCGTCTCCGCCACCGAAGAGCTGTCCGACGAACCCGCGCGACCCTCGCCCACCGTCCAGCTCCTCGTCGAGCCACGTCTCGATGGCGTCGACGGTGAGTTGCTGGACGCGCTCGTCGAGCGTCGAGAGGATCAGGTCGTAGTAGACGCCGTACTGGCCGACGTAGTACTTCATCGGCATATCGAGCAGTTCGTGGAGCTTCCCGATTCGCGCCCGGTTGCGGAAGTACGTCTCGCCGTACTCGCCGGTCGCCAGCGAGACGAGGTAGGCCCGCTGGCTCTGTTTCAACGGCTCGATCCCCTTCGGCGACCGACCCATGATCTCGAGCGGGCCGTCGTAGCTCGTCAGGTTCTCGTAAAACCGCTCGGCGATCTCGTCCTGATGGTCGCGAAGCAACGGCTCGAGGTCGGTGAGTCGGCGCTCGTCCTCGTCGTCGAAGCCGATGAACGCCTTGCGAAACTCGAGTTCAGCCTCATCGACGCCGATCGACTCGAGGAGCGCGTCGGGATCGACGTGCTCGTTCAGTCCTCCCTGACCGAAGACGGCCATCGGGTCAGTTTCACCCATCGCAGCTCACCTCGGCAGTGGTGAATCGACGACGCGAACCGAACGGTCGGCGAGTAGTCGTTCGGCCGGCCAAAACGGAGTGCAGTATGATCGCGGCGGTCGTGGTGGATTGGAACGGGGTTCGCATGAACGATCGATGTCCCGTAGTCGACTTCATGCTTTTCCGGACTCTTTCCAAAATTCGTCCAAAGTGAGTCCAGATTCCTCTCTCTGGAAGTGCTATTGGCCCCCGTGGCACTAGTAGTCTCGGTTTCCTATAGAAAGTTAACAGAACCCAAACGGCTTCAGGGGGTGAGACCGGGTGTCTCGAGGCGGTTCACCGCCAGGTGATCCGTGTGAGGAAAATCAGTGCTGCCGTCTGTAGGCCACACAGGAGCGTGATGCTGAGCTGGAAGTCGAGTCCCCCCCGCCCGAACCACCTGATGAACTGGGCGTCGAACAGGTAGAGGTAGAGCCAGAGGGCGTTCTGAACGAGCAGAAAGCCGGCGAAGACGAGTAACCCGAGCGTGTGACTCGCGCCGTGGCGCCGGTAGTTTCCACCCCACACGTACGTGAGCATGAGCAGTAACACGATGTTGACACCGGCCGCGAGACGTGCAACTTCGAGTAACACGCTCATTGTCTCACCTCTTTACCCCCACTACGTATATGCGCTGTCCAAAATTCGTCCCAATTCATTGTTCCTCCGGACTGACGGTGTCGAGGATCTCCTCGACGGTTTCCCAGTTGCTTCGTACCTGGTCGGTGAACAGATAGACGGCACCGTAGCCGTCTCCACCCTTCTGTACGACGTTGTTCTCCATCAACACATCAAGGTGGTGGCGGACCGTCGTGTAATCGAGGTCCAACTCCTCTGAGAGCTGGTTCGCATTGCGCGGTCGTTCCTGGAGCACGCGAAGAATCCGAGTCCTCGTCTCACCACCCCGGGAACTGGCGAGCAAATACCAGAGCACACCATCCATCTATCACCACCTACGAAAGTCCATCTTTGACGACACTACTCGCGCCCCCCGTTGTAAATCATGCGTTTCAAGGGTGTATTCAACTTGGCGATGAGACAGCAACCTGATATTCGACGATCGGGTCCAGAGCCCGTCATCCGCCGGGCCGGCGCCGCTCGCGCTCGATCGTCGTCACGTAGATCCCCGCGAGGACGACTAACCCGCCGACGATCGTGATCACGTCGGGAACCTCTTTGAGCAACACCAGCGCGAGGATCGTCGACCCGATCGGCTCGCCCAGCCAGGCGACACTCACCACGACGGACTCGAGGTGTTCTAACACCCAGTTAACGACGGTGTGACCGAAGACGCCGGGACCGACGGCCATCGCGAGAAAGAGTAGCCACTCTCGAGGTGGATACTCGAGGTAGGCGTGGCCCTGGGCACCGACGACGACGAACAGCGTCAGCACGCACGCGGTGTAGACGACGGTGACGTACGGGAACAGCGAGACGCGCTGGCGGATCGATCGGCCCGCGAGCACGTAGGCGGCGAGGGTGATCGCGCCGAGCAGCGCGAGGGAGTTGCCGTAGAGCGTGGCGTCGGAGATCGGCGCTTCGCCGGCGTCGCCGAAGGACATCGCCGCCGCCCCGACGATCGCGACGACGATGCCGATCACGGTCGCGCGGTTCACCCGCTCACTCAGCAGGAGGGCGGCGCCCGCAGCGACGAAGATGGGCTGGGTCTGAACCAGCGTCACGCTCGCGGCGACGCTCGTGTGATTGAGACTCTCGAACCAGGCGGCGAAGTGCACCGCGAGCGCGACGCCCGCGACGACGGCGAACCCCAGGTCCCGCATCGAGAGCCGGCGGAAGTCCTCGCGGTAGCGCCAGACCGCGATCGGGGCGACGAGCAACGTCGTGAACAGCACCCGATAGAGGGCGACCACCGAACTCGGGGCGTGACTCCAGCGGACGAGGATCGCGCTCGTACTCGAGGCCAGGATGGCGAACCCGAGCGCGGCGACGGGCGTCACCTCGAGCTCCGACGTCGTGTCCCCGTACACGTCGCTTCCATGACGCACGCGGCCTAAAGCAGTAGCGGATCCGGCACGCGAGGCCGACGCGCTCGAGCCGACGATTTTTTGATGGATGGCGCCAGCCACAGTCCATGGACGACGACACAGTCGGGGTCGCGCTCGTGATCCTTTCTGCGATCGGTTTCGGCACGCTCGGGATCTTCGGCGTGATCGCCGCCGAGGAGGGGCTGTCGATCCCGACGGTGCTTGCGCTCCGATTCGGCCTCGCGGCGATCGTCGTCTGGATCGTCCTCTGGTTGCGGGGCCGGTTTCGCCTCCTCACCGGCCGGCTGCTCGCGATCGCGTTCGCACTCGGCGCGTTCGGCTACGCCACCCAGAGCGGGCTCTACTTCCTCGGCCTCGAGTTCATGACTGCGGGGATGGTCGCCATCGTCCTCTACACCTACCCGGCGTTCGTCGTCTGCATCGTCGCCATCTTCCACCCGAGTCGGGTGACGACGGTGCTCCTCGTCGCCCTCGGGCTCTCGATCGGCGGCGTTGCCCTCATCACCGGCGCCGATCCCGCGGGCGCCGACCCACGGGGCGTCGCCGTCGTCCTCGGCGCCGCGCTCGCGTACTCGCTTTACATCGTCGTGAGCCAGCGGGCGCTGACGACGGTCGACGCCGAGCTCCTCACGGCGTTCGTCCTGCCCGCCGCGGCCGTGAGTTTCGTCGTCTTCGGCGCCGGCACGGGTTCGCTTGCGCTGCCGGGCAGCCTGACTGCGTGGGGCGTCACCCTCGCGATCGCGATCCTCGCCACCGTGATTCCCGTGCTCGCCTTCTTCGCGGGGATCGCGAAAATCGGTGCGAGCCGGGCGAGCATCATCAGCACGGCCGAGCCGGGTGTGACGGTCGCACTCGGTGCACTGGTACTCGGCGAGCCCGTCACGGCCGTGACGATCGTCGGCGGGGTGCTCGTCGTCACCGGCGTAATCCTCATCCAGCGTGAGGGGGCCTGAGCAATCGCTGTTCACCGGCAGCCGTCTGCTCGGTCACCGACAGCGTCATCGTCCCCGTCGGCGTCTCGGCCGGAATCGCACACGCAGACGTCAGTGCCGTCACCGACGCAGACGACCTTCTCACCGGCAGTCAGGGAGACGACAGTCCGCTCCTCGCCGGGCGATCGTGCCCGGTGGGCGAACAGTCGGTCGAGCGCCTCCGCATCGACGACCGTGTACAACGACTCGAGTGTCTGCGGATCGATGCCGTCGGCCGTCGCGAGCGCCTCGACGGTCGCCATCGACGGCGGGAGATTCCGTCCCGTCTCGGTGTTAACTCTGCACACAGGGGTCCGATTACAGACCGATAACAGGGAATTCGAACACATGTCACTCGAATACCATTAGTAGCATTTAACCGTTCTGGCCGCTCGGTGAACAGCCCCGTACTCGGACCGGCAGGATCCCCGCTGACGATTACGATATATGCAATGTAGAACCACACCACAAATCGGGCGACGAAACTGCGCCCACCAGTCGCTTCGGGCACCCGCTCGAAACGGGAGCCAGATCGGAGGATCACACGGAGCCGGACGGGAAAACCCACAGCATTTAGCACACCACGGCTGTAGCATCGGGCATGCCAGTGCCGAAAGACGAGTTCGAGCAGTTGTATCCGTGTGACTTCTACACCGCCGAAGACCTGCTCGAGGACGATCAGATGTACACCGTCTACGAGATCGCCCGTCTCCTTCAGGAACTCGACCCGGACGCCGAACTCGACGTGGAGACCGAGGAAATTCTGCTCGACTGGGCGATCCCGTGGATCATGACCAACGCCGACGATCTGGTCGTCGGCGAGCCGCGAACCGACGACGAACCCGGCTTTTACGGGCTGAAAACCGACCCCGAGTGACTACCCTTGTCGTCGACGCGGAAACGGCAGATCACAGCCGTTAATACCACCGGGTATAACAACCGAGTAATGGACCGACGAACGTTCGTTAGTACGCTCGGCAGCGGCGCGGCGCTTGGCCTCGCCGGCTGTCTCAGTCGCGACGACGGAACCGAGGACGGCGGTGCCGGCGAAACCGAGGACGACGGGACGCTCACCGTCGTCACGTACAGTTCGATGATCGACGGGACGAACCCCGCGGGTCCGTGGCTCAAGGAGGCGTTCGAGGACGAGCACCCGGACGCCGAACTCGAGTGGATACAGCTCCCCGACCAGGGAATCGCCCACTACGTCCAGCAGGCGAACGCGGGCCAGGGGATCGACGCCGACGTCTACCTCGGGCTGAACGTCGACGACCTCGTCACGGTCGACGACGGCCTCGACGGCGGCGACGGCGGGCTGTTCCGCGAACTCGACTTCGCGTCGGTCGAGCGAGCCGACCGCGTCCGCGACGGCCTCGAGATGGGCGATCCGCACGGGCGCGTGCTGCCCTACGACACGGGCTACATCTGCCTCGTCTACGACGAGAGCGAGGTCGACGAACCGGAGACGCTCGAGACGCTGACCGAACCCGCCTACGAGGACGTGCTGGTGACCCAGAACGCGCAGACCTCCGATCCCGGACAGGCGTTCCTCCTGTGGACGATCGACGCCTTCGGCGAGGGAGGCTACCTGGAGTACTGGCGCGAGCTCGGGGCCAACGGCGTCCGGATCCTCGACGACTGGACCGACTCGTACTACGGCGCGTACATGGAAGAAGAGCGCCCGATGGTCGTCTCTTACTCGACCGACCAGGTGTTCGCGAGTGCCGAGGGTCACGACCTGACGCGCCACCAGGTCGCGTTCCCGGACGACCAGGGGTACGCCAACCCCGAGGGCATGGCGATTTTCGAGGACGCCACGAACGTCGCGCTCGCCTACGACTTCTTCGACTTCGTGCTCTCGAGTGCGGCGCAGGCGGAGATCGCCCAGCGGAACGTCCAGTTCCCCGCGGTCGAGCCGGAGTACGCCGACCTGGACGAGGCGTTCGACCGGTACGCCCACGTACCGCCGGAGCCGGTGACGGTCGGTTACGACGACCTCCGCGAGAACCTCGACGGCTGGGTCGACGACTGGGCGCGCGAGTTCGCCAGCCGATAACGACGCCACCGTGTCACCGTCACCAGTCGCCCAGCCCGCCGTCCACCGCGGCTACGTCCGGCGGTGGCTCGAGCGCCACGCCCTGCGCGTGTCCGCGCTCGGGACGGCGGTCGTCCTCCTCGTGATGCTCTATGTCCCCGTCGGCGTCGTCTTCGCCAACGCCGTCGTCGAGGACGGTGTGCCAACGCTCGGTCACTTCGTCGACGTCCTGACCGATCCGTTCTACGTCGGCGCCCTCGCCGACGTGGTCGCGGAGCCGCTAGCGATCGGAACGCACCTCGGCTCGATCGCGGGCTGGCTCGCCGCCGTTTCGATCTCGCTATCGCTCGAGTACCCGATTCCCGGCGTGAAGGTCCCGGTTCCGTGGCTCGCCGTCGAGACGCCGGGCGTTCGGATGGGGCTGTTCGGCTTCACCGCCTATCAGGCCGCGCTGTCGACGGTCGCGAGCGTCGCGCTCGGGATTCCGGCTGCGTACGTCCTCGCGAACTACGAGTTCTCCGGCCGGCGAACCCTCCGATCCCTGACGATCCTCCCGTTCGTTCTGCCGGGAATCCTGGTCGCCGTCGGGTTCTACGCCACGTTCGGACGCGCGGGCACCCTCAACGGCCTGCTCGGCCTCGTCGGGCTCGGTCCGTACGCGTTCATCGAGTCGAACCCGCTCGCGATCGTGATCCTCGCACACGCGTTCTACAACGCGCCGCTGGTCGCCCGGCTCACCGTCACCGCCTGGGAGTCCGTCGACGCCAGGACGATCGAGACCGCCAGGTGTCTCGGGGCGAGCCAGCGACGGGCGTTCTGGGACGTCGTCGTTCCACAACTCGTCCCGGCCGTCCTCACCGGCGCCCTGCTGACGTTCATCTTTACGTTCATGACGTTCCCCATCGTGCTCGCCCTCGGCGGGCTGCAACTCGCGACCGTCGAGGTCTGGATCTACGATCGCATCCAGCGGCTGAACTACGCCGAGGCCGCCACGCTCGCGATCCTCGAGACGATCCTCTCGCTGGGGCTGACCTACGCCTACCTCCGCTACGAGTCGACCACCGCCGGCCTCGCTCGAGCGCCGTCGCCACCCCCGAGAGAGCCGTTGTTTCCTGACCTGCGGACGGCGCTCACGCCGACGCGACTCGCCGTCGTCGGCTACGGGCTCCTCGCGCTGGTCGTCTTCGTCGGCCCGATGGCGAGCCTCGTGGCGGGGAGTCTCACCGACGGCTCTGGCTTCACGCTCCGCCACTACGCGTTCTTGCTCGAGCGCCAGCTCGAGGGGGAGTCCTTCCAGACGCGTCCGTTGCCAGCCATCCGAAACTCGGTGCTCTTCGGGCTCGCGACGCTCGTCGTGGCAGTCCCGATGGGCGTCGTCGTCTCGGTAACGACGGTTCGCGCCGGCCGGTGGGGTCGGTTCGTCGACGCGCTCGCGATGCTCCCGCTCGCCGTCAGCGGCATCGTCTTCGGCATCGGGCTCGTGCAGGGGCTGGTCTTCGGGATTTCGCTGCCGGGTGGGTGGCGATTCCAGGTGACGGGAGCGGTCGCGATCGTCGTCGCCCACGCGGTCGCAGCCTACCCGTTCGTGACCCGAATCGTCTCGCCGTCTCTCTCGACCATCGACCCGGCGATGATCGAGTCCGCCCGCGCGCTCGGCGCCTCGCGGGTTCGGGCGCTAATCGACGTCGAACTCCCACTGATCAGGGGCGGAATCCTCGCTGGCGCGGCGTTTGCGTTCGCCATCTCGATCGGCGAGTTCTCGTCGACGGTGATTTTGGCGAGCGGGGGCGAAAGCTACACGATGCCGGTTGCCGTCGAACGCTACCTCGGTCGCCGATCCGGGCCCGCGACCGCGATGGGAACGCTCCTCTTGCTCGTCACCGCGACGAGTTTCGTCGTCATCGACCGCGTCAGTGCGACCGCGGACGCGAGCGTACGGACGAACGAGAACCCGAACGCGGATCGCGGGCACGAACGCGCACGGAAGACCTCGGAGGGGAACGAACCGTGACCGAACTCCGACTCGAGGGCGTCACGAAGCGATACGGACCGGCGGGGACCGGAACGGTCGCGCTCCGGGACATCGACCTGAGCGTTCGGGACGGTGAGTTCTTCACCCTCGTCAGCCCCTCCGGTTGCGGGATGACGACCACGCTCCGGACGATCGCCGGGTTCGAGGAGCCGACGGCGGGAACGGTCATGTTCGACGGCGTCGTAGAGACTCGCGACGGCGATCGGCCGTGGTTGACGTCGGCGACGCATCCTTCGAGGTGACGGCCGTTCCCGACGACGCGGATCGCGTCAGCGTGTGCGTCCGGGCGGCCGCGCTGTCACCCGCCGCCGAGCGCAACCGGTTCTCCGTCGCCGTCGAGACCAGCGAGTTCCACGGCGAACACCACCACGCGTACGGCCGGTGGAACGACAGGACGGTCGTCCTGCGACTCGAGGGGCCCCGACGGCGATGTCGCCGTGGGGTTCGCGCCGGAGGACGCACACGTTCTCCCGTCGCGGTGATGACGTGATTCGTACTGGCTGTTGTGTCCGTTTCACGAGAGAAGCGCAAGACGGTTCGCGGTTGCATCGGTACCGACTCACAACAGTCGTTCTCAGAGCTGTCGGGCCATCCGGGCCGCGAGTTCGACGTGGTCGTACGGCTCGTTCGTGACGCTCGGCCCGTGGCCCGTGTGGAGCTCTCGCAACTCGGAGTCGACCCGTCCGCGGACGCGGTCGATGCTCTCGATGAGCGTCGCGCGGTCACCCTCGGGGAGGTCGGTTCGGCCGAAGCCGCCGTTCTGGAAGATCAGATCGCCCGCAAAGAGGATCTCCGGCTCCGCGGCGTAAAAACAGAGGTGGTCGTCCTTGTGACCGGGCGTGTGCAAGGCGACGTACTCGTAATCGCCGAGTTCGACCGTCGCTTCGTCTTCGATCGCGTGGTCGACGCTCGCCTGCGCCGGATCGTACCCCCAGACGTCGATGTCGAAGGCGTCTTTCACCGCCGGAACGTTCCCCACGTGATCGGGGTGGGTGTGGGTCAACACGACGGCGTCGAGGCGCTCGACGCGGTCCTCGAGCGGCGCCACGACGTCGAAGTTCGCGCCGGTGTCGACCAGCACCGTTCGCTCACCGTGGACCAGGAAGGCGTTGCTCGTGAAGGTGTGGACACCCTGTGCGAGATTGGCGATCATGGACACCGGTACGGGGGGTCACGGTTTGTGCGTGTCGAAGCGGGCGTGATCGACCGCCGCCTGGTGACACAGGAGCAGCCGGGCCAGCTGCGCGTGGGTTTGGCCACGACGCTTTAGTGCGTCCCACACAATTTTGTCGCATGATCGCTCTTCGGGGTGGGACAGTAATCGACGCGACCGGAACACGACGCGCCGACGTCACCGTCGAAGACGGCCGCGTTACGGCCGTCGGCACCGAAACCGACGCAGCCGACCGCGAACTCGACGTCGACGGCCGATACGTGGTTCCAGGGCTCATCGACACGCACGTTCACCTCGCCATGGACGGTCGCCCCGACGTCTCGACGCTCCGGGGGGAACAGGGGTACGCGGGCGCGTACCGGGTCACGGCGAACCTCGAGACGCTGCTCGAGGCCGGCGTCACGACCGTCCGCGATCTCGGCAGCTGGGGATCGATGGCGATCGACGCCGCACGAGCCGTCGAGACCGGGGTCGTCGACGGCCCCCGGATCCTCGCCGCCGGCGAAGCGATTACCATGACCGGCGGCCACGGTCACTGGTTCGGCCGCGAGGCCGACGGCCCAGCCGAGGTCCGAAAAGCCGCTCGCGAACAGCTCAAACGCGGCGCCACCACGGTCAAATGCATGGCCACCGGCGGCGTCCTCACCACCGGCAGCCGAACCGGCGCACCCGAACTCACGCGCGAAGAACTCGAGGCGGCCGTCGGCGTCGCCCGCGCCGCGGGCGTTCCGACGGCCGCACACGCCCACGGGGTCGAGGGGATCGTCGCCGCCACCGAGGCGGGGATCGACAGCGTCGAACACGGGACGTTCATGGACGCCGACGCAGCGACGCGACTGGCCGACAACGGGACGTACTGGGTGCCGACGGCGAACGCCCTCTACGGCATCGTCGAGCACGGCACCGGCGCTGGCATCCCCGACGAGGCCGTCGCGAAAGCCGAAGCCGCGCTCGATCCCTACGCCGACGCCTTCGAACACGCCCTCGAAGCCGACGTCCCGATCGCCATGGGAACCGACGCCGGCACGCCGTTCAACGCCTTCGCCGACGTCCCGACCGAACTCGAACGACTCGTCGACCACGGCCTCTCGCCTGCGGCGGCGCTCGAGGCGGCGACCATCAACGGGGCGACGCTCCTGGGGCTCGAGGACGTCGGCCTCGTCGAACCCGGCTACTGCGCGGACCTGCTCGTCCTCGACTCGAATCCGCTCGAGGACGTGACGGCGTGGCAACGTCCGGAACACGTCGTTACAGACGGCGTGATAGTTCACTGATCCAGACTACGTTGCCTCCTATTCACAAGCTCTTTTAGCTCCGGCACGTACTGGTAGACGAATGCCTCGGTCGGTTCTGGTAGGACTCCTCGTCGTCGTGCTCGTCGTCGCCGCTGTCGGTGTGGGCGGATCGATTGCGGCCGATCCGTTCGAAGACTCGGACGCGGCGGACGGGCCTGCAATCGAAGAGGTAGACACCGACAGTTTCGAGAGCACCACGTTCGAGCTGACCGTCCACGAGAACGGAGACGCAACGTGGACCTCCCGGTACGAGCGCCAGCTCTCTCCCGGCGAGAGGGAGGCGTTCGAGGAGTTCGTCGAGGAGTTCGAAGCGAACGACGAGGTCGACCTCTACGTTCGCTTCACCGAACAGGCACACGCACTGACGGACCGAGGTGCTGACCACACCGGCCGCGAGATGGAGGCGGTCGATTTCAATCGCTCGGCGGGAATCGACTACCGGCCGAACCGCATGGGCTACGTCGAGATGTCGTTTACGTGGCGCGGGTTCGCCCCCGTCGACGACCACACCATCACCGTCGGCGACGTCTTCGCGGGCGGCCTCTTCATCGACGACGATCAGTCGTTCGTCATCCAGCCCGGAGACGGACTCACCTTCGTGACCGCCCAGCCCGACGGACAGTACAGCGGCACGGCCATCGAAGACGCCGACTCCATCTCCTGGAGCGGCCAGCGCGACTTCCCACCCGGACAGCCGCGGATCGTCCTTGAGCCGACGGATGGTGGTGGCGGCACCGACGCCATGACCTGGCTCGTCGTCGCCGGGCTGGTCGTCCTCGGGCTCGGTGCGGGAGTCGTCTGGCAGCACCGTTCCGATGGGACGACGGCGGACCCCCACGGCCGTAGCGACACCGAGACGACGGAGCAGCCGTCTGCCGTCACCGAGACGGGCGCCGAGTCGGGCGCGATCGGTGACGAAGAGCTGTTGACCGACGAGGACCGCGTCGTTGCCCTCATTCGCGAGAACGGCGGCCGAATGAAACAGGTCGCCATCGTCGACGAAACCGGCTGGTCGAAATCCAAGGTCAGTATGCTCCTCTCGGACATGGAAGAAGACGAAACCATTAGCAAGCTTCGCGTCGGCCGCGAGAACATCATCAGCCTCGACGGTCACGAACCCGAGGCGGCCCGTTCCCCGTTCGAGCGCTAAGCTGTCGGCTCGGCCGTGTCATTTGCGGGCACGCAAGCGTCGAAACGTAACCCTTAAACATCGTTCCACGCAACCTTAGAGTGCGGACAACGAGACGAACGCGCTCCGTTGGTGTAGTCCGGCCAATCATATTGCCCTCTCACGGCAATGACCAGGGTTCGAATCCCTGACGGAGCACTTCTCCCCGCCACATTTTCGTGATGTTCACCGTAAACTGATCAGCGGAAAACTATAACCTGACGCCGTATGGCGATTCACCACGACCCAGTGAAGCGGGAACTCTTGGACACGAACCGTCCGCCAGTTCCCGCTTCAGCTTCCCAGGTCTCCCGGTTGAAGTCGGTGCAGTCCAGCGATTCGCCACGTGAAAATCTGTTCGAGGGCGTCAAGGTCAAGCAGTACCCAGTCGTCGGTGAGGTCGTCGGCGAGGTCGTTGACGAATCCACTTTTCGAGCTAGCAGGCGTGACCGGGCGACGTGTACGCTGTTTCTAGCGATTCGAGTTCGCCGTCCCGGTCGTAGAAGGTCATACGTTGCCTAATCAGTACTACGATACTGACCTGTGCGTTTTGGGCGCGTAGATCGTTGCTGCTCGCCACGGCGACCGATCATCCGAACCGGTCGACGAGACGTGCCCCCTCCACGTAGTGGACACCGTTCTGGTCCGCGTACGTCTTCGCGGAGGCTGGCGAGCGTGCCCGTCCCGTCTCGTCGTCGAGCATCTCACAGACGACCACAGCCGGCGGCAGCTCCGCCGCCACCGCCAGCGCCACTCCGAGTTCCGTGTGTCCCTGCCGGTCGGCCAGCAGGTCGGGGGCTGCACGCAGCAGGTGGACGTGGCCGGGTGTTCGGAACGTTTTGGCGAACTCGAGCGTCTCCGGGGCTGCGGCGGCTGTCCCGATGGTGGCGATGGTGCGCGCACGGTCTTCGTCGGTGACGCCCGTGTGGGTGTCACGGTGGTTCACCGTGAGCGAGAACGACGAGCGCTCGTCGTACTCGAGGTCGTGATTCGCCGTCGCGGGGTGGTCGAGCGTCTCGTGGAGGAACGGCAGTCTCCAGTGTCGGGCCACGCGGTCAGCGACGGCCACGCAGATGAGGCCGCCGGCGTCGTTGCGCAGCCGGGTGACGATGGCGGGCGTGACGGCTCGTGCCGGATAGACGAGATCCGTCTCGCCCTCCCGGTCCGAGGCGTCGTGAATCAACACCGGACTACCCGCTCGAAAGGCCGCAATCACGTCGTCAACGGGGACCGACGGTCCGTGGTCGTTCTCGAACACGGCTGGGAGCGGTCGTGATCGTTCCGAGAGCGGTGGGTCGGTACCGTGTTCGAGGCGCTTCATGGTTCGGGTTCGATGTTCTGGTTCACGTGGAAGAAGTTATCCGGGTCGTACTTCGCTTTGATTTTCCGCAGTCGTTCGTAGTTATCGGCGTAGGTGGCACGGATACGGTCCTCGCCTTCTTCCATCATGAAGTTGACGTACGAGCCGCCGGCCGTGTGGGGGTGGACTGCCTCCCAGTAGTCCTCGGCCCAGCTCGTGATCAGGTCCTCGTTGGCGGGATCGGGGTCCACGCCGGCGATGACCATCGACCAGGTCGCGTCACGATGCGCCCAGGCGGTTTCGTCCGCATCCACGCGCTGGGCGGCGCCGTCGATGGGGTAGAGGTGCATCGTCGATTTGGCCGTCGGAACCTCGGCGAAGCGCTCGTGTTCGGCGATGGCCTCGTCGGACAGTTCGCGGACGAAATCGCCCTTCCAGTACCACTGTTCGTCCGACGGGTACAGGTCGTCGAACAGGCTCTGGAGGGCCGGATACGGCATCGGCTCGACGTGTTCGAACAGCGGGTCGGCGACGTCTCGAGCCGATTGGATCACGTCGTCGGCCTCGGCTTCCGATCCCAGACAGCACCACAGCAGCCCGCAGACCTTCTCGCCGTGGATATCCTCGGGGAACGGATCACCCGGGATTTCGTGGATCGCGTAGAACGCGTAGACGTCCTCGGGTGCTTCCGGCAGCCACTCGCGGTACCAGCGCATCGTGGTCTCGAGTTCGTCGATCGGCCAGAACAGCGGTCCGGCGACGACCGTCTCGACCGGGTGTAACTGAAACTCGAACGAGGTGACGACGCCGAAGTTCCCGCCGCCGCCGCGCAGGGCCCAGAACAGGTCCGGATTCTCGTCCGCGCTCGCGTGGACGAGCTGTCCATTAGCCAGGACGACGTCGGCGCTCACCAGGTTGTCGATGGTGAGCCCGTGTTTGCGGCTCAGATAGCCGTGCCCGCCGCCGAGGGTCAGCCCGCCGACGCCGGTCGTCGAGATGACCCCGCTGACCGTCGCCAGGCCGAAGGCGTGCGTGGCGTGATCGACGTCACCCCAGGTGCAGCCGGGTTCGACGTGGACGGTCTTCGCCTCGGGATCGACGCGGATGCCGGTCATGGGCGACAGGTCGATGACCAGGCCGTCGTCGACGGTTCCCAGACCGGCACCGTTGTGACCACCGCTGCAGATCGCCGTCTCGAGACTGTGTTCGCACCCGAACGTTACGGCTTCGATCACGTCCGCGACGTTTGCACACCGGGCGATCAGCCGCGGGTGCGAATCGATCATCGCGTTGTAGACGGCGCGCGCGTCGTCGAATTCGGGGTCGCCGGCGTGGAGGAGGTTGCCTCGAAGCGCCCCCTCGAACAGTTCTATCTCCGCGTCAACGTCTGTAGGTGCTGTTGCCATGGTTTCAGTCCTCCTTCTCTCGTTTGGAGAACGGGTATAGCTCGGCAATACGTGTGAACCGTCGTCACCAAGCGCAATGTTAGCTACTACCACAGACATGAGGTAGCTACCTGCTGCCGATTCGGCAGTGGGCGCTGTTGACGCAGCCGTTGCAAAACTACCAGCAGTTGCAACCGGAGGGCTGTCCACCATGTGGAGCCCGCACGGACGAGGTGCGCTCAGGCTCCAGATCGGTTTCAGTTGAAAGTCGGTGCGTTTTCACCGCTCGCGCCCGCACCTCGAGTCATGAGCGAGTTCGAGAGCCCGGTGCTCGACAACCACATCCACATCGATCCCGACCACGGCCGCGGGCTCGAGGCCGTCGAAGACTTCGCCCGCGCGGGAGGGACGCACCTGATCGTGATCAACAAGCCCTCCTGGCATCTCGGCGTCGAGGCCGACGCGGGTGAGGACTTCCGTCCCGTTTTCGAACGAACGCTCGAGATCGTCGCGGAGGCGACCGAGCTGCTCGAGGGACGCGCCTGGGCGTGCCTGGGCGTTCACCCCGGCTGTATCTCACAGCTGATCGGGGGGCACGGCTACAATCCGCAGGAGGCGAGCGAGATCATGCGAGGGGGAATCGACGTCGCCGCCGAGTACGCCGATCGCGAGGACGTGCTGGGGCTGAAGTCCGGACGACCCCACTGGGACGCCCCCGACGACGTCTGGGAGGCCTCGAACGCCGTCATGCGCCGGGCGTTCGAACTGGCGGCCGAGCGCGACTGTGCCGTGCAGCTCCACGCCGAGGACACCGAGGACATGAGCGAGGTGGCCGAGTGGGCCGAGGCGGCCGGACTGCCCGCCCACCGGGTGATCAAGCACTTCGCTCGCGGAACGCTCGAGGGGCCAATTCCGAGCGTGACGAGCCGGGAGGACGAGCTCAGGGTGGCGGCCGAACGCGGCGCACCGTTCCTCATGGAGACGGACTTCATCGACGACCCCGACCGCCCGGGGGCAGTGCTGGGACCGAAGACCGTCCCGAAGCGCGTCTCGTGGCTGCTCGAGGAAGGGTACGCCGGGGCCGTCCACAACGCCCACGTCGAGACGCCGGCACTTGCCTACGGGATCGACACCGAGGCGACACTCGAGTAGCCGCGAGAAAAGCCCCGCCGCAAGCGGTCGAGACGCGAACGGTACGCAGACGGCCTTAACGGCATCGATTTCGGCCGACGTTTTCCGTTTCGCACAGGTAGAGAAAGGCATTTCAAGCGGCCGGTGTAGGTTGCAGTATGAGCAATCCCCCCACCGAGTACTACTCGGAGGAACGCTGGCAGAACTGGATCGACCGCATCAAGGACGAGGAGATCGATCCAGAGGACGAGTCTTCGGCGCGGCTGCTGTTGAATTTACAGGACGACACCGCGATCGCGATCGCGAAGATCGTCGCCGCCTACGACGACGGGGAGCTCGACCAGGACGGCGCGCTCGAGGAGCTCGCCGAGGTTCGGGAGATCGTCCTCTCGGAAGTCGACATCGACGACGAGGAGAAACGGCTGCTCGTCGACGGTGTCCAGACGAGTCTCGTTTGCGTCTTCTTCGCCGCAGAGGAGTACGTCGTCGGTGGCTCCGCCGAGGAAGGGAGCGTGACCGACTATCTCGGCGCGGCAGTCGACGCCGAAGCCGAAGAGGACTTAGACGCCGCCCTCGGCTACGCCGCCCAGGCAGGCACGCGGATCATCGACGGCGAGGAGCTCGACATCGCGGTGGTCGAAGAGCTCGAGTACGGACTCGTCACGGAGTGGATCAACGGCCTCGACAGCCTCCAGAGCGCGATGAGCGACCCGGAGGTCGTCGAAGAGGACGAGTAGAACGGGGGTTTTTCGGACTCGTCGTCGAGCGCACTAACCGCCCGATAGGGACGAGTACGAAGATCGATCCCGAAGCGTGTGACACCGACTGTCTGCTGCACACCGTCACGGTGACGTGACGTCCGCTTGACTGGTGGCGGAAGGTATTTCGACGTTCGTCGAACTGTCGAACGACAATATCTTGTATCAGCGGCCTCACCTAGCAGCTATGACAGCTGTCGGAATCGATGCGATCGAGGTCTGGACCGGCAATCTCAAACTCGATCTTCCGGGAACGTTCGCCCCACAGAAGGGCGAGGATCCCGAGAAGTACACGAAGGGACTGGGTCTGAACGCCAGTTCGTTTCCCGACAGTTACGAGGACATCGTCACGATGGGCGCGAACGCCGCCTATCGACTGATGGACCGAAAGGGCCTAGAGCCCAAGGATATCGGCCGAATCGACGTCGCGACCGAGAGCGCCTTCGACAACTCGAAACCGGTTTCGACGTACGTCGCAGGCTGTCTCGAGGGCGTGTTCGACGGCGACTTCCACCACGCGAACAAAGGCGAGCGCAAGTTCGCGTGTATCGCGGGCACCCAGAGCCTCGACGACGCGTGCAACTGGATCCGTGCGGGACGCAATCGTGGTCGCGGGGCGCTCGTGATCGCGACGGACACGGCGCTGTACGCCCGCGGCGACGCCGGGGAGGCGACGCAGGGTGCGGGCGCGGTCGCGATGTACATCACCGAAAACCCGTCGCTGGTCGAACTCTCGACCGAGCAGGGCTACGGTTCGGCCGACGAGACTGACTTTCTCAAACCGAACCAGCAGTTCCCGAGCGTCGACGGCAAGCGCTCGGTACAGGTCTACCTCGCGCGGATGCGCGAGGCGCTCGAGGACTACGAGAGCGTCGC
Source organism: Natronobeatus ordinarius (assembly GCF_024362485.1). Taxonomy (NCBI): domain Archaea; kingdom Methanobacteriati; phylum Methanobacteriota; class Halobacteria; order Halobacteriales; family Natrialbaceae; genus Natronobeatus; species Natronobeatus ordinarius. The sequence continues at coordinate 2,201,015 of NZ_CP101456.1, read as the reverse complement.
TGGCGACGTCCACCCCGACGACATCGCGTTCATCCCGTTCCACACGCCGTTCCCGGGGATGGTCCGGAAAGCTGGCATGCTCGGCTATCGTCACATCACGCGCGATACCGCCATCGAGGACGACCTGGCGGCGGAGATCGGTCGCCAGCCCCGCGAGGAGGCCTTCGACGACGAAGCGGCCTACCACGACGCGCTCCGGGAGTACATGAGCGCACTCAAGGGCACCGACCGGTACGCCGACTGGTACGGCTCGACGATCGATCCGACGCTCACGCTCTCCCGGGAGGTCGGCAACTGGTACACCGGGTCGGTCCACCTCGCCCGCGTGAGCGCGCTGAAACACGGCCTCGAGAACGAGCTCGAGCTGGCCGGCGAGCGGGTGCTCGTCGGCTCCTACGGCAGCGGTGCACAGGCTGAGATCCACGCCGAGACGATCCAGGACGGCTGGCGCGAAGAGATTGCAGCCCTGAATATCGACGAGCAGCTCGCCTCGCGGTACGAACTCACCTGGGCGGATTACGAGGAGATCCACGACGCTCACAACCACGATATGGACGTCGACATCGAGCCGCGAACGACGCCCGAAGCGGAGTTCGTCTTCGACGGCTGGGGGCCGATGGGCGAACGCAAGTACCGATTCGTCGACTAATCGTTCAGTTTCGAACCCCCCGAATCGGTCCATCCAGGAGAATCGACTCCAAAAGGGGTGCGTTCATAACCTTTTACTCACAAGTAGCGAACAGCGTGTCTCGGAACGAAACGCACGGCCGATCACGGGCGGCGGCGATCGCGTACCCTCCGGGACAGAAACCTCACTACTACCATGCACGGATCACGGACGACGGGGAGTCCGTACGCTCCCCACACGGACGACGAAACCGCGGCGATGCTCGAGGAACTCGGCGCCGACTCGGTGGACGACCTCTTCGACATCCCCACAGCGGTACGATTCGACGACGAGTTCGGCATCGAAGCGCGAACCGAGCGCGAGGCGCGTGCGCTGGTCGAATCGATCCTCGAGAGCAACGACGACCTCACGGAGCTGCTCGGTAGGGGGCACTACGGCTACTACGTCCCCTCGCTGGTCGACCACCTGGCGGACCGTTCGGAGTATCTGACCTCCTACACGCAGTACCAGCCCGAAGTGTCTCAGGGCTTCCTCCAGGCGCTGTTCGAGTACCAGTCGATGCTCGTCGAACTCACGGGACTCGAGATCGCCAACTGCTCGATGTACGACGCGGCGACGGCGCTGGGCGAGGCGGCGACGCTCGCCGACCGTCTCCGGCACACGAGCGGCCACCGCGTGCTCGTCCCCGACCTCTTACTCGAGGGGCGACGGAGCACGCTCGAGAACTACGTCGCCGGTACGGAGCTCGTCGTCGAGGAGTATCCGACCGAGGACGCGGCGGTCGACGTCGACGCGCTGACCGACCGGGTCGACGAGGACGTCGTGATGGTCTACGCCGAGAACCCGACCGTTCGCGGCACGATCGAGGAGAACCTCGCGGCGATCGGTGAGCTCGCCGACGACGCCGACGCGCTGTTCGTCCTCGGCTCCGACCCCGTCGCGCTGTCGCTGCTCCAGCGGCCCGCCGACGTCGGCGCGGACGTCGTCGTCGGTGACGCGAGCGTGCTCGGGCTGCCGACGAGCTACGGGATGGGGCTCGGCCTCTTCGCCACCCGCGAGGCGTACCTCCGACAGGTTCCCGGCCGCCTCGTCGGCGTGAGCGAGGACGCGACCGACCGGCGGGCGTTCACGCTTACCCTGCAAACGCGCGAACAGCACATCCGCCGTGAGCGCGCGACGAGCAACATCTGCACGAACCAGGCGTGGGTCGCCCTCCGAACGGCGATGCACGTCGCCTGTCTCGGCGCGTCGGGACTCGTCGACCTCGCGAAGCGCGACGTCACACGCGCAGAGGAGCTTGCACGACGGGTCGACGAGATCGTCGGCGTCAAGGCACCCGTCCACGACCGTCGGCACTTCCGGGAGTTCGTCGCCCACGTCGACCAGCCCGCGCAGGCGGTCGCGGACGACCTCGAGGAACGCGGCTTCGCGGTGCACGTCGTCGGCGAGCACGAGATTCAACTCTGCATCGCGGGCGTCTCAGATGCGACGCTGGACGAGTTCGTGGAGGTCTTCGAGGAGGTGGCACCATGACGCGAGAAGGCACCAGGTACGACCAGGCGCGGTGGACGAACGACGGCCAGTACGAACCGTTGCTCTCGGAGAAGGACCGAACGCGCGTCGAGATCGACGGCGACGACTCGCCGCTCCCGGACGAGCTCACGCGCGACGCTCTCGAGCTGCCCGAACTCTCCGAGCCGGAGCTCGCGCGCCACTACACCCGGCTCTCGCAGATGGTGTACGGTATCGACAGCGGTCCGTACCCGCTCGGATCGTGTACGATGAAGTACAACCCCAAGTTCACCGAGGACGTCGCGGCCCTCCCCTCGGCGGCCGTCCACCCGGATCGCTCGGCGGCGTCGATCCAGGGAACGCTCGAGCTCATGTATCGGCTGCAGGACTACCTCGGCCGGATCGGCGGCATGGACGCCGTGACGCTCCAGCCACCGGCCGGTGCGGCGGGCGAGTTCGTCGGCGTCCGCGTCGCGGCGGCCTACCACGAACACAACGGCGAGGGCCACCGCGACGAGGTGATCATCCCCGAGAGCGCCCACGGAACGAACTTCGCGACCGCAGCGCTGGCCGGTTACGACGTCGTCTCGATGCCGAGCGACGACGAGGGCCGCGTCGACCTCGAGGCGCTCGAGGCTGCCCTCTCTTCTAACACCGCCGCGCTGATGCTCACGAACCCCAACACGCTCGGGCTGTTCGAGCGGGACATCATCGAAATCGCCGAGATGGTTCACGACGTCGGCGGGCTGCTCTATTACGACGGCGCGAACCTGAACGCGCTGCTCGGGCGCGCTCGTCCAGGCGACATGGGCTTCGACGTGATGCACTACAACGTCCACAAGACGTTCGCGACGCCTCACGGCGGGGGCGGTCCCGGGGCCGGCCCGGTCGGCGTCGCCGAGGAACTCGAGCCGTTCCTGCCGTCACCCCGCGTCCGCGAGACCGGAGACGACAGCGAGAACGCCTACGAGCTGTTCGAGCCCGAACATACTATCGGTCACGTCCACGGCTTCCAGGGTAACTGGCTCGTGCTCGTGAAGACGTTCGCCTACATCGCCCGGCTCGGAGACGAGGGGCTCACCGATGCCAGCGCGAAGGCCGTCCTCAACGCGAACTACCTCGCGAGCCAGATCGAGTACGACGTTCCCTACGGCCCGTTCCACCACGAGTTCGTCGCCAGCGCGGGCGACCAGGACGCCGCCGACGTCGCCAAGCGCATGCTCGATTACGGCGTCCACCCGCCGACGACCAAGTGGCCCGAGATCGTCCCCGAGGCGCTGATGACCGAGCCGACGGAGGTCGAAAGCAGGGAGACGCTCGACCAGCTCGCCGCGGCGTTCAACGCCGTCGTCGACGAGGACGACGAGACGCTCGAGGCCGCACCCAGCCGGACGTCGGCCCGGCGCATCGACCAGACGAGCGCCGCGCGAAACCCTCGGCTGTCCTGGCACGCGCTCGAAGAGGAGACGGCGACGGATTCGTCGCGTACGCCATAATCTGGGCCTTCTCAACCCCACGAACGACGATCCAGTTCCGTTCGCGATCTCGACCTTGCCCACGCGCGTATCGGCCGGAGTGATCGTCTGTCTGTAAACCATTATGTCGTGTATGGCGACGTGCCAATCGCCGGCGTCGACGTCGAGTTTCGTGACTCGGACGAGGGTAACGCCAGATCCCGGATCGTCAGTCACAACGGACGGCGAGCGGTGAGCGACGTCACGTCCGAGCCCCCGCCACGTCGCGATCACCGGCCACGTGGTCGTCGGCTCGAAAGCGTGCAGGGACGTCCTCGAGTCCATCACCGACGACGTGCTCGCCGTCTCGATCGGAACCGAACAGGATATTGGCCGGCTGGCGAGGTGGTGGGGGTGTGACGACGCAGAAACGACGAGGGGGTACGACCTGACCGTCGACCTCGAGTCGGCGCCGTCGCGGGTCGTCGTCCGGCAAGCCAGGGACTCGAGCGAGCCGATCGAGACGCCGTGGAAAGCGGACTGATTCTCGCCTGCCACTCTTCAGGGGATCTCACCGGCACCGGCTCGAGCCGGACGCGTTGCTCGATCACACCGACAGGTAGCGGGTCAGAATCGGGTGGGAGCAACCGGAAAGAACGCCGTCGGCGGCGATCGGGTCACGAGTCGTCCGTTCATCCCGACTGTTGTGAGCCGGTACCGATGCAACCACGAACCGTCTTACGGCTGTGTCGGCACCCAGTCACAACAGCCGGTATCAGGCCGTGCTCGAATCGATGCCGTCGATCTGGACGAAGCCGTACTCGCAGTCGGTGCAGTGCCACTTCACTTTCTCGCCGAGGTGAACCGTCGTACTCGCAGCGCGGTAGAACGTCTCGGAGCCACACTCCGGGCAGGTTCGCTCGAGTTCGAGAGCCATGGGCGTAGTCGGTTGTGGGTCGTGTTTAACGTACTGATTTTGGCGGATGGGTGAGACGGATGTCGTCGGAGCCCGATCATATACACCCAATATCGATATATCAATTGGGCTGGTGGCGAGAGGCAGCGTACCGGGGTGTCGCCGAACGAACTCCCCTCGAGCGGGTGACCGCGAACGCACCGCTGGAACGGCCTCGATACCGTCATCGGCTGCTGGCGCTGGGCCGCACGAGAAATCGGGCCGAAGTGGGCGACGAACTGGCCAGTAGGCACGGGATAGCGAGTTGCTCGCGTTCACCCCGGAGTGGGCGGCTGTAAGGGCAGGTCTCCCACTCGAGTGGGGACGGGACTTGGGGAACGTCGAGGCTCGAGGGAAGCGTGGGGCCCGATGGGAGAACATCGGGGCTCGATGGCGTTCTGATCCGAGTAGCGCCAGGGCAGCCGTAGACGCTGCCTTCTCGAGGTATACGTAGAGAATAACAAATTCCACCCGTAGACGATCATCTCGATCAGTACATGAGAGTCGATAGTTCATCGGATCGGGTGGGTAGCGCCGACGGGCCAGTATGAGACGGGCTGCCCTGAACGTCCTCCTCGCGATCGGCTTTCTCGCCATCGCGGGGGCGATCGTCGTGGCCCATCGTTCACCACCGGTCGGCTACGAGGCCTCGATCTACGCCGGAACGCCGACGGGAACGTGGATCGGGCTCGCAGTCGCCTTTGCCATCGCGATTCCAGTCACGCTTCTCCACCGGGGACGCGATCAGGCGTTCGGGATCGCGCTCGGTGGGACGGCTGTCACGACGATCGTGAGCATTCCCGTGATTCGAAACTATCGGTTCATCGGGATGGGCGACGCGTTGACGCATCTCGGCTGGGTGCGCGACTTCGTCGACGGGGACATGCTCCCCCACCAGCTCTTCTATCCCGGCGTCCACAGCATCGCGACTGTCTTCCACCTCGTCGGCGGGGTGTCGCTCGAGCGGGCCGTACTCTTTACGATCGTCTTCGTCTTCGTTCCGTTCGTCATCTTCGTGCCGCTGGTGGTACGCGACCTGAGCGGGAGCGCAGCCGCCGTCGGGTTCGCGGCGATCGTCTCGTGGTTCGTCCTCCCGATCAACAACGTCGCGACGCACATGGGCGCGCACACGAACTCGAACGCGCTGTTTTTCGTTCCCGTCGTCCTCTTCGCGCTGGTCGCGTACGCCAGACGACGCGGCGGGGCCGAGGTGTTGCCCCTCGGCGTCTCGCCGTTTGGTGCCCTGTTGGTGCTCACCGGTGTCGGGCTCCTGTTCGTCCACCCACAGCAGATGGTCAACGTCGTCATCGTTCTCGCGGCAGTGGCGTTCGTTCAGTACGTCGCCCGCCGCCGACTCGAGGACCATCCGATGCTCGAGCATCCGACGGTGTACGCTCACACGGCCGTTCTCGGCGGCTTCTTCGTCGTCTGGTCGCTCAGCAACGAACGGTTCCGTCGGGCAGGGAGCGGGCTGATCTACGGACTGCTCACCCAGGAGATCGGCGGTGGTGGCGAGGTCGACCAGCGCGGGGCCTCGCTCGCCGAGATCGGCGGGAGCCTGAGCGAGCTGTTCGCGAAGATGTTCCTCGTGAGTGCGCTCGTCGGCCTCGTCGTCGGGCTGTTCGTCCTCGCGACGTGGCTCGGATTGACTCGAGTCGATCGCGAGACGAAGTCGTTCGTCACCTACTTCGGGATCGCGCTGTTCCCGCTGGGAGCGATGTTTCTGGTCTACTTCTTCGGGACGGGAACGATGGCGTTCAGGCAGGTCGGGTTCATCTTCGTGGTTCTCACGGTCCTTTCGGGAGTCGCGCTCGCTCACTTCTTCGGCTGGCTCTCGAGGGGGATCACCACGCCCGGCGCGAGCACCCTCGCTGCCGTCCTCCTCGGGGCCTGTCTGGTGCTCGCCGCATTGACGATCTTCTCCTCGCCGTTTATCTACAATCCCACACAGCACGTCACCGACCAGCAGATGAGCGGCTACGAGTCGGCGCTCACCCACGGTGACGATCGGCTGTACGCCGGCTTCGGCTTCGGCGTCAACCGGTACGGCGACGCGATTCACGGCACCGAAGGGACCGAACGGGGCAACTACTACGGCGCTGGCGACGGCGTCGTCAACGTCACCGAGTTCGAGGCCGGCAACTACGGCGGTGCGTACGGCGGAGAGGACTACTACTTCACGGTCAGCGCGTTCGACGAGACGCGTGAGTTCGAGATCTATCGCGGACTCCACCACAGCGAGTCCGCCCTCGCCGGGGTCGAGTCCGACCCGAACGCGAACAAGGTCATCTCGAACGACGAGTTTCGGATGTACGCCGTCTCGTCCGAGGGGTGAGAGTGACGTCAATGATGGACTGCCTTACACGGCGAAGTAGACGCATAACAATGGCCGAAACCACTGTGAAAACTGATACGAACTCATGCCTGCCCTCGACGACCTCCGCGTGCTGGATCTGACGCGCGTCCTCGGCGGACCGTACTGTACGATGTTGCTCGCCGACCTCGGTGCAGACGTCGTCAAGATCGAGCCACCGGGTGGTGACTTCGTCCGCGACACCCCACCGTTCCACCAGGACGACGACAGCTTCGGCGGCTACTTCCAGAGCGTTAACCGGGGTAAACGCAGCCTCGAGCTCGACTTCACCGACGAAGCCGATCGCGCCGACTTCCTCTCGCTCGTCGAGGAAGCTGACGTCGTCGTAGAGAACTACCGCGTCGGAACGATGGAGAAGTTCGACCTCGAGTACGAACGCCTCGCCGCGATCAATCCGCAGCTCGTCTACGCGTCGATGCGTGGCTTCGGCGATCCACGGACCGGTCCGAGCCCGAAGCAACACGAGCCAGCGTTCGACCTCGTCGCCCAGGCGCTCGGCGGCGTCATGCACCTCACCGGCCAGGAAGACAGCCCACCAACGAAAGTCGGCTTCGGGGTCGGCGACATCTTTACGGGAACCTTACACGCGGTTAACATTCTTGCCGCGTTGCACTACCGCGAACGAACCGGCGTCGGCCAGTACGTCGACACGGCGATGTACGACGCGATGGTCAGCCTCGCCGAGCGAACCGTCTACCAGTACTCCTACACTGGTGAGGTGCCCAAGCGCCAGGGGAACTCCCACCCGACACTCTATCCGTACAACGCCTACGAAGCGACCGATGGCTACGTCGTCATCGCCGCCCTCGGTGACCGTCACTGGCACGCGCTCTGTGAGGCGATGGACAGACCCGGGTGGATCGTCGAATATCCGAGCGCACAGGACCGCCTCGAGAGCCGCGACGAGCTTCACGCCGAGATCACCGCCTGGGTCGCCGAACGGACGGTCGACGACGTGACCGACACGCTGAGTCCCGCCGTTCCCTGTGGTCCCGTGCAGACGATCGAGGACATTTACGAGAGCGAACACATCCGCTGTCGGGAGATGCTCGTCGAAGCACCCCTCGCCAACGGTGAGGAGACGGTGACGATCGCCGGGACGCCGATCAAGATGACCAAGACCCCACCCCGGCCGAACGGTCGTGCGCCGTTGCTCGACGAGCACCGCGACGAACTGCTCGACGACCCGGAGGATCCGATCGAGCGGATAAGAATGGACGGGCGCTCGTCTCACGTCGGGCTCTCAGACGGTGGTTCGAACGACGACTGACGGTGATACGTATGGCCACCGATCACACACAGTCCAACGGCGGTGACGCGACGGCCGAGCGACGAGCCCGGACACGAGACGGCGACACCCACGACGCCGCTGAGTCCGGCGAGCGAGACCGTGAACAGAACGCCGAAACGAGAGCCGATCCATACGAGATCCGCCCGTACGAGCCGGACGACCGGGAGGATTTCCTCGAGCTCTACGACCTCGTCCTCGGCGAGCGCGACGACGGCTGGTTCCGCTGGAAGTACGAGGAGAATCCCTACACCGACCACGTCCCGATGACCGTCGCAGTCACAGACGACAGGGTCGTCGGCACGAAGCCGTGTTTCGCCCTCGAGTTGCGTGCCGGGAACCAAACTGTCCGTGGCTATCAGCCGGCAGACGTGATGGTCCACCCCGATCACCGGCGCCGAGGACTCTACTCTCGGACGACCGAGTTGCTGAAAACCCACTACCGGGATCGCGATCCGTCGCTCTTTTTCAACTTCCCCAACCCGGCGACGCTCTCGGGAAGTCTCAAGCACGGCTGGCAGGTCGTCGAGGAAGTGCCGACGTTCTACCGCGTCCAGCGGCCCGATGCCCTGGTCGACGATGGGCGGCTCTCGCGGTTCGCGAGGATGGCCCGTCCTCTCGCACGTGGGTACCTTCGCGCGCGTGATCTAACTATTTTGTCTGAAGCGCTCACCGTCGACTGGTACGACGACGTTCCCGTCGAGCCGTTCGTCGAGCTGTACGAACGGGCAGTCCCGTCGACGTTCCACGCTCACCGCGACGAGACGTTCTACCAGTGGCGCTTCCGGAACCCCCAGTGGGAGTACGAATCGTACGTCGCCCGTCGACACGGCGACGCGATCGCCGGCGTCGTCGTGGGGACGCGTGACCGGGATGGAACGGATCAGGTGTGTCTCACCGACGTCGTGCCGCTCGAGTCAGCCCCGGATCGAGAGGCAGGGCTGATCGCGATCTTGAAACGGGTGCTCGCCGATCGGCGCGACGCGGACCTCGTCGCCGCGAGCGGACGGGCGATCCCGCCATCGCTCCTTCGTCGGTTCGGTTTCCACGCCGACGACTCGCTTCCCCTCTCGGCGCTGACGGTGCCGACGACGCAGGTGGCGTACCCGATCGCCGACGACGGCGGTCACGAGTGGACCGTCGCCGGACGTGCGATCACCGATCCGACGAATTGGACCGTTACGTTCGCCGAACAGGACACGTTATAACACCCAGGTCGGCTCTGTTTCGTGCCTCGGTCAGCCGCCGTCGCGTCGCTGTCCGGCGGTAATACTGAACTACTCCTTACAACGACCGCTTTGTATCCACGTGAACCGGACGATCTGGATTCGACGAGAGTAGTTCGTTCGTGTACGCTTTCTCAATGAACCTGCCACGATAGGAGATGTTAAATACAATCTCTGTAAATTTAACCCATACCAGCAAGGAAAAGTTTATGAGGAAAACACCGGGTTACTCGAATGCATGGCGCAGAAACCCCGCGCTAACGAGACCGCGATCGACTCGAACTCCCTCCGTAACACCGAGGTAACCCGTCGCTCGTACGTCCGCTCGCTCGCAGCGGTCGCCGCGGCGACGACCGGAGCCGCGATGGTCGGCTCGGCAGCGGCCGACGACGACTACGAGACGATCACGCTCTCGTCCGGCGAGGCTCGAACGATCAACGTCAGCGACGGCGAAACGTTCGAGAACAAGCTCATCGACGTCTCCGCAGACGGTGCCGGCGTGACCATCATCGCAGACGGCAGCGACTGGACGATTCGCAACATCGGCTTCCGCGGGCGACACAGCCTCGACGGACCGATCTTCGGCGTCGCCGACACCGGCGACGGCGAGAGTACGATCGAGAACGTTTACATGGGCGACGGCACCGACGCGCCGCGCCAGCAGCGTTACCCATCCCACGGCATCTGGGTAACCCCCCACCACTCGGGGCACCTCGAGATCGACGGCGTCTACGTCTACGACGCCAACGACAACGCGTTCTACGCCTCCGCACCGGGCTCGAACGGCAACGGCCAGCTCGGCTCGGTCCACATCAAAAACTGCTACGCGCGGGACAACTGGGTCTCGAGCTTCCGGCTCGCCCGCGGGCGGGTCGAGAACTGCGTCGCCGTCAACACGGACTCCGGCCGGAACGGCCGGCCGCTGTGGGTCTGGCCGACCGGTCGCCACGACGACGAAGTCGAAGTCGTCGACTGTCACTTCATCGCCGGTCCGTACGACTACGCGGCGGTGCTCGGCGCCGACTCCCCGGGCCGACCCGTCGACGTCTACATGGAGAACGTCCAGACCGACGGGACGATCCACGAGAACTCCAACGACCTCACCCTCCGCGACGGTGGCGACAACGGCAACGACGCCCGCCACTTCGTCCCCGAGGGCTGCCCCGAGAGCCCCGAGGAAGCCGCAGGCGGAGCCGACTGATCACCCACGGCTCTCGCCCGCGACTCCGCTGACGATTCGGCCCTTCAACCGCTGACGACCTGACCCTTCATCCGCTGACGATTCGGCCCTCTCTTTCATCCGTCGACGCTTCGACTTCCTGCTGGCGCCCGACTCCCACTTCACACAGCGCCCGCTGACGACTCGACTTCGATTTCGTACTGACGTCCGCGTCCGCGAACTGACGATTGTGGGTTCTCGCGATCGCCTCCTCGCTCTCCGAGTCATCCCGTCGTTCCACCCGTTATGGAGATTTGCTGCCACCGTATTCCTGCGGGCGATCCGGCGTCAGTGCCGGCGGTCTGTCGCGACGTTCTCGCGTTCACCGTGAGTCGCGCGGCGTTACGCCGAACCGGCGGTAGCAACACGATCGTATCGACACCTCGAGACGTCTCCCGCTGGTCGACGGCCACCCGTTCAGTACTGTTACTCGAACGATAGGTAATATAGTATTACTGACGACAGTCACAGCACCCGGACATCACTAAGTACGCCAGTGTCCGAGTCAAAGTTGGTAAAACACGATTGAATCGATAGACTGCGCTGTGATGCAGTAGATAAATTCGTGAAGATACAGTAATGGTTCCGTGAACAACAAATAAGTAACTATTTACAGTCTGTAAATTTAACTGATCCGGGAAGGGAAATCTTTATGCGAGTATCCAGAAGTTACTCGAGTGCATGGCACGCGAACCTTCGGTACTGGAGGATGAAGTCGTCGGATCCGCGGACGATTCGACCGGTGATGGGAGTACGGACGGATTCTTACATCGGCGATCGTATCTGAAGCTGGCCGGTGCGGCGGCCGCCGTGAGTACTGGCACGGCAGTTGCAGCCACTGCGACAGCGGCGGAGTACGACGTGATCGAACTCGATCCTGGTGAACGGCGCGTCGTCCGCGTGAACTCCGGCGAAACGTTCGAAAACGTCCTGTTCGACGTCTCCGCGAACGGCGCCGGCGTCGCGATCACCGCACGCGGGACCAACTGGACGATCCGAAACATCGGCTTCCGCGGGCGACACAGCCTCGACGGACCGATCTTCGGCGTTGCCGACACCGGCGACGGCGAGAGTACGATCGAGAACGTCTACATGGGCGACGGCACCGACGCGCCGCGCCAGCAGCGCTACCCATCCCACGGTATCTGGGTCGCTCCCGACCACTCGGGACACCTCGAGATCGACGGCGTCTACGTCTACGACGCCAACGACAACGCGTTCTACGCCTCCGCACCGGGTTCGAACGGCAACGGTCGGCTCGGCTCGGTCCACATCAAAAACTGCTACGCGCGGGACAACTGGGTCTCGAGCTTCCGGCTCGCCCGCGGGCGGGTCGAGAACTGCGTCGCGGTGAATACGAGTTCGGGCCGGAACGGCCGGCCGCTGTGGGTCTGGCCGACGAATCGGCACAACGACGAAGTCGAAGTCGTCGACTGTCACTTCATCGCCGGCCCCTACCCCTACGCGGCCGTCCTCGGAGCGGCGTCTCGCTCACGGTCGGTGGACGTCTACATGGAGAACGTCCAGACGCGGGGGACGATCCAGCACAACTCCAACAACCTCAGTCTCCGTGACGGCGGCGGCAACGGCAACGACGCCCGCCACTTCGTCCCCGAGGGCTGCCCCGAGAGCCCTGAAGAAGCTGCGAGCGGCGCGGCGAGTACCGGCTCTGGCTCGTCCAGTGGAACTGTCGAACCCGAACCCGAAGCGGACGACGAGGACGAGTTCGAGCACGTCCTCCTCTTCGACGGCAACGACGAAGCCGTCACCCGCTACGAGTTCGTCGTCGACGGCGACGTCAGCCCGTCGAACTACCAGGGAGCGACGATCGACGACGGCGTCGTCGTCGAGGACGGCCACGCCTCCGGCGTCGTCGCGAACTGGAAGGACGCGTTCTACTTCAACGGCGACCTCGAGGAACTCACCGTCGACGGACCGGCGACGGTGTACCTCGACGACGAGGCGATCGACCCCGACGAGTACGGCGAGGAGTTGCCACACGTCCTCGAGGTCGAAGGTCAGGGTGAGGCCGCGAGTTTCGAGGTGACGGTCGACGGCGAGATCGCGTACGCTGGCGAGGGAGAATCCACTGACGAGGTGACGATCGTCTCCGGGACCACCGTCGAGAGTTCGATCACCGAGGGGAGCCAGGCGTTTCGCTTCTCCGGCGTGATCGCGAGCCTCACGATCACCGGCGAGGTGCGCGTGACGGTCGACGGCGAGGAGATCGACCCCGACGAGTACGGCGAGGAGTTGCTGCCACACGCGCTCGTCATCGACGGCACCGAGGCGTCGGGGCCGAGCACGTACTCGTTCCGCGTCGATGGTCGCGTCGCCAGACCGAACTTCGACGATCCGTCGGTCGACGAAAACGTCATCGAGGGGCGGGCTATTCGTGGAATCGTCTCGGACTGGCTCGAGGCGTACTGGTTCGACGGCGAACTCACCGACTGCACGGTGCTCGGCGATGCGAACGTGTACATCCAGTACAACGCTCGAGATCAGTAGCGGTCGACGTCGGACCGTGCTCCGGCATAGCCGATCGATTCGATGAACCCTGTGTCGAACGCGTCGGCTCTCGCGTGTGGTCTCGGTAGAAGATGGCTCCCGCGCCGGGAACAGGTTTGCTGGCACGCGAACTGCTCCGATACTGGAGACGGTCGTCGGGAGCCGTCTATCGCTACGTAGTCGATCCTAAAAAACCCTTCTCGACGCGTCGACGTCACTCGATCCGCGATAACTTTCCGTCGACCGCCTGCTGGCGGCGATGGTTGACGAACACGTGTGCGAGCGAGAGCGCGAGAAACGCACCGACGACGACGCCGGCGACGGCGCTCGTCGGAACGATCGTCAGCGGTGGCACCCCGAGGTACGCAGCCGTGACGACGGCAGCACCGACGACGCTCACGACTGCGTACCAGCGGTCCCACCGATCCGTCTGATGGGTGTCGGTGTCGAGGTACATCATCAGCAGATCGGCGTTGTCAGAGAGCTCGATCAACCCGCGATCCTGGTCGTACTCGATGATGCCAGCGTCGTCCATCTTGGGCAGGTGGGTCTGGTAGAGGGCGACGTACACCCGCTTTCGCTGGTCGGAACTCAGCGCGTTGACCGTCGTGTCGTTCTCCCAGGCGGCGATCTGTTCGGCGAGTTCACCGAGCGTCACTGTGCCGTCGGTCTCGAGCAAGTAAGTGAGTACTTCCCGCCGTCTACGGTTCTTCAGAAGCTCGAAGATTACGTCCTTGGAGAGCCGTCCATCGTCACCATCGTCGGTGACTGACGTAATCTCTTCTGGTAACGAGGTATCCATCGATGACATTAGTGAAGTGCCTCGTCGTAAAGAGTCGTTACGTGCGTAGCCACCGTCCGGTGGCTCGCTCGCTCGGGTTTCTCTCCCCACGACGGCGATCGATGTCGGTTCGAACGGTCGCTCGCAATCACGATTGACACACCACTTTCGAGGCCAACGTAGAAACTATTAAATACGGTCACTTTTCGCAACGGCTGCGAACACCGTACGGTGTGACTTCCTCGGTGCCACTCCTCGCCACGGACCACCCCTCGCGTCGGCTCCCTCGCCCGCAAATCGGCTCGAGTGGGCGATGACTCGAAGCGTCCCGGTACCGCACGCTTTCGGCTGCGTACCGAAGCCGTACGTGATGGACGTGGACGAGACATACTGGACGAGCGTGGTGTGTGTGGTGGGTCGACCGGGGGTACGGGATACGTTGTCGGATGCGGTACGTTCGACGGAGACGACATAAACATAGGTGACGGTTTGTCCGACCAAGCAACGTTTACAGACCGAACGACGGCATTTACCCCGGTAGCCGCCACACCAATGTTGACGGGTTATGCCACTCCGCCAGTGACGGGAGAGTGGGGTAGTCGAAGCTGGCAGGATCGGTGTACTGGGCCGACTCGACGGGTCGTCAGTGGAGCAGCCAGTCGTCGACCGAGCGGAACAGCGGTCGAACGACACAGAATCGGCCGTTCGTCGCGCGCCGCTTCAGCCCCCGACGGATCGGCGTAAGACTCCCTTTCTATCGAAACCATGTGAACCCCTTACAGTGGGTGGGCCGCTCGCTTACGTCACTGATGACGCAGTCGATCACCAACCGTACCAGAGACGAATCAGAGACGAGTGAGACCGGCCGGTGTCCCGACTGCGAGACCGACACGATCGTTCACGACCCCGATCGCGGTGAGCGGGTCTGTCGAGAGTGTGGACTCGTTCTCAGCGAAGATCCGATCGATTACGGCCCGGAGTGGCGAGCGTTCAACGCACGCGAGCACCAGGAACTCTCGCGCGTCGGCGCACCACTCACCCAGTCGATGCACGACCGCGGGCTAACGACGACCATCGACTGGCGAAACCGCGACGCGAACGGCCACTCGATGTCCGCCGACAAACACGGTCAGCTCCACCGACTGCGCGTCTGGCAAGAACGCATTCGAACCAAGAACGCCGGCGAGCGAAATCTGAAGTACGCGCTCTCGGAGATCGATCGCATGGTCAGCGCCCTCGGCGTTCCCCGCCCGGTCAAAGAGACGGCGAGCGTCATCTACCGCCAGGCGCTCGACCGTGATCTCATCCGCGGCCGATCGATCGAGGGCGTCGCTACGAGCGCGCTCTACACCGCCTGCCGAAAGGAGGGCATCCCCCGCAGCCTCGAGGAAGTCACCGCCGTCGCTCGCGTCGACCAGCGCGAGATCGGGCGCACCTACCGCTACATCGCGGACGAACTCGACATCAATTTAGAGCCGACAAATCCGCGCCAGTTCGTCCCGCGCTTCTGTTCGGAACTCGACGTGAGCAAGGACGTCGAGACGAAAGCGATCGAGATCATCGACGAGACGACCGAAGCCGGGCTCCACTCCGGCAAGTCGCCGACCGGCTACGCGGCCGCAGCGATCTACGCCGCTGGCCTCCTCTGTGACGAGACCGTCCCCCAGCGAGCGGTCGCCGACACCGCCCAGACGACCGTCGTCACCGTCAGAAACCGCTATCGCGAGCAGCTCGAGGCGATCGACCAGCCGGCCTGATCGATCGGCCTCGTACGAACCACTGTCGTCAGTTACGGCGCACTCGCGAACCGTCTCCGACCGCGCCAGCACCTCGGGACAGCAATCCGTCTCACATTATCGACCGTTCGTCTTCGGCGTAGACGTCCTCGTTGAGCAGCGCGTGGAGGTTGCTGTAGGGGACGAACGCGATGAACCGATCGTCGGAATCGTAGAGTTCTACCCCGTCGTCGGCGTGGTCGTACCGATCGCAGTGGATCTGTCCTTCCGGGAGGATCGCGCGAAACATGTCCGATCGTACGACGCCCAGGAGCATAGTGATTGGCTCGCTGTCACCGAGTCGTACCAGTTACCAGCGATGGGGCGTCGAGTCGGTCATCGAGACCTCCTCGAGCGGCTGGTCGCGCTCGTCCGGCTCTCGGGGCCCTCGGACCATGCCGATGCTCAGCGCCCGCGCGAGGTCAGAGCGCGTCACCATCCCGACGGCACCGCCGGCTTCGTCCATGACGAGCACCCGGTCGGCGCCGCTTCGCTGGAGCGTGATCATCGCGGGGACGAGCTCGTCGTCGACGTCGAGCGTCTCCGGGTCGGTTCGCATCACGTCCCGGACCAGCATCGCCTCGCGCTCGACGGACGCGACGTCCTGGACGTCCTCGAGGGTGACGATTCCGACGACGTGTCCGTCCTCGACCACCGGGAAGCCGGAGTGGCGTTCGCGAAACATCCGCTCGAGTAAGTCGCTCACCGTCTCTTCGGGACGAGCGGTCACCAGTTCGTTCGACGGGATCATCACGTCTGCGACCAGGAGGTCGCCGACGGCGGCCTCGAGGGCGGTCTGGCGTGCCTCACCGGCGGCGGCGATGTAGACGAAGAAGGCGATCGCGATCAGGACGAAGTTGAGCGCGAGCAGGCCGAAGAGGCCGAGGGCGATGGCGAACAGCTGGCCGACGCGGGCCGCCTGCTGGGTCGCGGCCGCGTAGGGACGGTTCCGGGCGAGCAGCGACCGAAGGACGCGTCCGCCGTCGAGGGGAAACGCCGGCAGCATGTTGAACGCCGCGAGGAAGACGTTCATCACCGCGAGGTAGGCGACGACGAAGCGAATACCGCCGAACGCCGGCGGCACGGCGAACAGGAGGAGGTAGGAGCCGACGCCGATCGCGACGCTGACGACGGGTCCGGCGATCGCGATCACGAACTCGTGGCGCCAGTCTTTGGGCATCTCGGTGAACGAGGCGACCCCGCCGAGCAGCCAGAGAGTGATCGACTCGATTGGGACGTCGTATCGCATCGCCGCCACCGAGTGGCCCAGTTCGTGCAACAGGACGCTCACGAACAGCCCGATGGCCGCCGCGAGCCCGAGCACCCAGATCCACTCGGTGCCGGCGAACGCGTCGGGGTCGATGCCGGCGCCGATGACGAGATTGAGAATCTCCGCCAGCTCGACGAACTGCACCGCGATGACCCACGCGAACACCGGCAAGATCAAGAGGAACGTGACGTCCAGCTTGATCGGAATCCCGAGGATCGAGCCGATCCGGTAACTTCTGAACATACCGATTCTAGGCAGCCGATCGGTAAAACGTCTTTAGCCGTCAGGTCGTCGCCGGTCTCCGACCGGTTCGCCGGATTCACCGCCTCACTTGACGACCGTCACCGGAGCCGGCGCACGCCGAACGACGAGCTCGGCGACGCTCCCGAGCAACAGCCGGCTCGTTCCGTCACGGCCGTGGCTGCCCATCACGACGTGGTCGACGTCGCGCTCCTCGACGCAGGCGACGACCTCCCGCCAGGGAGAGCCCCGCTTTACCACCGTTTCGACCGCCACGTCGGCCGGAATCTGCGCTCGAGCGTCCTCGAACAGTCGCTCTGCAAGCTCCGTTTCAGCCTCGAAGCGCTTGCCGGCCTCCGTCGACGGGTCGTCCCAGTCGTCGCCGACGGGGTCGACGACGTGGACGAGCGTGAGGTCGGCGTCGGCGAACCGCTCGAGGGCGAGCTCCAGGGCGGCGTTCGACTGTGGCGATCCGTCGATCGGAACGAGTACCTCCATGCCCGCCCGTTCGGGCGAGGGGACGATAATAGTACTGTCCAGGCTACCGGACGACCGTCACGGGGATCGGCGACCGGCGGACGACGACCTCGGCGACGCTCCCGAGTCGCAGCCGGTTCGCCCCTCCCCGGCCGACACTGCCGACGACGACGTGATCGATCGGCTCCTCCTCGGTGTAGGCCACGATCGACTCTGCGGGCTGCCCGACGTTCGTCTCCCGCTCGACCCGATCTGCGGGCAGGTCGACGCGCTCGAGCGCGCGGTCGAACAGCGCCTCGACTCGCTCGCGTTCTTGCTCGAGCCACTCCTCGGTCAGCGGCTCGGCCGTCGCCTCCTCGGGATCGCGGTCGAACGGATCGATGGCGTGAAAACAGACGATCGTCGCGTCGGTGTACGTCTCCGCAGCGTACTCGAGGCCCGCCCGTGACTGGTCGGAGCCGTCGAGGGCGACGAGCACGCGTTCAGGTGCGGACATACGGACCGTTCGTCGACGTCCGGAATAAGCGTACTGGAGCCAGAACATCCACGGCGGCTCCGGTGGGCGTGAGTTGTCTCACGGTCGTTCGGTAGCCTTTTCCCGACGGATGGCAACGTGTCGGGTATGTTTGGAGGAGGCGGTGGGCTCGACCCACGCAAGATGGAACAGATGATGAAGCAGATGGGCATCGACGTCGACGAGCTCGACGCCGAGGAAGTGATCATCCGCACCGCAGACCACGACCTCGTCTTCAGCGACCCCGACGTGACGAAGATGGACGCCCGCGGGCAGGAGACCTACCAGATCATCGGCTCGCCCGAAGAACGCGAACGCGGCGCTGCCGACGAGGGCGGCGACGCTGACGCAGCGATCCCCGACGACGACGTCGAGATCGTCGCCATGCGAACCGGCGCGACCGAGGACGAGGCTCGCGAGGCGCTCGAGGCCCACGACGGCGACCTCGCAGCGGCGGTCGAGGAGCTCGAGTGAGCGGTCACGTGAGACGCGTCCTGCTCGTCCACGACGACCGCGAGTACCTCGTCGAGCCGGGCGAGGAGTTCGGCACCGACCTCGGCGTGCTCGAGGTCCCCGAGGACGTCGAGCCCGGGGAGACGCTCGAGACGCACCTCGGGACGGCGTTTCGCGTCCGCGCGCTCCGCGGGCCGGACCTCTTTCACCACTTCGAGCGGACGGGCGCACCGATGGTTCCCCGCGACGTCGGCCTCGTCATCGGCGAGACCGGGATCTCGGTCGGGGATCGAGTGCTCGACGCCGGCACGGGGACCGGCGTCCTCGCCGCGTCGATGGCCCGCGCTGGCGCCTCGGTCGTCACTTACGAGCGCGACCCCGACTTCGCCGACGTCGCCCGCGAGAACATGGCGCTGGCCGGCGTCGCCGACGCCGTCGAGGTCCGAGCCGGTGACGTCCTCGAGTCGCTCGAGTCGCTCGTCGACGAGCCGGAGTTCGACGTCCTCACGCTCGATACGGGCGACGCGCCCTCGATGGTCGAACAGGCACCGACGCTGCTCGTCGACGGCGGCTTCCTCGCGGTCTACAGCCCGTTCGTCGAGGATAGCCGCGAGGTCGTCGAGACGGCGCACGAGGTCGGACTCACGGACGTCCGAACCCACGAGACGATCCAGCGCGAGATGGACTTCGACGGGCGGGGCTCGAGGCCGTCGACGGCGCCGGTCGGGCACACGGGCTACCTGACGGTCGCACGCACGACGTAAGCTCCCGTCACCCGAGTGCCAGCCTAACCAGGTAGGGATCGGCGCTATTTCTCCACCGGCAGAACGTGCGGATGCGGTCGGGACACAGCATCCACGATCCTCACTCCACCGACCGTGTTTCCCCGACCACCCGGCAGCGAACCACGAGAAAGACGTTTCGGGCCCCGGGTCGATTCACAGGGATAGTGAGCCGGAAGCCCACGACGGAACCGTCCATACTCACGGGTAGCGATCCAGCCCCCGTCAGCACGGATCGCTATTTATCGATCAGTAGGAATCCGACCCACCACGTATCTGAATTAAGAGCTATTAGTGGTGTTTAATACGATGGCGACACAAACTGCGGCTACTGTGTCCCCGGAACCCAGCCTCGATCCGTTCGAGGAAGCCAGGCTCGCAATTAGGGCCGAACGTCGGGAGCTGATCGACGAAAAACAGGCGTTCGAGGCGTTTCTCGATCGAGTCAAGGGCCTCGACGTCCACCAGCCCTCCCAGACGCAGTCGCCGCTGCTCGCGACTGCACCCCAAAAACTGGACTGCGTCGTAGACGCGTACGCCGAAACCGTGGCAACTGTTCCACACTACACGGACGTATACGACGAACCCATCCTCGAGCACTTCGCCGGCGAACTCGGGGTGGAGCTGGCAGCGGCCGTCACGAGCGGCTCGCAGTTTCACCCGGAGTTGAAACGCCTGTTGCTCGAGGGAAGTCGACAGGCGATCACGGCCCGTGAGCGAGTCCTCGACCTGCTCGAGACCGAAGCGGACGAACTCGAGCGGGCCGAACGAGCACTGACGGCAGTGCTCGAGGAACTCGAGTCGCTGCTCGCCCAGCCGCTCGAGCAACTCGAGTTCAACGCGTTGCGGTTGACCCGCGTGCGCCTCATGCGGCTCGAAACCGACTGTAATACCCTCGCCGCGAGCCGCCAGTCGTGGATTCAGAACCGCCAGCGGGCGATGATCCTTGACCACACCGATCTCGGTCACTACCTCTACGGAGAGTGTGAACACACGTATCCGGCACTCGCGACGATCGCCGAGATCGGCGAGTCTATCGACCGGACTCGACGGCAGCTCGATTGCCGTCTCTCGACGGCACGCTGAGTCGCCCACTCACCAGTCCAGCGATCACTCCGTCTCGAGACGACGAACGCCGGGCGGTCGCCCCAGCGGTTGTTCGTCCATCGTCGCTCGCATGAACGGTTCGTGAACGTTAGGAATCGGACCGCCCGTTGTCGACTGACGCGGCTCGTCCCGTCCGCCGGAATCCATCGCCATCACTTGATCCAGAGGCGATTCACGACCGAGAGCCAGATCTCGAGTATTTCTCGGAGCCAGTCTCATGTGTACTATATAGACGAGTGGTCGAGAACGTCCACCAACGGCCGAGAATAGATACGTACTCGGTACAACATATAACTATTAGAACAGTTCTTGTGTGGTCGTCGAAAACGACAAGTCGATGGCACCCAGCCAGAATCCAGCGGGACGTATTACCCGACGAGCAGCGATCACGACTATCGCATCCGTTGGCGTGCTGAGCGTCGCGGGCTGTCTCGGTAGCGACGACGACGGGCTCTCGGGAACGATCGACGCCTCGGGATCGAACACGGTCGCGCCGATCACCTCGTGGGCCGGCGAGAACTTCGAAAACGAGTACCCGAACGTCCTGGTCGACGTCGCACCGGAGGGGACCGGGGCCGGCTTCCAGGAGTTTTGCCGGGCGAACTCCGACTACCAGAGCGCGAGCCGGATGATCACCGAGGACGAGGTCGACCTCTGTAGCGAAAACGACGTCAACTACGGCTTCCTCGAGGTCGGCCTCGACGGACTGTCGGTCGTCAAGAACTCCGAGAACGACTGGGTCGACGAGATTACGCTCGAGGAACTCAAGCTGATCTGGGAGTTCGAGGCGACCGGCGAAGTCACCCGCTGGAGCGACGTCCGCGAGGAGTGGCCCGACGAGGAGATGCAGTTGCACGCCCGTGACAGCGCCTCCGGGACGTTCGACTACTTCACCCGCGAGATCAACGGCGAGATCGGGAACGTCCGTGACGACTACTCGGCGACCAGCCAGACCAACGAGATCATGGCCGCGGTCGCCGACAACGAACACGGCTTCGGCTGGGGTGGTCTCGGATACCTGCGTGAGATCGAGGACGACCAGCCGATCGAGGCCGTCCCGGTCGAGAGCGACGTCGACGGCGAGTTCTACCTCCCGACGCAGGAAAACATCGAGGAGGGGCTGTACTCGCCGCTGGCTCGTCCGCTGTTCGCGTTCGTCAACCTCGCGAGCCTCGAGGAACGGACCGACCTCATCGGCTCGTTCGCCCGCTTTTACACCAACGACGCCCAGGAGTTCGCCCGCGATGAGGGCTTCTACGCCGCTCCGGACGCCGTGACCGAGGAGAACCACGAGAAGATCGACGAGTGGCTCGAGGCGGTCGGTGCCTCGCCTGATGACCTCACCGTACAGCGCGCATAAGCCTCGAATTCCCCAATGAGTACCGAATCACACCACGAGTCGGGGTCCGGGATCAGCGGCGGTGGGCCCGCCGAGGCCGATAACGCGGCCGACCGCAGAGCCCGACGCATCCTGTTTGGTTGTGCCGCGATCACGGTCCTGACCACGCTCGCGATCTTTTTCGTGTTGATCGACAACGCGGCGAGTTACTTCTTCGGCGCCAAGGTGACCGAGATGCTCATGGGTGCGAATCCCGAGCGGACGGTCACGTTCACCGAGTTCTTCACCGGAACGCGGTGGGCACCCGACCACGCGACGCCCGCTCACGGCGTGCTCCCGATCGTCTTCGGGACCCTCGCGATCACGGTCGGCGCGGCGTTCGTCTCGATCCCGATCGGAACGGCGACCGCGATCTACCTCTCCGAATACGCTCCCGCCAGCGTTCGATCGAAGCTCAAGCCGACCCTCGAGATCCTCGCCGGGATCCCGACGATCGTCTACGGCTACTTCGCGATCGCGTTCATCAACCCGGTTCTCGTCGCCCCGATCGCGTCCGCGCTGTTCGGCATCAACATGGGCCGATACAGCCTACTCTCGGGGATGTTGGTCGTCGGCATCATGACGATCCCGATGGTCTCCTCGATCAGCGAGGACGCCATGTCGGCCGTCCCGGACGAACTCAGAAACGGCGCGTATGCCCTCGGCGCGACGAAGTTCGACGTCTCGACGCGAATCGTCCTGCCGGCGTCGATCTCGGGCGTCTTCGCCTCCTACATCCTCGCCGTCTCTCGAGCGATCGGCGAGACGATGGCCGTCACGCTGGCAGCCGGGTTCACCGCGAATCTCACCGCCAACCCCTTCGCCGAGATCATGACGATGACGGCGTACATGGTGAAGATGGCACGCGGGACGACTGCGGTGGGGACAGTGGAGTATCAGTCGCTGTTCGCCGTCGGCTTACTGTTGTTCGTCATGACACTCACGATGAATTTGCTCAACGACTGGTTCAAACGCCGCTTCCAGGAGGAGTACCGATGAGTACCGATACCGACACCGACCTGTTCAGTGACGTCGACCTCGGCTGGGAGCACCTGAAGAACCGACTCTTCCTCGGGGTCATCTTCGCCGCGTCGATGTTCGGCGTCGTCATGCTCGCACTCCTGTTGTTCGACGTCGCCACCGACTTCTACGTCGGCCTGACCGAGTACAACATCAGTCTGGTCGATTTCTTCACCCGGGATGGCTCCCGGCGTGAAGAGTTATCCGGATTCAGAGGTGCGATCGTCGCCTCGGTCATGCTGATGGTCCTGGTGACGATCCTGTCGTTTTTCGTTGGCGTCGGCTCGGCGATCTATCTAGAGGAGTACGCACCTGACAACCGAATCACCCGTCTCATCGAGGCGAACCTGGCGAACCTCGCGGGTGTCCCGTCGATCGTCTATGGCCTACTCGGACTGGCGGCGTTCGTCAACGGGATCGGGATGGGGCCGATCTTGCTCGCCGGGGCGATCGCCCTCGCCTTGCTCGTCATGCCGATCATCATCGTCTCCGCACAGGAGGCGCTGCGGTCGGTTCCCGACGGGGTGCGCAACGGCTCGTACGCGACGGGCGCGACGAAGTGGCAGACGATCCGGCGGGTCGTCCTGCCGGCGGCGATCCCCGGCATCATGACCGGGACCATCCTCGCACTCGCCCGCGCGATCGGCGAGACGGCTCCGCTGATCATGGTCGGAGCGATCTTCATCAACCGGATGCCCTACGGCCCGTTCGACCGCTTCAGCGCGATGCCGACGACGATCTACAACTGGGCGAACGAACCGAGCCAGCACTTCATCCACCTCGCCGCGGTCGGTATCGTCGTGTTGCTCACGTTCCTGTTCGTCATGAACGCGGTCGCGATGTACATCCGACACAGATACGAGACGGAGATCTAACATGTCCACGACAAACGACGATCACTCGCTGATCACGACCGACGTACAGACCGAGACTCGAGATCGAACCGACCGGTCACACGACATCGTCCTCGAGGCCCGGAACCTCGACGTCTACTACGGCGACGACCAGGCGATCTCGGACGTCTCGATGGCGATCCCCGAACGCGAGGTCACCGCGCTGATCGGCCCCTCGGGCTGTGGGGAGTCGACGTTCCTCCGGTCGATCAACCGGATGAACGACCGGATCGACGTCTGTCGCGTCGAGGGCGAGCTCTCCTTCCACGGGAAGAACGTCTACGACGAGGACGTCGATCCCGTCGCCTTGCGCCGGAAGATTGGACAGGTGTTCCAGAAACCGAACCCCTTCCCCAAGTCGATCTACGACAACGTCGCCTACGGCCTGCGCATTCAGGGAAAAGCCGACGAGGTCGACCTCGACGCCGCCGTCGAACGCGCCTTGCGCGGGGCGGCCCTCTGGGACGAGGTGAAGGACAAACTCGAGTCCTCGGGACTGGACCTCTCCGGCGGCCAACAACAGCGGCTCTGTATCGCCCGCGCGATCGCACCCGACCCCGAGGTCATCCTGATGGACGAACCGACCTCCGCGCTCGACCCCGTCGCCGCCTCGAAGATCGAGGACCTGATCGACGAACTCGTCGAGGAGTATACCGTCGTCATCGTCACCCACAACATGCAACAGGCCGCCCGGATCTCCGATCAGACCGCCGTCTTCCTCACCGGCGGCGAACTCGTCGAGTTCGATGAGACGGCAAAAATCTTCGAGGACCCGGAAGACGACCGCGTCGAGGACTACATCACCGGAAAGTTCGGATAATCATGCCACGAACCGACTACCAGCGACAACTCGAGGCCCTCCGCGAGGACGTCCTCGACATGAGCGACCTGGTCCGCGGCCGGCTCCAGCAAGCCATCCGCGCCCTCGAGGACGGCGACGTCGAGCGCGCCGAGGCGGTGATCGAGGGCGATTACCAGATCAACGAGCGGTACCTCGAGCTCGAGGGGGCGTGTATCGAACTGATCGCCCTCCAGCAGCCGGTCGCAGGCGACCTGCGCGTCATCGCCTCGTCGTTCAAGGTGATCACCGACATAGAGCGGATCGGCGATCTGGCGACGAACCTCGGAAAGTACACGACGCCGGCCGGCGGAATCGAGCATCCGACCGTCGACGTCGAGGAGATCGGCGAGTACGCCCTCGAGATGGTCGACGCCGCGATGGGTGCGTACGCGACCGACGATGCCGACGCAGCGAGGGAGGTCGCTGCCATGGACGACCACCTCGACGCGCGCTGTGCGGAGGCGAGTTCCGCCGTCGTCCGTGAGCTGCTCGAGGCGGATCCAGCGGCCGAAGCCGACGACTGGACGGACGCCGAGACCGCCCTCGCGGAGGTCTCCCGGATGCTGTTGATCCTCCGGGACCTCGAACGCGTCGGCGATCACGCGGTCAACGTCGCCGCCAGGACGCTGTACATGGTCGAAAACGACGACGAGTTGATCTACTGACCGACCGTACGATGAGCGACACTACGAACGAACCGACGCGAGGGGATACCGAACCATGACGGAACGAGAACATCGATCGAACGAACGAGGAACCGACCCGACCACGATCGCCTTCGTCTGCGTGCAGAACGCGGGACGAAGCCAGATGGCGACCGCGTTCGCGCAACGAGAGCGCGAGGAGCGCGGCCTCGAAGACCGCGTGCGAATTCACTCCGGTGGGACGGACCCCGCCGATCGCGTCCACGACGTCGTCTGCGAGGTGATGGCGGAGGTTGAAATCGACCTCGCCGACAGCCGCCCGCGGGAGATTACGCCCGGGGAGATCGACGACTGCGACGTCGTGATCACGATGGGCTGTGACGCCGAGGGGATCTGCCCGATGACCTGGCGCGGGGACGCCCGCGACTGGGACCTCGAGGACCCCCACGGCGCGTCGGTCGACGGCGCGCGCGAGATCAGAGCCGAGATTCGACGGCGGGTCGAGGCGCTCTTCGACGAACTCGAGGCGGCGGAGAACGAGAGTAACGGGTGAAACGGCGTCGAACGAGGTCGACACTGGGCGACGTCAGAATCGCCCCAGCGGTGTCAGTTATCGTCCTCGCGCCACTTGTGTTCGCAACTCGAGCAGATGAAAAAGCGCGTCTCTGACTCGTCGGCCGACCGAATCTGTTGCATGTACCAGTACGCCCGATCGTGCCCGCACTCGGGACAGCGAGCGTCCGTCTCCGGGAGCGACGTCTCTTCTGAGGACTCGATCACTTCGCTGATCTCCTGGTCTTCCGTGATCGTATACTGGGCGGCGTCACCCTTCGGTTTCGTGAAGCCACAGCTGCCACAGACCCAGGTGTCGTCCTCGGCTTTCATCATCGAACCGCATTCGTCGCAGAACTCCATCAGTGTCGGGGATACGCGGGCGGAACATCTTAAACGACCCGTTTGCGCTCACTTCCATCGAGCCGTGTTCGCGCACCGCAGCCGCTCCGTCCGTTGACTCCCCGACTGCCCGCTCACCTCCTGCTGCCCGCTCACCTCCTGCTGCCCGCTCATCCCTCGCCTTCGGACTGGAACGGCTCGCCGACGGCACGGCGGGGGAGGACGTTGAACACCTCGCCTACGAGTTCGTCGCGACTCGCGTACGTCTCGCTGCCCGTCCGGGAGACGACGTCGCCGAGGTTCGCCTCGCCGTCGGCGAGCAGAAGGGTGACGTCCTCAAGGCCGTCGACCGCCTGTGCTCTGGTAACGGGGTAGTCGAGTTCCTCGAGGGTCGTCTCGACGCGGCTGAGTTTGATCTGTCGACCCATACCGCACTCGAGTCGCCGGAACGGCTTGTACTCCTCTGTGGGGTGATCGTGACAGTACACCCTGCGGAACGGTCGGCGCGTGGTCAGGGCAGCGTTCGTTTCGCTTCGAAACGATGATTGCGTTCAGCCACGGATGTGGGAGTAGTGCGAGGGATTTTGCGTCGAGCGTTCGCGCTGTTCGCCGTCGACCGGCGAGTGCTGGCGCTGGCGTTCGCGCGAATGGCCGACGGCGTCGGCAACTCGTTTCTGATCGTCGTCATCCCGCTGTACGTGGTGAGCGACGTCGTGGGCGGGCAGACGTTCGGGCTGGCGGAGTCGATGATCATCGGGATCATCCTCTCGCTGGCAGGCCTGCTCAACAGCAGCGTCCAGCCGCTGACGGGGCGGCTCTCGGATCGGGCGGGGAAGCGCAAGCTGTTCATCCTCTTCGGCCTCGGCGGACTGGCCGCCACGAACCTCGCGTACGTCTTCGCGGGGTCGTACCTCTCGCTCGTGGTTATTCGCGGGCTCCAGGGGGTAAGCATCGCCTTCATCGTCCCGGCTTCGATCGCGCTCGTGAACGAATTGGCGACGACAGGAGACCGCGGCGGCAACATGGGCGTTTACAACACCTTCCGACTGATCGGCTTCGGTGCCGGCCCGGTCGCCGCGGGTGCCGTCGTCAACGCCGGCCCCTACTCGCTTCCGCCCACCGGCGGCGTGACGGTCAGCGGCTTCGACGCCGCCTTCTACTTCGCGACGGTCATGGCCGCTCTCGGACTTCTGCTCGTGACGATTCTCGTCTCCGACCCCGACGTGGCGCGAGCGAACGCCGGCGCCGACCTCTCGATCCCGATCCGGGATCGAACCGGGTCGAAGCTGCTCGATCCGATCTTCACCCTCGGCGTCGTCACGCTCTTTCTGGCGGCGGCAATCGCGCTCTTTGCGACCATCCAGCCCCAGGTCAACGCCAAACTCGAGCAGGGGGCCACCTGGTTCGGCCTGCAGTTCTCGGCGTTCATCCTCGCCCAGGTGCTGTTTCAGACGCCGGTCGGACGAGCGAGCGACCGCTACGGCCGGCGGCCGTTCATCCTCGTCGGGATGCTGCTACTGATCCCGACGACGCTCGGGCAGGGCTTCGCGCCGACGCCGGAGACGATGTTCCTCGTCCGATTCCTCCAGGGCGCGGCCGGGGCGATGGTGTTCGCGCCGGCGCTCGCCCTCGCCGGCGACCTCGCGGGCAAAGGCGAGTCCGGGACGAAGCTGTCGGTGCTCACGATGGCCTTTGGCTTCGGCATCGCGGCCGGCCCGCTCATCTCGGGGGCGCTGATCGGCTACGGCTTCGTGGTACCCTTCGCGTTCGGCGCGGGCCTCGCCGTCTTCGGCTCGATCCTCGTCTACACGCAGGTCGAAGAGACCCTCGAGGTGGCCGGGGGGACGCCGACCACGGGCGACGACTAAGTCGAGCGACCTCGCCGCGCGTGGGATGACGCAACGCAAAAATAGCGGTTTCCCGTACGGTTCGACGATGACGCTCTCCGAGGAGGCGAAAGCACGACTGGCCGACGTCGTCGAACTGCAACCGACGAAAAACGCCGAGCTACAGGAGCGCTGGGAGCTGGAGAGCGGCAGCGAGGTCCACCAGTACCTCGAGAACGAGCTCAAAGAGTACTACTTCCGGGACGACAACAGCTTGATCCGCGCCACTGCGGAGGCCGCCGACCTCGTCGACGTCGAACCCGGGGTCGAGAGCGTCGACGAGGGGCCACCCTCTCGCGTCCGCGTCCCCGAACTCCAGACGCAGATCCTCGAGGTGCTCGCCGGCCCTGACGAGCGCTCCCAGAGCGTCGTCGCCGTCCTCCACGCCCTCCGGGAGGCGTTCGACGTCGACCCCGACACCGACGAGGTCCGCTCGGGCCTCCAGAGCCTCCGCCGGAAGGGCGTCGTCGAGGTCGAGTACCGGACCGTTCCGACGTTCAGGCTCGCCATGGCGCGCGAGGACCTCGAGGTCGAGACCGCCGACTGACCGCCCGAGACCGCGCGATACACCACGCTCGAGCGACTAGCGATCCGCATGCCAACCTACGACCTCTCGCACCAACTCGAGGATGGGATGCCGGTCTACCCGGGCGATCCGCCCGTCGAGATCGAACCCACGGCGACGCTCGAGGCCGACGGCTACCGCACCACGGGACTGTCGATCGACACCCACGCGGGGACGCACGTCGACGCGCCGGCACACCTCGTTTCCGGTGGCCGGACGCTCGAGGAATACTCCCTCGAGACGTTTCGCTTCACGACGCGCGTCGTTGACTGTCGGCCGCTCGAGGACCGCGAGCCGATCGACGCCGACGCACTCCGTGACGCGTACGACGCCGCAGACACCGACGCACTCCGTGACGCGTACGACGCCGCAGACACCGACGCACTCCGTGACGCGTACGACGCCGCAGACACCGACGACGATCCACGCGACGCCGACTTGCTCCTCGTCCGGACCGGCTGGGAAACTCACTGGGGGACAGATCGCTACTTCGACCACCCGTACCTGACGGCCGACGCGGCCGACTACCTGCTCGAGCGACGCTGTCATCTCGGGGTCGACGCGCCGAACGTCGATCCCACGCCGACGCCGGCCGCTCGAGCCGACGAACCCGACGGCTATCCGGTCCATCACGCCCTCCTCGGCGACGGTCGGCTGCTCCTCGAGAACCTGTGCGGACTCGCGGCGGTTCCGGAGACGTTCGAACTCCACGCCTACCCGCTGAACCTCGGCGACGCCGACGGCGCTCCGGTCCGGGCGGTCGCAGTCCTCGACGAGGAGTGAGTCCTCACTCGAGCGAGACCGCAAGTTGCGTCCCCTCGAGGCGCCGATAGCTGGATTCTGACTCGCGGACGACCGTGAAGGCCTCGAGCCGGATCACGAGCCGGCCGGGGTCGATCGTCGCCCGGAGGACCGGTCCCTGGCTCGTCACGACGACGTACGGCGGTGCGGCGACCGGCGGCGCGGCCAGGTCGTGTCCCGTCGCCTCGACGGCGGCCGCGAGGACCGACGGAAGGCGAGCGAGCAGGCCGCGAGCGTCGAGGCAGGTTCGAAGGGGCTCGACGACGGCAGCGCGATCGCCCGTCGAGTCCTCCTCCCACCGGTGGGCGACGGCGTCGGCACAGGCGTCGATGCCGGCGATCACGTCCTGATGCTCGTCGGCGATCCGTCGTCGGGCGTACTCGGCGGCTCGTGACACGCCCGTCACTCTCGTTCCGGAGACGAAATGCGTTTCACTTCCGGCTCACCGTTCGATCCGACACCGGCCACCGTAGTCGACGTCCTCGATCGAGTCGATCCCGTCCGGTCCGCAGACCGGACAGTCGGGGTCGCGCTCGAGCGGCGTCCGGACGACTGTCGCGTCCGTGGCGTCGTACCGAAGCAGGTGGTCCTCGAGGATCCCGTCGCGCTCGAGGAGAAGTTTGAGCGTCTCGGTCGCCTGGAGACAGCCGATCGTGCCGGGGAGGGTGGGGAAGATCCCCATCGGCTCGCCGGAGGGAGCCACGTCGGGGTCCGGCGCCTCGGGGAGCAGACAGCGGTAGCAGGGGCCGCCGGGACGAAAGACCGTCGTCTGTCCCTCGAGTCCGTAGACGGCGCCGTGGACGAACGGCACGCCCTCGAGGCGACAGACGTCGTTGAGGAGAAAGCGTGCGGGAAAGTTGTCCAGGCCGTCGACGACCACGTCGGAGCCCTCGACGAGTGCCTCGGCGGTGTCGGGTTCGACCCGGACGGAGTGGGTCTCGACCGTCACGTCGGGGTTGAGCGCCCCGACGAACCGGGCCGCGCTGTCGACTTTCGGCTCCCCGACATCGTCGACGCCGTGGATCGTTTGGCGCTGGAGGTTCGACGGTTTGACCGTCCCGTCGTCGACGATGCCGATCGTGCCGACGCCGGCCGCCGCCAGATACTGGATGATCGCCGAGCCGAGTCCGCCGGCACCAACGACGAGCACCCGGCTCGTCAACAACCGGTGCTGGTCGGCTTCCTCGAACGACTTCACCAGGAGGCTCCTCGAGTACCGATCGCACTGGGTCGAATCGAGCGACTCGTTCATACGTCGGCTCCACCCGGAGGCGGGATAACGGTTGGTGACCGACGGGTTACGATTGCCGTTCCCGCCACGTACCGATCGAGAGCACCGAGGTGCGCTCGAGCAGCCGGCGCCCGACGCGTTTCCACGACGGTTCAGTCCGTCGCTCGAGTCGACGGCTGAGCCACTCGTTCTCGCGCTCGAGCCGACGGAGTTCGGTCTCGAGTTCGTCGGTTCGATCCTCGAGCCGGTAGCGACGCGATCGCTGGGCGCGGAGGTCGTTTCGTAACAGGGCGTGTTCGCGCTCGAGCCGCTCGTGGGCCCGCTCGAGTCGCTCCCACTCGGCTCGTTCGCCGACCGCCCGATCGTGCTCGTCGCTCGACTCGTGGTCGGAACCCTCGTCGTCGCGGACAGCGGGGAGGTGGCCGCTCGAGGCCGCGTTCACGACGCCGCCCAGCAGCAGGACGAGCCCGCCGAAGTAGAGCCAGGTCAACAGAAGGAGGATCGCACCCATCGCGCCGGCGGCGTCGGACTCCGCCGAGAACGCGACGTAGACCTGAAAGAGCGCCTGGAGGGCGGCCCAGCCGACCGCGGCGACGACGACGCCAGGGAGTACCTCGCGAGCGCGCAGGTTCACGTCGGGAAATGTATAGTACATCGGGAAGAAGGCGACCGTGAGCCCGACGACGAGCACGAGCGGGTTGAGAACGCCGACGAGCGGGCTGTCGGGGACGAACGCGAAGACCGCCGTCGCGACCGCCGCGGCGACGAGCGCGAGTACGATGGCGACGAAGACGACGAGGGCGTCCGTGAGCTGGCCGACGAACGACTGCTCACCCGTCGACTCGTAGATTTCGGAGAACGCCGTGTCGATCCCGCGGAAGATCTTCAGCGAGCCCCACAGTAACGTCACGAGCCCGATGACCGACGCGCCAGTGGTGGCGACCGAGCCGGCGATGGCGTCCTCGAGCAACTCGTTTCCGGCTTCGGGGAGGAGCCCCTCGGTCGTCTCGGTGACAGTAGCTGCGAGCCCCTCGTCGCCGACGGCCGAGACGAGAAAGAAGACGAGCACGAGCAGCGGAATCAGTGAAATGAACGCCTGGTAGGCGATGCCCGCGGCCATGAACGTAACGTTCTCTTCACTGATCCCTTGAATGACGGTCTTGACGAACGAGACCGGTTCGCGCAGCGACGCGGCCATGGTCGGACGAGAGTCCGGATCGAAATAGCCGGACGGCTTGCGACCGCATCGGTCACGTCCTGCCCGGCGCCTGCGAGTAGGCCGCCGCAGGCCGCGGGTTCAAGGCCGCCGTCATCCCTCGAAGCCGTCGACGACCGACCGGATCAAGTCGTACTCCTCGTCGCTGTAGGCGATGAACCGGACCTCCTCGAGCGTTTCCGGCTCGTAGTCGGCGAGTTCCTCGCAGATGAGTTGGGCGCCCTCCTCGAGGTCGAAGCCGGCGACGCCACAGCCCAGCGCAGGGATGACGACCGACGCACAGCCGAGGTCGTCGGCGCGCTCGAGCGTATTCCGGGTCGCGTCTCGGATACTCTCGGCCGTGGCCTGTCCGTCACCGTAGTGAGGCATCGCGGCGGCGTGGATCACGTACTCGGCGTCGAGGTCGTAAGCATCGGTGACGGCGACCGCGCCGAGATTGACGGGTCCGTTCTCGATCGCTTCCTCGTTGAGCTCCTCACCAGCACCGCGACGGAGCGCGCCGGCGACGCCAGAGCCCATCCGCAGGCTCGTCCCGGCGGCGTTGACGAGGGCGTCGGCGGACTGTTCGGCAACGTCTCCCTGGACGACGTCGAACTCCATACGACCCACTACTCGTCCCGGCCAAATCAGCGTTGGTCGTAGACGACGTGTCAGCCCACATCGTCTTGGGCCGACCAAAACCCTTTTAGATTTAGGCTCACCTAATTCGTGGTGATGGACGTTCCCGCCCGAAAGCAGGAGGGAGTCGCGGACGAACCCGAGGTTCCAGAGTCGATCGTGACCAGCCACGAGACCCGACCCGGCAAGGTCGTGTTCACCGAACGAGACAACTCCAACGGCTGGATCGCGACCGATCTCACCGTCGACCTCGATCCCTGAACCGTTTCTCTCCCGCGCTCCGGTTCACTGTTCGCAGCGGAGCGGCCAACTGGCGAGATTCCGCCAGGGCTGGCCGCTGAATCGCAAGCAGGTGTGTACTGACGTTCAGTGGCTACTATAGTACTCGTTGAAACGATTTACACCCGGTCACAGCCGAGCGGCCAGCCTTAGCCTCGTCGTCAAGGCTGGCCGCCGACGTTCGTGACCGGGTGTGCAATGACTTTCAACGGGTACTATATCACTCTCGTCGTGCGATTCCGACGAGGAGGATGAACGCGATACCGGCGGCAACGGCCAGCATTGTCCACGCTGCCGCGTAGCTCACGCTGTCGACGAGCAGGCCGAAAACCGGGGGCGCGAGCAGCGCACCCGAGTTGAGCGCGATCTGTCCGCCAGCGGTCGCACTCCCCATCTCATCCGGTGAAACGAGTGAGCCGATACACGAGTAGTAGACCCCGGTAAAACCGAGGACGAAGAAGCCAAGCAGTGAGAACGTGACGAGCGCCACGTACGGTGATCCGACGACGGTGACGGCGAGAAACAGCACGAACGACGCGCCAGCCTGCAGGATCAGGATGTACAGGGTCGAGGTCGTGAGAGGAGCGGAGAGTCGATCGGCGAGCCAGCCGAAGACGACGCGTCCGGTACTACCGAAGACCTGGGCGGCTGCGAGCGTGATACCCGCGAAGACGACGGTCGCGCCGACGTCCTCTTCGACGTAGAGGATCGTGTACCCGATCGTCGTGAACAGTCCGGCGCCGAGGAAAAATCCCGCCGCCGTGAGCAACGTGTATTCGGGAGTCGTGAAGTGAGCGCGGATTCCGAGCCCGTCACCGTCGGTCCTGCCGTCATCAGCGTCGTACACGACCCAGAAGACGACGCTGATCACGACCGCGAACCCCGCCGAAAGCAAGAACGCGACCTCCCAGCCGAAGTGTGTCGAACCGAACCAGGGGACGAGCACGGCGCTGATTCCGCTCCCCGCCGTGACCCCAACCTGCTTGATCCCCATCGACGTGTTGAGCCGCTCGTCGGGAATCGCGTTGAACACGGCCTTGTTCGTCCCCGGCATCGCCGTCGCGTAGAACGCGCCGAGAACGAACACGCCCACGAGCAACGCCAGGTACGTCGGCGCGATGGTGATCGCAGTGACGCCGACGGCGAGGCCGAGCAGGCCGACCACTAAGACCAGACCCTCCCCGTACTCGTCGGTGAACGAGCCGACCGGAACCAGAAACAACGTGTACCCGAGCGTCAACGTCGTCAACATCACGCCCACGAGGGTCGCCGAGACGCCGAACTCGTCGCGAACGAACGGCGTCACGGCGTACACCGCGTAAAAACAGATACTGGCAGTTACCTGCCAGAGCAGGATGAGCGCCGTGTACTGCTTCCATCCCCGGACCCCGAATCCGGTTTCGAACGCGCCGCTCATCGTCCGCCCATCACCGCAGCCCTGGTTTTCGTTCGGAGGTTCGTCACCGTTGCCTGACGTTTCCCAGTCTCGCCTCCGCCTTCGGTTCGATCACACCGTTCTCCGAGGTTCGAGCCACCACACAGGCCGGATTCGACAGCCCGTGCATCCGTCTTTGCGCCGGCGCTCGCGATCGACGTCCCGAACCCTTTCCGAATTCGACACGATCGACGACTCGCCTCACGTCGGTGCAACGATCACTGGGCATTCGCTGTCGAGGATCACGGCCTGTGTGACGCTTCCGAACAGTACTTTACCCACAGGCGACCGACGACGCGCACCGAGGACGATCGCGTTCACCTCGAGTTCGTCCGCTACCTCGAGGATGGCGGTGGCGGGGTCACCGGCGACGTCGTGCACTGCCGTCTCGATACCAGCGTCCTCGAGTAACTCGACGAGGAGGTCGGCCGTGTCGGGCAGCCCCTGGAGATCCTTGATGTTTCGGTTGATCTCCTCGATGTACGTCGAGCCGGCCTCGTCAGCCGGCGAATCGATCTCCTCGTAGACGTACAGCACGTCCGCTCGAACCTCGTCGACCGACTGTGGCAGATCGACGACTGCCTCGGCCTGGGACCGCACCCGGTCCTCGCCTATGTCGATTGGGATCAGTATGCGATACATGTGAACCACCACAGAGACATACTATATCAATCCTGGTACGCAGACAGGTCACCTGCCCGTCGAGTGAAGCCGAAACCCTCAATCAGCGTGATGCGAACGGATACAATGATGGAACAGACGACGCTCGAAGTGAGTGGAATGGCGTGTGGTGGCTGTGAATCGACCGTCCGTGACGCACTCGAGGCACTCGAAGGCGTCTCGTCGGCCACGGCGAACCACGAAGCGGGCGAGGTCCGCGTCGAACACGATCGGTCGATCGTCGACGAGACATCGATCGCCGACGTGATCGAGGACGCCGGCTACGAGGTCGCGGCCTGACCCCGTCGGAATCGTGAAACGACTAATAAACGGTTTCAGTGGGGAGGACGAGGTTCGAGTATGGACAGTCTCAACCGGATGGCGATCGAACTCGTCGACGAGGCCCTCGAGTTCGCCGAGGAACTTTCCGTCGGCGCGTACGAACTCGAGAACGAGGCGACCGTCCTCGACTTCGGCGTCGAGTTCGACGGCGGGATCGAGGCCGGCCTGCTGTTGACCGAGATCCAGACGGCGGGGCTGGCGACGCCCGGACGCGACCTCACGGAAGTCGGTGGCGTTCCGCTCCCACACGTCGAACTCTCGACCGATCAGCCGGCGCTCTCGCTGTTGTGTTCACAGAAGGCGAGCTGGGAACTCACGACCGAGGACTTCGAGGGACTCGGCAGCGGCCCGGCCCGGGCGCTCGTCGCCGAAGAAGCGGAGTTCCACCGCGTCGGTGTAGCCGACGCGTTCGACCTGACGGCACTGGCCGTCGAGAGCGACGCGCTTCCCACGGCGGCCGCCGCCGAACAGGTCGCCGACCTCGCCGAGGTCGACCCGAACGGCGTCTTCCTGCTCGCCTTTCCCACGGCGAGTCTCGTCGGAAGCGTGAGCAACGCCGCCCGGGCGGCCGAACTCGCCACCTTCCGGCTGGCCGAACTCGGCTACGACCCGCTCGAGATCGTCTCCGCGATGGGACGGGCCCCGGTCGCCCCCGTCGCCGACGACGAGGGGGAGGCCATCGGCCGGACGAACGACGCCGTCGCCTACGGTGGGACGGCCCACCTCGTCGTCCGCGAGGAGTTCGACCGGTTCGACGAGGTAGCCTCGAGCGCGGGCGACGAATACGGCCGGCCGTTCGTCGAGGTGTTCGACGACCTCGAGTGGGCCTTCGACGAGGTGCCCGCGGAGCTCTTCGCTCCGGCGAAAGTCACGATCGACGTCCTCGGCGGGGGGACGTACGTCTACGGCGAGACGGACGAGGCGTTGCTCGTGGAGTCGTTCGATCTCCGGTGAGGTCCGACGACCCGAAACTGGTCGGAGAGCTTATCATTCGCCGTTCCTGACGACGACGCGTGAAACACAGGAGCTTCTTGACAGCCCTCCCCCTCGCCGTGGCTCTTTCGGGCTGCCTGGACGGCGGTCGCGAGACGATAGACGCGTCTGACGTGGACGCGATGATCGCAGTCACAGTCGAGGAAGAATTCTCGGGAACCATCGTCCTCGAGGCCGATTGTCGGGACGAAGCGAGCCAACTCGAGCCCGGTGACGAGCTGCGGATCGAGCGGGAGTACGACGACGAAGACTGTTCGTACGACCTCCGCGTCGACGGTGAGTCGGCCCGCCAGGAGACCGTGGACGCGACGGAATCCGTCAAGTTGCGGGTCACTGAAAGTGGATCTATCGCAGGCGCTACGGTTCCGGCGTGAGCCGTAACGAAAGACGCGCGAACGGAGTCCGTTCGCGGCTGGGAACGATGGTTGTCGTCTCTTACCGGTGATCGCCGTCTCGGTGGGGCGATCACCGGTAACCAGTTACACCCGCCATGATGACTCGACCGGTCCTCACCGCCCAGGAGAGACGTCTGTGACCGTCCCGACGCCCTTGCTGCGCCCCTCGCGGAAGACGAACTTCTGTCCTTCCTCGACGAGGTACGGGCGGAACTTGAATCGAACCCTCGTTTTGCCCGTGTCACCGGGCAGGAGCCGCCCCTGCTCGGGGTAGAAGGCCGCCGCCTCGCCGATCGTCTCGAGGTGGACCACGGGTTCGTAGCCGTCCCCGATCCGCGTCGGGTGGTTGAGCACCATCACCTCGGCCTCGAACTCCCGGACGGGTTCGGGGTCGGCGTCGGCGGGCAACAACACCATTCCACGCTCTAAGGCAGACTCCTTGACGCCCTTGAGGGCGATGCCGACGATGCGACCCGCTCGAGCCCGGTCGACGCGGTGGTAGTGCATCTCGATCGAGCGAACCTCGACCGCCTGGAAGCGACCGTCGGGCATCGGCCCGAGTAAGAGTTCGTCGCCCGCCTCGACCTCGCCGGACATCACGGTGCCGGAGGCGACCGCGCCGACGCCCGTCACGGCGTAGCTGCGGTCGATGTACATCCGGAACTCTCCCTCGTCGCTCGAGGTCTTCGGAAGGCGGTCGAACAGCTCGTCGAGGACGTCCAGGCCGTCCGTCGTAACGGCGCTGGTCTCGACGATGGGGACGACGGTCTCACCGATCTCCTCGAGGGCGGCGTCGACGCCGTGGCGTTCGACCCGCAGGGGTGACTTACCGACGTCCCGCAGGAGGCGTTCGACCTCGCGTTCGACCGTCTCGACGCGTTCGTCGCTTACGGCGTCGATCTTCGTGATCGCGACGATCGTCGGGAGTTCGGTGGCGAGCAGGACGCCGAGGTGTTCGCGCGTGGTGCGCGTGGGGCCGTCGTCGGCCGCCACGACGAGCAGCCCGTAGTCGAGTTTCTGCCCGACGAGTCCGCGGATGGTGGTCCGCAGCCAGGGCTCGTGGCCGACGGTATCGACGAACGAGACGAGCCGGTCGGCTTCCTCGACGACCTTCGCCCGGTCGGCCTTCCGGTCGGGATTTCGGACCCGGACCGGCCCGTCGTCGTCGAAGCCGTAGACGGCGTAGGAGAGGTCCGCTGAGAGCCCGCGTTCGACCTCGTGGGGCTGGACGTCGAGGAACGCCCGCGTCCCGCCGTCGCCGTCGTCGGCGTTGCCCGTGACGAGCGAGCCCACGAGCGTGCTCTTTCCGTGATCGACGTGGCCCGCCGTCCCGATGACAACGTGCTCGTCATCCGTCTCGAGGACGGCCCCGTCGCGGATATTCGCGAGGCCGACCAACCCACGCCCAGACGATCCCGTCGCCTGGCCTGCTTCGGAGTCGAGCGACTCCGAACCCCCGTGTACACCCCACGTCTGGACGTCGTCGATGTGGGCGTCGGCCTCCTCAGCGAGCAAGGAGAGGACGTCCATCGACTCCGAGAAGGTGTCCGGATCGATCCCGGCGAGACCGCCGTCGTCAGTCACTCCGACGACGTACGTCGCCTCCCCGTCGCCGGAGAGGACGCGGTGTCGGAGCTGGGCGGCCAGACTCTCCCGCCGTCCGTCCACCAGGTGGACCTCTCGGGAGAGTCGCTCTTTGAACTCCACGCTGCCACCGTCCTGTTCGCCACGTTCCAGGGCCCGCTCGAGTAAGACCCGGTCACGGCTCATGTGCCCCGCTAGAGGCCCACACAGCAAAAGGCTTCTCGTCGACTGACACCGTTTGCCACGGGAGAGAGACGTCACGATCCGGATATCGAGCGATTCGTTCCTCGAGTTACGGTTCCGTCCTCGTCCCCGGCACGGGTGACCGGGGCCGGTTTCAAGCAACTCGAGCCCGTAGTACCACGCATGAGCGTCACCGGGCTGTGCCAGATCTGTGAGTCGCGCCCCGCCCAGGACCGCTGTGAGAACTGCGGCACCCTCGCCTGTGAGGTGCACTACGAGCGACGCCTCGGGCTGTGCGCCGACTGTGCCGCACAGGCACGGCCGGACCGAGGCGCAGAGGAGACCGACACCCACCGATTCTGATGACGTCGATCCGCGACCTCCTGGCCGAATCGCTCGCCGTCGGGGAGACGTTCACGCTCGAGCTCGAAGAACGCGACGGGACGCTGGTCGCCGACCACCCGTACAACGCCAGCCCGATGGACGTCGCCGTCGTCGAGGGGCTCGATCGGCTCGAGGAGACGCCACCCGACGGACCAGTCGCGGTCGAGATCGTCGGCCGGATCGTCGACGACCGGATCGCCGGGCGGGTGGTGAGCTCCGGATCCGACGAGACTGGAACGGGCTGATCGTTCCCAGCGTTTTCGACCGGCGACAGAGTCGTTCCTCGAGGCCGGGAACGACCGGTGTCCATAAATCGACTCAGCCCTCCGTTCCAGACATGCACGCGCCCGTGCCGGCGTACGATCCCGACGCTCTCTACGAGGAGGCGGCGGCGTTCGTCCGGCAGTGTTACGCCGAACTCGACCGGGAAGCGGAGATCGAGGACCGACTGGCGGCAATCGAGGCTTCGATCGCCGAAACGGGCCACTACGAGCACACGTTCGACGAACTCGCCCACGGCGCGCGGATGGCCTGGCGCAACAGCAACCGCTGTATCGGCCGGCTGTTCTGGCAGCGACTCCACGTGCTCGACGAACGGGACGCCGACGACGCCGAGGCCGTCGCCGACGGGCTGTACCGGCACCTCGAGTACGCCACGAACGACGGGGCGATCCGGCCGACGATCACGATCTTCAAACCGATGGTCCGTGGCGAACAGCAGGTCCGGCTCTGGAACTACCAGCTCGTCCGCTACGCGGGCTACGAGACCGACGACGGGATCGTCGGCGATCCGGACTCGCTCGCGTTCACCGAGTACTGCCAGTCCCGCGGCTGGGCGGGCGAGGGGACCGACTACGACGTCCTCCCGCTTGTTATCCAGCTCCGTGACCGGGAACCGAAGCTGTTCGAGATCCCCGACGAACTCGTCGCGGAGGTGCCGATCCGTCACCCCGACTACGAGTGGTTCGACGAGCTCGAGCTCAAGTGGTACGGCGTCCCCGTCGTCTCGAACATGCGCCTCGAGATCGGCGGCCTCCAGTACACGGCCGCGCCCTTCAACGGCTGGTACGTCGCCACGGAGATCGGCGCACGGAACTTCGCCGACGAGTATCGCTACGACGTCCTCCCAGAGGTCGGCGACCGGATGGGGCTCGACACCTCGAGGGACCGCTCGCTGTGGAAAGACGAGGCGCTCGTGGAGCTGAACAAGGCGGTCGTCCACTCCTACGACCGCGAGGGTGTCACGATCGTGGACCACCACACGGCGGCGCGGCAGTTCGAGGAGTTCGAGAAGCGGGAAGCCGAGGCCGACCGCGAAGTGACGGGCGACTGGACGTGGCTCATCCCGCCGGTGTCGCCGGCGACGACGCACGTCTTCCACAAGAAGTACGACAACGAGATCAGGACGCCGAACTACTTCTATCAGGACGCGCCGCACGAGGACGGCTGAGATTATCGGTTGGTGTGTTTACTCTTCTTCGGCGAGCCGCCTGAATTCGTCGAAGCCACCGATGGCGTCCTCGACTTCCGCTTCCTGCTCGTCGACGATCCCGACCCAGAGCTCTTCGGCTTCTTCCATGTCGCCGTACTCGACGAGATTGCCCGTGTCCTCGCTCCACTGCTGGGTGTCCTCGTCCTCGACCGCCACCTCGATCGCCTCGGAGAGCGTCTGTCGGACGTCCTCGGGCGTCCCAGCCGGCGCAAGTTGGGTCAGCGTGAACTCCGTGATCCAGGACAGACTGTCCCCGTAATCGGTGATCGGATCGATGTCGGGGAAGGCGTCGGAGAGGTCCATGTCGGTCAGGTTGACGATCGCGGTCGCCTCGCCGGAGTCCTCGGCGGCGACGGCCGAGGTGTTCGTCGCGAAGCCCGCGGCGACCTCACCGCCGATCACCGCTTCCATGGTTGGGCCACCGCCATCGTAGGGCACGGCGGTGTCGTACTCGAG
Organism: Natronobeatus ordinarius; assembly: GCF_024362485.1. NCBI lineage: Archaea > Methanobacteriati > Methanobacteriota > Halobacteria > Halobacteriales > Natrialbaceae > Natronobeatus > Natronobeatus ordinarius. The sequence goes on along the minus strand of NZ_CP101456.1, from coordinate 2,160,262 downwards.
GTCGTACTCATCTCTGAGCAACAGCGTCGTGAGGTGACTGTCGCTGCCGGCGCCCTGGTAGCCGAACCCGGAGATCTCACCGTCGGCGTACGCGTCGCGAAGTGACCCGAAGTCGTCGACGCCGGCGGCGTCGGCTGCGTCGTCGTTGACGATGAGCGTGTAGCCGAAGATCCCCGAGTAGGCGACCGGGTCGAAATCCTCCTCGATGTGGAAGGTGTCGACCTCCTGTGCCCGCCAGGTGAAGTGTGCGCCGACGGAGTTGATCGTGCCGAACGTGTAGCCGTCGGGCTCCTGGACGGAGAGCCACTCGGAACCGACCATGCTGCCGGCGCCTTCGCGATTATCGATGGCGACCGACTGGCCGAGTGGCTCCTCCATGAGTGGGGCGAGCTGCCGGGCGTACTGGTCGGTCCCACCACCTTCTGCCCACGGGACCATCCAGGTGAGCGACTCCGTCGGGAAGTCTTCCTGGGCGGCACCTGGAACTCCCAGCAGTCCGATTCCTGTCGCGACCCCCGCCGTCTTGATGAATGCACGTCGGTGCATAGCCAGCAGTGTTGAAAATGACTGGTAAAGTAGGCGTCGACCGTTACAGCCGTTTGCGGAAGAATTTCCGGCGACGGCGTAGAGCAATACGTGATTAGTACTGGCCGTAACACATTCACACACGCTGGATACTCGGAGAGCGTCGTCGACGGCCCGTCGTTCGTACGGAAACGTGCTGTTAGCGGCGAGGAAATAGCTCGAGAAGGGCGTGTTCCAGCTGTCGACTGCGCAACCGAATCGGCGGCCAGTCGACGGCATCGACTGCGTGCTACCGAATCGGGGTGGATCGCCCAAGCAGGCGACGCGATAAACGGTATGTTTTTCGCCCGACGAACACCTTGCGTTCCGAACCGTTGGTAACCCTGACCATCGGTTCCTTCCACCCCTCCACCAGTCGTGCAAGCGCCTCACGGCACCGCTGCTGTTCTCGAGTCACACCGCAAGAAGCCGGCGGAGGTGTGAATCAGGGTCGCAGCAGGGCTGCTCGCTGATTCAAATCCTGGTGGTGTCTCTGCTGCTCACGAAGTTGCTCGCAGCAAAATAAGCCGGTGGAGGGATTTGAACCCTCGACCTAATCCTTACGAAGGATTCGCTCTGCCAGCTGAGCTACACCGGCGCGCGTTGCGCCGTCGTCGGCGTACACTTCTACGTAGGTTCGAACCCGTCCATAAGGATTGCGAATCGTGTCGAGCGTGCCACGGTAAAGCGCAGTTCTCGAATGGGACCCGAAGGCTGAGAATCTCCCCGTCGAATCACGACTCCCCCAGTGCTGGCTGTTTCCCGGTGAGGAGTGTGTCCGCCCAACCCAGTCGTTGCGCCCGGTACGAGACCACCCCTATCGAAGCGTTACCGGTGCTCGGAGTCGTCTGTGAGCCGTCGATTCACCAGGTAGGCACCGCCGCCGAGTCCGGCGAGTGCGCCACCGATCCCGAAACCGGGAAGCCCGTCCTCCGACCCACCATCGTCACTCGAGCTGTCGCCATCAGAACCGCTGTCAGTCGATCCGCCATCGTCTGATCCACCGTCGCTCGAGTCGGCATCGGCTGCCCCGTCGGCACTCGTGCTGGCGGCTGCAGCTGCAGCAACAGCGGCCCAGTCGTCGTGGTGGCCGAGCGCGCCCTGCGTCACACGGGAGCACTCGCTCGAGCCCGAGACGCCCGCGTCCAGTGCGTACACGTTGCCGTCGCGACTCCCGACGTAGAGTACCCCGTCGACTACCGTCGGCGACGAATCGACCTGGCCGCCGGTTTCGAACGACCAGACCTCGTCGCCGTCTGTTGCATCCAGGGCGTACACGTGGCGGTCGTGGCTGCCGATGAAGACCGTCTCGTCTGCCACTGTTGGCGACGAATAAATCCAGCGGCCGGTTTCGAACGACCAGATCTCGCCTCCGTCACTGGCGTCCAGTGCGTACACGTTGGCGTCTGTGCTCCCGACGTAGACCGTCCCGTCTGCCACCGTCGGCGACGAATCTATGGGGCCATCGATCTGGAACGACCATTGCTCTTCACCCGAAGTTACGTCAACTGCATACACGTGGTCGTAGAAGCCAAAAAAGACCGTTTCGCCGACTACTGTTGGTGAACTGGGTATTCCCTCCTCGAGTTCGAACGACCAGCGTTCGTCGCCGGTGGTTGCATCTAAGGCGTACAGCGTATGATCGTTAGAGGCGACGAACACCGTCTCGTCTACGGCTACCAGTGCATTGGAAAACCAACTCTCGGTTTCGAACGACCACCGCTCCCCGCCGGCTGCCGCATCCAGGGCGTACACGTTTCCATCCTGGCTGGTGACGTAGACCACTCCGTCGAGCACCGTCGGCGACGACCCCACACTGTTACCGGTTTCGAACGACCAGACTTCCTCTCCAGTGGCTGCTTCCAGCGCGTATACGTTGTTGTCCCCACTGCCAACGTACACCGTTTCGTCGACGACGTTCGGTGACGACCAGGCGGTGTCGCCGGTTTCGAACGACCAGACTTCTTTGCCACTGGTTGCGTCGATCGCGTATACGTGGTGGTCGCTGCTGCTGAGGTACACTGTTCCGTCGACGACCGTTGGTGAGGAGGTGACGAGATCACCGGTTTCGAACGACCACAGTTCGTTTCCGCTTGCTCGTGCGGTCCCGATACCCGACAGTCCGATAACCGACGCAGCGCCGATCGCCGCCGTCGTTCCGAGAAATCGTCGTCTGTCGACCGTCGAACCAAGTCGACGTGGCGTTCCTGAAGCGTTCTCTTGCATGCGTTCCGATTCCAACCCGTAATTATAAAATTACCTACTTTTCCCCAGATTACTAAATAGTAACTGCGAAGTTACCATATGGTAACCCACGTGGCCACACCAGGCCGGTTGCGAACGCGCCCTGTGGTTCCGTCCAGGAAACCGATTCGCAGTGGCCGTTTCGATGTCTCTCGACCGACATTGCTGTCTCGAGCGGTGGCCCCGGACCGTACGTGTTCACGGTCGTCGTTACGGCTGCGTGTCGAATTTCTAACAGCGCGTTCGAAACCGGGGCTGCGCGAGCAACGACAGCAACCGCCCTCTCGAATCACAGAACGAACACGGGAGAATCACCCCGTCGAGTCACCGCTCGAGTCGGACGTCGAGACAGACGTTCAGTTCGTGGGGGGCGTACGAGCGGACGGTTCGGCGGGTTTCGACGGATACCTCGTACGCCGATCCGGCAGCCTCGCGGATCGCGCGCTCCCCGGGGCCGTAGGGGTCGTCCTCGTGCTGGATGTCGTAGTAGTGGAGTACGCAGTCGTCGCCGGCGACCGTGACGGCCGACTCGAGGAAGGCATCGGCGCTGTGGGGGAGGTTCATCACGATGCGGTCGGCCCAGCCTTCGTAGTCGGGGGCAACGGCGCGGACGTCGTCGCAGATGGCGGTGATCCGGTCGGTGACGCCGTTGCGGCGGGCATTTTCCTCGAGGTACGCGATCGCACGCTCGTTGACGTCGACGCCGACGCACTCGGCGCCGCGGTTCGCGAACGGGATCACGAACGGCCCGACGCCGGCGAACATGTCGAACGCCCGCTCGTCGGCCTCGACTTGCTCGGCCACGCGGTGACGTTCGGTCGCGAGCCGCGGCGAGAAGTAGACTTCGGCGAGGTCGAGGAGAAACTCACAGCCGTACTCGCGGTGGACGGTCTCGGTGCCGTCGCCCGCGAGCACCTCCCAGTCTCGCACGCGCGTTTCGCCTTTGATCTTCGATGCCTTGTTGAGGACGGCCTCGACGGGAAGGTCCGACTCGAGGATGGCCTCGGCGAGTTCGAGTGCGCGCTCGTCGGCGTCCTCGTCGAGGAGAACGACGTCGCCCAGCCGCTCGTAGGAGAGCTCCTCGCCGAGCACGTCGGCGGGCGTCGTCAGGGTCTCGCGTTCGGGGACCTCGTAGGAGACGACTTCGAGGTGGCCTGGAACCGCGCCGGGGTCGGTGACGGGGATGTAGAGCCAGCCCTCGGCGACGGTGATCTCGAACTCGTCGGCGATCAGGTCCGCGTCGGCGAGTTCGCGACGCGTCGTCTCGCCTTCCTCGCGCGGCACGCGAACGCACGGGACGTCCATACGGGCACTCCTCGCGGGGTGGCCGTAACGCTGACGTTTTTCCGGGCCCCGGTGCCCGGCGGCTGTCACCGGAGGAAAAAGCCCTCGGCGAACGGATCGTCCGGATCGAGCAGCAACTCGTTCCGTCCGACGACGTGGGCGCTGCCGATCACCTCGGGAATCACGGCGTCGTGGCCCTCGAACGTCGCGTCGTCGACGACCCGTCCCGTGAACGTCGAGCCGACGATGCTCTCGACGACGAACGGCTCGCCGGGCTCGAGCGAGCCGTTCATCCGCCGGCGCGCGAGGCGAGCGCTCACGCCCGTTCCCGTGGGACAGCGGTCGACCTCGCCGTCGGCGAACACGCAGACGTTCCGGCTGTCGGCGTCGCCCTCGGGCGGGCCGGTGAAGATCGTCCCGTAGAGGAAGCTCAGGTCGTCCTCGGCGGGGTGGGTGATCTCGAGCGCGTCGGCGACGGCGCGTTTGATCTGTCGGCCGAGGTCGATCGCTCGCCGGTAGCCCGACGCGTCGAGGGAGAGATCGACCGACTCGGCGTTACAGAAGGCGTAGAACGCGCCGCCGAAGGCGACGTCGACGGTCACCTCGCCGACGTCGGGGACCGAGACCGTCTGCTCGCGCGCGTAGACGAACGACGGGACGTTCTCGAACGCGACGCGGGCGACGCGGCCCGCTTCCCACTCCGGCCGGGCGGTCACCAGCCCCGCAGGGGTCTCGATCGTCAGCGATTCGGCGTCCGGATCGACGACCCCGGCTTCGGGAAGCACGGTACCGAGGGCGATGATGCCGTGGCCACACATCGTGCTGTAGCCCTCGTTGTGGGTGAACAACACGCCGACGTCGGCGTCGGGGTGGCTCGGCTCGACGAGCAACGCGCCGTACATGTCCGCGTGGCCGCGGGGTTCCCACAGCAGCCCCGTCCGCAGGTGATCCAGGTACTCGCGGGCGTAGCGTCGCTTCTCGAGGATCGTCTCCCCCTCGATCGGCGGGAAACCGTCGGTCACGATCCGGAACGGCTCGCCGCCGGTGTGGGCGTCGATCGTTCGAATTCGGGGCCACGCTTCGGGCGGCTCCCACTCGAGGTCGATGGGATCACTGTCCATGTCTTCCCTCCACGTTCGGTCTGAATGCGTGGGAGTCTGGACCCGTATACGTTCGGCTCATCGGTTGTGCCGTTTTCCCGCCACGGTGAAGTACGTTCCTCGCGCGTGCCGTCATCCGGGATCCGTGTCCCTCAGCCATCGAATATTCCCGCACTGCCGTCGGCCACGTCACGCCGAACTGCCGTCGGTGGCGTGGCGGTAGGTTCCGAGCAGTTCCTCGAGGATGAGACACTCCTGGTCGCTCGGTTCGTAGTGCGTGTCGATGAACCGTTCTGCGGCCTCGTAGTTGCCACGGAGCCCGTGTTTGCGGACGGTGATGACGGCGTCGAGGAAGAAGGTCCCGCCGTCGGCACCCAGTTCTCCGTACGCGTTCTCGTCGATGTTCAGCTCGGCTTTGATCTCGTCGAAGTTGAACGTCTCCGGTTCGTGGTCCGTGTTGATGAGCGTGAGGACGTACTCGGCGGAGAAGCGGTAGAACTCCGACTTGCTCTCGAACATACCGTCTTCGACGAGCGCGTCGATCGCGTCGACGACGTCGTCCGGGTACCTGACGGTATCCTTTGCCATGTCCTCGAACACGTCGCTCCTGAACAATGACTGTTACGGATACTGGTCACGGGAGTGATCGTTCAACGGGCGCGGACGACTGCCGGGGTGACTCGTGGGCGCCGGAGCGGACGTCGACGACGGTGGTCGTCGGTTGACGACCGGCATCAACTACCTCAAAATTTATTATTTACCCGCCTGAAGGGGTAGTCGCTATGGCAGATGAAGCGGAACTCCGCGAGCAGTTCACCGAGGCGTTCGAAGGCGCAGACTACCCAATCTCGAGTCCGATGGACCTCGTTCCCGCCTTGCCGAACGGGCCGGGAACGACGTTCGAGTCGGGCGACTTCTCGATGACGGCGATGGAGCTGAACACCAAGCTCTCCGGGGACTTCCCGTACGAGAGCGTCGACGAGTTCGTCGACGAGGTCATCGAGGAACTGAAAGAACAGGACCACATCTAGCGTCGAGTCCGCTCCGTTCTCGTTCGGACCTGTGTACGAGCCACCGACTGGTCGATCCGAGTTTCATGGCGTACGGCCACGGACTCGCCTGCGGATGGTGACGCTTCGCGAGCGACGCGATAATTCGACCGGCGGATGGCTCGACGATTGACGAATTTATTGCCGACGAACTCCGGGCGATCCTCGTCGCCACCCGTCTCGACGACCCCGCGTGAGGAACGTTTATTCGTCTCAGTACCTTGCCCCCATACGAGAGTATGGTCGATCGGAACGGGCCGAACCGGGGCGCGGTCGCACCCGGTTCGCCGCAGCGCCCACCATCGACGTTCGTCGAACAGGCGAACGTCGCCGACGGGGAGGTGTACGAAGAGTTCGAGGAGGAGTGGCCCGAGTGCTGGGAGCGTGCGGCCGCCCTTCTCGAGTGGGACCGAGCGTACGAGGCGGTGCTCGAAGACGACGACGCACCCTTTTACCGGTGGTTCGCCGGTGGGCGGCTGAACGCGTCGTACAACTGCCTCGACAGGCACCTCGAGGCCGGCCGGAAGAATCACGCCGCCATCTGGTGGGAGGGCAAACGCGGCGAGTCACAGACGTACACCTACCGGGAGCTGTTCGTCGCCGTCAACGAGTTCGCGGCGACGCTCCGCGAGCTCGGCGTCGAGGAGGACGACGTCGTGACGATCTCGCTGCCGATGATTCCCGAGCTCCCCATCGCGATGCTCGCGTGTGCGCGAATCGGCGCGCCACACTCGGTCGTCTTCGCCGGGCTTTCGGCGGACGCGCTCGCGGCACGGATGGACGCCGCCAACAGCGAGTACCTGGTCACCTGCGACGGCTACTACCGCCGTGGGGACGCGTTCAACCAGAAGCGCAAGGCCGACAACGCGGTGCTCACCGTCGAGCAGGACGTCACGACAGTGGTCGTCGATCGGCTCGGCGAGGCCCTCCCGCACGTCCTCGGTGAGAACCAGTACGACTACGACGAGTTAGTCAGAGCGCACGAAGGGGCGAGGGTCGAGCCCGTCTCGCGGGACGCCGAGGACATGCTGTTCTTGATGTACACGTCGGGGACGACGGGGCAACCGAAGGGCGTCGTCCACACGACCGGTGGCTACCTCGCCTACACAGCGTGGACGACACACGCCGTGCTGGACGTCGAACCCGAGGACACCTACTGGTGTTCGGCGGACATCGGCTGGATCACCGGCCACTCCTACATCGTCTACGGGCCGCTCGCGCTCGGGACGACGACGCTGATGTACGAGGGGGCGACCGACTATCCGGATCGTGATCGGCTCTGGGAGATCGTCGATCGGAACGCCGTCGACGTCTTCTACACCGCCCCCACGGCGATCCAGGCGTTCATGAAGTGGGGCGAGGAGTACCCCGAAGCCCACGACCTCTCTTCGCTCCGGCTGCTGGGGAGCGTCGGCGAGCCGATCAGTCCGCGTCCGTGGCAGTGGTACTACGAGCACGTCGGTAACGAAGCCTGCCCGATCGTCGACACCTGGTGGCAGACCGAGACCGGCGGGCACGTCATCACCACGTTACCGGGCGTCTGTGAGATGAAACCCGGTGCAGCGGGTCCACCGTTGCCCGGACTCGACGCCCGGATCGTCGACGACGCAGGAGAAGAAGTCGAACCGGGAGCCAGCGGCTACCTCACGTTGCACCGTCCCTGGCCGGGGATGGCCCGGACGCTGTACGACGGCGACGATCGGTACGTCGAAGAGTACTGGCAGCAGTTCTCCGATCCCGACGCCGACGAGTGGGTCTACTTCAGCGGTGACGCGGCCCGGGTCGACGAGGGCGGCTACGTCACGATCCTCGGCCGGGTCGACGACGTGATCAACGTCTCCGGTCACCGACTGAGCACCATGGAGATCGAGTCGGCGATTCTCGACGTCCAGGGCGTCGCCGAAGCCGCCGTCGTCGGTGGTACCGGGATGACCGGAACGCACGTCTACGCCTACGTCAGCACCGAGAACGACGCCGAATCCGATGCGACGATGTCCGAACGGATCGTCTCGACCGTCGAGGCGGCGATTGGCCCGATCGCCAGACCGGAGGAGGTCGTCTTCACGTCCGAGTTACCGAAGACTCGTTCGGGGAAGATCATGCGCCGGCTGCTCGAGGACATCGCCAGCGACGAGGAACTGGGAGATACGAGCGCGTTGCGAAATCCCGAGGTGGTCGGAGAGATTCAGACGGCGACCCGGGAAGAGTGACCGGACCGCCTGCGCCGGGTTTCGCGCTTACAACTGATGCGAAACCAGGGCTCCCTGTTTCCCCAAAGTGAACCGCCTGCGCCTGCTTTCGCCGAAGCGGGCCGACGGGGAATATGGAGTCGACCGTAAGAGATACTTTCATTCGCGCCGTCGGAAAGCGCGAAGTATGAGCGTCGAGGAAACAACGCCAGACATCCTCTCACGAACCCAGTACGAGGCGCTCCTCGACGCGGCGGCGACGTACCGGGAGGCGCTCGTCGTTCGACTCGCCGGCGAGGTCGGCCTTCGACCGGCGGAACTGTCCCGACTTCGTCCAGGTGACGTGAGGCGGGTACAGGTCGATCCGCTTCGCTACCTGCTCACCGTTCCGGCCGACGAGACCGACGCGATCGACCGAACGGCGTACCTGCCGACCCGAGTCGAACGCGAACTCCGCCGGTACGTCCGGAGCAACGCCATCGGCGACGACGACCGGATCTTCCCCGTTACGCCACGTCGCCTCCAGATGCTCGTCTCGGAAGTCGCCGACCGGGCTGCCGACCTGCGAACCGACCCGTCGCTCGCGGCGGTCTCGAGCAGTGACCTCCGGCGATTTTTCGCGTACACGGCCCTCGTCGAACACGACGTCAACCCACGGGTGGTGAAAGCCGTCGGCGGCTGGCACAGCTTCGAAGGACTCGAGCCGTACCTGCCGGCGCCGACCGAAGGGACGATCGTCGACGCGTTCGAGCCGGTCGAACGACCCGAGACAGCACCGGCCGAACCGACCGAGGTCGACGACGACACCGTGATCAGATCGCTGTTGACCGCGACCGAGCGGTGTGCGCTGGTTCGCCTCGACGAGGAGGGATACGTCGACCGGTGGAACCGCGGCGCTGCGGCGACGTTCGGCTACCGGGCCGGCGAAATTCTCGGCACGCACGTCTCGACGTTTTACACCGACGAAGACGTCGAACGCGGCGTCCCGGAACGAACCCTGCGGGCGGCGGCTGCGGGGTCCGGCGTCGAGGACGACGGCTGGCGCGTCAGAAACGACGGCTCGACCTTTTTCGCGAGCGAGCACATCGCGCCCGTCCGCGACGAGGACGGTCGTCACCGCGGATTCGCCGTCCTCGTCTTCGACGTCACCGAGTTCTACGAGCACCTCGAGTCGACCCAGCCGACGAGCGACGAATCCGCGGGCGTCTCGCTCGTTGATCTCCACCGGGACGTCACGAACGCGCTGCTCGAGGCGTCGACCCACGAAGAGATCGAGACCGACGTCAGTACGACGCTCGCCGAAGGAGACGCCTACTCGTTCGCCTGGATCGACCGACGGACGCTCTCGAGTCGCCACCTCGAGTGGCGGGCGGTGGGCGGGCTCGAGCCCGACGACGTCGACGCGCTCGCCTCGTCACTGGACACTGCCGAGCACGACGAGTCGAGCGACGAGCCGGCGACGGCGAGTTCGGTCGACCGCGACGTGTCCGTCGACCTCCCGAACGGCGGTCGGTTCGCTGGCGCGGTCGCGACGGTTCCCATTGTCTCCGGGGAGACGGTGTACGGGACGCTCCGGATCGGATCCACGCGTCCCGACGCGTTCGACGACGTCGAACGCGAGTGGCTCGAGACGATCGGTCGACAGGTCGGTCACGCCATCGCTGCCGTCAGACGGCGCAACCTGTTGCTGTCGGATACGGTGGTCGAACTCGAGTTCGTCTGTACCGACGACCGGTCGTTTTTCGTCGACGCCACCGACCGGCTCGCCTGCCGGTTCGAACTCGATTCACTCGTTCCGATCTCGGAGTCGAAACACCTCTACTACGTCCGTCTCGGCGGCGCCTCGCCCGGCGACGTCTTCGAACTCGCCGAGGACGATCCGGGAATCGAAGACGCCCGGCTGATCGAGAGCTACGAAGCGGGCTATCGTGTCGAGTTCGTCGTCGACGGCTCCTCGCCGACGCTCACGCTCACAGAGTACGGGGCGACCGTCCTCGAGACCATCGTCGAGGGGGGCGAGGCGACGATCGTCGCCGAGTGTGCGGCCGACGCCGACCTCCGAACGATTGTCGACGGCCTCCGTTCGCAGTTTCCGGGCTCGGAGCTCGTTGGCAAGCGCGAGGTCGAGCGCTCCGTCCAGACCGCACGGGAGTTCCGTGCGGGGCTCGAAGAGCGGCTCACGGACCGCCAGGAGGCGGCCCTCCGGGCTGCGTACTTCGGCGGCTACTACGACTGGCCCCGGGAGAGTACGGCCGAGGAGATCGCGGACGCGATGGACATCTCCTCGCCGACACTTCACAACCACCTGCGAAAGGCCCAGCACGAGCTGCTCCGAACGTTCTTCGACGAGTCGTCGGTCGACGACGCAGCACGCGGCGGCGAGTGACGGTCCACCGGTACCGGTTTCGAGGGGACGACCACGGTCCGTCACGATCGACGTCACGGACTCGAGCCCGAATCGACCGGCTAGCCGCCGACGATCGCCGATACTAATCATCTAGAGTGGGTAACTCGTCCGCCGGTCCACCCCCCCGGCTACCCCGTGAGTTTCAGCCGTCCGGTGCGGTCCGCCTCTAGAGCTACGGCGAACTGTACCGATCGAGACCATATATCTGCAGGCCAGAGACTGGAATTTACGCGTTCTCCGTCAAAATTTGCGCTCGTTTTGCACACCTAGATTCGGTGTTTACTATGCACATGCCACTTGGAGTTGCATACCATGTCAGAGGAAGACGTGCGTGGTGATGGTGGCCTCGAAGCACGACTCGAGGAGGAAGCGACCTTCGAGCCACCCGAGTCGTTCGTCGAACAGGCGAACGTCACGGACGAATCGATCTACGAAGAGTTCGAGGAGAACTGGCCCGAGTGCTGGGAGCGGGCGGCAGACTTTCTCGAGTGGGACCGAGCGTACGACGAGGTACTCGTCGAGGACGACGCGCCCACGTATCAGTGGTTCACGGGCGGGAAGCTGAACGCCTCGTACAACTGCCTCGATCGCCACGTCGAGGACGGCCGCGGCGACGCCGTCGCGATCGAGTGGGAGGGCGAACTCGGCGAGACGCGAACGTACACCTACGGCGACCTGCTCGAAGAGGTCGAGGCGTTCGCGGCGGCACTCCGGGACCTCGGCGTCGAGGAGGACGACATCGTGACGATGTACATGCCGATGGTTCCCGAGTTGCCGATTGCGATGCTCGCGTGTGCGCGTATCGGTGCCCCTCACTCGGTGGTGTTCGCGGGCTTCTCCGCGGAGGCGCTCGCGACGCGAATGAACGCCGCCGACAGCGAGCACCTGGTCACCTGTGACGGCTACTACCGCCGCGGCGACGCCCTCGATCACCTCTCGAAGACCAACGAGGGGCTCGCGGACGTCGAACAGGACGCCACGACGGTGGTCGTCGACCGGCTCGGCGACGACCTCGAGCACTCGCTCACAGAGGGCCAGCACGACTACGACGGGCTGGTCGCAGCACACGAGGGCGCGTCGGTCGAGCCGGTCTCGCGGGACGCCGAGGACATGCTGTTTATGATGTACACCTCCGGCACGACCGGCCAGCCCAAGGGGGTGAAACACACGACGGGTGGCTACCTCGCCTACGCCGCCTGGACGGGCCACGCGGTGCTCGACATCAAGCCCGAGGACACCTACTGGTGTTCGGCCGACATCGGCTGGATCACCGGCCACAGCTACATCGTCTACGGACCGCTCGCGCTCGGAACGACGACGCTGATGTACGAGGGCACGCCGGACTATCCCGAGAAGGACCGCTTCTGGGAGCTCGTCGAGGAGTACGAGGTCGACATCTTCTACACGGCGCCGACGGCGATCCGGGCGTTCATGAAGTGGGGTACGGAGTACCCCGAAGCACACGACCTCTCCTCGCTGCGCCTGCTGGGGACGGTCGGCGAGCCGATCAACCCCCGTGCCTGGAAGTGGTACTACGAGCACATCGGCGGTGAGGCGTGCCCGATCGTCGACACCTGGTGGCAGACCGAAACTGGCGGCCACATCATCACGACCCTTCCCGGCATCTGTGAGATGAAACCCGGCGCGGCCGGCCCGGGACTCCCCGGCCTCGACGTCCGCGTCGTCGACACTGCAGGCGAGGAGGTCGAGCCCGGCAACGCCGGCTACCTCACCATCGACAAACCGTGGCCCGCGATGTTGCGCACCCTCTACCGGAACGACGAACGGTTCGTCTCCGAGTACTGGCAGGAGTACTCAGATCCCGACGCCGACGAGTGGGTCTACTTCCCCGAAGACGGCGCGAAGATCGACGAAGACGGCTACATCACCGTGCTGGGTCGCGTCGACGACGTGATCAACGTCTCCGGCCACCGCCTGGGAACGATGGAACTCGAGAGCGCCATCGTCGCCACTGCGGGCGTCGCCGAGGCCGCCGTCGTCGGCGGCGACCACGAGATCAAAGGCGAGGCCGTCTACGCCTACGTCATCCCCGAGGACGGCTACGAGGGCGGCGAGGAACTCGAGGACAAGATCGTCGACAACGTGGTCGAGGGCATCGGCCCGATCGCCAAACCAGAGGATGTGATCTTTACGCCCGAACTGCCGAAGACGCGCTCGGGCAAGATCATGCGTCGCTTACTCGAGGACATCGCCAGCGGCAACGAGCTCGGAAACACCTCGACGCTTCGCAACCCCGAGGTCGTCGAGGAGATCGCAGCGCAGGTGCAAGAGGAGTAAACGAAAAACGAATCATTACAGACACATGAGTGACACCAACTCGATCGACGAACGCGGAGGTGGACAGGATGACAGATGAACGTGCAGAGACCGATGGCGGAACCGCCACGGTGGGAGACGCCGGACAGTCCGTCGACTACCTGGACGAGGAGATCAACATTTTCAAGCCAGCGACCCCGTTCATGCGGGACAACCTGAAGATGATCTTCGGGTTGTTCACCGTCTGGCTGGTGTTCATCTTCGGCCCGGCGACGGCGAGTTACTTCGCCCCGGAGTATATGTTCGAAACGCGGATCCTCGGTGGCTACCCGCTCAGTTTCTTCCTGACCGCCATCGTCGCACCGGCCGCCGCGCTGGCGCTGTCGGCGGTCTACGCCTGGTACCGTGACAAGCTCGACGACAAGTACGGCGTCTCACACGAATCCGAAGGGGACGCCGGTACGGCCACAGCCGCGACCGACGGTGGTAACCAATGATCGAGCCGATCCTCTTACAGAACGGCTACGAGACTGCACTCGATCCCGGTTTTAAGCTCATTCCGGCGCTGACGATCGTCGCGATGATGGTGCTGTTCCTGGGTGTCGGCTGGTTCTTCCGCGTCGCGGCAGTCGACGACCTCTGGGTCGCCGGCCGCTCGATCGGCCCGATCGAAAATGGGATGGCGATCGGCGCGAACTGGATGAGCGCCGCGTCGTACCTCGGCGTCGCCGCACTGGTCGCGACAGCAGGGTTCTACGGACTGGGGTTCGTCGTCGGCTGGACGACGGGCTACTTCATCCTGCTCATCTTCATGGCCGCACAGTTCCGTCGCTTCGGGAAGTACACCGCACCCGACTTCGTCGGTGACCGCTTCTACTCCGACCGCGCACGCGGGATCGCCGCGTTCACGACGCTCGTCATCGCGTTCGTCTACGCGATCGGTCAGGGCAGCGGGATGGGGCTGATGGCCCAGTACATCCTGGGACTGTCCTACGAAGCCGGCGTGATCCTCTTTATGGGCGTCACGATCGCCTACGTCGCCCTCTCCGGAATGCTTGGTGCGACGAAGAACATGGCGATCCAGTACGTCATCCTCATCCTCGCGTTCACCATCGGCCTCTACGCCATCGGCTGGACGCAGGGCTGGTCGACGGTCCTGCCGTACCTCGAGGCCGGTCCGCAGACCGCAGAACTCATCGACGCGTTCAACGACGAGTTCGCCGAACCGTTCGCCGTCAACAGCTTCTACATGTGGATCGCGCTGGTCGTCAGCCTGATCCTCGGTACCTGTGGCCTCCCGCACGTCCTCGTGCGTTTCTACACGGTCGACAACGAACGGACCGCCCGCTGGTCGACCGTCTGGGGCCTCTTTTTCATCTGTCTGCTGTACTGGGGGACCGCCACCTACGCCGTCTTCGGCGGCCTGCTGTACGAAGAGCCCGCACAGCCGGGTGCCGAAACCGCCATGACGCTGGGTGTCGAGGGAGTGGATTCCTTCATGGAGATGCCTCCCGGCGACAGCGACGCACTCGTTGCACTGGCCGCCCAGCTCGCCGACCTGCCGGAGTGGCTCGTCGGCATCGTCGCCGCCGGGGCGGTCGCCGCCGCACTCGCGACAACCGCGGGGCTGTTCATCTCCGCGTCTTCCGCGGCTGCACACGACATCTACACCAACCTCTACAAGCAGAACGCGACCCAGCGCGAGCAGATGATCGTCGGCCGGACGACGATTCTCGTGATCGGCGTCCTCGTCACGATCGTCGCGCTCGACCCGCCGGCGCTGATCGGTGAACTCGTCGCGATGTCGTTCGCGATCGCCGCCTGTGTGTTCTTCCCGGTGTTCTTCCTCGGTCTCTGGTGGGAGAACGCCACCCGTGAAGGCGCACTCGCCGGCATGCTCACCGGTATCGTCGTCTCCTTCGGTGCGATCCTGAACGATACGGCCATTCCGATGTACACCGGCGTCGAGGGAGCCGTCTCGGCGGAGCTCGCCACGATCGTGCCGGGGCTCGCCTCGGCGCTCGTCGGCGTCCCGCTCGCGTTCATCGCGATCATCGTCGTCTCGCTGGTGACGAACGATCCACCCGAAGACGTCAAACGGCTCGTGCGCCAATGTCACAGCCCCAAACCGATGCAGCGAATGGAGTCCGCCGAAGACGCCGCCGCCGACGGTGGCTCCCCCGCTGACGACTAACCATGTACGAGAAAATACTCATCCCCACCGACGGAAGCACAGTCGCACAGAACGCCGTTTCCCACGCCGTCGACCTCGCCGACCGCTACGACGCCGAACTCCACGCGCTGTACGTCGTCGACATCAGCGCGATCGACGTCAGCCTCGGCACCGAGCAGGTCCAGCGGATCAAAGACGGCCACTTCGACGAGATGCCCGAACTCCAGGCGCGAGCGCGTGAGGCAACCGAAGCCGTCGCCGAGCAGGGCGAGGAACTCGGCCTCGAGGTCGTCGAGTCGATCGTCGCCGGCCGACCGCACGCGGAGATCGCCCGCTACGCCGAAGAGCACGACGTCGACATGATCGTGATGGGCTCTGCCGGTCGCGGCGGCGTCCGTCGGGCACTGCTCGGCAGCGTCGCCGAGCGAACCCTCCGAACTGCGACGATTCCGGTGCTCGTCGTCGACATCCGCGAAGAAGACTGATACCGACGGTTGTAACCGTTTTTTCGTCGTCGACGTGCGATCGGACGGCCCACCGCCTCCGACGCGAGTAGCCGACTCGAGTCGCTCACCCCGACTCGCGGCCGGCCTTCGCGAGCTCGAGGTTCCAGACCAGCCCGAAGTACGCAACGATTCCGGAGACCATCAGCAGGTAGTACGCCCACGTCGGACCGTCGACGACCCGAAAGATCAGCTCGACCATCGTCACCCAGACGATTGCGAACACGAGGTCGACGAACATTCCCCACTTTTCCTCCCGGGCGGTCGCGATCCACTCGCGAACGGTCGTCACCGGTCGATCACCCGTCTCGAGACGTCCTCGCAAACCATACCGAAGCGTTCGGCAGGACACCCAAAAAGCCTGCTGTCGTGACCGTTCACCGTCGAGTGGCCGGCGACGATCGCTCGAGAACACGACGCCACCGACGAGCTCGTGACTGTCGAACCCGAACCCACATATGCGCCACGGGGCAAGCACTCCCCATGAACGAGACGCCCGAGGTCGCCGTCCTCCGCCTCGGTCACCGGCCAGGTCGAGACGAACGGATGACCACACACGTCGGCCTCACGGCCCGGGCACTCGGCGCAGACCGGGTGCTCTTTCCCGACAACGCCGGCAGCTCGCTCGAGACGGTCGCCGACATCACCGATCGCTTCGGCGGGCCGTTCGCGGCCGAACTCACCGACTCCCCGCGAGCGGTCGTCCGAAACTGGGAGGGGCGCGTCGCCCACCTCACGATGTACGGCGAGCCCGTCCAGGACGTCGAGTCCGAGATCCGGACGACGCTCCAGGACGACGGCGAACCGTTGCTCGTCGTCGTCGGCGCCGAGAAGGTCCCCTTCGACGTCTACGAGGCCGCCGACTGGAACGTCGCCGTCACGAACCAGCCCCACTCCGAGGTGGCCGGCCTGGCCGTCTTCCTCGACCGCCTGTTCGACGGACGCGAGCTCGAGCGCGAGTGGGAGGACGCTGACCGACGCGTCATCCCGCAGGAGACGGGCAAACAGGTGGAGTCGCTCGAGGAAGAGTAACGATCGCGGTCTAAAATCTCTCGCGTTCGGTCCAGTTCGGCAACGGGTTAGCAACGGCGCTCGTCCGACGGCACGCCTCGGCTTCGGCTGGTGTCTGGAAGGAGCCTCAGCAGGCCCTCACCGTGCTCGGTTCACGACACCGGTTCAAAACGAGGGCCGCGGGAACACACCCCCCAACGTCGCATCCAGCTCCGAGCTGGTCTCAGCGCCGCTTACTCGAGGTCGAAGCGGTCGAGGCTCATCACTTTGTGCCACGCGTCGACGAAGTCCTGCACGAACTGCTCTTCGCCGTCCTCGGCGCCGTAGACTTCCGCGATGGCGCGAAGCCGGGAGTTCGAGCCGAAGACGAGATCCACGCGACTGGCCGTCCACTCGACCTCGCCCGTTTCGCGGTCGCGAAGCTCGAAGACGTCCTCGTCCTCGTCGGTCGCTTCCCACTCGTAGCCCATGTCGAGCAGGACTTCGAAGAAGTCGTTGCTCAGCGTCTCCGGCTCGTCGGTGAAGACGCCGAGATCGGAGTTCCCATAGGTGGCGGAGAGCGCGCGCATGCCGCCGACCAAGGCCGTCATCTCGGGGACGGTCAGCGTCAGGAGGTCGGCTCTGTCGACCAGCAGCTCCTCGGCCGAGCGCTCCATCACGTCACCCTCGGTGTAGTAGTTGCGGAAGCCGTCGGCGTCCGGCTCGAGCCACTCGAAGGACTCGACGTCGGTCTGTTCGGCCGTGGCGTCGGTACGGCCGGGTTCGAACGGCACCTCGACGTCGTAGCCGGCGTCTGCCGCCGCCTGTTCGACGGCCGCACAGCCGCCCAGCACGATCAGGTCGGCCAGCGAGACCCGCACGTCGTCGGATCGCGAGTTGTTGAACTCGGCCTGGATCTCCTCGAGGACCGTCAGCACCGTCGCCAGCTCTTCGGGCTCGTTGACCTCCCAGTTCTTCTGGGGCTCGAGACGGATGCGCGCGCCGTTGGCGCCGCCGCGCTTGTCGCTGTCGCGGTAGGTGGAGGCCGACGCCCAGGCGGTCTTGACCAGCTGGGAGACGGAGAGCTCGGACTCGAGGATCGCGGCTTTGAGCTCGGCGACCTCCGCCTCGCCGATCGGGTCGTAGTCGGCGTCGGGGAGTGGGTCCTGCCAGAGGAACTCCTCTTCGGGAACCTCGGGACCGAGGTAGCGCGCTTTCGGGCCCATGTCGCGGTGGATGAGCTTGAACCAGGCCTTCGCGAAGGCCTCCTCGAGTTCCTCCGGGTTCTCGTAGAAGCGCTTTGCGATCTCACGGTAATCCGGATCCTCCTTGAGCGCAAGGTCCGTCGTGAGCATCATCGGGGTCTGGCTGCCCTCGGGGTCGTGGGCGGCCGGCGCGGACCCCTGTGCCTCCTCGTCGACCGGCGTCCACTGGTAGGCGCCGGCGGGGCTCTCGTCGAGTTCGTACTCGTACTCGAAGAGGTTCTCGAGGAAGTCGTGGTTCCACTCGATCGGCGACTCGGTCCACGGCCCCTCGAGGCCGCTGGTGATCGTGTCGTCGCCCTTGCCGGTGCCGTACTCGCTCTCCCAGCCCAGTCCCTGCTGCTCGATCGGGGCACCCTCGGGGTCCGGGCCGAGGTGATCGTCGGAGGCCGCGCCGTGGACTTTCCCGAACTCGTGTCCGCCGGCGATGAGCGCGACCGTCTCCTCGTCGTTCATCGCCATGCGGCCGAACGACTGGCGGATGTACTCCGCCGACTTTACGGGGTCCGGATCACCGCCTGGCCCCTCGGGGTTCACGTAGATCAGGCCCATGTGGTCGGCGGCGAGGTCGCCCTCGAGGGTTCCCTCCTCGTCGTGGCGTTCGGAGCCGAGCCACTCCTCTTCTGGCCCCCAGTCGACGCCCTCGTCGGGCTCGAAGGCGTCCTCACGGCCGCCGGCGAAACCGTACGTCTCAAAGCCCATCGACTCGAGGGCGACGTTGCCGGAGAGGACCAGCAGGTCGGCCCACGAGAGGCTGCGGCCGTACTTCTGTTTGACCGGCCAGAGTACGCGCCGGGCCTTATCGAGGTTGACGTTGTCGGGCCAGCTGTTGAGCGGGGCGAACCGCTGTCGGCCGCCGGCGGCACCGCCGCGGCCGTCGGTGGTGCGGTAGGTGCCCGCGCTGTGCCACGCCATCCGGATGATGAGCGGCCCGTAGTGCCCGTAGTCGGCTGGCCACCAGTCCTGAGACGTCGTCAATACGTCTTCGATGTCCGCTTTCACCTCCTCGAGGTCGAGTTTCTCGAACTCCTCGGCGTAGTCGAACTCCTCGCCCATCGGGTCGACGGGACGAGCGTTCTGATCGAGGATCTTCAGGTTCAGCTGTTCCGGCCACCAGTCTTGATCAGACCCAGTCATCATCGGACAATTGTTGCTTTCACATCTTAAGGTTATCCATCCCCACACCAAAATTGCCTATTCGCGCATTAAGATTGCCAATTTGAACAACGAGGTTGTCTTATATCCCAACCGAGAACGATACTATATCCGAGAATACGGTACCCACTTGGCTGACCCCACTTGGTGAGAACGTCCTGTCTCGTTTCGGCGTCAGAGTCGGCAAATCGCTCGATCACCTTCGTTCGTGCGTCGCCAATCTCGGTTCGTGTAACTGGTTCCTTGAACGATCCGCGAGCTGTTCCGGCAAATTCGTATTCGGTCACGTCGTCACGGTGTGCCTGACTGGTTCCAACCATCCCTCCGCCGATTACGGCACAACCGACGCCCTTCAAAACAGTCCTCCGATCTGGTCCTTGACGCGAATCATCGACCAGAAATGAAAATACAGAGTATTGTTTAAATAGCCATTTATTAGAATAGTACAACACCTATCTGAAATATTTGTGGTAAAGAAGATCTCTAAATAGGTCTGTAGCGGTGGCGGAATTCGGCGTGAGACGCTTATTCCGGGTTAAACGACAAAACGAACGACCCGTTCGAGAGGTAGAGTTCCCCCTCGAGTTCGACCGCCGCAACCGGTCGCGACTCGTCTCCGTCGTACTCGTATTCGTGCAGTCGGTTTCCGGTCTCTCTGTCGTGGATCGTAACCATGTGTGGATACGCCGAGACGGCTGCGGGCGTGTGGCACTGCTCGGTCCCGCGGACGGCAAGGACGTGGTCGTCCGACGCTGCGACAGCTGTCGGTGCGGTGTCGAGCGACTCCTGCCAGCGCAGTTGGCCATCAGGTGACACCGCGAGGAGTTCCTCGGTAGTTCCGAGAAAGACCGTCCGATCGACGACGACCGGTTCCGCTGTCGTCGTCTCGCGGTCGAGTGACCACCGTTCTGTCCCGTCGCTCCGATCTAACGCCCGTACCGTCCTGTCGACTCCGCCCGCGTATATGGTCTCGTCACCGACAGCGAAGCCGACGATTCGACCGGCGTTCGAGGTCCTCCACTGTCGGTCACCGTGAGTGGTGATCGATTCGATCGTTCCGTCGTCCACCGCGATAACGAGCGAGTCGTCGTCGCCTCTCGGCAAACACGTCGGTTCACCCTCGAGCTTGTACGTGAACCGGTCGTCTCCGCTGTCGGCCTCCAGTGCGACGATGTTCCACTCGTCGTTTTCGGCCGACACGACGACGCACACGAGGTCCCCGACTGTGATCGGCTGTCCGGACACGGAGCCAGTACACGATGTGCTTGCTTCTCCCGACACTGCCGTCTCCCACTCCAGCGCGCCGGTGGATACCTCAAGTGCCACACAGTGGTTTCTGTCGGTGACGACGTAGGCGGTTCCGTCACTGACGGTCGGCGGTGCGATCGACGGATTGCTCGAGGTAAACTCCTGGATGGCGTGTCGGTCGTCGCTCTCTCCGGGAACCGTCCACTCGGAGTCTCCAGTGTCGGGGTTGAGTGCAACGAGTGTACGGTCGAACACATCGGTATCCGACGCGGCGAGCAGGAGGCCACTCCCGGATTGGTGCCCGAATCTGGCACCGGCGATCGGGTACTCCCACCGTGATGGGAACGACGGCTCCGCGTCGTCCCTGCGTCTTACGTCCTCTAAACAGCCGGCAAGACCGATAAGTGCTACCGTCGTGGCTCTCTGGAGAACGTTCCGTCTGGAGGGCATACCTCGATAATGCCGCTCGAGCGCAAAATGTTTTTTGCATAGGGAAATTCCATACATCATCTCACCCGTAGTCACAACTTCGGGGTCTCAAATTCGACACACCACCAACTCAATGACATCGTCACTCTCGTCCTCGAAGATAGTGAATCGACGTGGACGACGTGAATCCAGCATACACGTCTCAGCGGTGTAGTCACGGCGAGTGTGGGTTGACTCACGAGGACGACCGTGATGGTGATGAGTTTGAGCGTCAGAAGTGCGGAAAGGAGTTACACAGCGATTACAACGCCGCTCGGAACGTCTGGTGGCGTCTCGAACCACTTGATCCCGAGGCAGTTGACCTCCACCAATTTTACAGTCTATCCCGGCGCCGTCCATCAATTCAACAGCGGAGAACGAACTGCGTTCGAGTACCTAGAACGGCTTTCGGCTGACCACGTCACGCGGATTCAGCAGGTAGACGCCGGCCAGGAAGAGCGCCAGCACGACGACGAACAGCCGAGCGACGTCCCCCGCGGAGGACGGAACCGCCGGGTCGAGCGTGCTCGCGAGGAGCAAGGCGACGGCGATCCAGATCGACCCGACGACCACCCGCTGGCGAAACTCCATAGACGGAGGTTCGGCTTCCAGGCTATGAAAGCGACGGATTCAATCGAGCGGCCTGCTCCCAACACAGCCATCGACGAACGACGACAGTGGCCGTCACGCTCGCCGATCGTCGGCCGCCTCGAGGAGGTCGCGAACGCGCTCGAGCGACACCGGATTCGTCGTCTCTCCGCCTTCCTTGAGCGCGGTCCCGACAATCGCACCGTCTGCACCCGCCTCGAGAAGGTCGCCGACGGTGTCGACCGTCACGCCGCTGCCGACGAAAACGGGCACCGACCGCTCGAGGTCGGCGACCGCGCTGGCGACGCGGGAGACGTCCTCGAGCGCCGTCTCGGCGCCGGTGCCGGCACCCGAGACGACCACGCCGTCGGCCAGACCGCGTTCAACCGTCTCGCAGGTCGCTCGCTCGAGGTCGCTCCCGTCGAGGGGCGACGCGTGCTTGACGTGGACGTCGGCGAGGACGGCGACGTCGGCCTCGAGGCGTTCGCGGAGCCGGAGGGTTTCGTGGGCCCGTCCCTCGAGGAGCCCCTGGTCGGTGGCCGCCGCGCCGACGTGGACGTTCACGCGGACGAACGAGGCGCCTGTCGCGGCGGCAACCGAGAGCGCCGCCGTCGCGTCGTTTCGCAGGACGTTGACCCCGACGGGGACGTCGACCGCGTCAGTGAGTTCGGTCACGACGGCAGTGAGGTCGGCGACGACGTGTGCGGGAACCGAGTCGGGGTAGAAGGGAGCGTCGCCGAAGTTCTCGACGAGGAGGCCGTCGACGCCGCCCTCGAGGAGCGTCGTTGCGTCCGCGAGCGCCCGGTCACGGATCGCGTCCCTGTCGCCGTCGAATCCCGGTGAGCCGGGCAGCGCCGGCAGATGGACCATCCCGACGACCGGCGCGCTGGTTGAAAACCGATCGAGTGTCGTGGGCATGGGGCGTACTCGTGCCCACGAGCTGTTAAGTCCTCACTCGGCCGGTTCGGCCGGCTGTTCCTCCTCGAGCCCGCGTTTCTCCCGGAGGTGTTCGATGGCGTGGAGTTCGACCACGGGGATGATCTTGGCCACGACGAGGAAGAACAGTCCGACCATGGCGATGGTGCCGATGACGGAGAAGATCTCGATGATGCTCGGGAAGTAGGTGCCGGGGACGGCGTAGTAGAGGTCGAACGTCGGGTACTGCATCCCCTCGACGACGAAGAGGATCTTCTCGAGGAGGGTCGCGGTGAGGATCGCCACCCCCGCGACGGCCGAGCGCAGTTTGGTGAACAGCGACGGCCGGATTGCCTGTGCGAAGGTGTAGGCGAGCACACCGAAGGCGAGCCCGATGGCGATGGCGTAGACCGGGTGGGCGATGGTGGCACCCATGACGGTCCGCTGATCGAGCGGCGCGGCGAAGACGCCGCTGATGATCTGCTGGAGTTGTAGCCAGAGAAACAGCAGGGTGAAAAAGCCGAGCCAGAGCGTCAGGCCGCGGAAGACGTCGTCGGTGATGATGTGCTCCCAGCCGTAGGCCCGGCGGAACGCGAACGCGATGAGGATCACGCCGGAGATGGCCGACGTGAGTGCGATAGTGAGGAACTGCGGTCCCTGGACGGCGCCGAACCAGCCGGGCATCGTCGGAATCAGCGCGAACAGCCACGGGATCACGCCACCGTGGAGCAACAGCGGTGCGAGGATGATGATCGCCAGCGCGAGCCACCAGATCATCCGCTCGACGACCGGATCCTCGTCTTCGGAGTAGCCGATCGTCAGGAGCTTGTAGATCGGCTCGAAGTGGTTCGGGAGCTCGTCACGCAGCCGGCTGACGTCGTACCGAAGCGTCAACAGCAGGTACGTCGCGGTCAACACGAAGTAGAGCGTGATGACGGTCACGTCCCAGACCAGCGGCGAGTTGTTGATCGTCACGTGGTAGTAGCCGAGGATGGACGTGACCATCCGGTCCGGTCGACCCAGGTGGATGATGATGTAAAAGCCCGCCGCCGACAGGCCGGCGATCGTCAGCAGTTCCGCCAGTCGGGCGACCGGCATGTACCGGTCCATTCCGAGCAAGCGAACCGCCGCCGAGAGGATGATCCCTCCGTGGGCGATGCCGACCCACCAGATGAACGCGCCGATGTACACTCCCCACGTCACACCGCCACCGCTGCCCCAGTCTCCGAGGCCGGTGATGACCAGCCCTTCGGCGAGCTGTACACCCCACATCACGAGAAAGGTCCCGAACGCGAGGGCGGCGACGGCCAGCAACACGAAGTACCGCTTCGAGGTGTGTTGAATCGGCCGAAGAATGTCGTCGACGGTGGGTGATTTCGTACTCATCGTGCGAGTCTCCACCTAGCTACATCGACACACTACTTTGGCCCGCGCCTTGCAACTGCAACCAATCAACCGTCGGGGTCGTCCAGTCGGTCGAACACTCGCCGGTCGAACGCCCCTGAACCCTATGGTCGACCACGCCAGTCATGAACTCTCCGGCAAGGTCGTCGTCCTTCGAGGCGGTTTTCTTCGGCCGAGTCCATCCTCGAGTGATGACCGACCTGTTCTCGCCGCTCACCCTGCGCGACCACAAACTCCCAAACCGACTCGCCGTCTCGCCGATGTGTCAGTACTCCTGTGAACCGGACGGGCTGGCGACCGAGTGGCACCGCGTCCACCTCGGGAGCCGCGCCGTCGGCGGCGCTGGGATCGTGCTCACCGAGGCGACCGCCGTCGAGCCGCGCGGCCGCATCTCGGGCCACGACCTCAGTATCTGGAGCGACGAGCACGCCGCGGCGCTCGCGCCAATCGCTGCGTTCGTCCGCGAGCAGGGCTCGGTGCCGGGGATCCAGCTCGCCCACGCTGGTCACAAGGCGAGCAAGAGCCGGCCGTGGGAGGGCAACGAGCCGATCGAGCCCGACGCCGGCGGCTGGGAGGTGCGCTCGCCGTCGCCCGAGGCGTACCCGTTCGACGGCCCGCTGCCGGCGATGGAGCGGATGAGTCGCGACGACGTCGCCGAGGTCGTGACGGCGTTCCGGGCGGCCGCCGAACGGTCGCTCGAGGCCGGATTCGAGATCGCGGAGGTTCACGCCGCCCACGGCTACTTACTCCACGAGTTCCTCTCGCCAGTCACGAACCGCCGCGAGGACGAGTACGGCGGGAGCTTCGAGAACCGAACGCGGATCGTCCGCGAGGTCACCGCGGCCGTTCGAGACGTGTGGCCCGACGACAGGCCGGTGTTCGTCCGCATCTCGGCGACCGACTGGCTCCCCGACCGCGAGTCCTGGACGCTCGAGGACTCGGTCCGGCTGTCGGCCGACCTCGCCGAGCTCGGGGCGAACCTGATCGACGTGAGCGGCGGCGGGCTCCACCCCGACCAGCGGGTGCCGACGGGGCCGAACTACCTGGTGCCGCTGGCCGAGGAAATCCGCGAGCGTGCCGACGTCGCCGTCGGGGCCGTCGGTGGAATCACCGAGCCCGCCCAGGCCGACGCGATCGTTCGGAACGAGCGGGCCGACCTCGTCCTCGTCGGCCGGGAGTTCCTCCGCGACCCGTACTTCGGCCTTCGCGCGGCCGACGAACTGGACGGCGACCGCGAGTGGCCGATCCAGTACCGACGGGCCGTCCGCAAGTAGCCGACGCCCCTGCACGCACCGGGCTCGATCGAACGGCCTTTGATCGTTCCAAACTCACACCCACCAATGAGAGTCGAACAGCTGGGATCGGGCACGCCCGAACTCGCGGTTCTCGCCGGCGTCCACGGCGACGAGCCCTGTGGCGTCCGGGCCGTCGAGCGACTGCTCGAGGACCGGCCGCCGGTCACCCGCCCCGTCAAGCTCGTCGTCGCGAACGAGCGCGCGCTCGAGCGCGGGGTGCGCTACGTCGACGAGGACTTAAATCGCGCGTTCCCCGGCGACCTCGACGCCGACAGCCACGAGGGTCGGCTGGCGTTCGACCTCACGCGAGAGCTCGAGGGCTGTCTCACCTTCTCGATGCACTCGACGCAGAGCCACGCCGACCCCTTCGCGGTCGTCGACGACGTGACCGACGTCGCGCGGACCGTCTGCGCACAGCTTCCCGTCACCTCCCTCGTCGAGACCGGCGACTTCGTCGAGGGACGGCCGTTCACCGCCGTCGAGACGATCGAGGTCGAGTGTGGGCTCCAGGGCTCACGGAAGGCCGCGGAGAACGCCGACCGGCTGACGCGGGCGTTCCTGACCGCCGTGGGCGCGCTGCCGGGTGACACCGTCGGTCGAACGTTGCCCGTCTTCCGGCTCGTCGACCGGATTCCGAAGACGCGCGCCGACAGCTACGAGGTGTTCGTCGAGAACTTCGAGCGCGTCGACCCCGGCGAGCCGTACGCCGCCGCCGACGGCGCCCGCCAGGTCGCCGACGAGCCCTTCTATCCGGTACTCATGTCCTCCTACGGCTACCGGGACGTCTTCGGCTACGCCGCGAAAAAGGTCGACGAACTCTCGCCGACGACCGGCTGACCCGCTCTCGACGGCGTCAGAGATAGCCACAATTTTCCCCGCGTCTGGAGGGTTGATACGCCTCGCGTCCCTCCAAATCGGCGATGATTGCACTCGAGTTACTCGCATCGATACTCGCGGACCCCTTCCCCGAGGGGATCAGTCACTACGCCGTCGGGGGCCTGTTCGTCGGGCTCGGCGTCGCCGTGATCTACCTCGGCACGGGCCGGATCGCCGGCGCGAGCACCTTCCTCGAGTCGACGCTTTCGTACGGCTCGAGCCTGTCGCGGTTCCAGCAGTATCGTCCCTCGCGCGACTGGCGGGTCGTGTTCACGCTGGGGATCGTCGCCGGGGCAGCCGTCTACGCGGTGACCGTTGGTGACGGCGTCTGGACGACCGAGGTGCAGGCCTGGCGGCTGTTGCTCGGCGGCATCCTCATCGGGATCGGTACTCGAGTCGGGAAGGGCTGTACGTCGGGCCACGGCGTCTGTGGCGTCGGCTCCGTCTCGGGAACGTCGTTCGTCGGCGTCGCAACCTTCCTGCTGGTCGCCATCGGGACGGCGCAGCTGGTGATGGCGCTGGGGGTGGTTCCGTGAGCGGCGAGGTCCGAGCGAGGCGAGGACCTCGGACTGGCGAGCGGGGAGTTGTGCGACCCGCGAGCGGCGAGGTCCGAGCGGTGCGAGGACCTCGGACTGGCGAGCGGGGAGTTGGGCGACCCGCGAGCGGCGAGGTCCGAGCGAGGCGAGGATCTCGGAACGGCGGACGGAGAGGTGACTACCGATGAGCGCCGAACACGAGGCTCACCCGCTGTTCCTGCCGCTCGTGTTCGCCGGCGGCCTGCTCTTTGGCTTCGGGCTCGGGTTCAGCCACATGGCCCAGCCGGAGGTCGTCCTCTCCTTTCTCCAGCTTCGGGACCTCGGCCTGCTGTTCGTGATGTTCGGTGCAGCCATCGTCACCGGCCTCACGTTCTTCCTCGCCACGCGCTTTCTCGGCGACGCGCCGCTCACCGGCGACGGCTACGGCCGTCGGCTGAAGGCCCTCGACCGAAACGTGCTCTTCGGCGGCGCCATCTTCGGCGTCGGCTGGGGGCTGTCGGGCATCTGTCCCGGCGCGGCCTACGCCAGCCTCGGCATCGGCAACCTCCCCATCCTCTGGGGCATCGCCGGGATGTTCATCGGCGCGTACGCCCAGGGCTACGTCCGCTCTGCGAGCGACGAGCCGCGGGTGGTGGGGACTCGAGCCGGGGACGACTGATCCCGTCGAGACCCACCAGTAGCGAGAAAGTGAGACGCGGAGAGGCGAATCGAATCCGATCGGGATGCGAGCGAACGCGACTACCCGTGCCCCGTCACTCGAGGCCCGCCACCACCTGCGGAACCGCCGCGGCGACGGCGTCCTGCTCGACGTGGGCGACCGCCCGCGGATCGGGGTCGGGGCCGTCTTCGAGCAGCACCTGGATCGCCTCGAGTCCGGCGTTCGTCGCGCCGAAGACGTCGGCGTCGACCTCGTCGCCGACGTATACCGCCTCCTCGGGGGCGACATCGAGTTCGTCGACGATCGCGTCGAACGCCCGGCGATCGGGTTTGCCGGCCTCGAGTTCGCCGGTGACGAGCGCGGCGTCGAAGGCGCGCTCCCAGCCGAGGGTGGCGAGTTTGTCCCGCTGGGCGAGCACGGGGCCGTTCGTCAGGAGACCGACGCGGTACTCCTGGCGGAGCGCGTCGACCATCGACTCGACGCCCGGCAGCGGGGTCAGCGCCTCGGCGATCGTCTGCCGGTAGGCCGCGGCGACCGCGGCGGGTTCGGCGTCGGTGTCGTACTCGGCGAGTAAGTCCGCGAAGATTGGTTCGCGCGTCTCGCGGGTGAGGTTGCGCCGGTGAGCCTCGAGGTAGGCCTCGCGGGAGAGCGGTGGGGCGCCGGCCGCCTGGGCGGCCTCTGAGAGGATCGTCGCACGGTCGCGTTCGGGGACCGCCAGGGTGTAATCGAGGTCGAAGACCACGGCCCGAGGCATGGGTGTGGGTTGGGGACCGAACGGGCTTGAAGCTATCCGTCGTTCTCAGCTGGCAGCGGTCGTCAGGCGGATTCGAGGCGTCGCGCCCGCTCGTCTCACCGACGTGAACGGCCGGGTAGCGGCTCACCCGGGGGACAAACGTGGAATATAAATGGTCGGGGCAAAAGTGGCCAGTCATGAACGGTTCGTCGGAAACGATAGCCAAACTCCGTTTCGCTGGCGGTGATCGCCAGTGACCGATCTGCTGGACCGGCCGCTCGTGCCAATCGCCGGTCCCGACGACGCAGCCGAGACCTACGAGGGGGTCCGGCCGTACCTGCTCGAGAGCCCAGCCGACGTGCTCGTCGTCCACGTGATCGAGAAGGCAGGCGGCGCGCCGGACAAGGCGGGGCTCACACAGCGCGAGGAGTACGCCGAGGACGCGTTCGCCGCGTTCCGGAACCGAGCCGCGACGGACGGCATCGACGTCGAGACGCGGCTGTGCTACGGGACGGACGTCGCCGAGACGGTCGTCGACGTCGCCGACGAGGAAGACGCCACGGCGATCGTCTTCTCCTCCCGGGGCGGTGGCCGCTGGCTGGACGCGCTTTCGGGCGGCGTCCGCTCCTCGCTCGTGACCGAGAGTGACCGACCGGTCGTCGTCCTTCCGGGGGGCTGATCCGCGATGAACGCACTCGAGTCCACGCGTGGGGGTGGTAATCGATGACCGAGGAAGAGCTCGCGAAGGACCTCGGCCTGCTGTCGGCGATGACGATCGGCATCGGGACGATGATCGGCGCGGGCATCTTCGTGCTCCCGGGTGAGGTCGCCCAGGAGGCCGGCCCGATCGTCGTCGTCTCCTTTCTCATCGGCGGGCTAATTGCGATGATAAACGCCCTCTCGGTGAGCGAACTCGGGACGGCGATGCCGAAAGCCGGCGGGGGCTACTACTACGTCAATCGCGCGCTCGGACCGGTATTCGGCTCGATCGCCGGGCTGGGCGACTGGATGGGGCTGGCGTTCGCCTCGGCCTTCTACGCGGTCGGCTTCGGTCGCTACCTCGCCTTCTTCGTCGAGATCCCCAACCTGGTCCTGCCCGGGACGGGATTCGTCTTGCTTACGGGCGTCCAGATCGGGGCGCTGCTGGCCGGGATCGTCTTCGTCGGCGTCAACTACATCGGCGCGAAGGAGACCGGCGGCATCCAGACGGTCATCGTCCTGATCTTGCTCGGCATCCTCGGGCTGTTCGCCGCCGGTGGCGGGCTCGCCTTCGACTACGGCACGCTCGTCTCCGAGGGTGGCTGGGCGCCGTTCGGCACCGGAGCGGTCCTGCCCGCCACTGCGCTCGTGTTCGTCTCCTTTCTCGGCTACGCGAAGATCGCGACCGTCGCCGAGGAAATGAAGAATCCGGGCCGGAACCTCCCGATCGCGATCGTCGGCAGCGTCGCCATCGTGACGGTGATCTACGGCATCCTCGTGACGTTCATGGTCGGCATCGTCCCGTGGCCCGAGCTGGATCTCGACCGGCCGGTCGAGGACGCGGCCAACGTCGCCTTCCTCGAGATCGGGGCCCCGGAGCTCGTCGCTGGCGGCGTCGCGACCCTGATGGTCGTCGGCGCCCTGCTCGCCACCGCGTCGTCGGCGAACGCGTCGATCCTCTCGTCGGCGCGAATCAACTTCGCGATGGGACGTGACAAGATCGTTACGCCGAAGCTCAACGAGATCCACCCGCGCTTTGCGACGCCGTACCGATCGATCCTGCTGACCGGCGGGCTGATCGTCGCGTTCATCCTCGTCCTCGGTGGGGACGTCGCGGCGCTGGCGTCGGCGGCGTCGGTGCTCCACCTCATCGTCTACGCGCTGATGAACGCGGCGCTGATCGTCTTCCGCGAGACCGACGTTGCCGAGTACGACCCCGACTTTACGGTGCCGCTGTACCCGATCACTCCGATCCTCGGAATCACGCTCTCGCTGGGACTGATCAGGTTCGTTGCGCCGCGGGAGATCGCACTCTCGGCGCTGTTCGTCGTCGGTGCCGTACTCTGGTACTTCCTCTACGCCCGCTCGCGAACCGACGTCCAGGGCCACCTCGGCCAGTACGTCCTCGATCGGGCCGACGAGATGCCCGAGCCTGCGGTGGCTGCCGCCGACGCCGTCTCGCCCGACGGCGGCGAGTTCACCGTCCTCGTCCCACTGTCGAACCCCGAAACCCAGTCGCACCTGCTCGAGATTGGCTCCGCGGTCGCAAACCAGCGCGACGGCCGCGTCGTCGCGGTCAACGTCGTCGACGTGCCCGACCAGACCTCCCTCGAGGCCGCCCGCGAACAACAGGACTTCGAGGAGTCAGAACGGCTCCTCGAGACTGCTCGCCGGGACGCAGAGAAGTTCGGCGCTCCCGTCGAAACCCACACCGTCCTCTCCCACCGCCCCATCGAGCAGATCTTCGACGGCGCCCGCCGGTACGGCGCGGACGTCTGCGTGATGGGTTGGGGCCCCGACGCGCTGGGCCCGGGCGGTCGCGCCGAGTCCGCGATCGACGAACTGGCTCACTCGCTACCGTGTGACTTCCTCGTGTTCAACGACCGCGGCTTCGATCCCTCCAGAATCTTGCTTCCGACGGCCGGTGGCCCTCACTCCGAACTGTCCGCCGCAGCCGCGCGGGTCTTCCAGGAGGAGTTCGACTCGGACGTCACCCTCCTGCACGTCGCCGACGACCTCGAAGAAGGGCGGGCGTACCTCCGGTCGTGGGCCGCCGACAACGAACTCGTCGAGGTGGAGCTCCGGGTCGAGACGGGCGACGTCCAGGCGGCAATTGCTGAGGCCGCACGAGACCACACGATGGTCCTCATCGGCGCCACCGAGGAGGGTGTCCTCTCGCGGCTCGTTCGCGGCTCGCTCGTACTCGACGTGCTCGACGACGTGGAGTGCTCGGTGTTGCTCACCGAACGCGAGAGCGAGCGCGGGCTCCTCGAGCGCCTGTTCGGACGCGGATAGCGAACCCCGCCGTCACCGATTCTTTTTACGCTCTGACCCCATCGTTCGCCACGAATGTCCGACCCACCGCCGTGGAAGGTGTTGCTCCCGGTTCGTGCCCTCGAGTCCGAACCACTGACGCCCGGCTTACTCGAGTTGCTCGCACCGATTCCCGCCGTCGTGGTCGGCTACCACGTCTCGCCCGAGCAGACGTCGCCCGAACAGGCCAGATCACAGTTCGAGGCCCGCGCACGACCAGCGGTCGACGAGATGGTGGCGGCGGCGATCGAAGCGGGCGGAACCGTCGAGTCCCGTCTCGTGTTCACACCGAGCGAGCGGAAAACGATCGATCGCATGACCACCGAGGCCGATTGCAACGTCCTCTTGCTTCCGAAGCCGGTCGACGACGTCGAACGGCTCCTCGTCGCGGTCAGAGGCGAGGTGAACGCCGACCGGCTGGCCGACTTCGTCGCGACGGTAGCCGCGAACGGAGACCTCGAGATCACCATCCTCCACGTGGCCCGGAGCGACGGTGGACGCGACGACGGGACGCGGCTGACCGGAGCGGTCGCGTCGGCGCTCGTCGAGTCGGGCCTCGACCCGGCGGCCGTCCACGAGTCGGTCGTCGTCGACCCCTCGCCGCTCGCGAAAATTCTGGCGGAAGCCGAGGCGCACGACGCGCTGATCGTCGGCGAGAGCGGCCGATCGCTCCGGTCGTTCGCGTTCGGACCACTCTCCGAGCGAATCGCGAATCGCTCGGTGGGGCCGGTGTTCGTGGTCGGCGGCGATCGAGGATAGTCGAAGTCGCCGGGCCCGACGACGTCCACGCCGACGTGGTACTCGGGCCCGGCACCGCCCTTCCCGTCGGGATACGCACGCTTATGTGGCCGGTGGGACGATGACCGGGTATGCCACTGGAGACGCTCGTCGTCGCCGTCGGACCGACGGAAGAACGACGAGTCAGCGAACTGACGAGCACGGTTCTCGACGTCGCCACACCGGCAGAGGCGACGGTCGTGTTGTTCCACGCGTTCTCTCGGACAGCCTTCGAGGAGGGCGTCAAAGAGACCGGCTTCGACCTCGAGGACCCGCCGGAGCCGGCGGCGGTGGCCGCGCGGCTCGAGAGCATCGACGCGATCTCCCGGGCGCTCGAGGACGAAGGGATCGACTACGAGATCCGAAGCGCGATCGGCTCGCCGAAAGACGCGATCCTCCGGGCGACGGCCGACGCCGACGCCGACCTGTTGTTCATCGGCGGCCGAAAACGCTCGCCGGTTGGAAAGGTGATCGTCGGGAGCACGGCCCAGAAGATCCTGCTCAGCGAGTCCTGCCCGGTCGTGTTCGTCCGCCAGGGGATCGACGAGGGGGACGACTCACAGAGTTGAAACGGTTTTATCACCGTGTGCACAACGGACGGGTATGGACCTCATCGTCGTCGCGATGGACGACTCCCCACACGCGCGCAAGGCACTCGAGTACGCACTCGAGCGGTTCCCCGACCGGACGATTCGTGCCGTCCACGTCCCCGAAGTTTCGGAGTTTCCGACCGGTACGGAGACGACGGACGAGATCGTTACCGAACGGGTCGCCGAAATCCTCGAGGAAGCGGAAGCGATCGCCGCAGAACACGGCCGGGAGATCGAGACCGAGACGACCTACGGCCACGCGGCGAAGGCGCTCGTCTCCTACGCGAACGACCACGACGCCGACCACATCGTCGTCGGCAGCCGTGGCCGAAGCGGCGCGAAACGACTCCTCCTCGGAAGCGTCGCCGAGACGATCGTTCGCCGGGCGGACTGTCCGGTCGTCGTCGTCCGCTAGTACTCCGCCAAGGGTCGAACCGGCCTTCGGCGACGGATTCGACCCTGCAGATCGGGCTTGGCAACGCACTACCGCCCTCGTTCTGTATAGCTGACTCCTTCGGGCTCGTCATCGGAGTCTCCCTGCGTGGCTGGCCCCGCGTCACCGGTAGCCCGGGCCGGGACGTAGGATCGACCGGCGGAGCCGCCGAAGACCCACTCGCGAATCGACAGCTGGCGCTCGACCCCGTCCTTGCGGGCGGCCTCGAGGCGGCGCTCGGTCGTCTGGAAGTAGTTGACGACGGTCACGAGCAACACGCCCCCTACCGTGTTCCCGAGCAGGACGGGCAGGACGAATCCCGTCAGGCCGGCCAGGATGGCGATCTGCCCGTTGAGGACGAGGTACATCACCTCGGTGAAGGAGACGACGACGTGGAAGAGGTCGGCGTAGGGAATCGCGAGAAAGGCCATGTAGACGAGGAAAAACCGGGTGATCGTGTCGCGGGCGGCGAAGTCGAGCCAGACGACGCCGGCGACGATCAGCCCGGCGAACGCGGCCTTGAAGAAGAGGTCCCAGAAGGGGGTTTCCATGCCTTTCATCGCGATATCGGTGGCAGCGATGGCGGCCGGGTCCGAGAAAACGCCGGTGTACGCCAGCACGACCGCGCCGAACGTCCCGCCGACGAAGTTTCCGATCAGAACGACGATCCAGACCCGAAGCAGGGCCGGGAAGCTCGCGAGGCGCTCGAGAACCAGCGCGACCGGCGGGAGCGTGTTCTCGGTGTACAGCTGGTAGCCGCCGAGGATGATGTAGACGAACCCGATGGGGTACAGAAGGCCACTGAGGATCGGGTCTCCGCCGGTCGATGCGGTCATCGAGGCGTAGACGAGGAACGTGAGCGTGATCGCGAAGCCGGCCGCGAGACCGCTGAAAAACAGCTCTCGGAGGCCGGTGTCGATCTCGTCGTCCGCGGCGGCGATGATCCGCTGGAACACCTCGTCGCTCTCGAAGCGGTCCCTGACGACGGCACCAACCGCGGGTGCGCCGTGTTTCGACTGTTCGACGCTCTTCCGAAGCGAGGCTTCGCCATCCGAGTCGGTCATTGCCCCGATTCGGTGGTGACGGGTCAAAACGTCTCGTATCTTCCGCCGCCAGCGCCGCGGATCAACATCGCAGGCGAGAGCCGTCGGTGAGGGCCTCGCAGGACGGTTCCGGGGCCACCCATCTTGACAACCGTGGTCGGTGAACGGGCACCCATGTACGACACGATCCTGATTCCGACCGACGGTAGCGACGTCGCGGCGTCCGCAGGCGAGTACGCGGCCTCGCTGGCGGGCGCGTTCGACGCCGACCTGCACGTGCTCTCCGTGGAGGAGCCGCGAGACCGCGCCGAAGACGAGGAGTTGCCGGCTGAACAGGCGGTGGGCGCCACGTCGGCCCTCGCCGACGACGCCGGCCTCGAACCCACGACGAGCGTGCGAGAGACCGACGGGGACGTTCACCGGGAAATAATCGATTACGCCGAGGAGCACGACGTGAGCTGTATCGTGATGGGCACCCACGGTCGGACGGGCCTGAGCCGATTCGTCCTCGGAAGCGTCGCCGAGCAGACGCTCCGGGAGTCGCCGATTCCCGTCGTGACGGTCCACGAGGGGACCGACGTCGAGCCGACGATCGACCGACTGCTGGTCCCGACCGACGGCAGCGACTCTGCGGCCGCCGCCGTCTCCCACGCGATCGACCTCGCGACGGCGACCGACGCGACGCTCGAGGTCGTCCACGTCGACGGGCGCCGGCTCCAGCGCGACCCCGACCGGTACGAGTTCCCCGGCGCGGACGAGAAAACGGGCGTCGACGCCGTGGACGAGGCCGTCGAACGGGCACTCGAGGCCGGCCTCGAGCCGGTTCACGCCACGGTCCTCCCCGGGCGGGCCGACCAGGCGATCCTCGCCCACGCCGCCAAACGCGACGCCGACGCCATCGTACTGGGCACGCACGGTCGAACGGGAGTCCGGCGGTACCTGCTCGGGAGCGTCACCGAACGTGTCGTCCGCTTCGCCGGGGTGCCCGTCTTCGCCGTGAAGCCCGAACCGGGGCCGACGACGACCGTCGAGTACCTGGACTACGCGGTGATCGAGGAACGCGAGTGGTCGCTCGAGGACGGCGACCTCTTCGAGCGGGCTGCGGAGACGGCCGGACTGGACGAGGCAGCGTACGGGACGCTCGAGGTCGAGCAGGGGGAGTACCTGCTCGACGCCGCCGAGTCGGCGGGACTCGACTGGCCCTTCTACTGTCGATCCGGGGGCTGCGTGAACTGCGCAGCCGTCTGCCTGGAGGGCGAGGTCGAGATGGACGTCAACCGGAGTCTCTCCGAGGAGGAACTCGAGGAGGGGCTTCGGCTGACCTGCGTCGGAACCCCGACGGGCGACACGCTTCGGCTCGTGGTCAACGCCAAGGAACTCGAGTCACTGGAAGACCGGGTGATGTGAGTCACTGCTCTGGATCGTCTCGTCGACGGGTGAATCGGACGTCGACACGAGAGACGGCCACGAGTTCCTGAACAACGCTTATTGGACGATCTGTGGACAGGTGAGGGTATGCTCGGCCACTACGAACTCGGCCTGATCACGCTGATCCTCTCGGTCATCGTCACGATCACGGGGTTCATCATCATGGCGAACCGCTACGGCTACGGACCGAGAGGGACGATCCGTGAGGTAAACCGGTGGGGGCACGTCGTCCTCGGGGTCTTGCTTCTCATCTTCGTGATCCTGACGTACGTCATCACACCGCCACAGACGATTCCCTGACCGAATTCGACGGTAGGCGGCTCACGGACATCGGCTCGAGGAAGCCGAACCGGTATCGGTGACGTTTACCGAACGGGTGTCGTATTCCTCTCCATGTTCGAAACGGAAGCCGCCTCGAGTCGCATCCGAAACCTGGTGATTTACGCCGTGGGCGTCGGACTGGCCGTCCTCGGTGCGCTGGGAATCTCGGAGGCGATCGAGCTGTCGATCGTGCTCGCGGCGCTCGCGTTCGTCGGCGGACTCGCGCTCGTCGTCTCCGTTCACGAGTACCTCGGTGGGCCCATTTAACCCGGGACTCGAACGGACACACCGGCTCACTGCCGGTCGAATCGCGTCGTGAATCCGTATCGCTCGAGCGTAACCAGCCTGTCGAGGTGATCGCGCTTGATCTGGGCTTTCGACGTCTCGTCGTCGAACACCGCCTCGATGGTATCGACCAGCTGATCGCTCGCCAGGACGTTCGGGACGTTGACGTACGTTGCACCCGCATCGAGCAGCTCGCTAGCTTCACGCGAGGACCGACACCGGAGGATCACGTCGGCGTCCGTCTCGAGGTCGAGCACCGTCTCCGAAACCGGTCGGTGATCGACCGTCGAAATGATCAGCCTCGCCGAATCGGCGCGGGCGTTCTCCCACGGATACTGCGACATCGCGTCGCCGAAGACGTAGTGTCGACACTCCGCTCGCATGTCGTCCCAGAGGACCGGGTCGTTGTCCATGACGACGTACGGCTGGTCGAGTCGCTCGAGCGTCTCGACGATCCGCCGTCCCTGGCGACCGTAGCCGAGGACGACGACGTGATCGTCGAGCCCTTCGGGAACGTAACTGCGTTCGTCGATCTTTCTGGTCTGTCGCTCGCCGACGAGTCGCTGGACCACCGACTCGTAGATCACCTCCTTGAACTCCCGGGCGAACGACGTGAGGATCATCGTCACCGCGGCGGCGAGGATGATCGCCTCGAAGACGGTGTCCGTGATCGTCCCGAGGAGCCACGCCTGGATGGCGATGACGAGTGCGAACTCACTCACCTGGTTGAGGTTGGAGCTCGCGAGGAACGCGGTCCGTGAGTCGTATCCCTCGTAGGTGAACGCCAGGAGGAGGACGAACGGGTTGACGAAGAGCACGAGTCCGATCAGTACAGCGGCGACGACGAACGTCTCCACGGTGGGGATCGAGACGAGCGCCCCGATCGTGACGAAGAAGATGGCGACGAAGAAGTCCTTGATCGACTCGATCCCGTTTCTGACACCCAGCGCCTCTGCACCCTCGCTCCGGACGGCGATGCCGGCGGCGAACGCGCCGACGACGATCGAGATGCCGACCAGCTCCGCCGCCGCGATGAACGCGATCAGGATCGAGATGCTCCCCATCAGGATGAGCTCCTCGAACCCCTCGGCGAGCCTGATCAGCAGGGGGTAGCCGTGTCGGTAGATCAACAGCGCGGCGGCGAGAAAGAGGACGCCGTAGCCGATACTCGAGGTGACGGCCTCGGCGGTGAACACCTCGACCGAGAGGATCAACACGAGCGCGATCGCGACGAGGTCGTCGAAGAAGTGGATCGACGACGCCAGCCGGCCGTGGACGAGATTGTCGCGGATCTCCTCTTTGAGGAGGCCCGCGCCGACGATCGTCGAGCTCAGCGTCGCGGCCGCGGCGAAGTAGATGGCGTTGCGGACGGGTGCGTCGAACCCGTACAGCTCGCCGAACAGGAAACCGACGCCGAAGGCGATCGGCGCGACGACGACCAGTTGCGTAACCGCGGCGGTTTCACCGTCTCTGAGGACCGACTGGAGGTCGCCGAAGTTGACCTGGATGCCGAAGACGAACACGAGGAAGGCGATCCCCCACTGGGCGAGTTCGACGATGTCCGCCTGCGCGAAGCCGAGCGTCCCGGTGATCAGCCCGGCGATGATGTAAAACGGCACCGGCGAGAGCCCGAAGTGGTTCGCGACGAGCAACAGGACTCCCGCCGAGACGAAGATGGCCGCGAGCGCGATGACGAGGTCAGCCATCGATCTCACCTCGCGTGTCGGCTGCCTCGAGCCCATCGCGCTCGAGGTCCATCCGCTGGCGTCCCTTCCGGCGGATCCGTTCGATGTCCGCCTCGATCGCCTCGCTGAACGTCTCCTCGTCCGTGAAGTACCGCTCGAGGTAGTCGCTCAGCTTCTCGGCGGTCAGGTACGTGCTCATGACGACGTAGGCTGCACCTAGGTCGTAGAGGGTGCGTGCGTCGTTGATTCGTTCGGCCTCGACGAACACCATCGCGTCGTCGCTCACCTCCTCGAGCAACGCCCGGTTCACCTCGACCTGGACGCTCGAACTGAGCACGAACCGGGCGTTTTTGAGGTTCGCCGCTTTGCGGACCTCGCTGTGTCGGAAGTCCCCGAAGATGTAGTCGAACCGTCCTTCGGCCTCGAGCGCTTCGACGTGTTCGGTCTTTCGGTCGATGACGACGACCTGGCCGTACTCCTCCTCGAGCAGCGGGAGCGCGCGCTCTGTGACCTCGTCGTAGCCGATGGCGATCGCGTGATCTCGGTACTCCCCGAGTTCGGTGTCCTGTTTCCCTTCCGACTCGAATCGGCTGAACCACGGTCCTACGCGCTCGTAGATCTCGTGGTTGTACATGACGATGTACGTCGAGACGCTCATCGTCAGCAGCGCCATCAGGCTCAGGTAGCCGAGGATCTCGGATTCGATGTATCCCTGGGCGAACGCGAGCGCGCCGACGACCAGCGAGAACTCGCTGACCTGGACCATGTTGATCGACCCGAGGAAGGACGTCTCGACGGTGAACCCTTCCCGATCGATGAGGTAGAACATGATCCAGAAGTTCCCGATCATCAGCACGAGCGAGGCGATGATCGCCTCTTGCCAGTAGAAAAGCAGCGCCTCTACGCCCTCGATCTGGAGGCCGATGCTCGCGAAGAACACGAGGATGAAGAAGTCGGTGATCGGCGTGATACGATCCTCGAGTTCCTTGCTGTAGGGTAACTGTGCGAGGCTGATGCCAGCGAGGAACGCGCCGACCTCGACAGAGAGGTCGAAGCCCTCGGCGATGGCGATGAACAGAAACGCCCACGCGATGGCGACGATCAGGAAGACGTCCTTGTTGTCCGCAATTCTCCGGAACAGCCGTGGAAGGAGGTAGCGAGAGGAGGCGATCGAGAAGATCCCGATGAACGTCATCATGACGAAGATGACGCCGAGGGTCGTGGCGATCTCGGTGGCGTTGTCGAGTGAATCGGCCGCGAACAGCGCGAGGACGATCACGAGGTAGATGTCCTGGACGATGAGGACGCCGACGTCGATCTTCCCCGGGAGCGACGTGATCTCGTCCTTGTCGGTGAGGATCTTGACGATGATCGGCGTCGCGCCGAAGACGGTCGCGAGCGCGATGACGAGGATTTCGGTCGTGCCGAAGCCCAGCGCCCACGCCACGAGAAACGCCAGCGCGGTCTGGAGGACCGTCTGGCCGATGGCGACGTTAGTGATTGGACGCAGGATCTCCCGAATGTCGTCAAAGCGCATCTTCATCCCGAGCAGAAAGAGGAGAAATCCGAGTCCGAGTTCGGCCATGAGGTCGACGAGCCCCTCGTCGGTGACGACGTCGAATAAGACTGGGCCGAGGATGATTCCGGTGAGAATGTAGGCGATGATCGTCGGCTGACCGGTCTGTCGGGCGATGATCCCGACGGCGGTCGCTACGACGACGATGATCGCGAAGTCCGCGGCGAGAGCAATCTGGCTCATCGGGTGTTCTGACTCTTGATACGGCTTTGGTTATCCGAGGTTTATACGTTGGCTTTTCCGACGTGATTTGCAGGGTCGTCTCGCGACACCCGGGCCCAACTTTTGATCTTCAGTTGAGGAGACGATCAGGAACAATTAACCGTGAGGAACTGAGACTGAGAGCTATGGTAGACTGGCTCGTCCTCGTGCTCCTGTTTTTCGCCGCTGGCGCATCGTTCTGGTACGTTCGGACGGACGGCACGCGACGGTGAGCCATCCCGACGGGACGTCTTCCAGCCGACGCCGGTGGCGGTACTAGATCAGCTCGAAGACCTCCTCGAGCACGGCCGAATCGACGAAGACGACGAGGTGATCGCCCGACCGGATGGTCGTCGTCCCGCGCGGGGTCACGAGGTCGCCCCCGCGCGAGATCGCCCCGATGACGACGCCGTCGGGGAGGTCGGCCATCGCGTCGACGATCTCCCGGCCGGCGAGGACACTGTTCGGCCCGACTTCGATCTCGATGACCTCGGCACGGTCGTGCTCGAGCATCGCGATCTTCTCGGTGTAGTCGGCCCGGGTAAAGCGGACGATCTCCTCGGCGGTCTCCTCGCGCGGGTTGATCGCGACGTCGACGCCGACGGTCTCGAAGAGGTCGGCGAACTCGAGGTTCTCGATCACGGCGACGGTCCGGTCGACGCCGAGGCGTCGCGAGAGCAGCGAGACTAACAGATTTTTCTCGTCGCTCTCGAGGGCGGCGATCACGACGTCGGCCTCGTCGACGTGTTCGCGGGCGAGGAAGTCGACGTCGGTGGCGTCGCTCTCCATCACCAGCGTGTTCGGCAGCGCCTCGGCCAGCTCGCGGGCACGGTCGCGGTCTTGTTCGATCAGCCGTGGTCGAAAGCCGTGTTCTTCGAAGAGTCGGGCGGTCTGGTAGCCGATCTCGCTGCCGCCGACGATGACGATCTCCTCGGTGCCGTCGTGGTCGTCGGCGCTGACTTCGTCGGCGAACGTCGCGACGGAGTCCGGGCTGCCGATGACGACCACCCGATCGGACGGACAGATCTCGGTATCACCCTGGGCGACGAACATCTCGTCGTCCCGAAAGACCGCCGCGAACGTCATCGAGTCGTAGCAGTCGGCCTCGCTGACGGTGCGACCGGCGACGGCGCTGTCGGGATCGATCTCGAACTCCGCCATCCGGACGAGCCCGCCGGCGAACATGTTGACGTCGGTCGCGCCGGGCAGCCCCGAGATCCGAAAGATCGTCTGGGCGGTCAGCAGGTCCGTACAGACCATAAAGTCCACACCGAAGGCGCCCTGGGAGCCCTGCCAGGTCTCGAGCAACGTGCGTCGCCTGACCCGGGCGATCGTGAACGCCTCGCTCTCGGTCTCGACCGTCCCGCAGACGACGGCGTTGACCTCGTCGTCGTCGGTGCTGGCGATCACCAGGTCGGCCCGGCCGAGCCCCGCCTCCCGGAGCGTCTCGAGTTCGGTTCCGTCGCCCTCGATCGCGAGCACGTCGAGCGTGTAGGTCAGCTCCTCGACGAGGTCGCCGTCGCGGTCGACGATGACGACCTCGTGAGAGTCCTCGAGGTTGGTCGCGATCGATCGCCCGACTTCGCCGGCGCCGACGACGATTACGTACATGCCGTCACCTCCGAGCGCATTCTGTAATTCCTTTTCCGTACAGGGGCAAATACGTTGCGAAAAACCGCTCCTCGGTTCGGACGCAGAACGCACCTTCGTAACCTACTTGGCACGGTCGCGCGCTCTCTCGAGCATGAACTTCTTCGACCGGCTCCACGACCGCATCGTCGCGGTCGACAGCGTCGTCAGCGTCGGCCTCGACCCCGACCCCGCGCGCATTCCCGACCACCTCGCAGACCACGACCTTCCGCGCTTCGCGTTCAACCGCCGGATCATCGACGCCACCCACGACCACGCCGCCGTCTTCAAGCCGAACGCCGCCTTCTACGAGGACCCCGACGGTTGGCGCGCACTCGAGGAGACCGTCGCCTACGCCCACGGCAAGGACGTCCCCGTTCTGCTCGACGCCAAGCGCGCCGACATCGGCAACACGACCCGCCAGTACGCGAAGATCCTCGAGAAAGTCGACGCGATCACGGTCAACCCCTACATGGGTCGGGACTCGCTGCAGCCGTTTCTCGCCGACGCGGAGTCGGGCGTGTTTATCCTCTGTCGGACCTCGAACCCCGGCGGGGCCGACCTGCAGGACCTCGAACTCGAGACGGGCGAACCCCTCTACAGACGCGTCGCGGCACTCGCCGACCTGTGGAACGAAAACGACAACGTCGGCCTCGTCGTCGGCGCGACCACGCCCGAGGAACTCGAGGCGGTTCGCGAGGAGGTTCCCGACCTCCCCTTCCTCGTCCCCGGCGTCGGCTCCCAGGGCGGCGACGCCGAGGCCGCCGTCGAGTTCGGCCTCGCCAACGGCGTCGGCCTCGTGAACTCCTCGCGCGGGATCATCTTCGCCGGAGACGGTGAGCAGTTCGCAGCGGCAGCCGGACAGGCCGCAAAGCGGCTGAAGACGCGGCTGAACCGCCACCGGTGAGGCTACTCCGCTCCGTCCAGTTCGAACCGCGCGTCGCCCGCCGTCGTTGGCTCGAGTCCCGCGAGCGCCCGCTCGAAGTGGTCGGCCGTGAGGGCGAGGTCCTCGAGCGTCCGGTCGCCGTCGACGTACTCCTCGACGGCCATCGTCGCCGCCTCGCGACAGATCGACTCGAGATCCGCACCGACGTAGCCCTCGGTCCGCCGGGCGAGTCGCTCGAGGTCGACGTCGTCGGCCAGCGGCTTTGCGGCGGTGTGGACCTCGAGGATCGCCGTCCGGGCGTCCTCGTCGGGGACGGGCACGTGGAGGTGGCGATCGAACCGGCCGGGCCGAAGTAACGCGTCGTCGAGGAGGTCGGGCCGGTTGGTGGTGGCGATCACGACCACGTTCTCGAGCGACTCCAGGCCGTCGAGTTCGGTCAACAGCTGGGAGACGACGCGTTCGCCGACGCCCGCATCGGCGCTCGTCCGACCGCGCTCGCCAGCGAGGGCGTCGATCTCGTCGAAGAAGACGATCGCCGGGGCGTTCTCGCGGGCCTTCGAGAAGATCTCCCGGACGCCGCGTTCGGATTCGCCGACGTACTTCTCGAGGAGTTCGGGTCCCTTGATCGAGATGAAGTTCGACTGTGACTCGTTGGCGACCGCCTTCGCCAGCAAGGTCTTGCCCGTTCCCGGTGGGCCGTAGAGCAACAGCCCCTTCGCCGGGGTGAGGTCGACACGTTCGTAGGCCTCGGGGTGCTCGAGGGGCCACTGGACGGTCTGTCGGAGGCGGTTCTCGACGTTCTCGAGGCCGCCGACGTCGTCCCAGGAGACGTCGGGCACCTCGACGAACACTTCACGGAGCGCCGAGGGTTCGATGCCCGTCAGCGCGCGCCCGAAATCGCGCTCGGTTATCTCGAGTCCGTCGGCCGGCCGGTCGCCGTCGGTTCGAACCCGCCGCAGAGCCTCCATCGCGCTCTCGCGGACGAGTCCCTCGAGGTCGGCGCCGACGAAGCCGTGAGTGCGGTCGGCGTAGCGGGCGAGGTCGACGTCGTCGGCCAGCGGGACGTCACGGGTGTGAATCTCCAGGATCTCCTCGCGGCCGTCGCGGTCGGGAACGCCGACCTCGACCTCGCGATCGAACCGGCCGGGGCGGCGCAACGCGGGGTCGAGGACGTGCTCGCGGTTGGTTGTGCCGACGACGGCGACCCCCGCCCGGCGCTCGAGGCCGTCGAGCAGCGAGAGGAGCTGGGCGACCATCCGGGACTCGGCGTCCCCGGCCGTCGCCTCGCGCGACGGGGCGATGGAGTCGACCTCGTCGACGAAGACGATCGCCGGCGCGTTCGTCTCAGCGCGCTCGAAGACTTCGCGGAGGCGTTCTTCGGACTCGCCGTAGTACTTCGAAACGACCTCGGGACCCGAAATCGTCTCGAGGTGGGCGTCGACCTCGGTCGCCACCGCCCGCGCCATGAGGGTCTTGCCGGTTCCCGGCGGCCCGTAGAGCAGGACGCCGGTGGGTGGCTCGATGCCGAGGTCGTCGAACAACGCCGGATTGGAAAGCGGCACCTCGACCAGTTCGCGCACCGCCTCGAGTTCCGCCTCGAGGCCGCCGACGTCGTCGTAGGTGACCGCAGAGCGGGAGTGACTCGAGCGGTGCCACGACTCGAGCTCTGGGGCGGGCTCATCGTCGACCGTGATCGCGGTCCACTCGCGCACGACGACGGGGCCGGACGGATCGGTCTCCGTCACCTGGATCGGCACGCGGCGACGGGAGGGGTCGGGGAGTGAGTCGTAGCCGAGGGTGACCGTGAGCACCTGCCCCTCGACGGCCGCTCGGTCGACGAGGGCGTCCCGGACGTGCAAGCCGACGTCCGCCTCGAGCGTCAGTTCCTCGGGCAGCGCGATCGTAACTCCCTCGGCGTCGGCGACGGCGACGGGATCGACGGCCACCCGATCACCGACGGCCACGGCCAGCGAACGCCGGAGGCGAGCCGTTAGCCGAACGCCACCGTCGTCGACGTCACCGGTAGCCACGGTCGCGACCGCTCGCCGTCCGTCGGCTCCCACGCTGACGTGGTCACCCGACTCGAGTCCGAGGTCGGCCATCGTCTCCGCACCGAGCACGACTACTCCCTCGGCCGTCTGTCGTCGCGCCACCGCCACCGATAGATTCATGCTATCTATGCACCTGTGTCACGTCAACCCACATGAACGCAGGGGGTCGATTCCCACCGCCGTCCGTCGCGGGCGTTCGCCTCACCTCGCTCTAAGCACCCCGACGGCCGAATCACGGCCGTGACCCCACGTCACTCCGTCGACCCGCCTTGCGACTGACTCCCGACAGCTTTGCATCTGCTCTGCACGTCGTCCCGGTGTTCACACGTTTGCCGAACCTGTCAACTTATCGTTCCAACCAGATGTGGTTGAATATTTATAAAAAGTGCTATACACTACAACGTTGGCCCCACACCACGGCATGGCTCGTGAGAGCACGTGCCACACGAAAACTCACACATGACCACACAGATCACGGACGAATCCCAGCGTCAGCTGGCCCGAACGCTCGGCATCGATCGCGTTCGGGACGGTGAGCGGCTGACGCTGGCACACGTACGCGAATCGATCGAGGAAGAGACCGATCCGGCGTTCGCTTCGATGGGCGAATCGATTCGGCACGACCTCTCGGGGAAGCTCGACGCGTCGTTGCTCGAAGCGGAACTCGAGAACCTCGCGATCCAGCTCGAGCGGTTACCCGAGGTCCGGGAAGCGGGCATTCCGGCGGGGGAGGACGAACCCGAGCGGCTGTATCGTGAGGTCGTCGAGCCGGGCTGGCGCATCTACGATCACCTCGTCGAGGTGGGCTTCTTCGAGAGTGCAGAGGAGAACCTGCCGCGATTCTCGCCGGAACACATCGAACACACCGCTCACGAACTGATTCGGACGGCGCAACTCACCGACGAA
The DNA here is from genome assembly GCF_024362485.1 of Natronobeatus ordinarius. Lineage (NCBI taxonomy): Archaea > Methanobacteriati > Methanobacteriota > Halobacteria > Halobacteriales > Natrialbaceae > Natronobeatus > Natronobeatus ordinarius. The sequence goes on along the minus strand of NZ_CP101456.1, from coordinate 2,115,521 downwards.
CTCGCCGACCTCGGGTTCGACGAGCGAGAGCGGCTCGCACTCGTGATGAACGTCGTGAACAACAACGACCGGCTCGCACGGTGGGTGCCGACGAAAGAGATCCCCGACGGCGTCGAGTTCGACGTCGAACACGTCCCGCCGTTACACCAGCGGGCTGCCGGCGGCGTCTTGCTGTGGATCAACGCCCTCGACGTACACTACTGGCAGAAGAAGTACTTGCTCACCGACGAGATCTTAGACGACGGCTACCGGGACGCCAAAGCGATGCTCGCCGGGGTGTATCTGCTGTCCCGGGCGGCACTCGACGTCGCCGACGACGGGCCGCTTTCTGACGCGCAGTTGACCGCCGCGCTGACCGCGGGGGCGGCGATCGCGATCGTGAATCAGGAGGAGATCTGTAAGGACGCCTTCTGGATCACCGAGGAGATGCGGGCGCCGTCTCCCGCACGGTGACGTCCAGCCATCGAACCGATCTTCGAACACCAGCGGATCGACCACCGACCGACTACCAACCGACCACGAGACACCAACCATGGGAATCGAAGAAGACAGGGCCGTTCAGGCCGCACAGGACACGATCGTACGAGAAACTGACCAGGGCTATCGGGTGCTCGGCTCTCCGGAGGAGTCGATCACCCACCAGCACGACGTCGACCGAATTCCGAGATTCGACGTCACCGAGGAGATGCTCCTCGAGTCCGGCGAGAATCCGGAGGCGTGGCTGACCTACGGCGGCAACTACGAACAGCACCGCTGTACGACCGCCGACGTCATCACGCCCGACAACGTCGCCGACCTCGAACTCGAGTACGTGATGCACGTCGGCGCGGGCTCGAGCATGGAGGGAACGCCGCTGATCGTCCCCGGCGACCCGCCGGTGATGTACCAGTCGAACGGGCCGAACCACGTGAAGGCCATCGACGCCCGGGAGGGTGAGGTGCTCTGGAGTTACACCTACGCCGTCCCCTCGGACGTCGTCCTCTGCTGTGACGACAACAACCGCGGCGTCGCCGTCCTCGACGACAAGGTGTTCATGACGACGCTCGACTCGGGCGTCGTCGCGCTCGACCGCTACACCGGCGAGGAGGTGTGGTACACGAGCACGGCCGACCACGAGGCCGGCTACTCCGCGACGTGGGCACCCGTCGTCTACGACGGCAAGGTGTTCACCGGCAGCGCCGGCGGTGAGTACGGCGTCCGCGGCTTCCACACGGCCCTCGACGCCGAGACCGGCGAGGAGGTCTGGCACGTCTGGACCTCCCCCGAGGAGGAGTGGGTCGGCGACAGCATCGAGCAGTCGTGTGCGACCAACTGGATGAACGCGACGATCGACACCGAAAAGAACCGCCTCTACCTGCCGATCGGCAACCCCGGACCGGACTTCGACGGCTCCGTCCGGCCGGGGCCGAACCGCAACAGCGCGAGCACGCTCGCGCTCGATATGGAGACCGGCGAGCACCTCTGGTGTCACCAGGAGGTCGCCCACGACGTCTGGGATTACGACTCCGCCGCGCCGCGGATCCTCATTCGCGACATGGAGATCGACCACCGAGACCTGACCACCGACGTGGTCGTCTCCGCGGGCAAGACGGCGTGGGTCTACACGATGGACACCGACACGGGCGAGTTACTCGAGCGCAGCGAGCCCGGCGTCCAGCAGCTAAACATGTACAAGATGATCCCACACATCGACGAAGGTCGGCGCATGCCCTTCATGCCCGGCGCGATGGGCGGGAACGACTGGCAGCCGCCGTGTTACAACCCCGAACTCGGCCTCGCGTACTTCAAGATGAACAACTCGCCCCAGGAGGCCTGGTGGCGCTTCGAGGAGTACGAGGAGGGCAAGAAGTACTGGGGCGGCATCTTAGAGGACGAGACCGAGGCAGTCCCGGAGGACTACAACGACCACATCAGCGCCATCGTCGCGATCGACCCCGAGACGGGCAAGCGCGTCTGGCGCGACTGGATCGACAGCGACGCCTACATCTGGGGCGGCACGATGACGACCGAGACCGGCGTCGTCTTCACCGGCACCCAGAACGGCGAGTTCATCGCCTACGACGGCGAGACCGGCGAGCGCCTCTGGGAGTACGACGTCGGCGAGGTGTCGATCGCCGGCAGCCCGATGAGCTGGTACGATCCCGAGACCGAAAAGCAGCACGTCGCCATCCAGATCGGCGGCAGCGGCTGGCTCCGTCGGGGAACCGGCGGCCGCGACACGCGGCTCGCGGTCTTCTCGATGGAAGCCTGATCGACCAACCCCGATTTTTATGCCGGCGACGCCGTTACGAGCAGGTACGCTTCGTCCGATTTTCGTCGTGGGAGCCTTTGAACCGTCTCGAGTCGAAAGTCCGCCTCCTCGATGCGCTCGAGCCAGTACGTCTCGGGATCCGCGTCGATACCTGCTGGCGTGAGCGGCAACTCGAGTACGCCGAGAACCCCGTCGGGGGCGAGGACGCGGGCGAATTCCTCGAGTGCCGGCTCGATCGCCGTCGCGGGGAGGTCGTGAAGCACTCGGCAGGCCGTGACGACGTCTTGGGAGTCGTCGGCGATGGGGAGCCGGCTCGCGTCGCCCCGGACGGGCATCGCCTCGAGGCCGGCCCGGCGGGCGTTCCGTCGCGCGAGGGCGGGCGCGTTGCCGAGGATCACCCGGTCGTCGAAGACGTCCAGGCAGACGACGGCGGCCGACGCCGGAAGCTGGTCAGCGAACCCGACGAGCGAGCGTCCCGTTCCGCAGCCCACGTCGAGCAAACGGGTGCCGTCCTCGATGGTGAGTTCGTCGGCGAGGGCGACGTACTTGTACCGTTCGAGTGCCCACGGCGGCGGCGAGAGCAGCGTCCGGAGCGTCGAACCGACTCGAGCGAGGCCGAGCCCGATTGCGACGACGGCGACCGTTCGGTCCCACCGGCTGGTGCCCAGTCGCCAGCCGACCGCGCCGCTCGCCGCGACTGCCAGTGCAACGAGCAGTCGCCGCCCACGTCGCCGCCAGTGGTAGATCCCGAAGTAGTACCGCGGGGTGACGGCCCGAACGAGGCGACGACCGCCTCGATCCCGCGTGGACGGTCCACACCGGTTGCGTTCGGCGGTCACTTCACGTGCAGATCGCCCCCGCCGTTCGGTTCGGTGAACTCGAGTTCGACCTCGAGTTCACGCTCTCGGTGATTCGTGAACTCGATCTCGACCTCGATCGGCTCGCGGTACTCGAAGGGGAGTTCCCACTCCGTACTCGAGATCGTCAGCGTGGTTCCGTCGTCGATCGAGTCGGCGAGGTCGCGGAGGAACGTCGCCGTCTCCTCCCGGGAGAGGTAGACCTCCCGTTCGAAGAAGCCGTCGGTGATCACCTTGCGCTCGGTCGCCCGATCTGCGGGGAGGTTGACGTCGTTTCCCATGAGTCTGTCTGCCACGTTAGTACTAATAAATGTCTTCGAGTGGAAGCGACCGATCACGACAGGATTGTGGGTGATCGGCCACTGGTGACACGAGATCGGCCCCGGTATCGATGAATTCGCGACATTCTGTGATCAATGTTAACGCACAGCAACTACTAAACCGTCGCTCTTCGTACGGAGGGTATGGAGACGATCGAGCGTCCGACGTTCGAGTCAGCAGCCAGCAGGCGCATCTACGAGTACGTCGAGCGACACGGCACGGTGAAACGCCACGTGCTCATGGACGTCACTGCGCTGCCGTCCGAGGAGTTCCAGGCCGAACTCGAGCAGCTGAAAACGACCGGCTACCTCGAGGAGGAAGGCGGCACGCTCCAGATCGCCCTCGAGTTTGGCGCGGTCGAGGAGCACAAAACTGACGACTTTTCGTTCGTCGTCCGTCCGGGCCGCCAGGCGGACTTCGACGGCCTCATCGACACCATCCGTGACGTCACCGCAGAGGAGACGTACGTGGTCGCCGAGACCATCGCCGAGCAACTCCTCTACGAGAACGCCGTCAGCCGGCACAACACTGTCAACTCTCGACGGTTCTTCGTCGCGACGGTCGACGGCGAGGTGGTCGGCTGGACCCACCTCGACATGCCCCAGGTCGACCAAATCCAGGAAGTTGCCCAGCAGACCGTGGGCGTCCGCGAGTCCTACCGGGGCTACGGCATCGGTAGCCGGCTCCTCCAGCGCGGTCTCGAGTGGGCCGAGGCCAACGGCTACCGGAAGGTGTACAACAGCGTCCCGATGACCAACGACCGCGCGCTCGAGTTCCTCACCGAACACGGCTGGGACACCGAGGCCATCCGCCGGGACCACTACACGATCGACGGCGAGTACGTCGACGAAGTGATGATGGCCTACCACTTCTGACTCTTCCGACAGCGACGAACGCCGTTCGACGGACGACGTCGGCTCCGGCTCAGTTCAGGGTCGCCCGCCTGAATCGGAGGTAGCCGATTCCAAGCGGCACGGCGATCCAGAGCCCGACGATCACCCAGGCGAACCAGTTCTCGAGGTAGAACGGGGCCTCCCCGGCGACCCGGCCCGCTGCAGTGAGGTCGAAGTCACCCGCACCGGCGAAGTCGACGAGCGTGAGGGCGATTGCGCCGAGCGCCTCGCCCGGGCTGAGTCGCTCGAGGAGGAGGTACCAGGCCGGGAGGCCGTCGAAGCCGGGCAGTTCGTTCTCGAGCACCCAGTAGAGTGTCATCGGGACGGTGGCCCAGAGCATGTCGAAGACGGCATAGACGGTGATGACGAGGCCGAGCGCCTTCGCACGGGTTCGCACGCTGGCGGAGATGCCGACGGCGATCGCGACGTACACCAGGCCCATGACGAGCGAGAAGAGAAAGAGACCGACGTAGTCGAGCACGTCGAAGCCCTCGTACAGGACGGCGATGACGAGTGCACCGACGACGAAGCCGATCGCCGTCGGCACGGCGACGACGCCCGCCCGCCCGAGTACCTTGCCGACGAGGACGTCCCGGCGGGTGTTCGGCAGGCCGAGCAGGAAGCGAATCGTTCCCGACTCGCGTTCGCCGACGATCGAGCGGTAGCCGACGACCAGCCCGATGATCGGGATCAGGAAGCCGATCGGCGAGTACAGAAACGCCAGCCCCTCCTCGAACGCTGGCGTCGTCCCGCTCTCGGCGAGCAGGTACGGAATCGTCGAGAGCCCGGCGACGAGCAGGATCAGTAGCCCGGTCAACGCCCACAGCAACAGCGAGCGGCTGGCGTCCTCGAAGTCCTTGCGGGCGACGTGGACCCAGCTCATGCGTCCACCTCCGGCCGCGGGTCGGTCGGCTCCGACCGGCTCCGATCGCCGGTCGTCAGCGCCGCGAACAGGTCCTCGAGCGACGCCTCTTTCGAGGTGAAGTCCTGGATGTCCGCCCCGGCCTCCTCGATGGCGGTGACCACAGCGGCTTTGCGTCTCGAATCCTCGAGGACGGCGACGACGTCGGAGCCGTCCGCGAACACCTCCGAGATGCCCTCGAGACTGCGGACCGCCGAGAGCACAGACTCGTCGACGGCGTCGACGGTGACCACGAGTCTGGAGTCGGCGTCGAACTGGGCTTTCAGCCCCTCGATCGTGTCCTCGGCGACGAGTCGGCCCTCGCGCATGATCCCGACGCGGTCACACACCGCCTCGACCTGCTCCATGATGTGACTCGAGAAAAAGACCGTCGCGCCGCGGTCGACCTCCTCGAGGACGATTCGTCGCATCTCGCGAGCCCCGTTCGGATCGAGACCGCTCGAGGGTTCGTCGAGGATCAACAGGTCGGGCTCGCCAGCCAGTGCCATCGCGAGCGCCAGGCGCTGGGCCATCCCGGTCGAGAAGCCGCCGGCTTTGCGATCGGCGGCATCCGAGAGTCCGACGCGCTCGAGCAACTCGTTCGGGTCATCGTCGGCGCCTTTCGTGTCGATCGCGAACTGGACGTGCTTGCGGGCGGTCAGTCGGTCGTAGACGTCGAAGTCCTCGGGAAGGACGCCGGTCGACTGCCGTACGGCGAGCGACTCCGTCTCGACGTCGTGGCCGAGGACGGTTCCCGACCCCGACGTGGGCGCCACGAAGCCGAGAAGCACGTTGATCGTCGTCGACTTGCCGGCCCCGTTCGGGCCGAGGAAGCCGTACACCTCACCCCGTTGGACCTCGAGGTCGAGCCCGTCGATGGCGGTGACGTCGCCGAAGCGTCGATCGAGGTTTCGTGTTTGGATTGCAGCCATTACTGGACAGTTGGATAATAAATAGATAAAAGGACGGCAGACTTATCACATCGAGAAGTGCCGTGGCTGATCGGTCGACGTTACCCATGCGATGGTGATCGGCGAGCGAAGGCGCTAGATGACCGCCTTTACCCAGTCTGCGGTGACGAACTTGTACCGACACCCCTCACAGAGCGCCAGTTCGACGACCTCGCCCGTCGACAGGTGGAGGTGATACCGCCGGATTGGGAGGTTCGCTCCACAGTTGGTACACGTCATGGGACGCCGGACTCCGGTAGCAACTACACGAACGAGTGGTATAAAACGGACCACTCCTGGGACGGCTTCCGGCCGTGAACGACCCCAAAATCGGACACACGTCGTTGGACCGATATCAGCTTCGGGGATCGACGTCCGGCCCCGGATACGTCCCTCCCTCGAGCGCCTCGTAGAGGCTTTCAGCGTCGAACAGGCGGGCGAACGCGTCGGGCGTCCGGACGCTGATCGAGATTCGCGGCTGGAGGGATAGCCCCGCCTCCGCAGACCGAAGCCCATCGTCGTACGAGAGCAGGTGCGCCGCCCCGGCCCGATAGGCGGAGGCGAGCGCGGGGTGATCAGCCTCGGGGTGGTCGACGGCGACGCGCTCTCGCTCGAGTCGCGCTCGGTGGTCGGCGGCGAGGTCGGGATCGGCGAAGCCCGCGACGAGCGCCTCGGTTTCCTCGAGGAGGGGGTCGCTGGCGACGAGTTCGACCCAGGAGTGGCGCCGGACGTGATCGAGCGCCTCGCGGGCGTCGCCGTCGACGAGCAGGTCCGCGGCGAGGACATCGGCGTCGGCCACCACCCGGGCGGGGTTGGGGCGCTCAGGCATCGTCGACGTCCCCTCTGGCCTCATCGTCGACACCTCGTTCGTCTCCGTCGGTCCCTCGTCCAGCATCGGCGTCGTCGGCCGATCGTCGTCGCTCGAGTGCCTCGCAGATCGCCGACTGCGAGACGTCGTGTGTCTCGGCTCGATCGAACAGCACCTTCCACGTACTCATCGAGGAACGGTTCGGCCGTGGAGGTGAAAAATCGGTCCGTTCTTCGGACCCGCCGTCACCGGTCGATCAACCAGTAGGCGACGGTCCCCAGGACGAACGCGAGGCCGACGTTGCCGAGCAGGCCCACGAGCCCGACGACGACGACGACGGCGAGCGCGGGGAGGCTGTCGATCGGGGCGATCGCGGCCCGACCGAGTTCGAACGCGACGAGAACGAGCAGGACGCCGAGCAGCGCGAGGGGGAACGCCGCGAGGAGCGCGCCGGTGGCGACCAGCGCGAGCGCGAGGTAGCCGACGCCGAGGATGACGTTCGCGCCGGCGGTTCGGGCGCCGAAGGCGTACTTCCCGGCGAGGCCGCCGCTGCCGTGACACATCGGCACCCCGCCGGCGGGAACCGCCGCGAGGCAGGTGACGCCCATACTTTCGGAGAGGTCGTCGGCCGACACCCGCCGGTCGTAGAGGTCCGCACAGAGCAGCGAGGTCGCGATCGCCGCGTTGCCGACCGTCATCGCGAGCTGGGCGACGGTCCCCTCGAGCGCTGCCGTCGAGAGCGACGGCGTGCCGGCCGGGAAGAGCGTCGCCGCGGGGAGCTGTGGCGACGGGACGCCCGCGACGACCACCGCCGCGCCGGCGCCGATCGCGAGCACGACGAGGGGACTCCCTCGCCGGAAGCCGACGACCGCGAGGAGCGAGACGAGCGCGAGTCCGGCGAGCGCGACGGAGACGTTCTCGAGTGAGAGGGAGACGGCCGCCTCGAGCAACAGCAGCGCGACGGCGAGCTGAATGCCGCGGACGACGGGTTCGCCGACGACGCGCTGGAGGCGACCGACCAGGCCGAGGCGACCGGCGACGACGAGGACGCCGCCGGCGAGCAGGCCGGCCGCGGCGAGTTCGGGGTAAGAGAGGACGCCGACGATCGCCAGCCCCACGAGCGCCTTCATGGGCTCGACCGAGAGCGGCATGCCGTAGTACAGCCCCCAGACGATCTGGAAGACGCCGAAGCCGACCAGGACGTGGGGAAGCGAGACGCTCGTCGTCAGCGCGAGCGCGACGAGCAGGGGGAGCACCGTAATCGAATCCCCTAGCGCACCCGTCAGTTCGGACCCGTCGAACTCGAGGTCGAATCTCGCCGCTGTTGACGACGGGGTGGCCATTAGTGGGTGAATCGGGCACTCGCACCTTTACTGTTGCCAGTAACTCTCCAGAGTTACACCAAGGTCACGAGGTGACCGAAACCAGTTACTCGAGATTTTCACAACGGGGAAGTCGGTTCAGGGAGGAGGACGCTCACGAAGTAATGGAAGGCCGTAGACAACGCGTCCGGACGATACTCGAGGCGATCGTCCACGAGATTCGGGTAGAGCGGATTACGTTCATGGCGGGAAGTATCGCGTACAACGCGTTCGTCTCACTGTTGCCGCTTTTGTTTCTGCTGTTGGCAGTGGTGTCGGCCATCGGCGACCAGCAACTGGAGTCGGGGCTCATTTCGGTGGTTCGTGCGACGGTCACCCCTGGTGCCGGAGAGGTGCTCGTCAACGAACTCAGGAGTACGTCGACCGAAGCGTCGATTTTCGGCCTGGTGGTCCTCGTGTGGGGGATGTTGCGCATCTTCCGGAGCCTGGATGCCGCGTTTTCGGACATCTACGAGACGGAAGCCAGGAACACGTTCGGGAACCAGATCGCCGACGGACTCACGGTCTTCGTCTCGATGGCGGGCGTCATCCTCGTGGCCGTCCTCGTCGAATCGCGAGTCACGTTCGGGACCACCTCGACGCTCGGCTGGCTCGCACACCGACTGGTCCTCCTCGCGTTCATCGCGCTGGCGCTCTACCCGATGTACTACCTGTTCCCCGACGAGCCGGATATGCACCCCCTCGAGGCGGCCCCGGGGGTGTTGTTCACCGCCACCGCGCTCGTCTGCTTCGAGTCGCTGTTTCAGCTCTACGTCGCATACAGCTCCGATGCGGCCCAGAACAGCGTCCTCGCCGGGATTCTCGTGTTCATGACGTGGCTCTATCTCAGCGGGCTCGTCGTGCTCGTCGGTGGCGCGATCAACGCGGTCCTCTCGAACCGGAGTGAGGACGTCAACATTCGGCCCGTCTTCGGCGGCGTCCCGCCCGTCCCAGCGCCCGCGGACGGCCTGCCGCCCCAGCATGAGGACCCCGCAGGCGCACTCGAGGCCCTCCAGCACCGGCTCCCGACCGCCAGCGACGTGACCGTCGTCGTCGACGGCGAATCGATCTCCCTCCCGGTTCCCGAACGGGTCGAAACGGACGACGACAGCTCCCGGCTTCCCTTCGTGAACGACACCGTCGGCATTTCGCTTCGGTGGCGTCGCGGCGACGGCGACGTCGACGAGTGAGCGCGTCTGCTACGACGTCGGCTCTCAACCGTCAACTGCGTCGTCGACCGTCTCGGCGATCTCCGCTCGCCCCTCCTCGGGAACGGAGACCAGCGGCGGCCGCACGGCGTCAGTCGGAATCACCTCTCGGTGGGCCAGCGCGGTTTTCGTCGCGGGTGCAAAACCGTGCTCGCCACACGCTTCGAACAGCGGCGTGAGGACGTCCGACTGCAGCCGTCGCCCTCGCTCCTCAGCCGCGTGCTCGAGCACCGCGCCGTACCGCTCCGGATACACGTTCGACAGCGCGTTCACGCCGCCGTCGGCGCCCATCCGTAGCGCCGGGACGAGCAACGAGTCGTAGCCCTGCAAGAGGAGAAACTCCGCCGGCGTCCGCTCCATCGCGGCCAGGAAGTACTCGAGGTCGCCGCTCGAATCTTTCAGGCCGACGATCTGCTCGTGCTCGGCGACGGCGGCGAGCGTCTCCGGGGCGATCTCCTGGCCCGTGCAGACGGGAATGTTGTACAGCAACAGCGGCAGCGGCGACTCGTCGGCGACCGCCTCGAAGAAGCGCTCGTTGCCGACTGGGTCGTTCGTCGTGTGGAAGTACGGCGGGACGACCACGGCGGCGTCGGCGCCGACGCGGGCCGCGTCCTCGATCGCCGACAGCGTCTCGACGACGCTCGTCGCGGCCGCCCCGGCGAGCACCGGCACCTCGCCGTCGGCGTGCTCGACGGTCAGCTTCGTGACCTGGTGCCGTTCTTCGGGCGCCAGGCTCGCGAATTCGCCGGTCGTCCCACAGGGGAACAGCCCGTCGATCCCGCCCGCAAGCAGGTGGTCGAGCAGCGACTCGAGCGCGTCCTCGTCGACGTCGCCGGTCCCGGCGTCGAACGGCGTGACGATCGGACACGTGATTCCGCGCAGTAACTCCTCGAGGCTCATATCCACTCCTCCCGGGACGGCCGCAAAAACGTATCGCCCCGATCACTCGAGCAGCCGGAACCGGATCCGTTCTTCGTCGGGGCCTCTCGTCTCCCGTCCTGTCACTTCGAATCGACCGATCTCGGCCGTGTTCTCGACGTGCGTGCCGGCACAGGCGGTCTGATCGATCGGCGCGTCGGTATCGCCGATCTCGACGATCCGGACCTCGGTAATCGAGTCGGGGAGCAGGTTGAGTCGGGTTCGATCGGGGTCGAGCCGTTTCTCCGCGACCGCCCGCTCGAGGGTGTACCACCTGACGGGGAGGTCGTCTTCGATCAGCTCGTTCAGCCGCTGCTCGATCCGCTCGAGGTCGGCGTCGGTGAACCGCTCGTAGGCGCAGTCCAGCCGTGCGCGATCGGCGTAGAGCTGGTTGCCGGTCGTTTCGGCGTCGTACTCCTCGAGGGCGACCGCCGAGAGCAGGTGCTGGGCCGTGTGGTAGCGACTGTGCGCTCGCCGGCGGTCGGCGTCGAGTTCACCAGAAATCGTCGCGCCGGGTTCCGGCGGGTCGGCGTCGCCCTCGAGATGGTGGTAGATCGTATCCCGCTTTTTCACGTCCGTTACCCGCCAGGAGTCGCCGTCAACACGGATGACGCCGGTGTCAGCTGGCTGGCCGCCACCCTGGGGGTAAAAGCACGTTCGATCGAGCACGACGCGGTCGTCGACGACGCGTTCGACGGTCGCCTCGAACTGCACGCGAGTTGTCTCCTCGAGGTAAAGGGGTTCGGTCACGGTCGAACGCACGGATCGCGACGTATAAACCGATTCCCTGTTCCCGTTCGATTCGGCCGACGACCGTCAGGATCGAACGTACGAAGGTTGTTGCCAGCTGACGATCTTGTATAATGGTACCACATGTCTTCTCAGTTCACCGTGACCGAGACGACGATCGGCGACGTTCACCGAGCGATGGAGACCGAGGAGATCACGAGCCGCGAGCTCGTCGAGACGTACCTCGAGCGGATCGACGCGCTCGATCGGGACGGGCCGGAACTGACCGCGATCGTCACCGTCAACCCGAACGCGCTCGAGCGCGCCGCGGAACTCGACGAGGCGTTCGCCGACGACGGGTTCGTCGGACCGTTGCACGGGATCCCGGTGCTCGTGAAAGATCAGGTCGAGACCGCCGGGATCACGACGACGTTCGGTTCCGAGGCGTTCACGGGGTACGTCCCCGAGGACGACGCGACAGTGGTGAGGAAGTTGAAAGCGGCGGGGGCGATCGTCCTCGCGAAGACGAACCTGCCGGACTGGGCCTCCTCGTGGTTCGCCACCTCCTCGGCGCTCGGCCGGACAAAAAACCCCTACGACCTCGAGCGCGACGCGGGCGGCTCGAGCGCCGGCACGGGGGCGGGGGTCGCGGCGAACCTCGGCACCGTGGGCATCGGCGAGGACACCGGCGGCTCGATCCGCGTCCCCGCGAGCTTCTGTAACCTCTACGGCATCCGGGTCACGACGGGGCTCGTGAGCCGGACAGGGCTCGCATCGCTCGTCGAGCGCCAGGACACGGCCGGGCCGATGGCACGCACGGTCGAGGATATGGCGCTGGTGCTCGACGCCATCGTCGGCTACGATCCGGCCGACGAGTGGACCGTCGCGACCGAACTGACGCCGGAGGGACCGTACGCCGACCACCTCGACGAGGACGGCCTCGAGGGCGCCCGCCTCGGCGTCCTGCGCGACGCATTCGGCGCCGCGGACGATTCCACTGTCGCCCCGGTGACCGAACTGGTCGAGGACGCGCTTTCCACGATGGCCGACGCGGGTGCCGAACTGGTCGATCCCATCGAGGTCTCTCGGCTCGAGGAACGGATCGAGGAGACGATGCTCTACGTCCTCCAGTCGAAACACGACATCGACGCCTTCCTGGCCGAGCGGGACGTCCCGGTCGGCTCGGTCGAGGAACTCTACGAGCGCGACGCCTACCACGAGAGCCTCGACCTGTTCGAGGCGTTCGCCGAGGGTCCGGACGACCCGGCCGACGACCCCGATTACTGGCGGCGAACCGTCGCCCAGGAGTCGTTCCGGCGGGCGCTTCTCAGGCCGTTCGCCGAGCACGACCTGGACGCGCTCGTCTTCCCGGACGTTCAGGTGCTTCCGCCGACCGAACGGGACCTCGAGGAGACGTACACGACGGCGGAGTTCCCGACGAACACGGTGATCGCCTCCCAGACGCTCTGTCCCGCCGTCTCCGTCCCCGGCGGCCTCACCGGCGACGGCGTCCCAGTCGGTGTCGAACTCCTCGGGAAGCCGTACGAGGAACACCGACTGCTCGAGCTGGCGGCCGGCTACGAGCACGCGGCCGACCCCAGGCAGCCGCCAGAGCTTCCGGCGGAGGACTGATCGACCCGCTCCTGGGCGAGATATGGACGCAGGCGTGCGTGGACGCGGGCAGGTCATCGCCCGGCGTGGTCACTCCCCGAGTTTCCGTTGCCACGCCTGGACCTGGCTCATGAGTTCGATCGGCGGAACCTCGTTCACGTCCGTCTCGGCGAGTTCCTCGAGCACCGATTCGGCGGTGGGGTCGAGCGACTCCCCGCTCTCGTCTCCGCCGACGTCCGCGCCCGAGCCGTCGTCGCTCGAGGTGTTCGCACTCGAGCCGCCGTCCGTGCTCGCCGTGCTCCGGAACTGGCCCGAGCCGAGGTCGAAGACGACCTGCTGGCTTTCGCCGCCGCCACCCTCGCCGCCGCGGACGTCGATCGCCTTCTCCTCGCGGAGCCGCTCGAGGACGTCCCGGGAACGGTCCACGACGGGTTCGGGAACGCCGGCGAGGTCGGCGACGTGGATACCGTAGGAGCGATCCGTCGGGCCGTCGCGGACGGTCCGGAGGAAGGTGACGTCACCGTCGCGCTCGTCCGCGGCGACGTGGACGTTGTGGACGCCCGGGAGCCGATCGGCCAGCCCCGTCAGCTCGTGGTAGTGCGTGGCGAAGAGCGTCTTCGCGCGGATCTCGTTGGCGAGATACTCCGTCGCCGCCCAGGCGATGGAGATTCCGTCGTAGGTCGCCGTCCCGCGGCCCACCTCGTCTAAGATGACGAGTGAGTCGTCGGTGGCTGCGTGTAAGATGTTCGAGAGTTCGCTCATCTCGACCATGAACGTCGACCGGCCCTGGGCGAGTTCGTCGAGCGCGCCCACACGGGTGAAGATGCCGTCGACGAGACCGATCCGGGCCCCCCGCGCCGGGACGAAGCTCCCGACCTGGGCGAGCAGGACGATACAGGCGACCTGTCGCATGTACGTCGACTTTCCGGACATGTTCGGTCCGGTGACTACCAAAAAGCCCCGCTCGTCGTCCAGGTGGACATCGTTCGGGACGAACTCGGTGGTCTGTTCGACGACCGGATGCCGGCCCTGCTCGACGTCGATCGCCTCGGCCTGGTGGAGTTCGGGCCTGACCCAGCCGTTCTCGGCTGCGTGTGACGCCAGGCTGGCCAGGGCGTCGACGGTCGCGAGCGTCCGGCCGACGTCCTGCAACAGTTCGGCGCGCTCGGCCACTTCCGTCCGGAGCTCCTGGAACAGTTCGTACTCGAGGTCGCCTCGCTGCTCTTCGAGCCGGAGGATCTCGCGCTCTTTCTCCTCGAGTTCGTCGGTCGTGAACCGTTTCGAGTTCTTCAGCGTCTTGATCTCCTCGTAGTGGTCCGGCACGCCGTCCGCCGCCGACTTACCGACCTGGATGTAGTAGCCGTCGGTCCGGTTCCGGTCGACGGTGACGTGGCTGAGCCCGTACTGGCGTTTTTCTCGGTCGGCGAGCGTCTCGAGCCACTGGTTGACCTCCTCGTACTGGTCGATCACCGCGTCGAGTTCTTCGTGGTAGCCACGCTCGAGGAGGCCACCCTGGGTGACGGTCGACGGCGGCTCCTCGGCGAGCGCCTCGTCGAGGGTCTCAGCGAGGGTGGCCGCAGCCTCGCGGTCGGGGCGGTCGACGATCGCGGCCAGCGGCGACTCGGCGAGCGTCGGCTCGGCGGCGATCGCCTCGCCGAGTCGCGGGAGAACCGCCAGGGAGTCTCGCACCGCCAGCAGGTCGCGGGCGTCGGCGCTGCCGTGGGTCGCCCGTGAGGCTAACCGCGCTAAGTCGTAGGCCTCGCCGAGGCGGTCGCGGAGCTCGTCGCGGGCGAGCGCCGCCGAGGCGAGGGCGGCCACACAGGCCTGGCGTTCCTCGAGGACCGCGAGCGAGCGCCGCGGCCGGCCGAGCCACTCTTTCAGGAGGCGGCCGCCGGCGGCGGTCTCGGTGTGGTCGATCGTCGAAAACAGCGTCCCCTCGCGCTCGCCGTGCATCGTCTCGGTGAGCTCTAAGTTTCGCTGGGTGGTCGCGTCGAGGGTGACGTGGTCGTCGCCGTGGTGGGCCTGGATTCGGGTCATCGAGGCGAGCACGCCTGCGCCGGTCTCCTCGACGTAGGCGAGGATGGCCCCGGCGGCGGCAATCGCGGTGTCGCCGATCGGGAGCCGATCGACCGTCTCGCGGCCGAACTGCTCGCGAACCCGGCTCGCCGCGCGCTTCGGGGCGAACGCCTCCGCGTCGTGGAGGGTGAGCGTCGCGTCGCTCCGCTCGCGAACGCGGTTCAGCAGGTCGTCGTCGTTGCGAGCATCCGGCCCAGGCAGGACCTCGACCGGATCGAAGCGATACAACTCGGTGAGCGCCGCCTCCGCGTCCTCGCCGTCGGCGACGAGGAAGCGGCCCGTCGTCACGTCAGCGAACGCGAGGCCGTAGGCGTCCTCGCCCTCGACGATCGCCGCGAGGTACTGGGCGTCCGCGTCGGTCGTCTCGAGTAAGGTTCCTGGCGTCACGACGCGAACGACCTCGCGGGCGTGGCCCGAGTCGGTCTCGTACTGGTCGGCGACGGCGACCCGGTAGCCGCGTTCGACCAGGGCCTTGAGATACGGCGTCAGGTCGTCGAGCGGAACGCCCGCCATCGGGTACGACTGCCCCTGGGAGGACTTCGAGGTTACCTTGAGGTCGAGTTCCTCCCCGACCAGTTCGGCGTCCTCGCCGAAGAACTCGTAGAAGTCACCACACTGCATCGCCAGCACGTCGGCGTCGGTCCCCGCCTTCAGCGAGAGAAACTCCCCGACGATCCCCGTCGCCTCGGTCATATGCGGTCAACTGTCCTTCCACCGCTAAAGTCCTGCGGGTTCCGCGGTGGAAGTGGTCCGCCGAGGGACGCCGTCGCCGCGAAGCTCGTCGACGCGGCCAGTATCGGTGACTCGAGCGAGCCCCTGGATACCGGAAACCTGGCTCCGTTGACATTCTATTTCCAGAGCACCGGTTCACCCTGAATATAGGGCACGTATGTATCAGTGTCAGTCGTTGGCCTCGGAAGCGATCGTACCAGGGGAATAAACCGAGTCGATCTACCCGACACCGTTATGCTGTTTGCTATCGTGTAACATTCTGCGTCTTCTCGAGTGATCTCCCGATTGCCCGAGCGGCTCGCGGAGACGGGAGGGCGTATCACGACTCGCGATCGGATCCGCTCGCGAGCGGGTATGAGAACATGGACGAAACAGACTATGCTGGCGTGACGGAGAGCCAGAAGGAGACGTGGAAAGCTGGCGATTTCAACGAGATCGCCCGCCAAAACGTCGTCATGGCTGAGACACTCTGCGAAGCGGTCGATCCACATCCCGGCCAGCGCGTGCTGGACGTCGCGTGTGGCAGTGGAACGGCGGCGTTGGTCGCGGAGCGACGATACTGTGAGGTCACGGGCATCGACTACGTTCCCGGATTGATCGAACGCGCCGAGGCGCGTGCCGAGGCCAACGGGCAAGCTATCGACTTTCACGTCGGCGATGCGCAGGATATGCCGTTCCCCGACGACAGCTTCGATGTGGTACTCTCTGTGTACGGGGTGCAGTTTGCACCCGATCAGGAACGGGCAGCACGCGAGTTGCTTCGGGTGTGTAACTCCGGAGATAAAATCGGTCTGGCGAGCCCGATGTCGGAAGGCTGGAGTGGAGACTGGTTTGCTGCGCACGCTGAATACGCGCCTCCACCGCCCGGCGTTCAGTCTCCCCTTCGTTGGGGAACAAACGAGGGACTCGAGGAGCTACTCGGCGTGGGTGTTCGGTCGCTCGAGAATAAGCGACGGACGGCCCTCCAGTACTACCGGTCGATCGACCACGCTGTGGAGGTGTTCAGTACGTACTTCGGCCCGACGATCCGAGCGCTCGAGACGATCGATCCCGCCGACCGAGAGAACCTGTTAGACGACCTCGGTACCGTCATGAGTCGATACAATCGCACGACGGATGGGACCGCAATTATCGAGAATCAGTACCTTCAGACCGTCGCGACCAAAGAGTGAATTCAGAATAGTCGCCGTCGGCCGGAGTTATCGGCCCTCATCCGTCGAAATACGGTTCGCAGCTGTGAATTCAGAACACATCACTTCCTCGACTGTATTCGGTTCGACAGGTGAGAGATCGGCCCTCTAAAGCGGTGGAGACTGCTAAGCCTCGATTCGTGGTGAAGGAGCCGGAGTGGCAAAGGCCGATACTGAACACGTCCCAGCGTGGCCCTCTAGATGGACTGAGTGCCAAACAGGCAACTTCATGGGACTGAGCCCGAATAGGTGTATTCAGCAGACCACTTTTGACAGCTAACGAGAGCACCGATGGTCACTGCGATAACCGCTTCTCCTGTGCTGACCACGTCGGGGATTGAACGTACAATTCGAGACTGTTTCAGCGGAGCCAAGTGTCTACATCGTAGCGAGTTCGGCCTCGGCGTCCTCGAGCGTCGGCCGGACCGACACGGCCCCCGTGTGGTCGACGGTGATCGTGCACTCGCCGTACTCGAAGGAGACGGTCCCGGTGAAGTCGGTCCGTTCGTGTGAGTGCGGGCTGAGCAGCGCCTCGAGCGCGTCGACGTCGACGACGTCGTGCAGCGGCGGGTCGAGGGTGGCGGCGTCGACACCCTCGTGATCGGCGATTCGCTGTGCGAGTTCGACGTCGAGTCGTCCTGACTCCATGGGGACGGATCCCACGAGGCGATATATAAATATCAGTCAGACAGACGACTGACGGATACGCGACGCCGGTCGCCCCCGTGGTATGGGGTTCGCGACAGGTTCGATCCATCGGTGGACGGTGTCACCACTATTAGGCTCGAGACCGTGTAGTACGAGAAGCCCCTCACCAATGGCTGACAGACACGACCATCGCGTGCTCGTCCCGGTCGACGTTCTCGGCGGCGAGACCGTCCCGACGACCGTCGTCCACGCGTTCGCGTCGGTCCCGGTTGTTCTCCTCGGCTACCGCGTGATCCCCGACCAGACCGCGCCGGGACAGGCCCGGGAACGGTTCGAAGCCCAGGCGCAGGCGAAACTCGAGGAGCTGCGGACGCTCTTTGCGGACGCCGGCGGCGACGTCACCACCCGACTCGTATTCACCCACAACCGATTCAAGACGTTCGAACGCGTCGCCCTCGAATCCAAGTGCGACGCCGTCTTGCTGTCGAACCCGGCGCCGTCGCTCGAGCGGATCCTCGTCGCCATCAGGGGGGACGTCAACGTCGAGTACATCGCGCGGCTGGTTGCGGCGGTGGTCGCCGACGCGGGGATCGACGTGACGCTCTTTCACGTCGCCGCGAGCGACGAGGACCGGGAACGGGGGCTGGACTGTCTCGAGGTGGCCCGATCGACGCTCGTCGAGCAGGGAGTCGGGCGCGAAGGGATCGACGTCACTGTCGTCGTGGACGACTCGCCGACCGACGCCATCCTCGAGGCGGCCGCCGACCACGACCTGCTGGTCGCCGGAGAGAGCCGACCGTCGATTCGTCGTCGGATCTTCCGCGATCGGGCCGAGCGGCTCGCCAAGCGGTCGGTCGATCCGGTACTGGTGATCCGCGGGGAGTACCTGGAGTCTGATTCGGAGGAGACGGACGTAGGCGACGAACCGTCGTGATCGCCCCTCGAGCGCGGCCCGTGGCTCAGCCCCCAGGTCCCCGGTAGGTACGCTCGAAGTAGAAGTAGACGACGTGGCCTGCCGAACAGCGTACGTGACGGGTGTGGTGGCGCTCGTCCTCGGGTTTCGTCGGATCGGGCTCTGCACTCACCTCGAGGCCGACGTACCCCCTCGGTAACGAGATCGCTACCGGTTCATCACAGGCCGGGCAGGCGACAGTCTCGATCGGCACGATGAGTTATCCGTCCGTCACGGGCATAGGACGACGGCCTAACAGGTGAGGACCCCGAACGGTCGGCGGCGCTCGGACGGTATAGTAACCGTTGAAAGTCATTGCACACCCGGTCACGACCATCGGCGGTCTGCCTCGTCGACGATGCCGAGGCAGACCGCTCGGCTGTGACCGGGTGTAACTCGTTTCAACGAATACTATAGCAGAATCTCCGTTTCCTGTCGCTCGCGGCGAGCCCCGTCAGCCCGGGAGCAGAACGCTGAGAATCGCGACGACGATTCCGGCCAGCCCCATCCGAACGGCGGCGACGTACCAGCGCTGCTGGGAGATCGAGCCCATGTAGGCGCCGACGCTGGCCAGGAGCAGGATGCCGACCGCGATCGAGCCGAGTACGGCCTGTTCGATCGAGAGGACGACCCCCTCGAGCAACAGCGGAGCCAGCGTGAGCAAGACGGCGAGGACGGGGCCGGTGCCGGAAGCGAGCGCGTGGAGGATCTGTGCGGTCCGGAGGTCGCGCGAGAGCTGTGTGTCGTCCAGACTGGTGAGCATGGCGTCCTCGAGCTCCTTGCGTGCCCGGCTGGTCTCGGCGCGTTCGATCTCCCAGACGCTCCAGATTCCGGAGGTGCCGAGCCCGACGGCAGCGCCGAGGCCGATCCCGACGATCGTCACGCCGTCTGTGACGCCGCCGAGGTAGGCACCGATCACGACACCGATGCTGGTGAGCGTCCCGTCGAAACCGTTGGCGACGAAGTAGCGCCGCGAAAGCGCCCGGACGTCCTCTTTCTCGAAGACGCGGCGGGCGTCCGCGAGTCGCGCTCGGAGCGTCACGGCCCGGAGACCCACGAATCCTCGACGATCCGTTCGCCTGCGGAGACCTCGTCGGTCGAGTGGATCGAGCCGCCGAGGTCGCCGATCTCGGCTTCGATGGTGTCGAACTCGAGGTCGGGCCCCTCGATCGCGATGCGGACCGTCTGGACGTTCTCGTCCATCTCGACGACCTTGGCAGTGGCCCCCTCTACGCCCTCGAGGTCGCCGAGCCGTCCGGTGAACGCCACGAGGTCGGGATCGTGCGGTTTCAGCACGTCGAGAACGAGTCGTCGGATCATTGGATACGGTCGGCTACGGGCGTCTCCGACAAGTGTGTGACGACGCGACCGTCATCCGGACGGGCTACTCGAGGCGGGCCTAGACGTATCCGCCAGTCCGTGGTGGCTCCCCCCATGCGCTATCTCGAGATTGCGGTTCCGGACGGTCGTCGCCGGGCCGTCCTCGATATCCTGGAGGAGGAGGGGATCGACTACGTCGTGAGCGACGAGACGAGCGGCCGGGGCTATGCCGCTGTCGTCCGCTTCCCGCTCCCGACGCGTGCCGTCGAGCCGACGCTCGATCGCCTGCACCGGGCCGGAATCGGTGACGAGGCGCGCGTGATCGTCATCGATGCCGAGACGGTGCTTTCGAACCGGTTCGAGACGTTGCTCGATCAGTACAGTCACGGCGGCACGAAGGGCGAACGGACCTCGAGGCAGGTGCTCCGGACGAAAGCCGACGAGCTCACGCCCACGTTCCCCATCTACGTCGCGATGTTGCTCATCAGCGCCATTGTCGCCACGGCCGGCCTGCTAGCGGACTCGCCGGCGGTCGTGATCGGTGCGATGGTGATCGCGCCGCTGATCGGCCCCGCGCTCGCGGCGAACGTCGGCATCGTCACCGGCGACAGGGGGTTGCAATCGACCGGCTTTCGCTACCAGGCGGTCGGCCTTGCCGTCGTCGTCGCCGCCTCGATCGGGCTGGCGACCCTCGCGCGGCTGGCCGGCCTCGAGCCCGCCGGGGTCGACATCGTCGTCGTCGCCGAGTTGCAAGAGCGGGTCTCGCCGAACGTGTTCTCCCTGGCGGTCGCACTGGGTGCCGGCGTCGCCGGCATCCTGAGCCTCACGCGGGGGTTCTCCGAGGCCATCGTCGGCGTAATGATCGCGGCCGCGCTCATCCCGCCGGCCGCAGCCGTCGGGATCACGGTCGCGTGGGGAATGTACGGTGCGGCCGTGGGTGCGGGTGCCCTCGTGGCCGTCAACGTCTTTTCGATCAACTTCGCTGCCCTCGTGACGCTGTGGGCGGCCGGCTACCGCCCGCAGGGACTGTTCGAGGTGTCGCCGACCCGCCGGCCGACCTACGCCTACGCGGCCATCTTCGGCGTCGCGCTGGTCGTCCTGGCTGCCCCACTGGTCGGCGTCACTGCCCTCGACTTCCAGGCGACGCAGCTGTCCTCGACCGCGACCGCCGAAGCCGAGGCTGCCCTCGAGGAGCCCCGGTACGACGGTCTCGAGCTCGAGTCCGTCGAGGTGACGCTCGACGACGACTATCCGCTCCGATCGATCGACCAGGTCGTCGTCACCGTCTCCGGCGACGATCCCGGGGTCGTGCCCGAACTGGCCGATCGAATCCACGACGAACTCACGGCTACCGCCGACGACCCCGTCACCGTCGAGGTCCGTTTCGTCGCCGCCGAACAGCGAGGTGGGCAGTGAGACGAACGCGCCGTCCACCGCCGAGAGAGACTGCGGCGACGACCACCACTCGAGTGTGACTGCCACGGCGACTACCGCTCAAGGGCCGATCCCGTGAGCTCACAGTCCGTACTGATCAGGCGCTCGTCGCTGTCTACTGCTCCCCGTGACCGCCTCCAGAACCACCGGTTGTTCCGTCGGCAAAACGAGTGCCCCGGAACCGTCCCTAGTGCTTTGCCAAGCCAGATCTGCAGGGTCGAATCCGTCGCCGAAGGCCGGTTCGACCCTGCAGTCGACGGTTGGCGGAGTACTAGTCGTCGTTCGCGACGGCGGTTCCGATACCGTCTATCGGACGATCCGGCGTGAACTCCTCGAGTTCCTCGGGGAGGCCAAGCTGGTAGCCGTCGCCGCCGTTTCGGACGGTCGTTCGGCCCCGGTGAACCGAGACGTCGCCGTTCAGGTGGAGGGAAACTGCCTCGAGCAACGCGTCGGCCTCGAGTGGCTGTCCACGTCGTTTGATCGCTTCGACGTCGGCGTCGTCGGGGACGTCGAACGCGCGCTGGGTGATGATCGGCCCCTGGTCGAGATCGGTGGTGACGTAGTGTGCCGTCACGCCGGCGACGCGGACGCCTCCCTCGAGCGCCTGCCGGTAGGCCTCGGCGCCGGGGAACGCGGGCAACAGCGACGGGTGGACGTTGATGATGCGATCTTCGTACCGGAAGACCACGTTCGGGCTGAGGATGCGCATGTACCGGGCGAGGACGATGAGATCGGCATCGTACTCCTCGAGGAGCGTGAGTAACTTCTCTTCGTCCTGCTGACCGCCGTCGACGCCGATGTCGTGGAACGGAACGTCGTAGTGCTCGGCCAGCGGCCGGAGGTCGTCGTAGTTTCCGATGACGACGCCGATGTCGGCGCCGAGCTCGTCGTTCGCCCAGGCCTCGAACAGGGCCTCGAGGCAGTGGCTCTCTTTCGTGACGAGGACGGCGATCTGCTGGGTTTCGCGGTCGGCGGGGAATCGGACCTGCACGTCGAGACCGAGGTCGTCGCCGAGCTCGTGGAGGTCGTCGCGGAGCTTCGCCTCGGTGCAGACCATCCCCGAAATATCGACGGCGAGATACATCCGGAAGACGCCGTCGCGGACGGCCTGATCGAGGTCCTCGACGTTGACTCCGCGCTCGAACAGGAGGCTCGTTACCCGGGCAATCAGCCCGGTGTCGTCGTCTCCGATGACCGTAATTTCGGCGAGATCGGTCGTCATCGGCACCACCTCCGCTCGAGCGGCGTTCGGAACATCACTCGCCTCTCAAGTCGTGGGTGGCTAAAAGCCCTGCTATCTTCGAAAACTACCCGACCGAATCGGGGTGTCGAACGAGTGACGCGATCAGTCGAACGCCTCAGCCGAGAGCGACGCGTCGACGCTGAACGTCGCCTCGTAGCGCTCGAATCCCGTTTGCTCGAGTCGCTCGACGGTGATCGCCTCGGCCGGGACCCCGAACTCGTCGAGTTCGTACCGGAGGTCGTCGACGTAGTCGTCTCGACAGCAGGTCGTACAGAAGGGACCGGCGAACCGGACGCGAAATCGGCGACCGGCGGTCTCGAGGAGCGTCGCACTCACCATCGGCTCGCGGTACCGGTTGTAGACGTCGATGGCCCGGGAGAGAGTGTCCTCGAGCATATGTCGACAGTACGGATCGATGGTGTCCGTATCCGCGTTCGGTCGGTGTGACGTCGGTGGCCGGCTCAGTGCTCCGCGTGAATGTGCTCGCGGAGTCCGGCGGTGTCGTCGAACGACTCATCACAGACTGCACAGGTGTCGTGGTGCAACGCGACGTGCTGGGTGACGCCGGCTGCCGACTGGAACTGCTCGTCGCAGGTGGAACAGGTGTATGCCATTGTGTTAGTAACTCAGCACCCGCTACCTTAAAAAGAGTTACTAGGAAAGGTGGTACTGGACTTCCTACATACTAGTAACGAGGGGTCGTTCACTGGTAGTCGATCGACTCCACGCCCGACTCGTCGATTCTGTATGCGACGCTCGAGCGACGCGCTCAAGGCCCACGACCCGAACACACGACTATGCGCGTTACCGTCGACGTCAAAGGCGAGGGGACCTACGAGGTCGACCTCGAGGACCGCGTTGGGAACGGCGAGGAACCGACCTACGCCGACCTGCTCACCGACGTCGAACTGAGTCCACACGAGGTAAGCGTCCTCGTCGACGGCCGTCCCGTCCCCGAGGACCAGCCAGTCGAGGTCGACCACGTCACCGTGTTGCGACTGATCAAAGGCGGCTAGCTCGCGGCCGGCTGTCACCCCGCAGCCACGGCGTCCGAGTCAGGCGTTGACGTGCCTGACCTCGTAGCCGTGGCTTCGGATCGTTCGGATGAGGGCTCGAGCCTGTCCCGCGCCGCTGGTCTCGATCTGGAAGACGAGGTAGGCCTCGCCGACGTCGAGTTCGGGCGCCGAGCGGTCGTGGCGAACCGTCTGAATGTTGGCGTTGTGTCCGGCGATGACCCCCGAAATTTCCTCTAACTTTCCGGGCTGGTCGGTGATGCGAACGCGCAGGCGCAACAGCTGTTCGCGGTCGGTCAGCGCGTGCACCAGGACCGTCTGGAGCATCGTCATGTCGAGGTTGCCGCCACAGAGCAACGGCATCACCGTCTCGCCCTCCACGTCGAGCCCGTCACTGATGACGGCGGCGACTGACGCCGCGCCGGCTCCCTCGACGACCTGCTTGGCTCGCTCGAGCAACAGCAAGATCGCCCGGGCGATCTCGCCGTCGGTGACCGTCACGACCTCGTCGACGTGCTCCTCGATGAGCGACAGCGTCAGCTCCGAGACGCCGCCGGTGGCGATGCCGTCCGCGATCGTGTTCACCGACTCGAGCGAGATCGGGTTCCCCTTCTGTAAGCTATCCGGAACGGTCGCGGCGCCGCTGGCCTGAACGCCGACGACGCGCGTCTCCGGGGAGCGTTCGGCGAACGCGGTGGCGATACCCGAGATGAGCCCACCCCCGCCGATGGGGACAACGACGGTGTCGACGTCGGGGAGGTCCTCGTGCATCTCGATCCCCAGCGTGCCCTGGCCGGCGACGATTGCGGGATCGTCGTAAGCGTGGACGAACGCGGTGCCGTCGCCGGTGAGCTCTTTCGCGTGGGCCATCGCCTCCCGGAAGTCAGTGCCGACGAGTTCGACGTCCGCCCCGTAGCCGCGGGTCGCGTCGACTTTTGCCTGGGGTGCCGTCCGCGGCATGACGATGGTCGACCCGACACCGAGGGTCGTCGCCGCGAGGGCGACGCCCTGGGCGTGGTTCCCGGCGCTCGCGGCGACGACCCGGTCGACGTCGTCGCCACACTGAGCGATCTTGTTGTACGCCCCGCGCGTTTTGAACGATCCCGTCCACTGGAGGTGCTCCATCTTGAGGTGCACCTCGCCGCCGGTGAGATCGTCGAGTGAGGTGCTTCGCTCGACCGGCGTGCGTCTGACCACCGACTCGTCGTCGAGTCGGTCGCGGGCGGCCTCGATGTCCGCGAACTCGAGGGGGACGTGATCTCGGCTCATCGGTTTTCGCGAACTGCAACGGCGTGGGCACTCTGTGTCGCGTCGAACGGCGGTCGCCCGGTGACGGTCCCGGGATCGAATCGCCCGTACTGGGAGGGGAGGTCACAGCCCGTCTCGACGGTCGTTCCGGTTCGTCCTGACGTCCAGTCAACTGTGCTCATGGTAGATGGACACTATCACGCGACTGTAAATAGCTGTCAGGGTAGCTCACTGGTCGCTGCAGCGGGAAACGCGCGACCGAACGGCCAGCGCTTTCGACGCAGGGCAGCCAGCACGAAGCGGTACGGTGGACACCCTGCTCAGGCCATCTCGTACTTGACGGTGACCGATGCACGCACCGTCACGTCGTCGGGCCGAAGCTCCGTCCCGGGCGCTTCGGCGTCGACGTCGTCCCCGGCCAGCTCTGCCGTATCGAATCGCTCGCGGACCGGGCTGACGTCGGCTCCCGAGGTGTCGACGTGCCGAGCGTCGACGATCGACGCACCAACTTCGGTGGCGACGAAGTCAGCCTCGGCACGGGCGTCCTCGAGCGCCTCCTCGAGCGCGTCGTCGCGGAGTTCGTCACGTCGGTCCTCGGAGAGGGTGAACTCGATTCGGCCGACTTCGTCGGCATCCCCGTCGTCGACCGCGGCGCGAATCACGTCGCCGACGTCGTCGACGTCGTGAACGTCGACGCTGTAGGTGTGGGTTCCGACGTAGTACCGGTACTCCTCGGCGTCCGCCTCGGTTCTGGGTTCGACGCCGTCTGCGCGCATGGCGTCGTGGTCGTACCGCTCCCGGATCCTGAACCGATCCGTCGTGAGGTCGTCCTCCTCGAGTCCGTGCTCGAGGAGGCTCGCTTCCAGCTTTGCCGCCCGCGTGGCGAGGTCGCTTCGAACGGCCGCCGCGTCGTCCCCGGTCAACTCGACGCCGAGTCGAAGCCTGGCGAGGTCTGGTTCGGCGGCCGATTCGCCCGACGCCCTCACCGTAATCGTCCGCCTCGACGCGTCGGGAGTCGCGGCCTCGCCTCCGTCCTGAGCCCGACCGAGACAGCCCGCGAGCGCCGTTGTCACGACCAGACCACTTCCCGTGAGTAGTTCTCTTCGCCTCATACACGATCGTTCACTCAGTTGGAAGATGATCGTTTGGGTAGCTGAAACGATCGTTTTAGCTACACCGCTTGGGGCTCGCTCGAGCCGTTCGACGAGTGGTCGTGCCACCGCTCACCCGCACCGAATCTATAACAGTATGAACTCCGAAATGATGCAATTATAGTCCGATAATTTACAAAAAATCGAACGTGGGCTGGAGTGGCGAGCGAACGAAACTGGATGGAGGGGTCGGTTGACCACTGGTGAGCGAACGAGTTACCTCGAAGGACGAGCGTGAGCCGCGGAGTGACCGGATCTAACTTAAAGGTCAACACTATTTATCATGAATACTGATGGGGAACCTCGTTGTGTCATAATACACCATGGGTGTTGGTAGCAATCTTCGGAAGATGGGTGCGTTTCTCGAGGCGTGTGAGGGTGAAGGTGGCACCGTACACGCGGTCGAGGTCACCGAAGGTGTCGATTCGGAACCCGGGCTCACTGCCGACGTCGAGCTGACCATCTCGATGAAACCAGCAGCCAACGGAGTGGACGGCGTCGCACCCGCAACCGTCGAACTCGACAGCGACGGCCGCCTCCAGCTCGTCCTCGAGTCGGCGGTTCCCGTCGTCCCGGCGTCCGACCACGGGCTGGAACTGGAGCCGGCCGAGGCGACGATCACCGGTGACGGGACGATTACAGTCGCACTCGACGCGTCCGTCCCGAACGGGAGTCAGCCGACCGCGGCCGAGGAGTCCACAGCGCGTGCCCGATCCTCGAGTCAGCGCTCGGCTTCCAGCAGTGCTGACGACGGACCGGCCGGCACTCGCAGGCGAAACCGGCCGCCGTTCAGGGATCCAGAACTGCTCGCGTCGGTGTACGACTCCTGTGAGACGTTCGCCGAGATGGCCGAGGTGATCGAGATGGACGTCACCGCCGAAACCGTTCGGCGGTACATGATCGACCACGGGATCCACGAGCCGAACTCGTACGATACCGACTCGGGTGAAGACGACAAATCGGAGGACGACGTCGAACCCGAACCCGATTCCGAAACGGTGACGAACGCTGCGGAGCGTCCGGAGACGCGTTCGGAATCGGAGCGAGAAGCCGACCAGCCGCCGGTCGTACTCACCGACGGAATCGGACTTCCCGACGGGGTGAGTCTCGACGTCCTCGTCGAGTCAGTCTCGCGATCGAACACGATCTACGAAGTCGGACAGGACGTCGGGCTCGACCGCGAGGAGACGCTCGAGCTGTTGCGACGGCTGAACCTGGTCGATCTCGTGGTCGGCCGACTCGCCAGGGAACACGAGCGAGACATCGGTCGCGAGGAAATCGTCGCGCGACTCCGCCAGGTCTCCGCGACGCAGCCAGCGCCGTGACCGATTGTGCAATGACGTTCAACGGGTACGAGAGTAGCCGTGACCGTTCGAGCGGGTTCGTCGACAGGTCGTCTGCACGTGAGATCGCCCTCTCCATCAATCTCAAATACTGTATCTAATTTTGTTACTTATGTCGTGAATCGCGGTCTCCGAGTACGACGCGGGAACGACTGCCGAACCCGACCTCGCAACCGACGTCTCCACGACGGCCACCCCCTCGAGCATGGGAATGCTGAGACAGCGCGTTTGTGACGACGACACGTGACAATATGTGTCGATAACGAACAACAATGATTCATTCGAGAGGCACGTCGAAATGGTTAATTTGATCGGGCCGAGCTATCCGGTATGAGCCAGGATCATACCGCCGATCGAACCGCCTCCAACGACGCACAAGCGCCGGACTTCTATCTCCCGGGAACGCCCTCACCGACTGCCGTCGATCGCGTCTGGGGAATGATCACGTGGCTGTTGCGTCCCCGCGGACGCGTTCGGGTCGAGCAGCCCCGCGAGTTCGAAAAGCGCTGACTCGAGCGAACGTCGTAGCTGAATCTTCACCACAGCAGTTCCGAATCGCCCGCAACGGAACGCTATGGCTCGTCTCCAGCCCGTCGCTCGGAAGCGCGAACGACGTTTTGGGCCAGCATCGCGAGCGTTACCGGACCGACGCCGCCGGGAACGGGCGTGATCGCACTCGCCTTCTCCCGTGCACTCTCGAACGCGACGTCGCCGACCACCCTCGAGGCTGTTCTACCCGTCGATTCCGTGGGGACTCGAGCGCTCGAGTGGTCCCCGGTCGACGCGCTCGACGGGCGACGGTTCACGCTCACGTCGACGACCACGACGCCCGGCGAGAGCATCGAGCCATCGACGAGTTCGGGGACGCCGGCGGCGGTCACGAGGACGTCCGCGCGGCGGGTGACCGACGCGAGATTCGCCGTGTGTGAGTGACAGACCGTAACGGTGGCGTTTCCGCACGGATCGTCCCGGAGCAGGTAATTCGCCAGCGGCTTCCCGATCGGCTCGGACCGACCCACGATCACGACGTCGGCCCCCGCGACCGCCACGTCGTGCCACTCGAGGAGCCGACACACGGCCGCGGGCGTGGCCGGTACGAACCGGGGATCGTCTGCGACCAGCCGGCCGAGATTCTCGGGGTGAAAACAGTCGACGTCTTTCGCGGGATCGATCCGCGTCCGGACCGCGGACAGCGGCACGTGATCGGGGAGTGGGGCCTGGACGAAGACGGCGTCGACTCCGGGATCGTTACACACGTCCTCGATCACACGGGAGAGGCGCGCTGCCGGATGGTCGGGCTCGAGGCGGACGTCTCGAGTGTCGATGCCGACGTCGGCGCACGTCTCGTGTTTCAGCGCCACGAACCGCTCGTCGGCCGGCTCGTCGCTCATCAGCACCGTCGCGAGCGTCGGGGTCACACCCCGTTCGGCGAGGTCAGCGACTCGCTCGTCGACCGACTCGAGGACGGCGGTTGCGATCGGCGCGCCACGGAGCAGTTCAGTCGACACGTATCGACTTCGTGGGGCCTGCGCTTGTAGCATTCGCCGGATAGTCGGAAGTCGCCACTCGAGGTCGAACCTCTTTGTGTATCGAATTCGAATGAACGGGGAGAGATGGGCTACGAATACACCGGCGACACGCACGAGGCGCTCGGTGAATCTTACGCGGCGGACGCCGACCCCTTCCCGACGCGGTCGTCGATGAACTTTCCGCAGTGGGATCATCGGCGAGCCGAGATGGGGCTGCTCAGACGCCTGTTCTTCCCCAGGTGCTGGAACGCCGACGAGCTGCTCGAGGACAGGTCAGCGATCCGAGACACGCTGTCGGATCTCGGGACGATTTACTGTCGGGGAATCCGACCGTACACGGGGAGCGATCCGTCCGACACGGTCGACGACGTGCTCGATCGGCTGCCGGAACTTCGGGAAACGCTGAAGCGAGACGTCGAGGCCGCGTACAAGGGCGACCCCGCCGCGAAGTCTTACGTGGAAGTAATCCGTTCGTATCCCGGCCTGTTAGCCGTCACGATGCAGCGGGTCGCACACGAGCTGTACGAGGCGAGCGAGCCGGAGTACGCACGGGAGCTCACCGAGTACGCGAAGACAGTGACGGGGATCGACATCCATCCGGGGGCGGAGATCGGGGAGTACTTCTTCATCGATCACGGCACCGGCGTCGTCATCGGGGAGACGGCGACGATCGGGGACTGGGTTCGACTCTACCAGGACGTGACGCTGGGCGCCCTGCACTTCGAAGAGGAAGAGGACGAGGCGAAGACGCTCAAGAAGGGGTACAAGCGCCACCCGGACATCGGGAACAACGTCGTGATCGGCGCCGGCACGAAAGTCCTCGGGCCGGTCACCGTCGGGGACCACGTCAGCATCGGTGCGAACTCCTGGGTGACGGAGGACGTGCCGGCGCACACGAGCGTGTTCGTCTCCGAACACCCCAAACAGGAGCGAAAGCGCAGCGAATGAGGGACCGCCCCCGCCGCCCGCCCGCGGCTTCCATCCTCGTCACCGATACCGACCCAGCGTCTCCGATCGCCACGACTCGAGATCCGGCACCTGGTTGAACGCGTAGATGTGGACTCCACGGACGTCGTAGTACGGGTCGGTGGCGTACGGCGCGAGCCCCTCGATGAGCGGTTCAGGAACGTACGTTCCCCGGGAGCCGACGAGGTGTCGGACGAAGCCGAGGAGGCCGCTCGTCTTCTGGAGGAAGCGAACCGAATCGCCAACGCCCACCTTCTTCGAGATGGTCAGCAGTCGCTGGTACTTCATGACGCCCGGAACGCCAACCTCGACGGGCAGGTCGACGCTGCGCTCGCGAATCTCGGCGATCCACTCGAGGATGGTGTCGGGATCGTAACACAGCTGCGTCACGACGTACGTAGCGTAGGGTTCTTTCTTCGCCATCGACTCGGCGAGAACCTGGTCGTCGAGGAACGAGTGACCCTCGGGATAGCCGGTGATTCCGACCTCCTCGAACGCGTAGTCCAGCTCCTCGAGCGTCGACAGGAACTCGTACGCCGAGGTGAACTCACCGACGGGTTCCTCGCGGTCGCCGCCCGGGACGAAAATGTCGGTGACACCAGCGTCGGTGAGTCGCCCGGCGAGCTCCTCGAGGTGCGCCTCGTCGCGAACGTAGCGCGCCGCGACGTGGGGGACGACCTCGTAGCCGCGCTCGCTCGCGCGCTCGGTCCACTCGATCGTCGCCTCGAGGCCGAGCGTCGGCGAGGTGGTGATGGCGACCTCGGCGCCGTCGGGCAGGTACTCGAGTTGCTCGTCCATGCTCTCGAACGGCATCAGTTCGAAGCGTGGCTCCTCGAGGAGGGAAACGACGCCTTCGGCCGTCGGGATCGACTGTATTTCTGAGGCCATGGTCGTGCGCTCGTCGCGTCACGCGCCGGGGCCGCATCGTCGCGGCGGCCGCACGCGTTCCGGGTGCCTGTTGGGACTCGAGCCCCTCGTACCTGACGGTCGTCGACGCCCGTTCTCGCTCCGGCTCACTCCGACGCGTCCTCCTTGGCGTGGAGTTTCGCCTGCTCGCGGGCGCTCGGGTTGACCGAGGGCTTGAACGGCACCTCCGAGACTTTGGCGTACACCGGCTCGCCGGGCTCTTCTGCGTACTCGTCGGGCAGGTGGACCTGGTACTCCGTCTCGATGTCGCCGTCGTAGACCGCCATCGGGTCGCCGTCGAGCGTCTCGGCCGGGACGAAGCCGAGCGCGAGGTTCGTCTCGAGTTCGGGGTTGTGCCACGGCGACGTGACGTAGCCACAGGGCTCGTCGCTGTCGGGTTCGGAGATGAGCCAGAAATCGGGCGCGTAGTCCCTGATCGGTTCGCCGGCCAGCTTGAGACCGACCAGCTTGTGGACGAAGGGGTACTCGCCCTCGTCGATCAGCTCCTGCTGGCGCTCGAGTTCCTCCTTGCCGATGTACTCTGCGTCTTTGTCGTCGGGCACCTGATAGCCGAGGTTGACCTGGAACGGCGACGTCTCGTGGTCCATGTCCTGGCCCCACGAGAGGATGCCCGCGGCGATCCGGCGGTGGTGGGCGGGGGCGACCTGCATGCCGCCGTGGTCGCGGACGGACTCGAGGACCGGATCCCAGATGCGTTCGGCGTTCTTCGACGCATCCTTCACGTAGATCTCGAAGCCTTTCTCGCCGGAGAAGCCGGTCTGGCTCACCAGTACGGGGACGCCGTCGACTTCCGCTTCCATCAGCCCGTAGTAGGGGATCTCTTCGACCTCGTCGCCGACGATCTCGACCATCACGTCGACCGACTTCGGGCCCTGGATCTGCATCGGCGCGACGTCGATCTCGTCGATCTCGACGTCGAAGTCCATCCCGACGTTCACGCCCTGGAGCCACTGCATCAGCGTCGAGTCCGAGATCGAGAACCAGAACTCGTCCTCGCCCGGGCGCAACAAGACGGGATCGTTGAGGATGCCGCCGTCCTCGTTACAGAGGATGACGTACTTGCCGCGCATCGGCTCGATCTCGGTCGCATCGCGGGTGATGACGTAGTTCGTGAGCGCCTCGGCGTCGGGCCCTTTCACGCGAATCTGGCGTTCGACCGCGACGTCCCACAGCGTCACGTGGTTGACGAGCGCGTCGTACTCGGCCATCATCCCACCCTCCTCGGGCTCGAGCATCCCCCGCGGGTGGTAGATCCGGTTGTACACCGTCGCCCGCCAGGCGCCGTTCTCCACGAACGACTTGTGGAAGAACGGCGACTTGCGAACGCGCGTCGAAACGAGCATCTCGATACCTGGATCGCCGGACTGACGCAGGTTTCGCGGCAGTACCCGGTCGGACTGGTCGACGCTCGGGTAGTTCGGATGATCCTGACTCTCCGTCTGTGGCGGTTCGTTGCCGGACATTACTACCTACATATCCGGCAATACTCATAAAAGTGTGAGCTAGCCGGCGGTTCAATCCGCGAGAGAGTTTTCAGAAACGGCCAGTACGAAGCTCCTAACGTGCAGATTCTGTGATGGCGACCCAGCTGAAATCGACGCTCGAGTCCGTCGACCACTCCTATCAGAATCCGTATTGGTTGTGGAATTCGAGCCGTTCGGTGAGGGGCCGGCGAGGTGATCGGCGCGGACCGACGATCGCAGTCGTCGCCACTGGCGATCGTTCGGTCGATCGACGTCGACAACACTCGCGCGTTCCCTGACACGTCGCGTTTTGCTGCGCCGAACGCCAGCGACCGGGTTCGTCGACGAACCGCCAACGACGGTCGAGGAGTTGGCCCGAACCCCCACAGCGTTCGCCTAAACAGAAACGAAATATTCTGAAGCCGAAAAATAAGTCCACAATCCTTAACAGCGATCGGAACGAACCCTACTCTGCATGCAACGTGAACCGGACCCCGACGTGACGCAGTCGAACGACTTCGTGAACTACCTTCCCGCGATGCCGAGCACCTCCGACCAATCGAGTCTCCTCGAGCGCTTCGTCGACCGCCTGTTCGGCCGTGGCCGCTGACGGCGAGCGGAGATCGAACGCCCCGTTCTCCGGGATCGGAGACTGGGTATGCCTTTTTGTCCGTCCAGAGAGACGATAGGGTATGTTTCCGTTTGCCGATGACGCCCCTCACTGCAACCGGTGTGGCGGTGAACTCGACGGCGGCGAGGAAGGCTGCCCCCGTTGTGGATTTAACCCCAGACAGATGGGGCTGCGCGTCTCGATGGCGTTGTTGTTGGTCGTCGTGGTGTCGATGACGGTAGTCATGCTTACGATGCCGTTCTCGACGGCGGTGGCACCGTACCTCATCGGGCTGGCTGCCGGCTCGTTCGTACTCGCTGTCGTGACGCTGCTCGTTTCCTTTCTCGCCACGCCGTCCCGGCTCGGCTTCATCTTCGCCCGGTTTTGAGTTCATCGCCTGGTGTTCACGCGGCCAGGTCGTCACTGACTGTATAGATACCTCGACTTTCATTATATCGGTACGGTGGATTATTTTTAGCAAAATTATATATACGTCGCCAGTATTCGATGCAATGAAGTTGGTAGCACATAGCACCCGGCACGTACTCGCACGGCAGGTGGTTGCAGACGTCGAGTTGGGCGATTGGGACTAGCCCGTGCGATCGCTCAGACCGACCGCGGTGTCATGACCGCTTCGAACCACGATCGACGTCAGCACGAACACGGAGGGAAACTATGGCAGATGAAGGCAAACGAGGAATACAGGGAGAACTGTTTCACGCAGACACGAGTAGAGAACCGGGCGACAGAAACTGGCAGGGATACGGATTCGACATCAATCCACCCGTCTTTCTCGTCGCGGGCGGGTTGATCGTCCTGTTCATCGTCCTCTCGCTCGCGTTTCCGGACCAGGCGGGGACGGTCTATCAGGACGCTCGCGTCGCGATTTCGGACTACTTCGACTGGCTGTTCATCCTGGCGGCGAACGTCTTCATCATCTTCATGGTCTACCTCGCGATCAGCAAGTACGGCGTGATCCGCCTCGGCGGGGTCGACGGCGAGAAGGAGTTCAGCGACATTTCGTGGATCGCGATGCTGTTCAGCGCGGGGATGGGGATCGGGCTGATGTTCTTCGGCGTCGCCGAACCCGTCTTCCACCTGTTCGATCCGCACCTGGGCGCCGAAGCGGGAACCGAAGGCGCCGGCGAAGTGGCGCTGGCCGTGTCGCTGTTCCACTGGGGCTTTCATCCGTGGGCGATCTACGCGCTGGTCGCGCTCGGCCTCGCCTTCTTCTCGTACAACCGCGGGCTGCCGCTGACGTTCCGGTCGGTCTTCTACCCGGTGCTCGGGGAGCGGATCTACGGCTGGCCGGGCCACGTCATCGACATCTTCACCATCTTCGCGACGCTGTTCGGCCTCGTGACCTCGCTCGGACTGGGCGCGTTGCAGATCAACGCGGGACTGACGTTCGTCGGCGACGAGGTGGGCACGTTCCCCGCCGTCCCGGACGCCACCTGGGTCGCCGTCGCGATCATCGCCGTGGTCACGGGGCTGGCGATCGTCTCGGTCTACCTCGGCCTCGACAAAGGGATTCGACGGCTCAGCAACCTGAACCTCACGCTGATGATGCTGTTGCTCGCGTCGGTGTTCGTCCTCGGCCCGACGCTGTTCATCCTGGGTGCGTTGCCACAGGGGATCGGCGCCTACATCGGCAACTTCTTCGAGCTGTCCTTTTTCGGCAACAGCTTCGACAACCACTACTTCCAGGGCTCTGAGTTCTACGGTCCCGGCGGTGAAGGCGAAGGCGAGTTCCTCGTCGACTGGACGGTGTTCTACTGGGCCTGGTGGATCTCCTGGTCGCCGTTCGTCGGGATGTTCATCGCCCGCATCTCGAAGGGACGCACCATCCGCGAATTCGTCGGCGGCGTGCTCCTGATCCCCGTCGTCTTCTCGTTCGCCTGGTTCGCAGCGATGGGCGGCACCGCCCTCAACTTCGAACTGGGCGAGGAGACCGCCGGCGTGGTCAGCGGCCCGATGTTCGACGTCGGCCTCGAGGTCGCGATGTTCGCGATGTTCGACGCCATGCCGGGCACGGTGATTCTGTCGATCCTCGCGATCGTCCTCGTCACGACCTTCTTCGTTACCTCCTCGGACTCGGGCTCGCTCGTCCTCGAGCACCTGAGTACCGGCGGCAAACACGAGACGCCGGCAGCCGGGCGCGTCTTCTGGGCCGCCTCCGAGGGACTCGTCGCCGCTGCACTCCTGGTCGCCGGCGGTGACGCGGCCATCGAGGCGCTCCAGGCGGCCGCCATCGCCAGCGGCCTCCCGTTCGTGGTGATCCTGCTGTTCATGATCTACGCGGTGAGGCAGGGACTCAAACGGGAGTACAGGATCCTCCAGTCCGACGAGTTCAACGAGTTGATCGACGACCTCGAGGACGAAGACGAGGTCGTCGTCACGACCCAGCGAGGCGACCTCGTGACCGAGGTCAGAACCAGAGACGACCGGGTCGTCGACGTCGACGTCGGCGACTGACGGTCGGTCGATTCGCTCGAACCGGTCGAATCTAGGCGGCGCGCACGACGGTGACGGGCGTCGAACACAGCCGGACGATCTTCTCGGCGTTGGATCCGAGGTACTTCTCGAGCGTCCCGCGGCCGCGTTCGCCGACAACCACGCTGTCGACGTTCTCTGCCTCGGCGTACTCGACGATCTCCTGGGCGACCGACCCGGTTTTGACGACGCCGATGCCCTCGAGTCCCCGTCGCTCGGCCTGTTCGACCACCTCGGTGACGACCGCTTCACCGTGCTGGCGATACTCGTCCATCTCCTCGTCGCTTACTCCGACCGTGAGAAGGTACGTCGCCTCCGTCTCGACGACGTAGATCACGTGTACCTCGGCATCGCACGTCTCCGCAAGGTCGAGTCCGTGTTCGACCGCCTCCGACGCCGTATCGCTTCCATCCGTTGCGATTAGTAGCTTATCCAGCATAACCGTACGTCCACCGTCGTATTCGGCGGACTGAACAATATAGCTTTGGTACCAAATGGCGCGACAAATAGTGTCCCTATCGGTCGAGGTTGATTTCCCGGAAGTAGATCGCGAACGCGACGAACGTAAGCAGGGTGCCGGCGAAGAAGTAGTTTCCCGACAGGAGCTGTGCGAGGCTCGCGACGGCGAACACCACCGCGAGAATCGTGGCGACGGTCGCGACGAGGTTGGCCATGGCCCACACACGACCGCGACGACCTTTATACATATTGTTACGTTCTCGACTCGTTCCACTCGGTCACCAGGCCGACGACGCCGAGCCCCATCGCGACGGCCCCGACGAGGAGCGTCGTCGTCGAACCGCCGAGCGTCCCGCTGGCGAGCGCGAGAACGCCGCCGACGAGCAAGAAGAGCCGAACAACCGTTCGTAGATTCCAGTGCATCCCTGTCTGACCACGCAGGTTGGCACGCGCTCTCTCGCCCATCAGCGCTCGGCGGCCACCGTCACCGGGGCGTCGGCCATTCGAACGACCTTCTCGGGCGTGCTCCCCAGGTGCCTGTCGATCGCGCCGTGGCCTTGCTTGCCGAGCACGACGACGTCGACGTCGTTTCGTTCGGCGTAGTCGACGATCTCCTCCGCCGGCCGGCCGGTCTTGACGATTCCCCTGCCTTCGAGCCCCCGCTCGGCGGCCCGCTCGACGACGTCGGTGACGACCTCCTCGCCGTACTCCCGGTAGGCCTCGAGTTCGTCATCGGAGAGGCCGACAGTCAGGATGTAGGTGGCTTTCGTCTCGACCACGTACAGTGCGTGGACCGTCGCGTCCATCGCCTCGGCGACGTCGAGGCCGTACTCGATGCCGGCTTCCGCCTCGTCGCTCCCGTCGGTTGCGATCAGAACGGTGTCGTACATTCGTTTTCGAACCCGTCTGAGGTATCCACGCTCCGCGGGATAACCGTTACCCTCACCAACGCTTATGGCCCGACCCGTCGAACGACGCGACGTGGCCAGCGATCCACCGGAACTCCCGCCCGACTCGAGTCTCGAGACGCTCTTCTATCACACGGAGCGGGTCCAGCTCGTCGACTGGCGGGCGGTCTCGAAGGCGAAGACGGCGGTCGCCCTGACCGGGACGGCGGCCGTCCTCACGTTCGTGACCGGCCTCTCTCACCTCAGTCGACCGGAAGGGCGCTACGACGGGCCGCTCGTGGCGGTCCTCCCCGTCGATCCCGGCCTGCTCCGGTTTACGGGCGTGTTGGTCGCGTTCGTCCTCGCGGGGCTCGTCTTTGGGCTCACGCGACGAACGCGCCTCGCGTGGTATCTCTCCTTGCTCGTCCTCCCGATCGCCGCGCTGTTGCCGCTGACGACGTTTCGGACCACCGACGTGCCGCTGCTCGCCGCGGTCGCCCTCGCGACCACGCTGCTGGCGATCAACGGCGACGCGTTCGACCGACGGCTCGAGCTCTCCTCGCTCCAGCTCGCCTCGCTCGCTTCGATCGTCGGCGTCGGCGTCTACGGCACGGTCGGCTCCTACGTCCTCCGCGATCAGTTCGCCGGACTCGACAGCTGGGGCGACGCCGTCTACTACGTCGTCGTCACGATCGCTACCGTCGGCTACGGCGACGTCACCCCGCTTTCGACCGGCGCGAAGTGGTTCTCCCTCTCTGTGATCCTCTTCGGAACGGGCGCGTTCACGGTCGCCATCGGAGCACTCATCGTGCCGGCGATCGAAAAACGAATGGCTGCAGCCGTCGGACAGATGACCCCCTCAGAACTCAGCCTGCTCGATGCACACGTCCTCGTCCTCGGCAGCGGCGACCTCACACCGTCGCTGCTCGAGACGCTCGCCGACGAAACCGACGTCGTGGTCGTTACGACCGACAGCGAGTCGGCCGCCGAACTCGACGCGGCCGTCGACGTCCTCACTGGCGATCCGACCGACGAGGCGGTACTCGAGGACGCCAGGATCGACGCGGCGGCGGGCGTGGTCGTCGCCACCCGGGACGACGCCAGGGACGTCCTCGCGATCCTCGCCGCCCGGAACGCCAACCCGGACGTCCGCATCGTCGCTGCAGCGACCGACCGCACACACCTCGAGAAACTCGAGCAGGTCGGCGCCGACGAGGTCATCAGTCCGACGGCGATCGGCGGCCGCCTGCTCGGCCGGTCGGTGCTCGAGGGGACGTCGGCCGACGACCTCCTCGGAGGGGGTAACTCGTCGTGATCGCCGAGCCCCGACCGGACGGTGCCGGAGCCGATCCACAACCGGTCGGAATCGAGAGGTGTCGGGGTTTCCGAGAGCGGCTCCCGTGGCGGTGACGAGCGGTTACGAATGGACGAACACGAACGAACGGAACTCGAGGACAATGGGACTCCAGGGTGTCGGCGTCGTCGAACGGTTGCTCCGAAAGCTGCTGGGCCCGCTCTGTGTCCTCTCCGGCGTAATCGTCGTCTCGGGGTTTTTCTTCCCCGAGCTCGTCGGCGAGACCGTCTCCGGCCGGGCGTGGCTCGTCGTCTCACTGCTCTTTTTCGGCTCCGGGCTGACGTACCTCGCCGTGTTGCCGGCGGACGCCGACGCCGAGCCGACCGAGGCCCAGCTGTTGCTGTCGGTTCGCCATCGCTCCATCGCCGACACCGTCGGCGCGTTCTGCGCCCGCCAGGATCCCGTCACGGCCGGGATCCCCCTCGTCGTCTTCGCGCTCTTTTTCGCCGGCCAGCTACTCGCTCCGGATGGCACCGTCGCCGCCGTCGGCACGGCACAGGCGCTGGTCACGACCAACGCCGGCTGGCTGTTCACCGCCGTCGTGCTCCTCTCGCTTTTGTGCTGTCTGGCCCTGCTCGTGGGGCCGTGGGGCGCGATCAAACTCGGCGGCCCGGACGCGGAGCCCGCCTACACCTACCCCGTCTACTTCACCATGTTCTTCACCGCGGGGATCGCCGCCGGCATCGTCTTCTGGGGGCCGGCCGAGGCGCTGTTCCACTACGAGACGCCGCCCCCGCACGTCGACGCCCCAGCCCGATCGGAGGCCGCCGTCGACGCCGCGCTCGTCTACGCGCTGTTTCACTGGGGCTTTTCGGCCTGGAGCGCCTACGTCGCCGTCGGCGTCCCCATCGCCTACTACGTCTACCAGCGGGGCGCGCCGCTGCGAGTCTCGTCGATCCTGACGCCGTTTCTCGGCGTCGAAAATCTCGACTCGCCGTGGTGTCGGCTCGTCGACCTGCTCGCGGTGTTCGCGACCATCGGCGGCATCGCCACCTCCATCGCGCTCGTCGGCGAGCAGTTCCTCACCGGGATCGACTTCCAGTGGGACGTGGCCCTCGAGACGGGCGGCTCGCTGCTGTTCGTCGCGGGACTGACGATCGTCTTCGTCGCCTCCGCCCAGAGCGGCGTCCACCGGGGGATCCGGCGGCTCGCGGGCGTGAACGTCGCCCTCTTCGGCCTGTTCGCCGCGCTGTTCCTGCTCGTTGCGCCCCGTGCGTTCGTCCTCGAGACCAGTTCGCGCGCGGTCGGTGGCTACGCCCTCGAGTTCGTCCCGTTGAGCGTCCACCTCGGTAACGGACCGATCGCCGACGACTGGGTCGCGAACTGGACGATCTGGAACTGGGCGTGGTGGCTCTCCTGGGCGCCATTTGCCGGCCTCTTCCTGGCGGCGCTCTCGCGGGGGCGACGGATTCGGACCGTCGTCCTCACGGGCTTCGTCGCGACCTCGCTCGCGACGATGGCCTGGTTTCTCCTGCTGGGCTCGACCTCGCTTTCCCTCCAGCACGCCGGCGACGTCGACGTCCTCGCGGCGATCGACGCCCACGGCGGCGCCGAGGCCGTCGCCGGCTTCCCGATCTTCGAGGCGCTCTCGCTGAGTCGGCTGCTCATGTTCCTCTTTCTGGCGCTGATCGTCGTCTTCATGGCGACGTCAGCCGACACCTCCACGCTCGTCGTGGCGGTGCTGACGACGAGACGCGAGCACGCTCCGACGACCGGCGCGGTCGTCTTCTGGGGGATCGTCCAGGGGCTCGTCGCCGTCTCCGTGCTGGTCACCGACAGCGTCGAGGTCCTGCAGGCGATGGCCGTGCTGGCCGGCGGCCCGTTCGCCCTGGTCGTCCTCGTCGCGCTCGCGGGACTCGCCGGCTCGTTCTACCGACACGAGCGCGGTCGACGGTCGAGCCTCGGCGCCGCTCGCGCGAG
This sequence comes from Natronobeatus ordinarius, assembly GCF_024362485.1. Taxonomy (NCBI): domain Archaea; kingdom Methanobacteriati; phylum Methanobacteriota; class Halobacteria; order Halobacteriales; family Natrialbaceae; genus Natronobeatus; species Natronobeatus ordinarius. Next base: position 2,075,755 of record NZ_CP101456.1, on the reverse strand, counting down.
CGTCCGGGATGGGGACGAGGGCGAGGACTAGAACAACCCGGAGACGCTGCCGTCGTCGTGGAGATCCATGCCGGCGGCCGCCGGCTCCGAGGGCAGGCCGGGGAGCGTGAGGACGTCCGCGGTGAGCACGACGAGGAAGCCGGCCCCCGCCGAGGGGTAGATCTCTTTCACCTCGAGCGTCCAGTCTTCCGGGACGCCTTTCTGGCTCGCGTCGTCGCTGAGCGAGTGGAACGTCTTCGACATGCAGATCGGCACGTCGTCGAAGCCCAGGCCGGTGAGCCGCTCGATGTCGTCTCTCGCGTCGCCGTGGAACTCGACGCCGTCGGCGCCGTAGATCTCGGTGGCGACGGTTTCGATCTTCTCGTCGATGGGGGCCTCGAGCTCGTACAGCGGCTCGAACGTTGACGCTGACTCGGCGGCCTCCACGAGGCGTTCGGCGAGCTCGAGGCCGCCCTCGCCGCCGTCTTCGAAGACGGTCGATTCAGCGGCCGGCACGCCGAGGTCGTCCTCGCAGTGGTCGAGGACCGCCTCGATCTCCGCGTCGGTGTCCGTCGGGAAGCGGTTGACGGCGACGACCACCGGGACGCCGAACTGCCGTAAGTTGTTGACGTGCTTGTCGAGGTTCTCGAGTCCCCGGTGGACGGCGTCGACGTCCTCGGCCTCGAGCGCGTCGACGTCGGGCGGCCACATGTCCTGGCCGTGGTACTTGAGCGCCCGTACCGAGGCGACGATCGTGACCGCGTCGGGCTCGAGGTCGCCGAGTCGGCAGACGATGTTCATGAACTTCTCGGCGCCGAGGTCGGAGCCGAAGCCGGCCTCGGTGATGACGTACTCGGCGCAGTGGGCGGCGACCTCGTCGGCGATCAACGAGTTGGTCCCGTGGGCGATGTTCGCGAAGGGGCCGCCGTGGACGAACGCCGGCGTCCCCTCGATTGTCTGGACGACGTTGGGTTTCAGCGCGTCTTTCAGCAGAATCGCGGCGGCGCCCGTCGCCCCGATGTCGTCGACGGTAACGGGGTCGCCGTCCCCGTCGTAGGCGACGATGATCCGGGCGAGGCGTGCCTTGAGGTCCGCGATGCCGTCGGCGAGACAGAGGACGGCCATCAGCTCCGAGGCCGCGGTCAGGACGAAGCCGTCCTCGCGGGGCACGCCGGTGACCTCGCCGCCGAGCCCGACGACCGTCTCGCGCAGGACGCGGTCGTTCATGTCGATCGCCCGCGGCCAGTTGATCCAGTTGACCGCGACGTCGAGCTCGTTGCCCTGCTTGATGTGGTTATCGAGCATCGTGGCGATGAGATTGTGCGCCGACGTGAGCGCGTGGAGGTCCCCCGTGAAGTGGAGGTTGATGTCCTCCATCGGGAGCACCTGCGAGTAGCCCCCGCCGGCCGCCCCGCCTTTCACGCCGAACACCGGCCCGAGCGACGGCTCGCGGATCGCGACGGCCGCGTCCTCCTCGAGCTGGTTGAACGCCTGGCCGAGCCCGACCGTCGTCACCGTCTTCCCCTCGCCCAGCGGCGTCGGCGTCATCCCGGTGACGAGGACGAGCTTGCCGTCGGGATCACCCCCCTCCCGGAGCCGCTCGATCGCCTCGAGTCGCACCTTCGCCTTGTGTTCGCCGAGTAGCTCCAGATCGTCTCGCTCGAGCCCGAACGGCGCAATGACGTCCGCGATTGGTCGTTTCTCGGCGTCCTGTGCGATCTCGTAGTCGGTCGGCATCGATCCGTCGTCCCCGTCTTGGGAAGCCATACTGACGAGGTTTTCGCGACGTGGGCATAAGTGTTGACGTACCCGTAGCGTTCCGTATGCGACGTGGACGACTGTGAACCGTCCGACGCGAAACACCGGGACAGCGGACGTGGCCCAAACCACAAGGTGGCACTCTCCTGTCAGGATTTGGAATCGGTGGTCCGCTGGCCGGTCCGATCTCCGATCGGCTCAGCCGCTCTCGCTCGTCTCATAATGAATCTGCCATTTATGTTGTCTTTTTATGGTCTGCGAGGTGTTCTCTATATAACGAAGATGATAGTGAGTGGTGAGAACCGAGTCCCGAGACTCACAGATCGGACACCTGGTATCGGACAGCCGTCGACGGCCAACGGCGGGGGTCGTCGATGAGCTCCAGTGACTTCCCGTCGTCCGCGGAGACCGTCATTATCGGGGCTGGAATCGTCGGGAACAGCCTCGCGTACCACCTCGCAGAGGAAGGACGAGCGGACATCCTGCTGCTGGACAAGGGGCCGCTGCCGGACCCGGGTGGCTCGACGGGCCACGCCTCGAACTTCCTCATGCCCGTCGAGCACGCAAAGGAGATGACCCACCTCACCCGGCGGAGCATCGAGCAGTACGAGGACATGGACACGTTCGTCAACAGCGGCGGGATCGAGGTGGCCCGCACCGACGAACGGATGGCCGAACTCGAGCGACGCGTCCAGTCGGCGAAAGCCTGGGGCGAGAAGGGCCGACTCCTCGACGTCGAAGAGATCGAAGAGCTGGTGCCGTACGTCAACACGGACGTCATCAAGGGCGGCTTCTACAGCGAGGGCGCCGGCACCTGTGACCCGCTGCGGGCCGGCGAAGTGATGCGGGCTCGAGCGGACCACGCGACCGACGGCGGTCTGACCGTCTCGCCGAACACCGTGGTACTCGACGTACACGTCGAGGGCGGGGCGATCCAGGCGGTCGAGACCGATCGCGGCACCGTCGAGGCCGACGAGGTCGTCATCGCCGCGGGGCTGTGGAGCCCGAAAATCGCCGAGATGGCCGGCGTCGAGATCCCGCTGACGCCTGCAGTCCACCAGATGGTGAGCGTCGGGCCGATCTCCTTTTTCGAGGAGTACGAGGGTGAGATTTCCTTCCCCGTCGTGCGCGATATGGACACCCAGATGTACGAGCGCCAGCACGGCAACGATCTCGAGGTCGGCTCCTACCAGCATCGACCGATCCTCTGGGACGTCGACGACGTGCCGTCGATCGAGGAGTCGCCGCTGTCGCCGACTCAGCCGCCGCTGACCGACGACGCGTTCGAGCAGTCGATGGAAGACGCCTTAGAGATCGTGCCCGAATTGCTCGACGACCCCCAGGCGGGCGTCCGCCACGAGATCGACGGCCTGCTGTCGGTGACTCCCGACGGCATGCCGCTTTTAGGCCCGCTCCAGGACGTCGACGGCCTGTGGTCGTGCGCCGCCGTCTGGATCAAGGAGGCGCCGGCGATCGGCGAGGCCGTCGCCCAGTGGATGACCCGCGGCTGGTCGGAGATCGACCTCCACGGCTCGGACGTCAACCGCTTCTACGAGTACGGAAACTCGCGAGCGTTCGTGAAAAACCGCGCCCACGAGGGCTTCCAGAAGATCTACGGCATCGTCCACCCGGCCGAGCAGTGGCAGAGCTCCCGGCCGTTGCGGACGAGCCCGTTCTACGATCGCCAGCAGGAACTCGACGCCCGCTTCTTCGAGGCCGCGGGCTGGGAGCGACCGCAGTGGTACTGGTCCAACGAAGACCTCGTCCGGACGTACAACGAGGAACTCGAGGGACTGCTCCGGGGCAACGAGTGGGACGCACGGTGGTGGTCGCCGATCATCCTCGGCGAGCACCTCCACATGCGCGACCACGTCGCCATGGTCGGCGACATGGGCTTCGGGAAGTTCGACTTCGTCGGCTCGGACGTCGTGGACTACCTCGAACGGATGGCGGTCGGCCGGGTCGACGTCGACGTCGGCAAGACCGTCTACACGCCGATCCTCGCCGAGAACGGCGGCTTCGTCTCGGACCTGACGATCGCCCGGCTCGGGCCCGAACAGTACCGGGTCATCACCGGCGGCGCCGCGGCCGGGGCGGATCGCGCCTGGTTCGGCGGGCACATCCCCGAGGACGCCGACGTCACGATGATCGACCGCTCGGAGTCGCTCTGTACCCTCGGGGTCTGGGGGCCCGACGCCCGGGCAGTCGTCGACTCGGTGACCGAGGAAGACGTCTCCCACGAGGCCTTCCCGCCGTACACCGCCCAGAAACTCACCGTCGGCGAGGTCGACGCCTGGGCGATGCGCCTCTCCTACGTCGGCGAACTCGGCTGGGAGATCTACGCCCCGGCCGCGAAAGGCGGGCGTCTCTGGGACACCATCGCCGAGGCCGGCGCAGAGTACGATATCCGCCCCGTCGGCATGGGCGTCTACGGGACGACGGGCCGGATGGAGAAAGGCTACCGGCTGTTCGGCCACGAACTCGAGCTCGAGTACAATCCCGCCGAGGCCGGGTTGACGTTCCACGGCGTCAAGACGTCAGACTTCATCGGGAAGGAGGCGTACGCCGAGGCCATCGACGAGGAGAACGCGGCCACGCTGTGTACCCTCTCGGTGGACGACCACACCTCCGAGTCGGGCGAGCGTCGGTTCATGCTCGGGAACGAGCCCGTCCTCGACGAAGACGGCGAAGTCATCGTCGACGACCACGGCCGGGAGGCCTACGTCACGAGCGCCGGCACCGGCCCGAGCGTCGGCAAACACCTGCTGATGGCCTACCTTCCTCCGGCGTACGCCGACGAGGGTACCAGCCTGCAGGTCGAGTACATGGGTGAACAGTACCCGGTGACCGTCGAGGTCGCCGGCAGCAGACCGCTGTTCGACCCGGAGAACGACCGGATCCGCAGCTAGGATCGCGAACCACCTTCGAGGCCGAAAACGGCCACATCCACACACGTCAGCATGAACGTATTGGCCTGTATCAAACGGGTACCCAACACCGGTGCACAGATCGTCCTGACCGACGACGAACAGCGAATCGACGCGAGCAACCTCGGGTTCACCATGAGCCCCCACGAGGAGTGTGCCATCGAGGAGGCCATCCAGCAGGTCGAGGCCCACGGCGGCGCCGCGCACGTCCTCACGCTCGGTCCCGACGAGGCGACCGAACAGCTCCGGACGGGGCTGGCCATGCAGGCCGACGAGGCGACGCTGCTCGAGACCGACGGCGAGGAGTGGTCCCCACGTGCGACCGCGAGCGCCATCGCGACTGCCGTGAACGCCCTGGCCGACGACGGCGTCGAGTTCGACCTCCTGCTGTTTGGCAACGAGTCGGCCGACGCAGCCAACTACCAGGTCGGCATCCGCGTTGCGACCGAACTGGGGCTTCCCTGCGTGACCGGGATCAAAAACCTCGAGGTCGAGGACGGCACGGCGATCGCGAAACGCGAGATCGGCGGCGGCGAGGAGGTGTACGAGGTCGACCTTCCGGCGATCGTCACGGTCAAAGAGGGGATCAACGAACCCCGCTACGCCTCGATGCGTGCGAAGATGCAGGCGCGTCGCACGGCGGTCGACCGCCGCGAACCCGAGGGTGAGACGGGGGCGGGCTCTCTCGAGAAGCTCCGCCTCGAGGCACCCGAGCGAGACGACGACGACGCTGAGATCCTCGGCGAGGGAGCCGAGGCCGTCCCGCACGTGATCGAGGTCCTCGAAGAGGAGGTGGAGGTGATATGACTCTCACGCTCGTCGAACACGAGAGCGGCGTGCCGGCGGAGCCCTCCCTCGAGGCGCTCACGATGGCGCGCGACCTGGCGGACGCCCACGAAACTGCGCTCGAGGTGGTCGCTTTCGGCGACGAGGCGGCCGGCCTGGCGGAGGAACTCGGCCCCTACGGCGTCGAAGAGCTCCACTGCGTGCGCCACGATCGACTCGAGGGCTACGCACCCGAGGCGTGGGCCGAAAGTGTCGCTCAGCTCGGCTCGAAGCTGGACGCGAGCGCCGTCGTCGCTCCCGGGACGGACCGCGGGCACGACGTGCTGGCTCGCGTCGGCGCAACGCTCGACGCGCCGATGGCGACCAACTGCGTCGAGATCGACGTCGCCGACGGCGCCGCGGCGTACGACGTGACCCGCCACCGCTGGGGCGGCAGCTTACTCGAGCACGCCCGACTCGAGGCCACCACGAAGCTCGTGACCGCTGCCGCACACGAGTTCCCGATCGAGGAAGCCGAGACGACGATCGAGCCGTCGGTCGACGAGTTCACGCCGTCGCTCGAGGACGTCCACTTCCGGGTTCGGGTCGACCGGGTCGAGACGTCCGACGAGGAGGGCATCCCGCTGGGCGAGGCGCGGGTCGTCGTCGGCGGTGGTCGAGGCGTCGGCGGACCCGAGAAGTACGACACGCTCGAGGAACTGGCCGACTTCCTCGGCGGCACCGTCGGGGCCTCGCGGGCCGCGATCAACGAGGGCTGGCGCCCACACGACGACCAGGTCGGCCAGACCGGCGCGAAGATCAGCCCGGACATCTACATCGCTTGTGGGATCAGCGGCGCCGTCCAGCACATGGTCGGCTGTAAGGGTGCCGACACCCTCCTCGCGATCAACACCGATCCCGAAGCCGCGATCATCCAGAAGGCCGACTACGCCGTCATCGGTGACCTCCACGAGGTCGTCCCGGCGTTGAACGACGCACTTCGTGACACAACGTAGTCGATCGCCTGAGAGTCGAGGTTCGACGACCGTCTTCGACCCAACGTTTTCGAACGACTAGAAGAGTAGGTTCCCCTTACCGTCGGCGAACAGATCGACGACGGCAATGGGGATCAACCCGATCGAACCCGAGGGGACCGCCCAGAATTTACAGTTGATAGATAAGTATTGGATGGACGAACTCGTCTCGAGAGATTACAGCCATATGGTTGTAATCTTTCTGCGGTTCTAACGACTCAATTTTTGTTGGTCAGTCGGCCTAACCCGGACGTATCGACAGCACATCTCGAGATATCTAATATTTAAATACTGCAATCTTATCTATCATGATTTGATTTTGAGATAGGCTGGCGACGGGACCATTCAAAGAGCGAGACGGTTGCTACAGGCAACACGCAGCCGAATCGTTCCAGACTGACGGCTGTGTTTCGATGCAACCGCAAGATGGCCCACGGTTGCACCAGTGCCGACTCACAGTCGTCGTTTTCGGTCGAAACCCGCGATCGTCCCGGTTGCTGGTCCACACTACCGAACGTTCGCGACGGTCGAAACCGAACCGGACGCATTCGTCCCTTTGGCACCTCCTCGAGTCAGTCTACGGTGTCTCCCCGTCAGCTTTCAACACCAGGCACCGACGCGCCACCGGAGTCCGTTGGTACCGACTCAGCATCGTTCCCAGAGCGATTCACTCCAGTGCTACCGATCGACTTCGAGGCACATTCGCTCACGACAATCACTTTTGATGATACATAATATTGCAAATCTATTGGCTCAACAGTCATCCAGGTTAAGAATCGGACGTGGCTTAGTAGAACTCGTCGGATCCGGCGTCGTCCGGATCGAGGAGCTTCGATTCGGCCTTCCGGAGGTGATCGAGCAAGGTCGTCTTCGAAACGCCGAATTCGGCCGCGAGTTCGCGCGTCGAGACGCCGCGGGGCCACTGGTAGTAACCCCGCCGACGGGCGAGTTCGAACGCCTCGCGCTGGGCGGCCGTGAGGGTATCCATCCGGCGTTTGTATCCAGGTGCACGGGACGACCGAGTTGCGATTCGCTCGACCGACACTTCGGCACAGCCGTCCTCGCTGACGCCCTCGAGTGCCGACTCGACTCCCTCGCGACCGCCAGCGAAGCAGACCTCCCAGACTTCCCGTCCGTCCTCGATTCGGACGGGAGAGCTGTGGACGAAGCCGTGCTCGAGGAGCGTCGGGCAGATCATCACGCCCGGGTCGTACTCGAGGAAGAACTCGCGGGCGACGTTTCCCGGCACGGCGGTTTCTCCGCCGCCGAACCGCTCCTGTAGCTCGAGGACGTCGCCGGCCAGCGGCGAGTCGTCGATCGCCTCGAGGAGCGCTTCGACTTCGTTCGTGGTGTCGCCGTAGGCCGTGAACAGCCCGTTGACGGACTGTTCCTCGGTCGTCGGAGCGGTGTAGATCGCGTGCGCTAAAATGCCGCCGCCCAGTCGATCAGTTGCCTCGATCGCCCAGCACTCCGGATGCCAGAGCTCGAGCGTGAGCCTCGTTCCTCGTACGGTTGAGCTATCAGTACTCATAGGTGGTGTGTGACGGTGACCCCCGCGACACCGTCGCTACCCTCCCATGGGAGGTTCGCCCTATTCAACCCCGCGGGATAGAGTTAGGCGTCATGGCGACACAGAACGCTGAGACTTACGGCCACTACGTCGCTGGCGAGTGGACCGACGGCGACGGCGAGGAGACCTTCGAGAGCCACAACCCCGCCACCGGCGAGAGCCTGGCGACGTTCCACCGGGGGACCGAGTCGGACGTCGACGCCGCGCTCGAGGCGGCCGAGGAGGCGTTCGACGAGTGGCGATCGCTCAGCTACATCGACCGCGCCGAATATCTGTGGGACATCTACCACGAGATGCGCGAGCGCACGGACGAACTCGCCGAGATCGTCACCAAAGAGTGCGGGAAAGAGATCAGCGAGGGTCGGGCGGACGTCGTCGAGGCTTACCACATGGTCGAGTGGGCCGCCGGTAACGCCCGCCACCCTCACGGCGACCTCGTGCCGTCGGAGATTCCGAGCAAGGACGCCTACATGCGCCGGAAGCCCCGCGGCGTCATCGGCTGCATCACGCCGTGGAACTTCCCCGTCGCGATCCCGTTCTGGCACATGGCGATCGCACTGGTCGAGGGCAACACCGTCGTCTGGAAACCCGCCGAGCAGACACCGTGGTGCGCCCAGATCATCGCCGAGATGATGGACGACGCCGGAATTCCGGAGGGCGTCTTCAACATGGTCCAGGGCTTCGGCGACGCCGGCGCCGCCATCGTCGACGACGACCGCGTCGACACCGTGCTCTTCACCGGCAGCGCGGAAGTCGGCCACGAGATTTCGGGCAAAGTCGGCGGCGAGCCAGGCAAACTCGCGGCCTGTGAGATGGGCGGCAAGAACGGGATCGTCGTCACCGAGAAGGCCGACCTCGACATCGCCGTCCACTCGGCGGTCATGTCCTCGTTCAAAACGACCGGCCAGCGCTGTGTCTCCTCCGAGCGCCTGATCGTCCACGAGGAGGTCTACGACGAGTTCAAGGAACGCTACGTCGAAGCCGCCAACTCGGTCGCCGTTGGCGACCCACTCGAGGAGAACACCTTCATGGGGCCCGCCATCGAGCCCGCCCACGTCGAGAAGATCCACAAACACAACGAGTTAGCGGTCAAAGAGGGCGCCGAGGTGCTCGTCGACCGCGCCGAACTCGACGAGGCCGAAATCCCCGAGGGTCACGAAGACGGCAACTGGGTCGGCCCGTTCGTCTACGAGATCGAGTACGACACCGAGCTTCGGTGTCTGAAAGAGGAGTGTTTCGGCCCCCACGTCGCGCTCTTGAAATATTCGGGCGACATCGAAGAGGCCGTCGAGATCCACAACGACACTCCCTACGGGCTCGCCGGCGCCATCATCTCCGAAGACTATCGCCAGATCAACTACTTCCGTGACTACGCCGAAATCGGGCTGGCCTACGCCAACCTCCCCTGCATCGGCGCAGAAGTCCAGCTCCCCTTCGGCGGCGTGAAAAAGTCCGGCAACGGCTACCCCTCGGCCCGCGAAGCCATCGAAGCCGTCACCGAGCGCACCGCCTGGACGCTCAACAACTCCAAAGAGATCGAGATGGCCCAGGGCCTCTCCGCCGACATCACCACCCAGGACGACTGATACTACTGGACAACAGTCAGTACCCACTCGATCGCGCTGTGACCGGCCGTCGGATTCGCTGACGGCCGGTCGCGTGCGATCGATGTGTGAACCGTTTTGTCCGGCAGTATGACACTGACGGTTGTAACTGTTTATCGGTGATCGTCGTCCCGGTGGGGCGATAACCGGTAAAAGGCCACAACCATCGTTATGAGACGGATCGTTGTACCGTTTTGACGGTGATCGCTCGAACGGAGCGACGCCCGTCCATCACACGGTTTAAGTGGCGGTCGAAACTCCAGTGAGACATGAGCGACCGTCTCGTCGTCCTCAACAAGGATTCGGACTCGGTTTCGTACCTCGACCCCAACACCGGTGACACGGTGGCCGTCGTGGAGACGGACTTCAACCCCCACGAGGTGGCGATCTCTCCGGACGGGAGCCTGACGTACGTCACGTGCTCGCTGGGTGGGGCGCTGAACGTCATCGACAACGAGAGCCACGAGGTCGTCGAGCGATTCGAACACGAGCTGTTCGACTTCCCGCATGGGCTCGCCGTCCGCGAGTCGGCGGACGAACTCTGGCTGGTCTCGACGTATAGCAGCCAGGTATTCGTCTTCGACGTACCGACGACCGAGTTGCTCGAGGTCTTCCCGACCTACCAGGACAAGTCTCACATGGTGGCGCTCTCGCCCGACGAGTCCCGGGCGTACGTCGCCAACATCGGGAGCGACAACGTGACGGTGATCGACTGTAACGACCGCCGGATCGTCGGCGATCCCCCGGTCGGTGAGAGCCCGGAAGGGATCGGCGTCGACCCCGACACCGGCGAGGTGCTCGTCGCCAACCAGGACGACGGGATGCTCTCGGTGCTCGACCCGGAGACGCTCGAGGAGACGAACCGGGCCATGCTGGGTGAGACGCCGATTCGGACCGTCCTCTCTCCCGATAGCCGGTACGCGTTCGTTCCGAACCGCGAGTCGAACGACGTCTCCGTGATCGACACCGAGTTCGTCCGAAACGGTGAACGACGGCCGTGGGAGATCGCACGGATCCCCGTGGGCATCTGGCCGGGCGGCACCGTCTTCGATCCCGACGGCGACCGCGCCTTCGTCGCCAACAACAAGACGAACGACGTCTCCGTGATCGACGTGGACGCACTCGAGGAAGTCGACCGGTTCGAGACGGAACTCCACCCGGACGGGATCGCCTACCTCGCCGAGTGACCGGCCCTCATCGGTCTGCTCATCGCCTCCCTCTCCCGTCACCCGCCGGTCTATTCACCCCTGATCGGACTTCAACCGTTCGGTCGTCTCGACCAGCGGGTGGCGGGCGTAGTCGACGATTTCGATGTCCTCGAGCGACTCGAGCCCCTCTTTCTCGGCCGTCCGGGCCATTCCGAGGTCGATCCGCCGGTCGACGACGACGACGTAGGCGTCCATCTCGTCGATTCCCAGTCGGTCGGCGGCGAGCGTCCGATGGTGGCCGTCGGCCAACAACAGCGTTCCACCGTTGTCGATGACGACCAGCGGCTCGGCGAGGCCGTGCTCGAGTTCGTACCGGCGCCCCTCGAGTTCGTCGGCGTACACTCGACCCTGGGTCGGGATGAGTTCGTAGAGGTTGACGGTCCGTCGCTCCTGTGAGAACTCGACGTTGTGGATGTTCTCTAAGGTCTGCATGAGTTTGACGACCTTCTCGGGTGTCGCCCGTTCGATCTGGCTACGGATGACGTCGGAGTTTGAGATGATGCCGACGAGGTTGCCCGCGTCGTCGACGACGGGCAGCTTCCGGATCCCAGAGCGAAGGATGACGCGGGCGGCGTCGGTGACTTTCATCTCGGGGTGGGCGACGATAATATCCGTCGCCATCACCCTGAAGATCGGATCGTCGTCGTCGGACAACAGGAGATCCTGTGCGCTGATGAACCCCTCGACGCGACGGCGCTCACACACCGGAAAGCCGCTGTGGTCGTTGCTCTCTGCGATTCGCGTCGCTACCTCGCGGACGGTCGCGTCAGGTGACACCGTCGCCACGTCTCGCGTCATGTACTCCTTTACCCGTGGCTTGCCGTCGTCCGACGCGTGGTGCATGGACGGAGATACACTGCCAGTGCGCAAAAAGTCTCGGCTACGCGGATTTGCGTTCCTCTCGCTCGGTGGGGACGAACAGCCACTCGCTCGTCAGATCGTACGCACCGACGGCCACACCCGGCCGGGTTCGTATCGCCTCGAAAAAGCGGTCCGTGATCACTTCCTCGACGACGCTCTTGATCGAATCCGCCTGACCCGCGTCGTTCACTTCCCCCAGGATACCGATTTCGAGCTGTGCACCGGCCATGTCGGCGTGTCCGCCGGCGCTGCCGATCTGGTCGTACGCGTCACGAAGCGTCTCCCCGAGGTCGACGTCGCTCGCCCGTGATCGCGCCGAGACGTACACCATCTCGTCGACGAATCCGAACACGAGCGTCGTGTCGACGTCGTCCATCGTGAGTAGCTGGTCGGCCGCCTGTGGAAGCGCGTCGCGATCGGCGATCCGACCCGCGCTCGCGACGACGACCGAGCCCTCTCGCGTCCGGTTCTTGATCGCCCTGGCGATCGTGTCGAACGTCTCGCCTTCGACCGTCGGCGACTCGACTTGCTGGAGCACGCCCTCGTCGACGTGTGGGGAGAGCGTCGCCGCCGCGCGAAAGTCACTCGAGGAAACCTCGCGCGTGAAGTCGTTCGTGTCGATCCGGATGCCGTACAACAGTGCCGTCGCCGTCCGCCAGTCGAAGCCGACGCCGGCCCGGTCGAGGTACTCGGTGAGCACCGTACTCGTCGCGCCGGCGTCCTCGCGGAGGTCGCAGAACGTAGCCGGAACGGGACCGCGAGGCGGGTGGTGGTCGACGACGACGTCCACGCTGAGATCTTCGGGTAATCCATCGTTGACACCCGGCCGGGAGTGATCGACCAGCGCGAATCCCGCATACCCCTCGAGTGAGTCCTCGGGCTCGAGGTTCCGGAGGTCGAACTCGAGGAGGTTCACCATCGCCCGGTTCTCCTGGTGTGAGATCTCCCCGTAGTAACAGGGGTCGGCGTCGACGCCGACGTCGGCGGCGAGGTCACAGAGGGCGACGGCGCTCGCGATGGCGTCGGGGTCCGGGTTGTCGTGCATGACGACCGCGAGCCGTCCGTCGATCGTCGCGAGCTGTCGTCGCAACGCCAGTGCTCGTTCGCTCGACTCACTCACCGTCCGCTCGAGCAGTTCCGCAGCTACCTCGTCGCCGGGATCGACGACGTGATCGGCGATCGACGCCATTACCCGTCGATCCGCTTCGGTCACGTTTCCGCCGCCGTAAACGACGAGGACGGCGTCTTCGAACCGCTCGCTCACGAACTCGAGGGCAGCCCGGTTGTGATCCGTCCGGTCGCCAGCGATGCAGACGACCGCCGGCTCCTCGAGGGACTCGAGGAGGGACGGATCGGTCGGATCGCCGGCTCGGGCTCGAACGCCCTCCTCACGGAGGGTCGTGACGACGTCTTCGTCGTCGTCGATGACCAGCAACTCGCCGTCTCGGTCGGTCAACTGCTCGACGATTCGGAGTCCAACAGTCCCACAGCCGAGAACGAGCCGGGAGACCATATCGCGGGTTGCAACCGAGAACGGTAAAAGCTACCGGCTCAAGGGACGAGCGCCGCAGCTGCCTCGCTGGCGGCGTCGGCGATCGGCCCGAAGCCGGGCAGGACGGCGACGGTCATGACGGCGGCAAAGAGGATCGCCACGTAGAGACCGGTCGGCTGGGCGAGCGACTCACGCGGCGTGACGGGGTCGTCGATCCAGACCGCCTTGACCAGCCGCGCGTAGTAGTACAGCGAGAGCGCGCTGTTGACGACGAGCGCGGCGGCGACGACGAGCATAGACGTGCTGCCGATGCCGACCGCGCCGGTGAAGAGGAAGTACTTGCTCCAGAAGCCGCCGAAGGGCGGGACGCCGGCGAGGCTGAACATGAACACCGCCAGCGCCGTGCAGGCGATCGGTGCCTGGGCCGCGAGGCCGTTGTAGTCCTCGAACGTGCGCCCGACGCCCCAGTACTCGGCGAGGCCGACGAACAGGAACGCACCCGTGTTCATGAAGCCGTACACCAGCAGGTGCATCATCGCCGCGCCGAAGACGAGCTCGCTGCCGGCGCCCAGACCGGCGAGGCCGATCAGCGCGTAGCCGGCGTGACCGACCGAGGAGTACGCGAGCATCCGCTTGACGTTCTCCTGGGTCGCGGCGGCAAAGTTGCCGACGGTCATCGTGACGATCGCGAGCACGATGAACGCGAACGACCAGTCGATTCCCAGCTCGAGCATCGGCCCGATCGGGAACGCCTCCGTGAAGATGCGGAAGGCGATCACGAAGCCGGCGGCCTTCGAGGCCGAGGAGAGGAACGCCGAGATCGGCGCGGGTGCGCCCTCGTAGGCCTCCGGCGCCCAGAAGTGGAACGGGACGCTCGCGGTCTTGAACGCGACGCCGCCGATCACCATGAGGACGCCCAGCCCGAGCAGGCCGCTGTAGGCTCCGGCGTCGCCGAGGGCGTTTGCGATCGCCTCGAGCTGGAGGTGGCCGGTCGCCCCGTAGACGAGGCTGATCCCGTAGAGCATGATCGCCGAGGAGAGCGCGCCGATCAGGAAGTACTTCAGACCGGCCTCGACGCTGCCGCGGTTGTCCTTTAAGATTGCGACCAGCGCGTACGACGGCAGGCTCGCCAGCTCGAGCGCGATGAAGATCGTCACGAGGCTGTTGGCGGCGGCCATCGTCGACATGCCGGTCGCCGCGAGCAGGACGAGCGAGTAGTACTCGGCCTGGTAGGCGTGGCCGTCCATGTAGTCGTAGCTGGCGACGGCGACCATCGCGGTGACGACGGCGACGACGGTCATGAAAAAGAGCGCCATGCCGTCGACGACCAGCTGGCCGCCGAAGAGGTCGATGGCGCCGCCAGTCTCGGCCTGGCCGACGCCCGCGACCGTGAACCAGACGGCGACGCCCAGCGAGGCGAGCGCGCCGGCGGTCGCCGTTCCCGCGAGCAGCGTCCGGTTGGTCGCTCGCGGGTTGATGCTGTCGACGACGAAGAGCGCGAGCGCCGTCAGCGCGAGGATCAGCGCGGGGGTGAGTGCCGTCCACGGTGGGAGTTCGATCAGCGTCATCAGAGGTCACCTCCATGCTCCAGAATCGGATCGACCGCGTCCGTGATCAGCTCGAAGATCAACTCCGGGGCGACGCCCAGCGCGATGATTAGTCCGAGCAGGACGAACATCGGGGCGAGGTCGTGCAGCGGCGCACGGCCTACCTCGTAGTCAGTCTCGAGTCGGTACGGGCCGAAGACGGCCCGCTGGAGCGCAAAGAGCAGGTAGCCCGCGACGATGACGATGCCGAACATCGCCAGCGCGGTGAAGATCGGCGCGTACGGCAGGCTCTCCGAGCCGAAGGCGCCGAAGAAAATGAAGTACTCCGCGGCGAAGCCGCTCATCAGCGGCAGGCCCATGTAACCGAAGGCGCCGGCGACCAGGATGCCGACGGCGACCGGCATCCGGTCGGCCATTCCGGACATGTCGGTAACCATCCGGGTGTGGGTGGCGTTGTAGATGACGCCGACGGCCATGAACATCAGCCCCGAGATGAGCCCGTGGCTGACCATCTGGAAGGTCGCGCCCCCGACGCCGAACTGGGTGAGCGCAATCAGCCCGAGGATGACGTAGCCCATCGACGACACCGACGAGTAGGCGACGATCCGTTTGAGGTCGGTCTGGGCGAGCGCGAGCATCGCGCCGTAGATGACGCTGATGACGGCGATCGCCGCGATCGGGATCGCGAAGGCGGTCACGACCTCCTGTGGGAACATCGTGAAGTTGAACCGTAACAGCGCGTAGGTCCCCATCTTCAACAGGACGCCCGCCAACAGCACCGACGCGGGGGTCGGCGCCTCGACGTGGGCGTCCGGCAGCCAGGTGTGGAACGGGACGACGGGCACCTTCACCGCGAAGCCGAGGAACATCGCGACGAACACGAGCGACGTGAGCGTCGTGCCGTCGACGCCGAACAGTCCCTCGGGACCGACGGTGAGCATCGCCTCGGTGATCTCGGGCAGGGCGAAGCTCGTCACGGCGTCGCCGAGCCCGAAGACGAGCGCGATGAACGCCCCGAACATCACGAGCGACGCCACGTTCGTGTAGACGAAGAACTTGATCGCGGCGTACTTCCGGCGCGGGCCGCCCCAGACGCCGATCATCAGGTACATCGGGATGAGCACGGCCTCCCAGAAGATGAACCAGAGGAAGAAATCGAGCGCCGCGAAGACGCCGATCAGGTTCGCCTCGATGAACAGCAAGAGGCCGTAAAACTGCGCCTCCCGGTCGTCGATCGGCGTCCACGAACTCACGATCGCGAGCGTCGTGAGCACCGTCGTGAGGATCACGAGCGGCAGGCTGATCCCGTCCAGTCCGACGAACCACGAGATGGTGTACGGCCCCAGGTCGATCCACTCGGCCTGGGATTCGAACGCGAGGTCGCCGTCGAGCAAGGCGTTCCCGCTCCCGTCGAACGCCGCGAACAGCCACAGTGAGAGCGCCACGGGCACGAGGCTGACGACGAACGCGAGTTTACCGGCGATGCGATTCGGCGCGACGAACGTCACGAGCGCGCCGACCAACGTGACTGCGATCAGGGCTTCGATCATCATAGGAACCAGCCTCCGTGAACGCCGAGAGCGACGAGTAACGCCAGGAAACCAAGGACGATCAGCGCCGCGTAGTTCGTCACGACGCCGGTCTGGATCCGCTTGAGCCCGCGACTTCCGAACAGACTCACGCTCGAGATCCCGTTGACGACGCCGTCGATGACGCTCTGGTCGAACCGGTCGGCGGTTCGAGCCAGCGGCAGCGTGAGGCTCCGGGCGAGCCAGACCTGGTACTCGTCCTGGTAGTAGTTGCTTCGCGCGACGCGGTAGGCGCCGCCGAGTTTCTCCGTGTGCCGGACGGGTTCAGGCACGTTGTACAGCTTCCAGGCCACGCCGGCGCCGGCGAGCGCCAGGCCGAGCCCGAGGCCGGCGGCGACCAGCAGCGTGACCGTCTCCGAGCCGGCGATGACGCCGCTCTCGTAGGCGACAAGCTCACCGTAGGCCGAGTAGGTCAGCCCCTCGACCGCGCCGTACTCGCCGTCGAGCCAGAACTCGAGGAACGTGATGTCCAGGTTCAGGAGTTTGGCGACGGGCGCGAGGTTGGCGACGCCGGCGACGAGCGCGAGCACGCCCAGGGTCGCGAGCGGGAACTTGATGCTCCAGCCCACGGGGTGTGGGTCTTCCGCGGCCTCGCTTCGAGGCTCACCGTGGAACGTCAGGAACACCATCCGGAAGGTGTAGAAGCCGGTGAAGAAGACGGCCACGAGCCCCATGGCGTACGCGGCGAGGATGAACGGCTCGTTGAGCCCGACGATCAGCGCATCGTAGAGAATCTCGTCTTTCGACCAGAAGCCCGAGAACGGGATGATTCCCGCGAGCGCGAGCGCCCCGGCGAGGAACGTCCAGTAGGTGACGGGCGCCCTCTGCTTTAAGCCGCCCATCTTCCACATGTCCTGTTCGTGGTGCATGAGGACGATGACGGCGCCGGCCCCGAGGAACAACAGCGCCTTGAAGAAGGCGTGGTTCATGAGGTGGAAGACCCCGGCGACGTAGCCGCCGACGCCGAGAGCGAGCATCATGTAGCCGTACTGGCTGATCGTCGAGTAGGCGAGTACCTGCTTCACGTCGTCTTTGACACAGCCCATCGTCGCGGCGAACAGCGCGGTGAAGCCGCCGACGAAGGCGATGATCGCGAGCGACGTGGGGCTGAGTGCGTAGTAGCCGAACATCCGGGCGACGAGGTAGACGCCCGCAGCGACCATCGTCGCGGCGTGGATAAGCGCGGAGACGGTGGTTGGGCCTTCCATCGCGTCGGGCAGCCAGGTGTGCAGCGGGAACTGCGCGGACTTACCGATCACGCCGCCGAGCACCAGCAGCCCGGTGATCGTCACCCACGTGAGCGCGTCGACGCCGAACAGCGTTTCGTTCGCCTCGATCGCCTCCTGGGCCGCCGCGACGAACGAAGCGTCGCCGGCGAACTGGACCGTACCGAACGTCGCGGCGATGGCGACCAGCCCGAGCAGGAAGAAGTAGTCACCGAAGCGCGTCACCAAAAACGCCTTCTTCGCCGCCGAGGGCGCGCTGCGCGTGCGGAACCAGAAGCCGATCAGCAGGTACGAACAGAGGCCGACGAGCTCGAAGAAGATGAAGGCCATTAGCAGGTTGTCCGCGTAGACGAACGCGAGCATGCTGAACGTGAAGAGGCCGAGCTCGGCGTAGTATCGCGGCAGTCCCGTCTCACCCTCGGCGTTCATGTAGCCGAGGCTGAAGACGTGAACGAGCAAGGCGATCAGCGAGACGATCACGAGCATCAACGCCGAGAGCGGATCGAGCAAGATACCGAACGTGAACTCGATCCCCTCGACGCCCGTCTCGCTCGTCGGGTCGCCGGCCGCCCACTCGAGTAGCGTCTCGTGGTAGGTTTCGCCGGCCGCGACGGCCGCGAGCACCCACAGCGAGAACAGCAGCGACGCTCCCGTGGCGACGATGCCCGCGAGCGCGCCCTTCTTCGGCATGTGTTTCCCGAAGACGAGCACGACGACGAACGCCGCGAGCGGGAACAGGGCGATGGCTGGGGCGAATTCGAATGCAGTTTCCATCTGTTTACCACCTCATCGCCGACGGTACCGTGACGTCGACGTCACGGAAGTTGCGGTACAGCACCAGGATGATCCCGAGTCCGACGGCGACCTCCGCGGCGGCGAGCGCCATCGCGAAGAGCGCGAACACCTGCCCCGTGAGGTTGCCGTGGTAGAACGCGAAGGCGATCAGGTTGATGTTCGCCGCGTTCAGCATGAGTTCGACGGACATCAGGAACAGCAGCGCGTTTCGACGCGTCAGGACGCCGAACAGCCCGATACAGAACAGGGCCATCGACAGCAGGACGTAGTACTCGACCGGGACGCTCACGCGTCCTCACCCCCTGCGTCGGCGGTCTCCGATCGGGTTCCACCGTTTGCGGCCGCCTGTCGCCCGCCCGCCGCACCGCTCGAGGCGTCCGATGGAGCGCTCGAGAGCGCCGTCACGGGCTCGCCTTCCTCCTCGCGCTTTGCGAGTACGAGCGAAGCGTCGAGCGCCGCGTCGAGGACGATGGCGATCAGGATGAACGAGACGAGAAAGCGCTCGGTCCCGCCGATCGCGCCCTCGGTCGACTGCATCGTCGTCAGGTCGAGCAAGGCGTAGCCGATCTCGGAGGTGACGGAGATCCCCTCCGGGAAGCCGCGCATGCTCCCGAACCCGGTGTTCACGACGATCAGCGCCATGAGCCCGAAGAGGGCCACGGCGAGCACGCCGGGAACTAACGCCTTGCCGAGGCGCAAGCTCGGACCGGTCGTCATGTCTGTACCACCTCGTCTGCTGTCTCCGGTTGCGTGAGCATCACGGCGAACGTGATGAGAATGAGTACCCCGCCCACGTAGACGAGAATCTGCATCATGGCGACGAACTCGGCCGCCAGCATCACGTAGTGGACCGCGACGCTCATCAGCGCCACACCCAGCAGCAGTGCCGAGTGCCAGGGGTCCTGTAAGAGGACGACGCCGATCGCGCTACCCAGCGTGACCGCCGCGAACAGCGCGAACGCGATCAACTCGTATGTCATTGGTGTGATCTGGTTGGGTCTGCCTGTTGAAGATTTCGAGACTATCCGGCTTACTGGTAGTCGACCTCGCCGTCGCCCTCGCCGACCCACGCCCCCCGGTCGGGTTCGCGTGACTCGAGCGGGTCGATGTCCTTGTACCACGGGACGGCTTTCAGCTGCTCTTTGTTGTAGACGAGGTCGTGTTTGGTGTCGCCCGTGAACTCGAAGTTCTGGGTGAGCAAGATGGCGTCGACGGGGCAGACCTCCTCACAGAGCCGGCAGTAGATGCACTGACCGACGTGGAGGTTGTACTGCTCGCCGTTGCGCTGGTCGTCCATCACGATCTGGATCGTGTCGTTTGGACAGACGTTCTCACACTGGCGACACCAGATGCACCGTTCCTGGCTGAACTTGTGGATCCCCCGGAACCGTGGCGAGATCTCCGGCGCCTCCTCGGGGTAGGAGACGGTGAACGTCTCCCCGTCCAGCGCGTGTTTCATCGTCGTTGCCATCGATTTGAGTAGTCCGATCATGCTATCATCCCCACGATGACCGCGGTGAGTACCAGGTTCGCGAAGGCCAGGACGAGCATGCCCTTCCAGCCGATCTCGATGAGCTGGTCGATCCGCACGCGCGGGATCGCCGAGCGCAGCCACTGGGTGAGCAAGAACACCGCCCAGATCTTCACGAGGAACCAGACGATGCCCAGTTCAGCCGGACCGGGACCGGCGGGGCCGCCGAGGAAGATCGTCGCGATGATCGCACCCCCGAGGAAGATGTGTAAGAACTCCCCGAGGTAGATCAGGACGAAGTAGACCGAGGAGTACTCGGTCTGGTAGCCGGCGACGATCTCGGTCGGTGCCTCGGGCGTGTCGAAGGGGTTTCGACCCACTTCGGCGAAGTTCGCCGCGAGGAACAGTACGAACGCGAACGGGTTGACCAGTGCGTACCACGCCGGAATCGAGACGCCGGCGATCGTAACGAGCGGCTCTGCCTGGGCGGCGACGATCTCGCTCAGCTGGAGCGTCCCGGCGAAGATCACCACCGACATCCCCGTCACCACGAGCGGGATCTCGTAGGCGATGTTCTGTGCGACCGCGCGCAGGCCGCCAAGCAGCGAGTACTTGTTCGCCGAAGCGTAGCCAGCCATCACGAGCCCGATGCTCGCGATGCCGGCGATGGCGAAGACGTACACCAGGCCGACCTCGGGGTCGGCGAGTTGGATGCCCGATCCCATCGGAATCACGGCGAAGCCGAGCAACGCCGAGCCCGCGACGACGATCGGCGCGAGGTCGTACGCCGGCCGGTCGGCGTTCTCCGGGATGATCATCTCCTTCGAGAGCAGCCGAACGGAGTCGGCGACGATGATGAACAGTCCCGCCGGCCCGAGGTGGGTGACCGCGATCCGGTCGGTGAACGCGGCCGTGATCTTTCGTTTCGCCCACGGCCCGGCGACGCCGGTCATCGCGAGCATGATGTTGCCGACGATGAACGCGGCGATGAAGGCCGCGAGCAGCTCGCCAGCTATCCCGTACTCGCCGAGCCCGGTGAGGTCGCTGATCCGCTCGGGCAGCAGGTACGTATCGCCGTTCTGTAACGGAACGACCATCAGCGATCCACCTCCCCGAGCACGATGTCTAAGCTCCCCAGCGACGCGATCAGGTCAGGAATGTACTCGTCCTGCACCATCTCCTCGAGCGCCGAGAGGTTGTGGTAACACGGGCTGCGGATCTTGAATCGGGCCGGCTTGTCCGTCCCGTCGGCCCGGATGTAGATGCCGAGTTCGCCCTTCGCGGCCTCGACGGCCCGGTAGGTCTCCGTATCGGCGTCCGGTTTCAGAGTGCGGGGGACGTTGGCCTGAATCTCGCGTTCGTCCTCGGGCCACTCCTCGAGCAAGTCGACACACTGCTCGATGATCTTCGCCGACTCCTCGACTTCCTGCATGCGCACGAGCACGCGCGAGTAGTTGTCCATGCCGTCCTCGGTGACGACGTTCCACTCGAGATTCTCGTAGTAGCCGTAGGGGTCGTCGCGTCGGAGGTCGTAGTCGACGCCCGAGCCGCGGGCGACGGGACCCGTACAGCCGTAGGATTTGGCGACCTCGGGCTCGAGGATGCCGGTGTCCACACAGCGGATCTGGAAGATCTCGTTTCCGGTGACGAGGTCGTTGTACTCGGCGACTTTCGCGGGGAGGTCGTCGAGGAAGTCCCGGACGTTCTCGAAGAACTCCTCGCGCGGTTCGGGCAGGTCCCAGGCGACGCCGCCGAGCCGGAAGTAGTTGAACATGAGCCGCTGGCCGGTGAGGTCCTCTAAGATGTCCTGGACGACCTCCCGATCGCGGAACGTGTACTGGAAGACGGCGGTAAAGTCGCCGTAGACGTCGAGACAGAACGTGCCGAGTGCGAGCATGTGCGAGGCGATCCGGCACAGTTCGGCCGACATCGTCCGGATCACCTGGGCGTACTCGGGCACCTCGATGTCCGCTAAGTCCTCCGCGGCACGCGCATAGGCCCACTCGTTTAAGATGCCCGCCGAGACGTAGTCCCACCGGTCGGGGTAGGGCATGATCTGATGGCGGTAGGTGCCGTTCTGGCACATCTGCTCCTCACAGCGGTGCAGATAGCCGATGTCTGGGTCGACATCGACGACCGTCTCGCCGTCGAGCACCGCCTTCACGTGGAGCACGCCGTGGGTCGCCGGATGGTGTGGACCGATGTTCAGGAACATCGTGTCCGACTCGGCGTCGTGGTGGTCGGGCTGGATCGGGTTCGCGTGCTCGGAGAGGGTGACAACCTGTGGTTTCCCTTGGTCGTAGTCGAGGCTGAGCGGGTGGCCCTGCCACGTCTCCGGCAGCAGGATCCGGCGCAGGTCGGGATGGCCCTCGTACTCGATCCCGACGAGGTCGTAGTTCTCGCGCTCGGCCCAGTCGGCCGACCGGAAGACGGGTTCGGCCGTCTCGCTCACCGGCTCGTCGACCGACGTCGGCACGACGACGCTCACCTCCTGGGTCGGATCGGCGTACTGTTTGAGGTGGTAGATCGTCTCGTAGCGGTCGTCGTACTGCTGGGCCGTCGCACACGAGAGGTGATCGAAGCCCGCCTCCTCGCGCAGGTCGAACAGGACGTCCTGGACGGCGTCCGGCCGAATTACGAAGCCGGGGGCGTTCAGGTGATCGTCACGGGCGAGTGCCCGATCGCCGATCAGTTCCTCGAGGTCGTCCTCGGTGATGTCCGTGCGTACCAGTCCCGTGCTCATGGCGAATCAGCCCAGTTGTAACGCATGACGAGGTCGTCCTCGTCGATCTCCTTGGCCAGCTTCTGGACGAGTTCGTCCCGCGGCAGGTCGCCAAAGCGCTCGAGTTCGTACGGCTTGACGACGACGGGCGAGGACTCGCCGTTCTGGATCCGTTCCTGGAGTTTGAGGACGCCGTAGATGAGCGCCTCGGGCCGCGGCGGGCAGCCCGGAACGTGGATGTCGATCGGGATGATCTCTTCGGCGCCCTTGACGACGTTGTAGCCCTCCTGGAACGGCCCGCCGGAGATCGTACACGACCCCATCCCGACGACGAACTTGGGTTCAGGCATCTGATCGTAGACGCGCTTCATCCGGGGGCCGAACTTCGAGACGATCGTCCCGGGGACGATCATCACGTCGGCCTGTCGGGGGGAGGCACGCGGCACGCCCGCGCCGTAGCGGTCGATGTCGTGTTTGATCGCGTACGTGTGTATCATCTCGATGCTGCAGCAGGCGATGCCGAACTGCAGCATGAACATCGAGTTCCCCCGCACCCAGTTCATGAACTGATCGAACTTGGTGAGGATGAACGGTGAGGCGCCGAACGCCTCCCTGAGTTTCGAGTTGAACCGGTCGTCGACGCCGCCGCCCATGCGAGCGTCCCGGGTGTCGGTTCCTGGTGCGGTACTGCCGTAGATTTCCTGGCGTGGTTCGTTACTCATGGTCGATCGACCTCGGCTTCGACCTGACGCGGACTTTTCGCCCACTGTACGGCTCCGGTGCGCCACGCCCACGCGAGTCCGACGACGAGGATTCCGACGAACACCAGCATCGGTCCGAGCGCGTGTGCGAGCCCGACCTCGGCGACGGCATCACGGTAGACGACCGCCCACGGGAACAGCAGGACGGTTTCGATGTCGAAAACCAGGAAGAGAAGCGCAACCATGTAATACTGGATGTTAAAGCGGATGCGCGTTCCGCCGGTCGGCACCTCGCCACTCTCGTAGGTGGCGCGTTTACTCGTTTCGGGTACGCTCGGTCGCAGGAGATACGACACCGCCATCATCCCTACCGGGATCAGCAGCCCCACGAACGCGAGTGCCCCGACGGCTATCCATTCATTCATCTCCGTACCGTCTTGAGCTTCGAAAGCCACCCATATAAGGGTTGATTCTTCGCGTTTTTGCTGGTATCGGCGTCCTCGGGCCGTCTCTCCCGAAATTATTATCGCGAATGATCGGGTAGAATGTCGGTGCGTCGAGCCAGCCGTGACGAACGCCGTCGCTGCGTCTGCAACCGACGGAGAGCCGCTACGAGCCGGTCACTCACTCGAGAACTCGAGCGTACCGCGGTCGTGCAGCTCCCGGGAGACGTCGCCGACGTCCCCCTTGAGCCGCTCGTGGTAGGCAACCAGCCGATCCCGGAGGTCGTCGTGCTCGAGGGCGAGAATCTGGGCGGCCGAGAGCGCGGCGTTGAACGACTTGCCGGCGTCAACGGCGACGATGGGCGCGCCGGCGGGCATCCCGATCACGCTGTCGACGGACTTCTCCTGGACGGGGACGCCGATCACGGGAAGGGGATAGGCGATCGAGGCGGTCATGTTCGGCAGGTCGGCAGACTTCCCGCCAGCCCCCGCGATGATGACCTCGATCCCTCGATCCGCGGCCGTCTCGGCGTAGGCGTACATCAACTCGGGGGTGCGGTGGGCCGAGGTGACGTACGTCTCGAACGTAAAGCGTGAGTCGGGCGGATTCTCGAAGTCCGTCTGCTCTTCGAAACCGAGTTCGTCGACGAGGGCGTCGTACGCCCCCGGCCGACGGCCGCCGGTCAGCATCGTCTCGAGGTCCGAGTCGCTGCCCATCACGATGCCCACGTCGGGCGTCTCCTCCGGCGGCTTCTCCATCGCCGCCTCACGGTGCAATCGGTCGATCAGATCGGATACGCTGTCTGCCATGGGTTACTCGTTGAACGTAATTGAATCGCGGAGTTCGCGCGCCGTCTCGAGCAGCTCCGCGCGCGTCTCGCCCTCGCGCGCAGTGACGGTAATATGGCCCATCTTCCGCAGCGGGCGGGCCTCGTGCTTGCCGTACCAGTGGAGGGAGGCGCGGGGCGTCTCGAGAATTCGGTCGACGTTCGAAAGGCGTGCCTCCCGCGTGTCGTCGACGTCGGCAAGCAGGTTGGCCGTCACGGTGGGGCTGCGAAGCTCGGTCGAGCCGAGGGGCCAGCCGAGGACGGCGCGGACGTGGGCGTCGAACTGCGAGGTGACCGCCCCCTCGATGGTCCAGTGACCCGAATTGTGCGGTCGCGGGGCGATTTCGTTGACGAGAATCTCGCCGTCGGCCGTCTCGAAAAGTTCGATGCCGTACGTTCCCCGGCCGTCGAGTAACTCGAGGACGTCCGTCGCGACCGCCCGGGCCCGCTCGAGCGCGTCGTCGTCCGAGCGGGCGGGGACGACCGTCTCCCGGAGGATCTCCTCCTCGTGGACGTTCTCGCCGACGGGGAAGGTGGCGACCTCGCCGTCGCCCTTGACGGCGATTACAGAGATCTCGCGCTCGAAGTCGACGAACGACTCGACCATCGCCGGCCCGGCGACGGCCTCGAGGGTGTCCTCGGTCTCCTCGGCGGACTCGACGGGGACGTTCCCCCGACCGTCGTAGCCGCCCGTCCGGGCTTTGAGCATCACGGGCGCACCGAACTCTTCGATCGCCTCCCGGACGTCGTCGGCGTCCTCGACTGCCCGGAACGGTGGCACTGGGATTCCGGCCTCACGGAGCGCGCGCTTCTGGTGGAGTTTGTCGTGGATCAACTCGAGCGTTGCCGGCCGCGGATGGACCGGGATGCCGGTCTCTTCGCTCACGCGATCGAGCAGGTCCTGGTCGGCGAGCTCGATCTCGAAGGTGAGGACGTCCGCCCGCTCGGCGAGCTCGCGGATGCCCGCTTCGTCGTCGAAGTCGCCGACGAGCTGCTCTCTGCAGACCGCCGAGGCTGGACACTCTGGCGTCGGGTCGAGCACGATCACCTCGACACCGAGAGGTCCCGCCGCCTCCGCGAGCATCCGACCGAGCTGTCCCCCACCGACGACGCCGAGGGTCGGTCCTGGCGACTCGAGTGTGGTCATCGGGCGGCGGTTCTCCGCGCCGGCGCTTAAGGGTTCTCAATCGCCCACTCCAGCACGTCCGAGTCGCTTTACCAGCCCGCTCAGCAGTCGATCGCGGCCCGCTCAGCAGTCGATATCGAGGGTGAAGTCCTCACCGACGGTCACGCTGCAGGACCGGTCCTCGAGCGAGAAGCTGAACTCGACGATGACGGGATCGGTGTCGACGACGGTCTCCGTGACGGCGCCGAACGCCGCCAGTCGGTAGCGCCACGGTCCGACCTGCCGGGGACCCACCCCCGCCGACTCGAAGAACGCGCTGACGGCCGGAACGGTGAGGACGTACTCGAGCAGCGGCCCCTGCCCGCTCGTCCCGCAGCTGTCACACTCGATTCCCAGCAGACTGTGAAACCGTTGCCCACACCGCTCACAGCTCCCCGCTGCCGTCCGCTCGTGGGACTCACAGCCGTCGATCGAACAGTCGATCGGCGCGTGACAACTCCAGCAGAAGCCGTGGCCAGCCGTGGTTACCTTCGAGAATAACTCGAGCGTCGCCACGTCGACCAGCGCCGCCATCGACAAGTCGGTGGCCCCAGAGGCAGGAATCTGGACGAAGGTGAAGTTGCCGTCGTCGGCCAGCCCATCGCAGTCTTGACACCGGACGCTGACGATCTCCCGCCGATACTCTCCGACCAGTTCGCCACCGCAGAAGGGACAGGGCTCCTCGAGCGGCCGTTTCGGACGAGTTTCGTACTCGAACGACGAATACCGTTCGATCGATCGCATGAGGTTGTAGCCCAGCGGCGTGAGCACGTAGCCGTCTGTGCGTTTCTCGACGAGAGTGCCCGTTAGCTGACCGAGATGGTAATTGAAGTTGCCGCTGTCTTCGGCCCCCGCCCCGGCCAAGAGCTCGGAGTAGGCGATTCCCTCGTGGCTCTCGGTCACGTACGCGCTGAACGAGAACCGTTCCCAGAGGACGTGCATGATCTGCATCCGGGTCTCGTTGGCCAGCAGGTGGAATACCTCGTCGATTGCGTCGATGTCGTCCCCCATGTCACTCATTGAATTGATTTTACCTCGATGCGGTGCCGAGTCCCGCGCTGGCGTGTAGTTCGCATCCCCGTTCGACCGCCCCACACCCACGTCTGTGAGATAGTTCACACTGCTCACACTTCAAACTAGTTCTCTCTCAGGTAGCGTGCTGACCGAACGCTCGGTCACGACCGCGGTCGTGGACGGACGCGCTGGCTCCGTGTACTGTAGCTAGCAGAGTAGCCTCGAGGGAGATCGCGATGCGGACGATCTCGAGCCCATCGACGAGTGAGACTCGCTTGCTCGAGCCGGAACGAACGGTTACTCCTCGTGAGGCCGGAGGGATTTGAACCCAGAGGACTTCGCTTCGCTCGTCCTCTGGGTTCAAATCCCTCGCTCATCCAGTACTCACCGCTCACGAAGTTGTTCGCGGTGAAGAAATGGGGTCGGAGGGATTTGAACCCCCGATCGACTGATATCTCCGGTGCGCCTCGGAACTCCAGAGGGTCATCACACGGACACTGATCAGGTGTCCGATCAGTATATCAGTCTGGAGTTTCGTCCCAGGCGCGTTACCTCTGGAGTCAGTCGCCATGCCTGGCTTGGCCACGACCCCTCGAGCAATCCTTGGGTGATTACCCCTAAAGCCGTTACGATTCGGGTCAGAGCCAGGGGGCGCGGCCCGCGGTGTCCGTGGTGTCGTCGCCGGGATACGGGTCGTCGGCCGTCTCCTCCTCGAGGGCTTCGAGTGCCGGGTACGCCGGCTCACCGTCGGCCTCGGCGTCGACGTCGGGTTCGTCGTCGGGGCCGCCGTCGGTGGTCGCGTCGCCGACGAGTTCCTCGAGCGGCGAGGTATTGGGGTCGAACGCGAACAGCGCGGTGACGACGAGGACGGCCAGCGGGGCGTTGCCGAAGGGCATCCCGAGCAGCGAGAGCGGCAGCAGGCCGAGGGCGACGGCGCTGCCGAAGCGGAAGCGATCGATGTCCATGTACTCGCGGAGGTAGGGACTGCCGAGGGCGATCGAGAGCGCGAAGCCGACGCCGACAGCCGCCGAGAGGGTGGCGTTGGCCACGAGCGCCGGGTCCTCGAGCAGGGCGAACGATGCGCCGGCGGGCTCGAGACTGGCGACGAGGCCGAGGACGATGATGACGCCGGGGCTCGGCAGGTACTCGCCGACGGTCGCGCTCGCCGTTTTGGCGGCGATGGCGGCGATGACGACGGCGGCGAACCGTTTGAAGGTGTCGATGGCGAGAACGCTCTCGATGGCGGGTGCCAGCGCGGCCTGGACGGCGGCGAGGACGATCAACGGCAGCCCAACGAGGAGGACGATCGCCGCCTGTTCGCGGGGCGTACCCTCCATGTCCGCGAGGATCACCGCGACGGTGGCGCTCCCGCCGAAGATGAGCAGGCCGACCTGGAACGCGCCGACGGGATCGTCGAGCGCGCCCGCGAGGATGAGTGCGGGAAAGATACCGTCGATCAGGGGCAGCCCCATCACGAGTGCGAGTAGCTTGGCGTCACCGCCGACTAACCGCTCGAGACGAAGGGCGACCGGGTGCTGTGACGTGCTCATCGGTTACGAACGATGGCCGTCCCCCTGGGCCGACAGGTGGTGAGACGAACGGTCCGACACGGGCTGGCCCGAGACGAGCCAGTCGAGCGACCGTTTAAAAGCCTGCACTGTGAATGTGAAGTTCCCGAAGTTGAACGCGGTGACGAAGTCGTCGCTCGTCTGACCGGCAATCCGGGCCTCACTGGCATTCACAGTGCTCATGACAGGTTCGAGTACTCGTTTGACAATAAATATTGCGTGGGAAGTGGGGGCACACGGCGAGGGCAGAGACACGCGGCATGGCGAGGGTGGAGACACGCGGCACGATGAGGAGTGGGGCCGGGCGAGCGGATCGCTCCCACGGGACGGTCCGTCTCGCAACGTTTTTCCCGCACGCCGTCCGACGGTTTACATGGCGAACGACGTTCCCGAGCACGAGCCCTATTCTTCGAAACTCCAGGTACCGGAAGCGCTGACGTTCGACGACGTCCTGTTACGACCGAAAGAGAGCCGGGTCGAACCCGACGAGGCGGACCTCACCTCGCGCGTCTCGACGACCGTCGAGGTCTCGGTCCCCATCCTCTCGGCGGCGATGGACACCGTCACCGAGAGCGGGATGGCGATCGCGATGGCCCGCCACGGCGGCCTCGGCGTCATCCACCGGAACATGACGATCGACCAGATGGTCGAGGAGATCGAACGCGTCAAGAGCGCCGACGAACTGATCATCCCACTCGAGTCGGTCGTCACGGCCGATCCCGAAATGACGGTCACGGAGGTCGATGAAATGATGATCCGGGAAGGCGTCGGCGGCGCGCCCGTCGTCAACACCCGCGGGGAGGTGCTGGGGATCATCTCGAGTACGGACATCCGCCCACACCTCGAGGTCAACGAGGACGACCCGGTGACGGCGGCGATGACCGACGAGGTCATCACGGCACCCGAGGACGTCGACGCCCGCGAGGCGTTCGACATGATGTACGAGCACAAGATCGAACGGGTCCCGGTCGTCGACGAGGAGAAACTGCTCGTCGGCCTGGTCACGATGCAGGGCATCCTCCAGCGTCGGGAGTACAAACAGGCCGCTCGAGACGAGGCGGGGCGACTTCGCTGTGGCGTCGCCGTCAGCCCGTTCGAGCTAGATCGTGCGCGTGCAGCCGACGAGGCGGGTGCCGACGTGCTTTTCATCGACACCGCGCACGCGCACAACCTGAACGTGATCGACGGGGCTCGCGAGATCAAATCGGAGGTCGACGCGGACGTCGTCGTCGGCAACGTCGGCACGCGAGAGGCGGCTGCCGACCTCGTCGACTTCGCCGACGGCATCAAGGTCGGAATCGGTCCGGGCTCGATCTGTACGACGCGGGTCGTCTCGGGGGCTGGGATGCCCCAGATCACGGCGGTCGCTCAGGTCGCCGACGTCGCGGCAGAACACGACGTGCCGGTGATCGCCGACGGCGGCATTCGCTACTCCGGCGACGCGATCAAGGCGATTGCGGCCGGTGCGGACGCCGTCATGCTCGGATCGTACTTCGCGGGGACCGACGAGGCCCCCGGTCGGGTCGTCACGATGAACGGCAAGAAGTACAAGCAGTATCGCGGCATGGGGAGCGTCGGCGCGATGAAGTCGGGCGACGCGGATCGGTATCTCAAGGAGGATCCCGAGGACGACGAGGACTACGTCCCCGAGGGCGTCGAGGCCGCCACGCCGTACAAGGGAACGCTCCGGTCCGAGCTCCACCAGCTCGCCGGCGGCATGCAGTCGGGGATGGGGTACGTCGGCGCCGGAACGATCCCAGAGTTCAAGGAGCGTTCGGAGTTCGTCCGGGTCTCCTCGGCCGGCCAGGCCGAGGGACACGCCCACGACGTCGTCATCACCGACGAGGCGCCGAACTACTCGCCGAAGGGCGAGTGAGACTGTCGGCTGGGACGGTTTACTAAGGATCGTCGTCTCGAGGAGTCGATCACCGGTACGAGCCTCCAACCATCGTGAGAACGTATTCGAGCGATCACCCCAGCGTCGGCGGTCGTCGAGAAAGGTAACACATACGGTCGTTCGACACCGAGCAATGTTTGTGAATCGTCGCACGGTACTCGGATCCGCCAGTGCGCTCGCAGCGGTGGGGCTGGCTGGCTGCGTGGGGAACGTTCAGCAGCTGGCCGAAGGCTTCCTTCAGAGTCCGGTCCCCATCGAGATCTACAACGAGGGCAACGAGTACCACAACGTCTACCTGGTGGCCCACGAGGTCGAGTCGGGCCGCCAGAGCTACGACCAGGGCTTTTCTATCACACCGGGTGAGCGCGTTATCCCGGAGCACCTCTCACCGGTCGAACAACGCCTGCGAGTCATCAAACTAGAGGGCGCGCTCGGGTCGGACTTCGGCGACGAGGAGTTCGACGAGGACGACGTCGAGGAGCTCGAGGAAGTCGAGATCACGCCGGAGACTCGGATCGTTCTGATTCGGCTCCAGGACGACGGCCTCGAGGTCGACGTCCAGCAGCGAGAGCGCGAGAGCAGTTGACCGTCACGACTGTCTCCCGGCCGACGAACACTTATGAACGAACGTGTGTTCTGAGAGAACATGAACCGTCGAGCGGTCGTCGCGAGCGTCGGAAGTCTCACTCTCGCCGGACTGGCTGGCTGTCTCGGGGTCGTCGGATTCGACGAACACGAGGCGTCGCCGGGCGGCGTCGACGCCACGGCGCTCGAGGAGACGGGATACGAGCGCACGGCCGTCGAGGAACTCGCCGTCGAGGAGGACGTCGGCGCTCTGGGCTACTCCGAGCGGATCGTCGTTCGAAACCACATGACCGACCACGAGAAAGCTGTCAACCTCGGGCCGCTTGGCAGCCAGCGCGCCGCAGTGTTCGCCGTCCTCACGACCCCGAAGATCGGGGTCGTGGGACGGAACGTCAACCCCGTCGAAGAGATGTCGACCGCCGAGCTCGTCGAGCTGGTCGCGAGCAACTACGACGACGTCGGCGACGTCAGCCACGAAGCCGACGAGACGGTGACGATCCTCGAGCAATCGACGACGCAGTCTCAGTTCACCGCCGACGCGGCCTTCGACGGCTCGCCACTCGAGGTCGCCCTCCACGTTACCGAGGCCGTCGAGACCGATGACGACCTGTTCGTAACCATCGGCGTCTACCCTGAGCAGGTGGCGTTCGAAGAGGAGGAAAACGTCCGCGAACTCGCGGAGGCGGTCGTTGAAGACGGGAACCGGTGACGCCGCCGGACTGGTCGTCGGTCGTGTCGTCGACCGTCTGGTCGTCCAAAGACGGGAACCAGTGACGCCGTCGAACTCCTCGATGGAATCGGACGAGGGCTCGAGTGCGACTCAGTAGCCCACGACGTTTCCGTCCTTCCGTGGCTCGGTGGCACCCGACAGCGTCTTCTCTCGCCGGCGGACGAGCTGAGCGCCGCCGAACAGCGTCGGCGGGAGGACGCGCACGTCGTGTCCTCGTCTGGCGAGCGCAGCGGCGTTCGGCAGTCGTTCCTCAACGCCGAGGGCGCCGTCCTCGCGGTAGCGCCATCGGGGCGCGTCGAGGGCCGCCTGCTCGCTCATCCCGTAGTCGATCAGGTTCGAGAGCACCTGGACGTGGCCCTGGGGTTGCATGTAGCCACCCATGACGCCGAACGCCGCCCAGTCGTCGGCGTCGAGTCGGGCGATCGCCGGCACGAGGGTGTGGAACGGCCGCTTGCCCGGCTCGAGTCGATTCGGGTGGTCGGGATCGAGCGAGAACGACGCGCCACGGTTTTGCAGGGCGATGCCGGTCTCGCCCGCGACGAGCCCGCTGCCGAAACCCGCGAAGCGGGAGTTGATGTACGAGACGAGGTTGCCCTCCGCGTCGCCGACGGTCAGCAAGACGGTGTCAGCATCCTCCGCCGCGCGCGTCGGGACGCCGACTTCGGGATCGCGGATCGGCGAGTCGCCGATCGCCGTCGCGCGCTCTCTGGCGTACGCCTTCGAGCCGAGGGGTGGGATCTCCTCGTACTCGGGGTCAGTGACGTAGTGGTGGCCGTCGACGAACGCCAGCTTCATCGCCTCGGCGAAGGCGTGGACTCGTTCGGGCGAGTCGTAGGGATGCTCGCCCGCGCCGATCTCTTCTGCGATGTTCAGCGCCTCGAGCGCGATCAGCCCCTGGTTGTTCGGCGGCAGTTCGAAAATCTCCGCGCCGTTGTAGGTGGTGCTCACGGGCTCGAGGAACTCGGGTTCGAACGCCGCGAGGTCCTCGACGGTCAGAAAGCCACCCTTCGACTGGACGGCTTCGGCGATTGCCTCGGCGATCTCGCCCTCGTAGACGACGTCTGCGCCCGCTTCGGCGATCAGTTGTATGGACTCGCCGAGTCGGGGCAGTCGCACCGTCTGGCCCGGCTCCGGAGCCTCGCCGTCGAACAGGTACGCTTCGCGGGCGTGTTCGTCGCTAAAGAGCTCGGTCGCCCCCTGCCAGTAATAAGAGATGGCCTCCGAGACGGGGTAGCCCTCGAGGGCGTACTCGATCGCAGGTTCGAGCACGTCGCCTAGGCTCAGCCGACCGAGTTCCTCGACGGTCGTCTCCCAGCCGCGGGCGGTGCCCGGAACGGTGACTGCGTGCGGGCCGAGGAAGGGCATCTCGAGGTCGTCGGCGCCCGTCGCCTCGTCGACGGCGTAGCCGCGGGATTCAGGGTAGTACGCCGAGGGGTCGTCGGCCGTCTCGAGGGCGCGTTTCACGTTCTCGATCGTCGCGTCAGCGGGTGCGCCCCCGCAGGCGCGCATCGCGCCGACCTCGCCGTCGGCGGTGCGGTAGAGCGCGAAGACGTCGCCGCCCAGCCCCGTGGAGGTGGGCTCGACGACGTTGAGCGCGGCGGCCGTCGCGACGGCTGCGTCGAAGGCGTTGCCGCCGGTCCGCAGGATTTCGAGGCCGGCTTCCGCCGCGAGGGGCTGGCTGGTCGCAACCATCCCGCGGTTGGCGTAGACGGTCGAGCGCCTCGAGTCGAATCGGTCGAGGTCGTAGTCCATACCCACCGGTTCGAAGAGGAGTGTCTAAAACGCGGCCCTCGAGGCAGGGGAGGTGTGATACTCGGCTGTCGTGTCCGTTCTACGTTCGAATTGAATGCTGAAGGCGATAATAAAAACTCATACTGATAGGGGTATACCCATATTTATGAACGTCGGTGCCGGGCTCTTACTATTTTTTGTCGGATTCGTCTGCTTTCGATGGCCAGCAGCACTGCTCCACTATAGTATGATGCTCGATGAGAGTGCATTATCCGACAATGTAAGGGATATCATCCAGCTGCTCGGCATCCTGTGTATGATCGTCGGCTTCGGTGTCTCCCTTTTTTCGATGGCTACTTCCAGATTTGGTATTTGACGACAGTGGTTTAGGGTGGATTCTGCCTATCGATACCGTATTCAGCGCCCCGCTCGAACGTGTAGCGAGCGGATGGATCATCGATTTCGACGTGTAACAAACGCAGTCGTTGTGCTAAACTCATTCTCTGTATCTTGCACGCGCTGTCTGACAGCTACTGGACAGGTTGAGCGAAGCGTGCGAGATACAGGGCGCGAACGCGCCACGAGATACAACGTGCCTTGCGAGGATGGTGCTCGGTCAGAACAGGTTACGAGTTTATGTTTTCCGGACAGAGAACCGAAGAAACAAGCTCTTGAAACATAACTACCTACTCAATGATAGAATGGTTTGGAGGGGGACAAAACGTTATCAGTCTGCTTATTCCAGTGATCGGGATTTGTATTCTCTTGATTGCATCCAAAATCACCG
The DNA here is from genome assembly GCF_024362485.1 of Natronobeatus ordinarius. Taxonomy (NCBI): domain Archaea; kingdom Methanobacteriati; phylum Methanobacteriota; class Halobacteria; order Halobacteriales; family Natrialbaceae; genus Natronobeatus; species Natronobeatus ordinarius. Next base: position 2,041,759 of record NZ_CP101456.1, on the reverse strand, counting down.
ATACGAATCGTGGTGGGCGGTACTTTCTACCGGCGTTTGTACTGTGGTTTAGTTACCGAGTATTGATTGGGCTTGAACAAGGTACCCTTGTTTCGTTCCCCCAGCCAGCCGGAATGATCAGTGCGATTTTGCTGTTAATTGGATTTATGAGCGCAATGTTCTACGGACTCTATGCCGTGTGGAAAGAACGAGATCCGTTTGTATCTCGAGTGTGAAGTCCTCTTTCTGGGCAGAGACGTATCCGATACATTCGAATTCAGTAGTCTGATTGGTCACCGAATTTGGCGTGAACGAAACGGAGTCGTTCTGGTGCATACACTCTCTATAGTCAGCAGACCAACCTTGACAACACCCGTCGGGACCGAGTGTCGCCGCCACAACTGTGCTCTGTACTGATCGGAGTGTCCGTTCACTTGATGGGCGACGTGGTCGTGGAACGACTGGTCGGTGCCCGGCAGCGCGATCTCACTGCGCGGACGGCTCGGACGCAACGTTCACGTCCGCTCGCACGAAGCCTCGAGTAGCGTATGTCTGACGGGCCACAGCTCCCGGGCGTCGACCGTGAGGACGGCGAGGATCGCATCGTCCTCCACGTCGACGCCGACTGCTTCTACGCCTCCTGTGAGCGCCTCCGCGAGCCCGACCTCGAGGGTGAGCCCGTCGTCGTCGGCATGGGGTACGAACCCGGCGAGACGGTCGGCGCGGTCGCCACGGCGAGCTACGAGGCCCGCGAATTCGGCGTCGAGAGCGCCCAGCCGATCTCGCAGGCGCTCGAGCGGCTGCCTCGTCGCGTCGACGTCGCGGACGACCCCGATCTCACGCTCGAGGAGACCGGCCACTACCGGCCCGTCGACAGAGAGTATTACAAGGACGTCGCGGCCGGGGTCAGGGAGATTCTCCACGACTGCGCCGACGTCGTCCGCGAGGTGAGCATCGACGAGGCCTACCTCGACGTCACCGAGCGAACGGCGTGGACGGTCGCCGACGGCTTCGCCCGCCACGTCAAAGACCGCATCCGCCGCGAGGTCGGCGTCACCGTGAGCGTCGGCGTCGCGCCAACGATGAGCGCGGCGAAGATCGCGAGCGACTTCGAGAAGCCAGACGGCCTCACCGTCGTTCGGCCGGGGGAGGTTCGGTCGTTCCTGGCGCCCCTCGAGGTCGAACTGCTCCACGGCGTCGGTCCCGTCACCGCCCGCGAGCTTCGGGGGATGGGCCTCGAGACGGCGGCCGACGTCGCCGACGCCGATCCGCGACAGCTCACAGAACGATTCGGTGAGCGGGGCCGGGAGCTGTACGACCGCGCCCGCGGCGAGGACGATCGGCAAGTCGAGCCGAGGGGCCGACCGAAGAGCTTCTCGCGTGAGTCGGCGTTCGACGCAGCCGTCGAGGAGCCAGGCCCGAAACGCGAGCGGGTCGAGACGCTCGCCGCCGCGGTCGCCGACCGGGCGCGTCGAGAGGGCGCCCTCTACCGGACCGTCGGGGTGAAAGCCGTCACGCCGCCGTACGACGTGCACACGCGCGAACGGTCGCTCTCCGGCCCCGTCGACGACCCCGACCTCGTCACGGAGCTCGCGCTCGAGCTCTTCGAGGAGTTCGCCACCCGTCGTGTGCGGAAACTCGGCGTTCGGCTCGCCAACCTCGAGTTCGATGCGGCCGATCAGAGCCGGCTGGACGGCTGGTCGGACGTCACGTCGGGCGAAACGACCCCGAATAGGAATGGGACGACGGTCGACCGGAACCGAGAGGAGCGAGTCAGCGGACAGACCTCACTCGAGGACTTCCCCTGACCGCGGTCGTCTCTCGAGGGTGACACGGCCCCACGAGTCATCGGAAACATTGAAATTATAGTCCCCGTATGCGTACTTCCGGGCAAGACGACGCGCTCGACGACCATTATGACAGATGACTTCTACGACCTGCTCGACGTTCCCCCGGACGCCACCCAGGAGGAAATCAAGGAGGCGTTTCGAACGCAGGTCCGTATCTATCATCCCGATCTCAACGACGACGATCGCGCACAGGCCCAGTTTACCGTTCTCAAGAAGGCCTACGACATCTTGGGCGATCCGGTCGAGCGCCAGGCGTACGACCGACTCGGCCACGCAGCGTACGTCTCGAAACGGACCTCCGGGCTCCCGTCGGCCGACCTCTGGCGACGCGAGCCGACCGACGAAGACGACGCAGTAACCGATCGGTCGACGTCGACGTCGACGTCGACGAGCGAACGGGCGGGCACCGACTCACGGACCACGGAGGCCACGAGCAGCCAGTCGCGCTCGAGTGCCACGCGCGATGCGAGTTCGGCTGGCGCGTCGAGTTCGAGAGACACTGCCTCGGAAGCACACGCGGCCGGGGCAACGGGAACAGCCACGTCGTCGCGTACCGCAACGGGGACGTCCACGTCGTCGCGTACCGCAACGGGGACGGCGACGGGTGACGGTCGCGCGACTCGAACGGCGAGCACCGCGACGAGCGAACGCCGGTCGTCGTCGGCCGGTGGGCGCACCTCGCTCGAGGCGTTCGTCCAGTGGTGGCACGGCAAGAACTTCGCGTGGCCGCTGATCTGGCTCGCGGCGCTGACTTACCTCACTGGGCTCGTTCACTTCGGGCTGGAGAACGCGGCCTCGCTGCGGACGCTCGGCGCCGAGCTCGCCGCTGTCGGCGTCGCCCCGGCGGCCATTTGGGCGGTGCTGTCGGAGAGCCGTTACGGCATCGACGTGCCGGCGGAGTTCGTCGCGACCGCCGAACCCGTGGCGTTGCCGCTGTCGCCGCTTGCGTGGTACGTCGTCCTCGCGGGTGCCGTCGCCACGTCGTTGCTCCTCGTGCTCAGCGCACGCCTCCTCTGGCGGCGGGACACGTGGGGGCCGATCACCTTCGACGAGACGATCGTGATCGCGCTCGCGCTCGGGGCGACGAGTTTCGCCGGCGGCGGTCCGCTGCTCACCGGGATCGTCCTCTTGCCGCTTCTGTTCGGCGTGATCGTCTACCGAACCCGCCAGCTCCCGGGCTGGGCGCCGTCGTACGGCTACGTGGTCGCTGTCTGTGCCCCGCTGGTCGCGCTCGTGGCCGGCGTGGTCGGCTACGCGTCGCTCCCGACCGACCTCGTCGCTTTCGTCGTCCTCCCCCTGGCTGGCGCGTTCGGGCTGCCGATCAGGGTGCAGGTTCGAAAGCGGGTCGGTCGGTAGGGGCGCTCGAGCGTGGGTCGTCGCCTCGGGAACGGCGCGAGCGCTCGTGCGGACGAGTCAGGAACGTTTTCGGTCGTGACAGTCGAACGGTGTTCCATGGACGACCTTCTGGTCTACGGCTCGTACGGCTACACCGGCCGCCTGGTCGCGCGGGAAGCGGTCTCGAGGGGTGGCGCACCCGTCCTCGCGGGCCGGAACCGGGACCGAGTTCGTGACCAGGCCGACGAACTCGGCCTCGAGTGGCGGGCGTTCGACCTCGAGGACGCGGACGAGCACGTCGGCGACTTCGACGCCGTGTGCAACTGCGCCGGGCCGTTCGTCGACACCGCTTCGCCGATGGTCGAGGCGTGTCTCGAGGCCGGGACGGACTATCTCGACGTCACGGGCGAGGTGGACGTGCTCGCCGCCCTGGCGAGACTCGACGAGGCGGCCACCGAAGCAGGGGTGACGCTCCTGCCGGGCGTCGGCTTCGACGTCACGCCCTCGGACTGTCTGGCCGCCTTCCTCCACGAGACGTTCCCGTCGGCTGAGAGCCTCGCGGTCGGGATCAGTGGCTGGGGCTCGCTCACGGCAGGAACGCTCCGGACGGGCCTTCGGAACGTTGGCGACGGTGGCGTGATCCGCCGGAACGGGAAGCTGCTGCGCGTGCCGACGGCGGCCGACACCCGCGCGTTCGACTTCGGCTCGGGACCGACGGCGACCGTCGCGGTCCCCCTCGGCGACGTCGTCACCGCCTACCACAGCACCGGCATCGGGACGATCGCGACCTACATCGACCTCCCCTGGCCGCTGATCCGGACGATGGCCGTCGGCCGCCCGTTCGAGCCCGTCCTCGCCACCCGCCCGGTCAGACGCGGCCTCGAGCGGCTCGTCGACGCGGTCGCCGAGGGGCCGGACGAGGCCGAACGGGAAACGGGGCGGCCGACGATCCAGGCCGAGGTGTGCGTCGACGACCGGATCGAACGGGCCCGCGTTCGAACGCCGAATACGTACGCGCTGACGGCCGACGCGATCGTGAGCGCCGCAACG